>NZ_JAWHTQ010000009.1:0-177256 GCF_032681335.1 Lactiplantibacillus sp. DA1 | reverse complement strand
ATTAAAATACATACAAAAATATCTGCTGCCAGTAATCAAGTTTTCACTTAATTACCAACAACAGATATTATAGAACCGATTTTATCCATCAACACCAAATATCATAGACCCCATCTTATTAAGTGCTTACACATTTTTAACAAAAACTGGAGTGCGAAAATTCACAAATTTTCACACTCCAGTTTTTGTTAAAAAATTTAGTCACAACTTCTTAATTGTGGATTCTTTAAATTGCGGGAAACTTGTCTTTCAATCGTCCTTATTTGTTTTTGACCTTCTATTGTCATTGAAAAACTGAGCTGTCGCCGATTTTTTTGATTGCCAAATGTTTTTGGATACTAATGTTTTTTGTGTTCTCGATAGACTTGCTAGTTTACTTATATTAGTCTTCTGAAGTTGACCAACATACATCAGTAACTCCCACTCTCTCATAGATCAGATTGTTTCAGTTAACTCCAGTGTCAACAATTGATCGATATGACGTCGTGTTTTTAATAATTTTTCTTAAATTTCAAGTTGAAATTTTATGTCTATATCTTCTAACATAGCCCCACCTAATCTTAATCCTGGTGTTTCCGTATTCCAAGAACTCACAATATGCCACTGACAGCCAATTTCAATATTCTACTTATCGATAATCCTTGCTGATTAGTTTCATCAATTTGAGGTAACTTGTGACACACATATTGATTCGCAGTCGATTTCCTATACAACTTATCTTCATCTAAAAATGTCAGTTTACTGGGTTTACCTGACTTCAATGATATGCTTGACCTAAACGGTTTCCCCAGTGCCACCGATGTAATTGGTTCAATCGATTTACCAGATTTCACTGGTGTGCTCAGTTCAACTGACATAAATGCTTAGCAAAAAGATTTATAAACCATTACTTAGGGTCCAGTCTACTACCCCACTAAAGCTTCCAGATTTAGCTTTATTATTTGCCTTAATCAATAAACCAGAATCAGAATCAAAAGTAGCAGTATAGACACTATTATTAACCGACATAGTGTTACTAGACAAAATCGTTTGTGCATTAGTTGATAGCTGAGTTTCAGTTGACCCGTTCTTAAACCACATTGTAAATGGTTGTCTTAATTGTTTTTCAGTATACGAAGCCATGATCGAAAAATTAGGTTTAGCTGCGCGGGTATCGATCACCCGAAAGTTTACAACATCGCCAGAAGTTCTTGATAAATACTGGCTACTACTTGCCAATTTATCAAGCCCATAGTCCCAAGTATATGTTCCACTACCAAGTTCCGTTCCTATTAACTGCGATGAAATAAGCATTGCTTTATCCGTTATAGCCGTTAGCTTATCCGAATCCACAATACTCCCAGAAGTATTAAAAATAGAATCATTAGGTGTTAATGCCAGATAGCTATCAGCATCAGATGGAACGTCAGTAGATGTATAACCTTGCGAAGTACTACCACCCACAAAATTAAATGGAATTGTACCGCCCTTATTAGTTAATCCCCCACTGTTATCACCACCACTATAAGTTGCTAATTTTGCTCCGGCGTTCACAGTTATCAAGCTATTGTTCCCCCATGAACTCGAATTATATAATGGCGAAGAATCAGTTGAAGCAATTACTGTACTAGAAGTATTTGCAAAATTTCCAACCAATTTCACTGTGCTCATTTTTGAACTAAAAGCAGCAGAACCCGTTTTTATATTAGTTTTTGAACCATCATTAGAATTGAAAGTTACACCATTTGTTCCTGAACCAAATAAAGTTGTAGGAGAATTTGTACTAGTAGAAGTTATGTTCAATGTTCCATTATTATCAATGGTCACCGCGTTATTTGTGCCTATAAATGCGAACATGGGAACTCTGGTATCTTTGTTTTTTAAATCAAGAGTAGCGCCCGATGAAATCTCAATGGGAAAACTTTTGCCGTTTAAATTATTATAGTATGGATAAATCATCGCACCATCGAACTTTGCGGATCCATTACCACCATTTAATGTGGTGGTTCCGGAACTTACTTTAATATTTGGAATTTCTCCTAACTGTTGGCCACCAACAGAGGTATTAATCGTATTAGTCCCAGTGAAATTTATTGGAACAAAATAGGTAGTCAACGGTTGACTATAGTCAACACTGTTAGGCATATTATAAACAACATTATTGTACGTTATTTGCGCCGAACAATTAGTTGTTCCCAACGACAAACCAAAATCAGCCGAAAATAACATTCCAAAATAAGTATTATAATAATAACTTCCTACTCCATCACCCGACGGCCTTGGAACATTACTAACGGTATTGCTAGTACTGTTGCTGGTGTTGTTAACATTAGACAATGTTAACTGCGCACTACTTGTCTTAGGGACTAAAATCCTTGATGCTATTGGACTAGCAACGTAAAACTGGTGTTGTTGAAAGTCAACGATGACATTTTTCAATCCACTATACAATGTTGAGTTACTTGATGGCAAAGTAACCGGATTATCAACTTTAATTGTCATATTTTCAGGCGGCGTGTTACTACTTGACCAATATGATGAAGTATTGGCCAATAAGTTAAACAAATCATCACCACTTGTAACAGTATAGCTATTACCCGATACCGTAATGCTCGCTTTAACTATCTGGAAATTTACGCTTAAAAAACAAAAGCCAACTAGACTGACCATCGCTATACAAAATTGCAGTAAGAATCGTTTAACCATATAGTCTCCCCCCTCCAAAAAACTAATCCTTATCTTTTTTCCTTTTTTTAAACAAAAGATAGACCAAGATTAATAATATTAAAAGTAAGACCCCTAACAAGGTCCAAATCCAATTGGGAATTCCCGTTCTTTTATATGAAACCGTTGCCGCTTTTTGAGCATTTTCAGATGACACCTTAAAAGTCCGAACCCAGTGCCACTCCTTAGCTTCTTTTGTTGATGTAACCTTAAAATCTAGTACATAAGTACCGGGTTTCAAGCTTTGACCTGACACAGGCACTTGATAAACAAAATCTGAGTTAGGAGCCACTGAGCGATTAATCTGTTTATCATCAATAATAACTTTATCTTTTTTGCTTTGACGATAGATTTTGGCATGAGTTTTTAAATCATCAACATATGCCTTGTTTACATTTGATAAATTTACATTAACTGTTGAAGTTAAATCTCGAGTAGCAAAGCTGACCTTCCTTAATTTTAAAGAAGGAACTACCTTATTATTATTCTGTTTCAATAAAACGGGAGTTACATAATTAAATCGATTAGTATATCCATTTTTTATTTTCTGGGCAATGTTTTTACGAACATAAATCCCCCCTAATACTGTCCCATCAAATCTTTTTGCAGGCATTTTAAGATTTAATTTAATGGTTTTACTGCTATGCGCTTTTACTTGAACAGATAACTCTTTTGGTGATATAAAATTATTAAAATCTAAATTCTTTAATAAATGAGCTCCATCAGTTGCCTTCGTCGGAGAGTAATCAATCAACATATTTGAGTTCGTCAGGGCGCGATTAGCCGTAACTGTATAGCTGTTAACTCGGTCGCTTTGATTAATTATATTTAAAGATAACGTAGTTGTTGTTTTGGCCGGTATTTTTAAATAAAAGTATGGTTTCTTATTATCAGCCTGATAACTATTTTTATTTATAGTTACACTGAATTCAGCCCCCATATCAGCCCAAGCCTTGGTTGTCTCTAGGAAAAAGCCAAGCATGCCAATAAAAACCATCAAAGACACTCTTATAATCAAGCTTCCACATTTAAGCAAAGAAACTTGCTTACAACTCATATTTTTCATCATTAATCCAAATTAGTAGAAATACTATAATCTATAGTACCACTATATATTCCCGCCTTGACGCCATTCGCTGTTGCCAAAGCCATTGTTGCGCCTGTAGCACCAGAGGTTAGGTTTCCGTTTGAATTTTCATTACCAGTTGCTACCGTATTCGCAGCCTGATAAATATTCACAGCAGCACTGGTACCAGAAATTTTGCCCCCAGTTGTAGCATCGGCAGTGCCATCTGCCGTCGTAGTTGTGAACGTACTGACCGGTAAAACATTGGTACCATTTTTCAAAACACTTGCATTTGCCGTAATTGTGTAACCCGTATTTCCACCTGTCAAATCCGTAACATCATATGCTTGTGAACCAGTTGCAGTAAATCCACTGTAACTGCTGGCCAATTCATGCGATGAAAAGTCATAACTAGGTACTTTATTTAAAACCAAACTACCCGTTGTAGGTGCAGTAAACGTCACTGTTGTATCACCTTGACCAGTTGCCGTGGTACTATCAGCATTTGCCGCCATTGGTGTATTAAGGGTAAACAATGCCAGACTTAAACCAGTAGCAATAATTAATTCTTTTTTTGAAATCATATAAATCCCCCTACTTTCTAAAATGACAATCGCAGTATATCCTATAGTCAATCATTAACAGTATGATTAATTAGTATTATATCACCGTTTCAAATATAAAAAAAGTTTTAAAAATATAATAATTACTATAACATTTAAGCCAATCCAACTATAAATACTATCTTTATTTTCATCAGTTTGTGGTAAAGTCATATTATTTTGATGTTTAATTGTTGAAGGTTGTTTTCCGATGGATTCAGGTCGTCTCTGAGGCTCTTCTTTTGACACAAAGCTAATTCTAGTGGTTCCTACTGCATAATTATCTGCATAAACTGGCATAAATATGCTTAAAACAAAAAGCATTACTAAAACACTAGATATAATTTCATATTTTAAATTTAACTTCTTATGTTTTAACATACTTTTCCTCCCTTGATTAAATGTTGAAACAAAAAATAACATCTCAACTGATCAGTAATTTAAGCTATTGGTATGAAAGATATTATTTAAATATGGCAAATTATTGTTATTAATTTCCATCTATATAGGAAGCTCACATTCTATGATTCAAATTTGACCGAAACAAAAAATTTATAATGTTTCTCCCAATTACCATATTATACGACCTAAAACCGTTTTGAAACTTTTTTAATTTTTTTTTCGCAATCCAAACTTTTCAAAATATTTATAATGAATATACAACCAAAATAACGGTAATTTCATAAATCATCATTATCAATATTTTTTCAATTAACAAATTGTCAGTATTAACGCCCTTATGAAAAACATTATTAATAGCTGTTTATTTTATCATTAATAAATATGTCTGAATCTATAATTCGTGGCCAATATACTATAACTATCCCAAACAATCCGCATAATTATTTCAAATTTCGCTCTAAGAGTATAGTATAACCTGTAGTAACCCATGTTATTATAATAACTATAAATAATTTATCATATGATTGATAAAATTTATTTTACAATGCATTACCATGTCGCAATTACTATCATTTATCAAAACTAAAAGGACGGTACTATGAATTTCAAAACACATAACCACATTAATGCTAAAACAACAAAAAGATTTAAACTGTACAAATCAGGTAAACTGTGGCTTGTTGCTGGAGTGACTTTTTGTGCATTTGTTGGTAGCGCAATCATCAACGATCAAATTGCGCGCGCTGACACAGTAACTGTAGCTAAAACAGCAAACATGGTCACACGGACAACCGTCAGTGCTGATTCAAAAACAAGCAATGATTCTGCTTCATCAGATACAGTTTCCACTACGGCTAACAAGGTCGCTAATACTGCTTCAAATATCGCTCACCAACCAAATAGTGCAACACCCAACTTAAATACTAGTCAAGCAGCAACCGCTACCTCAAGTACAACCACCAAGGCTGCTTCGAGTATCCTCAGTCAAGCGGACAGCGAAACTGCCAACTCAAACACTAGTCAAGCAGTAACTGCTACCTCAAGCGCTGCTACCGAGGCTGTTTCGAGTGCCGCCAACCAAACGGGCCAAAAAGTAAGCTCCAGTAATAACAAAAGCCATGAGGCAACAGCTCACACAACTAGTGCTGCCTCTGGTTCTATTAACCAAGTAAGTAGCACAGCAATCAAATCAGCAGCAAGTACCGAGAATACCAACAAGGCCACATCAGTTGCTTCAAATGCAGTAAAGCACCAAGCAACCACGACCAAAAAAGCTGACGTTAACTTAACTACGGTGACAGCAAGCACTCCAGAAACGGACGTCTGGACTATTGGAGATACCACCAGACCACGTGTTGACGTGGTCGACGTTGCATCATATCAAAGTGCAATGACACAATCTGACTACAACAAATTGAAAGCAGCTGGCGTCAAAACAGTCATCATTAAAACGACCGAAGGCACTGGTTATACCAATCCAGTGGCCTTAGCTCAAGCCAAGATGGCTAATGCCGCCGGTCTAAATGTTGATTTCTACCACTACGCAACATTTAATACGGCCGATACCGCCCAAAAGGAAGCAACTAATATGGCTAACTTCCTAGTTAAAAATAACGTTTCCAAAAAAGTATTATTGTTTGCCGACATGGAAGATATCAAGACATATACAGTAAATGCTACAGCTAACCTTAATACTTTCTGGTCTGTATTGAATGCGCTTGGTTATACGAATCATGGGGTTTACACCTCAAACACATACTTATACCGTGATGCCGTCATTAAAACGGTTGGGCAATCGCGCGTCTGGCGAGCTCAGTATCCATATACGCCTTCTGCCAATAACCTCTGGAATACAGATGACGGCGCTTGGCAATTCTCAAGCACCGCCCTCTTACCATCAGGCTCCGACTATACTGGATATATTGATGTTAGTATCTGTTATAACGGGTTAACCGAAGATAGCGCAGGTACCAATACTTTCTCAACCCTCAATGAATTTGTAAACCAATATCACTGGGAAGGAAATAAGCTATACTTCTATGGCAGTAATGGTCAACCAATCACTGGCTTCCGGCATTACGGGAATAATAAGCTCGAATACTATGGGTCAGATCACGCTCAATATCGCAACCGTTACTTAACTGCCGCCAATAACCAGTTATATTACTTTGGTAGTAACGGCGATGCCATTACCGGCTTACGACACTATGGCCACAATAAACTAGAATACTATGGTACAGACCATGTTCAATATCGCAACCGTTATGCTACTGTTGATAACAATAAGCTTTATTACTTTGGGAGTAATGGTGACGCCATTTCCGGTCTGCGGCACTATGGCAATAACAAGCTCGAATACTATGGAAACGATCATGTCCAATATCGTAACCGTTACTACACTGCCGCTAAAAATAAGCTTTATTACTTTGCGGGCAACGGTGATGCCATTACTGGACTGCGACACTATGGTAATAACAAGTTAGAATTTTACGGCACAGATCATATCCAATACCGCAACCGTTACTACACCGCTGCTAACAATAAGCTTTATTACTTTGGGGGCAACGGCGATGCCATTACTGGCTTACGACACTATGGTAACCACAAGCTCGAATACTATGGTGCAGACCATGTCCAATATCGCAATCGTTATGCCACCGTCAATAATCAGTTGTACTACTTCGGCAGTAACGGAGACGCGATAACCGGCTTGCGTCATTACGGCAATAATAAGCTCGAATACTATGGTGCAGACCATGTCCAATACCGCAATCGTTACTACACCGCCGCTAAAAATAAACTTTATTACTTTGGGGGCAACGGCGATGCCATTACCGGACTACGGCACTATGGTAATAACAAGTTAGAATTTTACGGCACGGATTACATTCAATATCGTAACCGTTACGCCACTGTCGGTAACCACCGTTATTACTTCGGCAGCAATGGTGATGCTGTATCAACTAATCAACCACAAACCGAAGCAGATATTATCGGTTCCATGCGTGTTGCTCAAAAAGCGCAACAAATCGTGACCGTCGTTCAGAATGGCGGATCAACAGCAACCTTAAAGTTATGGCAAAAACAAGGTAACACTTGGCGCAACCTTTTAACTTCCTCAAGTCGTATCGGCAATGGAGGCATCGGGAACTCTCACGAAGGAAGTAGCACAACTCCTAAGGGTGTTTATCATCTTAGCTTTGCTTTTGGAAAAGGTGCCACTGCTCGAACTGCCGGCATGGGTTATCGCCAAATCAAGTCAAACTCTTATTGGATTGAGGACCAAAACGATCGCCAATATAATACCTGGCAAAATCGTAGTTGGGCGAACAATAAGAATGAACATTTGATTGACTACACAAAAGCAGCACCTCATAACCAATATGAGCTAGCAGTTGTTATGGATAATCACGGACAGAATAATGGTTCTGGCTTCTTTATCCACGTTAAGAACCAATGGCCAACTGAGGGCTGTGTCTCAATTAACTTAAGTGATATGCGCACTCTAGTCAGTCACTTGGGCACCAAAGCATACGTTGTTGATGTTCAAAACCAATCACAACTTAAAAACTATTAAGATGAAACTTGGATTGTTTATTTTTAAAATAGCAATCCAAGTTTTTCAGCAATTAAAGAACATGCGTTCCCTTTTTGTGGTAGAATAAACGTAAATAATCAGGAAGGTGAGGCCATGTTTTTTGACCACGAACCACGGGGTGTCTTTTTTTTAATTGACAATAAAAGCTTTTATGCTAGCTGCGAAGCCGTTCAACGCGGCCTAAACCCGCTCAAAGTACCTTTAGTTGTACTGAGCGAAGCAGAAAATACAAACGGCGGCTTAATTTTAGCCACTTCTCCGGAAGCTAAGAAATTGTTTCATTTACAAGCCAACGTTTCCCGTCAGCGAGATTTGCCGCAAGATCCACGTTTAATGGTTGTACCACCGCGAATGAACCTTTACATTGAACGCAACCTGCAAATCAACCAAATTTTTGCTAAATTTACTTCAGAATCTGAAGTGTGGCCCTACTCGATTGATGAGAGCATTCTTGATATGACTCATTCTTGGCAATTATTCGGCTCATCGCCACGAGCAGTCGCTAGACTTATTCAAAAGACCATCAGGCATCAATTAGGTCTCTACACCACTGTAGGCATCGGTGATAATCCAGTTCAAGCTAAACTAGCCTTAGATAATTACGCCAAGTACAATCACGAATTGATTGGTGAAATTCATTATGAAACCGTGCCAGAAAAAATCTGGCCAATTACAGAATTAACTGACATTTGGGGGATTGGTCCACGTATGGCTAAACGTTTGAACCGCTTACAAATTCACAACATGTACGAGCTTGCGCATACCAATCCATACCTTCTAAAACAAAACTTAGGCGTCATTGGTAGCCAAATTTTTGCCACCGCCTGGGGGGTTGACCGCTCCCAGTTGACTGAACCAATCAAAACTAAGGAAGCCAGCTTAGGTAACTCACAAGTCCTACCGCGTGACTACTTGACACAAGGTGAGATAGAAACTGTCATCAAAGAAATTGGTGAACAAGTCGCGGCTCGACTCAGACACCACCATAAATTAGCAGGCTGCTTATCTTTAAATATTGGGTTCTCATATGCAGCTGCTGAAGCTGACGGCCGTAATGGGTTTCATCATGCCATTAGAATAGATCCTACTAACGACAATCGTATTTTAACGCAGCAATTACTCTGGTTGTTCCGGAGAAACTGGGACGGCCAAGCTGTACGTAATATCGCGGTTTACAGTAGTAGGCTAAGTTCAGACACTGGACAGCAGCTCGATTTATTCAGCCAGCCTACTCAGCAAATTAGACATAACCAACTAAATCAAGTCATTGATGATATTCATCAACGATTTGGCTTCACTAAATTAGTTTACGCTACTAGCCTATTACACGGCGGTACGGCAATTAACCGTGCTTCCTTAGTTGGTGGCCATAATGGAGGAAATAGCTATGAATAGAGATTTGGATATTATCCTTGGTCGTTTATCATTGTTATTCAAACGCACAACTAAAACACGTTACTGGATTGTGATTGCCAATGACCCTTATGATCACTCATATAACGTCTTTTTTAATAGCCAGCGTGCCAATGAACGGTTGAGGTCAGTACCGCTGCATAAGCTAAGCAATTATACCTTAACCAACCTAGAAAACTTAGTTGAAGCTTTGCATCAACAAGTTAAATTTACCATTGAATATATTGGCTTTACTGGGCTTCTCTGGCCTAGAAGTCAAACGATAATACAAAGGAAGCGCATGAAGCTTGAATGACAGAAAATTTGATATGGATACTGTGAACCGCTTCTTCGAATACGATTATCACAATCGCGGCATGGTTAAATGGCAAGGCTTCTATCTGTCTGATCACACAGCAGCATTAGATAAGCTAAAAACAAAAAATGCAATAAGTTACCCAGCCAAAAATCCGCAATCATTGAGCGAGATTAGCAGCATTCTGACTATCGCTCATTTTAAGAATCAGACGGTTAGCCTTCAACTAAATACAGTTGATCAAAACAACCAACACTTGCCTACCATTACAACACGAATACTTGGTTATAATGCAGCAACTGTTATTATTTCAGATCGTCAGTTTATCAATATGAACAATATTCGACATGTAGAATTAACTAAAAATAGCGCAAACTAATGTCAAAGTTCAAACGCCAATTTGAGTCTCGATGACAATGTTAGTTTGCGCTATTTATTTTTCATGTCTGTAATACTTATACATACTACAGTGTCATCTAGTATTAGCATAGTAATTTCGCCTAATAATATATGAATCAAAAAAATCCCATCTCAACTTTATACATTACTAGTCTTATGGTTTGTCAACTCCGTTAATACCAGATTTTGCATACTCTATTTGACTGTATTTCATATTTATCCTATTTTTCATAAGCTAACAACATCACTCACTTTTATTTTGATTACAATAATTTTAATACCGAAATAAATACACTCTTGCCATATTCACTTCTTATCCCGTTCCAAAACTAAGTACCGGCGAGTAATTTTTCCTCGCCATGCTTATAAAAATACTTAGAATCAGGTTTAATAAACTTATACTCATTAGTATGCCTATCAAAACTAATTGAGAGAGACTCCACCTAGTTTAATTCAAAACCCATTCCGTTCCCCAAGCTCCGCAAACCACTTTGCCGACTTCTTTAACGTTTTAGTTTGCGTATGGATATCATTACGAATCAAGCCGTAACGATTATGGTAAGCATGATTCCATGACCAACAGTCAATACCACTCCAAACGAAGTAGCCCTGACAATTGGAGCCAGCCGCAATCCCTTTTGCTAAGGCAGTTAGGTGTTCCTTCATAAAATCGATGCGGTAGTCATCTTGAACGACGCCTTGTTTGTCCAGAAACCGTTCTTCACCAGCAACTCCCATACCGTTTTCAGAGATCATCCACGGAATGTTACCATAATTTTTTTGAATATTGCGCGCAATATCAGTCATCGCCTGTGGGTAAATCTCCCAGCCCCGATCAACGTTCATCATTCGACCTGGCATATCGTATTCCTTGAAGTAAATATCAGGCATCCACGGTTGCAAACTCTTTGGGCTGATATCTGGTCGCTGAACACGGAAGGGGTGATAGTAATTAACACCCAAACAGTCAACGGGATTAGCAGCGATAATTGCCAATTCAGTTGGGGTCGCATCCCATAGTACCCCATCCATTGTGAGTCGCTCGACCAACTTTTCTGGAAAATGTCCTAACACCGCTGGATCTAAGAATAGGTTATTGGACCACAACTCAGCAAATTCCGCAGCCGCCAAATCAGCTGGATCATCTGACGCGGCATACGCTGGCGTCAAATTCAAAATAATTCCAATCTGTTGTTCCGGTCGCACACAAAGTTCATGAAACCGAGCAACCGTTTTAGCTGATGCCAAATTCATGTTATAGGCGACCTGTACTGCTTTAGGGCCATTAATCACCTGCGGATAATGCCAGCCATACAAATATTGACCATCAACAACGACTTTAGGTTCATTGAATGTATACCAATGGTCGACCCGATCCCCAAATAACTTAAAGCACTGTTCAGCAAACTTAACAAATAATTCAACCATGTGCTTGGACTCCCATCCATGATATTTATCATAGAGTGCCACCGGTAAGTCAAAGTGGTGCAAATTAATATACGGTGTAATGTGGTGAGCCAACATCGAATCAATCACGTGATTATAGAAGGCGACACCATCAGCATTTAAGCTTGCCGTTTCAAAGTCATCAATTAGCCGTGTCCATTGGATTGATGTCCGCAAACCTTGAACCCCCGCCTGTGCCATAAGTGCAAGGTCATGATCATAATCGTTATAAAAGTTCGACGCTGTATCTGGTCCCACACCAGCATCGAACTGTTCCGGTTCAGTTGCGAACCAGTAATCGAAGACATTTTGATGCTGCTTATGAAAATTACCTTCAGTCTGTGGACCTGACGTTGCTGCGCCCCAGACAAAGCCCTCTGGAAACTTTACCATGGTCCTACCCCCTAACGATTTTGAGATTGTTCGAAATCAACGACAGCCCCCCGCAAGTTCGCTTCGTCAGTGTACTGACAAATTGCTAGCGTTGGCTTTAATGTGGCAATTTCAACCTGCTTATAAATCGTCGTTAATGCGCGTTGAATGCCAGGAATCAAGTCGGGATTATTTGAAACCCCACCACCTAAAATGATTTTTTCCGGATCGAAACTATATTGAATATTAAAGATGCCTTGCGCTAAGGCCGCATACATCGCATCAATTTCATGACTCGCCGCTAAATCGCCAGATTCTGCTAGTTGATATAACTGCTGACCAGTCATTTTATCAGTTTGGCCTGTCGCTTGCTGATACCGGCGAATCGCATTCGGAACCGTTCCTAGTTCGCTCAGCGTCCCAGTCGTATTGATCTTCGTGTAACCAAATTCGCCACCAAATAAGTGCGCACCATGCCAGATCTGTTGGTTGAAGATCAACGCGCCACCAACACCGGTGCCAATGACCAAAAATGCTAGGCTCGTGGCACCTTGTCCGGCCCCCGTCGACGCTTCTGCCAGCGCAGCACAATTCGCATCATTTTCTATGCTAACGGGTAACTTGAAGCGGGCCACTAACTCCGCTTGAATCGGAAAATTATGAATATATGGAATGGCACTCGCACCTTCAATCACACCAGTCGCCTGATTAACTGATCCAGGTGAACTAATGCCGACGCCCGCAATCGCTGCATGGGCCTTCATTTGTTCCACTTCACGTTGCAATAGGTCCATAAAAGCGGTCTTAGTCGTCGGGGTAGTGACCGCATGATGTTGCGTTAGCGTTGCATCTTGCCAAATGGCGAATTTAATTGTGGTTCCGCCAATATCAATTAATCCCAATGGTGCCATTATGCTCGCCCCGTTTCCGTCAATAATAACGTCTTAATCTCAGTTGGCATTAAGGTCTCTGTCGCAACTTCTGGCAACTCGTCTTCAAAGAAGTTCACCGCCTGTTTGGACTGATCCGGCGCAACTTTCAATGGCACCTGGCGATCACTTAAGTTATAACCACGAACTGTCAGACCATCACTATTATTTGCGCGCTTCAAGCTCGTCACGGCAAACTCTGGCGTTGCTAACTCAAGATATTGATTATCCGCCGCTAGAATACCGGTATGACACGACGTTTGTTGAACGCTGAACGGCGTTTGTGCCCCTTGCGCTCGTTGATAACTAGCGATCCGCTGTGCCTCGGACCCGTCAGTTAATTCTAGGCTATAGTTAAAGGTAAATTCACCTTGGCATTGCGCCTCTGGAGTAGCAAAATAACCCCAATCGCCCATTTCTCCCACACAGCGCAACATTGTCAACGCAATGGTATTATCTGCTGGTAAAATTTCGTACTCATTTAACCCAAAATTACCAACTGTCACACCGTTGGCCTCATTAAAGACACTGGCAAAGGCCTGCTGATGTTGTGGATTGGCTGGGTTCCGCCAGTTTTTAGCCGGCCGGTTAGCACGAGTAACTGTCTCGTAAATCGAATCAGCAACATGGGTTTCAGCAGTCAGTGCCGTCTTGAATAATACCCGCAGTCGGTGATCCTTCGCCTGGTTATTCACATGCGATTCAAACTGTAATTGCCGACTATTGGGATTCAGACGAACTTTTGTTGTAATCGTTAAGGCGACTTTTTCAGTCGAGCGTTGCGCTGTTCGCTGCGTAATATCAACAATAGCGTGCGTCTCCTTAGCAAGTTGTTCATCCGCCGATGCCGGGATTTCTAGATGATTAACTAAGACTAATTCACTACCAAGCTCATCCGCATTCACAACCCGAACATCCATTGGAAAGTCTGTTGAGTAATAGGCCTGATTATCAGCCGTTTGGCGGTAAATATATTCATTCCCCATATCACCCGTGTCCTCAAAGACAAGCATTTCATGGAAGATCTTACCGGTCTCGCGGTTTGTGATCGTTAGGCTGCCATCATCCTCCACAACAAGCTTTAGCCATTCATTGCTAATTAAGCGTGGTTGCGCCTTGATTGTTGTGCTTGACACGACCGTTTGCGTTGCCGGTTGTAAAGCCAGTGTCCGCCAAGCAAATGCTGGCATATCGACCATATTCAGCTCGATTGTCAGTTCAATTGCTTGGAATGGAACCCGGAATCGATCTTTTGGCAAATCATAATGGAAGGCCACCTGCTGATCGATTAATCGAAATGGCACCCGTTGCCCTTGAGCATCAACCACCATTAATTCCGGCAATTCGGCTAATCGCTGTTCAAGCTGGTGACGCTGTTCCTGAATAGTCCCCGCAGCACTAAAAGCAATCCGGTCCCATTCCACGACGATTCTTGTCAGTCCAGTCTTAACAAAGCCAGTTGTATTAACGACAACGAATGGTTTGGCCTGGTCATTAAAGTTCATCGTATTGATTTTAGCAGTAAGCGTCATTAATGCATCCTGTGCAACAAACCGTGCCACCTCTTGTGATTTCGCAAATCGGGTCAACATCTCGCGGTGAACTTCATCGACAGAGCAACCACAAATACTGTCATGCGGATGATTTTGCAATAACAATTTCCACGCATAGCGTAACCGATCGTGCGGATAGTCCGCGGCCGGATAGGCCATTGCTGCCAGTGGCTCCGCTTGATTTTCTAGTAACCGTTCGTTCTTCGTATTTTCCTGCTTCAAGTACACCCGACTGGAGGCCGTATTGGCTAAAGTGTACCAACCATCCGTTTCTTGACTCGTTAATTCGCCATGAATTGTACTTAAATCTTTAGGCAAATCCGCGCTCAGAGTCGCTAGGTAGTCAGTAAAGTTAGAATGAATAAATTCATAGTCAGGGTATAGTTCATTCGCGACCTTAATTGCCGCCGTCACGTCCAATTGAACGGGTTGGTGATCGACACCGTTCATCATTAATAAATTATCGGTTGATGCAAATTTTTCAGCATCCGCGAGCTTTTGATCCCAAAATTTCTTAGCAGCCGTTCGCTCAACCGGAATCTCATTACCGTTGCTATACCAATTAGCAAATAACAGCCCTAGAATGCGAGTGCCATCCGGACCTTGCCACCACATTTCAGAATATTGAGATGCATAGTCCGCATCTCCAACCTGATTATTAAAACCAGTCGGCGTCACGCCACGACCAAAAGCAGCTGTCTTCAAATTGGCTAGCGTCATCATTTGTGGCGTTTGTCCCATGTTACCAAACGTATCAGGAAAATACCCCAAAGGAACTTCTTGACCATATTCACGCGCTTGATCGCGGCCAATAATCATGTTTCGAACATTGGATTCAGGACTAATCAGAAAATCATCTTGCAGAATATAAAATGGTCCGATTCGTAATTTTCCAGCCTTGATCGCCGCTGCTAATTCAGGTTTACGTTCTGGTCGTACCGCTAAATAATCATCCAGCGCAATCATCTGACCGTCCAAATGAAAACTGTCGAAATCCGAATCATTTTTAAAAACATCCAGCAAATTATCAATCAGCGTCACTAAGCGCATATGGTGTTGTTCAAACGGCATATACCATTCACGATCCCAGTGGCTGTGTGAAATAATAAAGACCTTCTTCTTCGTCATGTTTACCTACCTCTCAATCTTAAATCCCAGTGTCGTTAACAATAATTCGCAATACATCATATTGGCCCAAGAGAACCATTCACGGGTAAACTGTGTGTCGTCATCGACATCGAACGATTCATGCATTAAATCAGTGTTTCCTGTCGTTTTAATCAACGTTTGTAACGCGGCCAATTGTTGTTCGTGACTATTGGCGGTTAATCCTTCCATCGCAATTGCAATCGGCCAAATATACCGAGCTGGAGTGTGGGGGCTACCTTGTCCAGCTGCTAGTTTACCGCTGTAGTAATACGGGTTTTCCGGGCTCAATAACGTCTGTCGGGTTCGTTGATAATTTAAGTCCAATAAGTCACAATACCCCAGGTAAGGAGCACTCAATAGGCTAGGAACATTGCCATCATCCATTAACTTTGCATGTCCCAAGCCGTCAACTTCGTATGCGTAGACTTTCTCACCATTAGCATTAGTCGTATAACCATACGTCTCGATACCATTACGCACAGTCGTCTGGAGTCGTTGAGCTCGCGCCACAATTTCTGGATCATCCAGAATGCTACTGAATATCGTCTGTAAATAACCAAGGATTACGACCGCAAACATATTGGCAGGCACCAGATACCCATACTCACAAGCATCATCGCTAGGACGAAAGCCGGACCAAATCATTCCCGTATCTGCAACCGGCGTGCCCCGACCATCGCGAACCAGTGTGTCCTCAGGGCGATCAATCGTTCGAATGAACCGATACGGCGATGTTGCATGGTGCTGTTCAACTTCAAATGTTGTTAACAGCTTTTTGACACCAGTTACAAAATTATCGTCAAATTGCGCGGTGACGCCGGTATTCTTATAGAGCAAGTATGCCAACTGCACTGGATAACATAACGAATCAATTTCAAATTTACGTTCCCAGATCCACGGACCCATATCAGTTTCATCACTTTGATGACCGTGACCATTCGCCGTTTCATTGAAGGCATTAGCATAAGGATCAATCGCCATATTAAAGAATTGCCGCTGAACAACTCTAGTGATCAGGTTCGCAATCGCCGGCTGTTCATGTGCCAACACCAAGTATGGCCGCACTTGGGCTGTTGAATCCCGTTGCCACATGGCTGGAATGTCACCAGTCAAGATAAAGGCGTAACCTTGCTCATCGTCAGAAATAGTAGTTTCAAGCGTATTTAGGAATGTTTTTTGAAATACTGTACCTAATTTTGGATCAAGTGGTTGGCTCAACTGATTAACCTTAGCAACAAACTGTTGGACATGCTGATCTACATAGTTAGTCGTCATTATTGCACCTCATATTTGATATATCATTTTCGTCAATTATAACATCTTGCATCCGTTTGTCTATATCAAATCACAACTAATTCTTCCCTTTTCGACTCAAAAATGATATATTTACACTAAACTTAATTGAACGGAAAGGATCTTTAGATGCCGAAATCAGAACCCCGCTATTTAACCATTTACAATCAATTAAAAAACCAAATTACCTCTGGAACTTTAACCGCTAATGAACAATTACCAACCGAACTTCAGTTAGCTAAAGCTTACAACGTCAGTCGAATCACCTCTAAGCGAGCCCTCACTGAACTAGAAAGTCAGGGGCTAATTTACCGTAAACAAGGTAGCGGTAGTTTCGTGCAGCCGACCGACCAGCCAAAGACTAACAGGCAGCTACTACTTGTCCTGCCGTTTCCAACCGATGCTGGTCTGGGCGACTATGCTTCCGGCGTGAGTTTAGCCGCTAGTGAATATCACTATCAAGCTGTTACTATGGATTCCGCGAGTTTCTTCAATCTCTCGGCCAAGGAGATCCACGAAAATTACGCCGGAGTCATTTATTTACCACAGGATTTGTATCAAGAAGCTGAGCGCATTTATCAACTCAAATTGGCACAGGTTCCAGTCGTTATCTTGGATAAGACATTACCTGCGCTTGAGTTGCCAGTCGTTACCGCTGATAACTTCAGTGGCGGCCAAATTGCAACTGATCATCTACTCCAACTTGGACATCAACAGATCTTGTTCTATGCACAACGTAATAACACAGTCCTGCCAAGTTCCGTCTATGAACGCTACTTTGGTTATTTGACAGCCCTCAATCAGCAACACGTTACGCCGGTCACTGCACTTGCAGATTTACCCACTCTAAACCAATTCAGCACTAATGACTGGTTGACTTATCTTGCAGACCATCAGATCACCGCGATCGTTGTTGAAAACGATCTGACTGCAATCAAGCTGATGAACACTTTACGTAAAGTTGATCCTAAAATCTGGCAGCGGCTTTCAATTGTTGGCTTCGATAATATTCAAGCTGCTAGCCTGACGTACCCTTCATTGACGACCGTTGCACAAGATTTTAAAGGGATGGGGACTAAAGCAGTGTCCTTGCTGTTGAAGACTCCAGTTCAGCCAACTACTGTCCGCTTGCCAGTTCAATTAATTCAACGTGACTCTACTCAACCATTCCAACCAATTTCTAAGGAGAAATAACGATCATGAAAATTGACCAAATTGATATTCGTCAAGGCACCGCCAACAGTCCTCAACGCTCTCATGGCAACTGTTTACCATACAGCGGCGTGCCCTTTGGGATGAATTACTTTGCCGTTCAGACTAACGGCGCTAACGGCGCCTGGTTCTTCCAACCAGATACACCGCGATTTGAAGGAATTCGCCTAACTCACCAACCCAGCCCCTGGATTGGCGACTATTGCCACTTATTACTCATGGGCGTCCAATGGCAGGATACAACTAAGCGGCCAGACTTTGTCGGAAACTACCGACCAAACGAAGCAACCTTCAATGCGCACCATCTAGCGATTTACGACGATCACTTTAACGTTCAAACTGACTTGGCACCATCAACGTATGGGGCCATTGCTCGCTATGACTTCCAGCAGTTAGAGCTAGCTCATCACGGCCTCATGTTGCAATTTTCCGATCACGTAACCTTTGAATTTACCCCAACGGGCGTCAAATTATCTGTCAGCGACTACCATGGTGGCGAAGATCCTAACCTAACTATGTACGTTGAATTAACGATTTCAGGCTTTGACCGTGCTAATTCTGGCTATTACGACGACCAAAATCATTGGTTTGTAACAACTGAAGGTCATGGTCATGCCCTAACACTACTTTTAGCTAGTGACCAGTCCCTAATCAACTGCCACCTTGCCACATCCTACGTTGATCGCACGCAAGCCCAGCTTAACTTAAAACGACTCCAAGACGCCGATTTGACGGCTCTTGAAAATGTAAGCGCTGCACAATGGAACGACTATTTAAGCCGAGTAACTATTCACGATCATCACCCTGAGCCTATTCAAACGTTCTATACTTGCATGTACCGACTGTTCTTATTTCCACAACGTTTTTATGAATTGGACGCCAAGAACAAGCCGATCCACTACGATACAAAGTCTAAAGCCATCAAATCAGGTCTACTCTATACGAATAACGGCTTCTGGGATACTTCAAAAACTGTTTACGCCCTATTCTCTATCTTAGCGCCAGAACTCTTACCTAAGTTTTTGGCAGGCTTCTTAACAAGCTACAATGAGACTGGTTTCTTACCACGTTGGTTGGCCCCAGATGAACGCGGCATGATGCCCGGTAATCTCGTCGACTCAATTATTGCTGAAAGTGCTAAGAAAGGTATCGCATTAGAGCTCATGCCTCGTTTACTGGCTGCAATGCGTGATAGCGATTCAAAACCAGCTAAAAATGCCCGTTATGGTCGGCAAGGCAGTGCTGATTACGATCGTTTAGGCTACATCCCCGCAGACAAGTATCCTGAAAGTGTCAATTGGACCCAAGACTATGCCTATAGTGATTATTGCATTGGACAAGTCGCTGACGTATTGGATCAGACAGATGTTGCCAACAAGTACTGGCAACTATCCAAGCGTTATCTTAACTTACTTGATCCGCAGACTGGCTTTTTGCGTCCCAAGAATAGCGATGGCCGATTCAAAGAACCCTTTGTTCCTGACAGCTGGGGGAGTGACTACACGGAAGGTAGCGCCTGGCAAAATAGTTACAGTGCCTTTCACGATATTAACGGCTTAATGACTGCCATGGGAGATCCCAAGCGGTTCGATGATCAGTTGACAGCGCTCTGTAATACGCGCCCTAGTTATCACGTTGGTGGCTATCAGATGGTCATTCACGAAATGAGTGAAATGGCTGCCGTCGATTATGGTCAGGTCGCTATCTCGAACCAGCCTAGCTTTCATTTACCATATCTCTTTAGTTACACGGGGCACCGTGAAAAAACTCAAGTACTCGTAAAGCAGCTCCGGAAGTTATTCAATGCTTCCACTACCGGGTTCCCAGGAGATGAAGATAACGGCTCCATGGCCGGCTGGTTCATCTTCGCATGTTTAGGATTCTACCCAGTTTGTCCAGCTGATGCGGAATACGTGCTCGGCATTCCGGCTTTTGACCACGTCACACTGCACACGGCCGATCATGATATCCAATTAACTACCACTAACAATCACGATCATAATAATTTTGTGCAAACTATGACGCTCAACGGCCACCACTACGACCAAGCCACGATTAGCCATCAACAGCTACTAAATGCAACCAATATTGACGTCCGCTTAGGGCTTGTTCCTGCTAGTGTTACGAACAAATAAAACAATAATCCGCTATTAAAGATCACCCCCGTTGGTTATAAATTGCTAGTGCCACTTTAAGACCTAGCACAACCTATCGAGGTGATTTTTTCTATGTTTCATTAATACAGCTATTGTTAAATTAACCTAATAACAGCAAAAAAGCGTGATCAAGTTGTCTTGATCACGCTTCAAAAATATTACTTGCCTGCTATAGCGTTGAAATCTATGAGATATCTTAGCATCGCAATACCGAGCACTGCTTCTTTAGTGCGACTTACCTGTTTCTTCCTCTTCATCCAACATAATGGAGTTCTGTGTTTCTTTATCGAAGAAGTGCGCTTTGTTAATATCAAAGCCCATCTGCACTTTTGCACCGGGTTGATGAAAATCACGAGAATCAACATTAGCCACAAACTCAGTATTACCAACTTGACTATAGAGCTGGCTAGTAGCACCCAATAATTCAGATACGTTAATTGTGGCTTCAACTGTCGAATTTGGCCACGTGTCAATGAAGATCTCTTCAGTATGAATATCTTCCGGTCGAATTCCGAAAACGATATCCTTGCCATTATAACCACGTTTATCTAAAACTTTAGCCATCCCTTCAGGAATTGTTAGTTGTACGCCCTTATGGTCATCAATAACCTGATCTTGATAATGAACATTGAAGAAGTTCATAGCAGGTGAGCCAATAAAACCAGCAACAAACATATTCCGTGGACGATCATAAATTTCTGACGGTGTTCCAATCTGTTGAATCTCACCAACTGACATGACAACCACCCGATCAGCCATGGTCATTGCTTCAGTTTGATCATGGGTCACATAGATTGTCGTCGTGCTAAGCCGCTGATGTAACTTGGCAATTTCGGCCCGCATCGATACCCGTAACTTGGCATCCAAGTTAGATAATGGCTCATCCATTAAAAAGATCGGTGCATCCCGTACAATCGCCCGGCCTAGAGCAACCCGTTGTCGTTGCCCACCAGATAAATCAGCTGGCTTACGGTCCAAAAATTCAGTTAGTCCTAAAATTTCAGCAGCTTGGTCAACTCGCTTGGCAATATCATCTTTTTTATACTTACGTAGCTTCAACCCAAACGCCATATTACCCGCAACGGTCATGTGTGGGTATAACGCATAGTTTTGGAAAACCATCGCAATGTCACGGTCTTTCGGCGAGATATCATTCATCACCTTACCGCCAATTTCTAACGTTCCTTGCGTAATATCTTCCAATCCGGCAATCATCCGTAATGTTGTCGACTTACCACAGCCGGAAGGTCCAACAAAGACAATAAATTCCTTGTCCTTAATATGAAGATCGAAGTCATTCACTGAGTTAGTTTCTGCATTTGGATAACGTTTATAAATATGATCTAAATTAATTTCAACCATGATAAATCCCAACCTTTCTGACACTATTAATTGTATTAGAAAGCGCCTTCATTATGAATGGGCAGGTTATTCAAAAAGTTCACTTTTATTCGGCAATTTTACCAAAAGTTCCTATGAGCACCATTTCAAATGGAACAACACTTAATTGTCGAATTAAAAAAAACACCAAGTTGATATATCAACTTGGTGCCGACTTATATGAACCCACACGCCTTACCGGTTTTTCTCACCTGGTATTACCATATTAATCTAATAAGGAAGCGGCTAACGCAAAGTCGCCCACGGTTGCGGACGCATTATCTGCAAAGTGACTGTGTACGATTAATTCTGTTGGGACTTGCACGTAACCATTATTTAGCTGATCAAAGTACTGGCGAACCTTGACCATATCGGCGTCGTTAATCACTGAACCACCAAAGATGATTTTTTCTGGTGTCAAGTTAACATATGCATTAAAGGCCATTTGAGCAGCGTAATAGTCAATGTAATCAAATACAGGATTGTCCCGCTGAAGGTTCTCCCCGCGCTCACCGGTCCGTGCCTCAATGGTCGGTCCAGCTGCTACCCCTTCAAAACACTGATTACCGTGGAATGGGCAACTCCCAACAAAATCATCATCTGGATGCAACATTACCGGCGCATGCCCCATTTCCAGATGCGAGTAACCCCCAATAAAGTTGCCGTCCTGAATCGCACCACCGCCAATACCAGTGCCAATCGTGAAATAAACCGCTGCATCAACGGCTTGAGCCTCACCAGCAATGTATTCACCATAGATTGACGCATTAACATCCGTCGTAAAGTAAATCGGCACATGTAGCGCTGCCGTTAGAATCCCTACAATATTAGTCCCCGCCCAGCCTGGTTTTGGCGTTGCTAGAATATGACCATAATCGGCAGTGCCGTGCTTAATTCCAATTGGCCCAAATGACCCTAATCCAATGGCATCAACTGGATTAGCCTTAAAAAAGTCAATACAAGCCGCCAATGTCTCTTCAGGGGTTAAAGTTGGAATTCGCTTCTTTGCACCCATTTGATAAGTCTCATCCGCTACTGCTAAGATAAACTTAGTACCGCCCGCTTCAATGCTCCCTAATCTTCTACTCATTCTTTTCACCTTCACTATTTCTTATTAAGATTAATGTATTCAATTGCTAAAATTGATTACGCGTATACTTATCAAAACCAACTTGTTAAAGTTGATTAACTACTCAGGACACCCGCCTTTCGGTAATCACCAGGCGACATCCCCGTTTGTTTTTTGAATAATTTATAAAAATAACTAGAATTTTGATAACCAACCGCCTCAGCAATTTGACCAATATCCAGATCTGAATCTCGTAATAAATCCACCGCGACATCAACACGATAATCATTGAGAAATTGGGCAAAACTACGTCCAACTTCCTGCTTGAACAATTGACCCAGATACACCGCATTGAGATGCAATTCACTCGCTACTGCCGCTAACGAAAGTTGTTCTTGATATCGCTTCTTAATAATCTGGCGCATTGCCAGCACATTTCTTGAAAACTGTTGAGTACCCTGTTCAGTAGCAAGTTCAGCAACCCACTGTAACTGACCTTTAAGATCACTAACGTCTTTGGCGTGATTGATTGCGGCAATGATGGCTGCTTTATCATCAAATTTCGTCAGTCGGTCACTTAGAACCAGCAATACAACTAGTGCGAACTGTCGTGCTAACAAGTCCGACGCATTTGCCTGCTTCATTGCGTCAAATTGGTGGGTTAACCATATTGAAAATCCAGTCAAATCGATGCCATCCAGTGCTTTTTTGACCTCAGAATAACTTGGCAACATCGATGAAACGCTCTCTTGCGTATCTGGCAGCATCATTCGCAGCCCTGAAGCAGTTTCAAAAAAGTATTGTCTTGCAATCTCACGACGCAATTGAATATAACGCGTTCGCAATTGTCCGACATTCTTAATTGGAGCTCCAATTAGAAATGGCCGATGTGCTACCCCGATCTGATGAGGTGCTTCATTGATAAATATGTTTAATTGGTCAGTCGTCCCTTGAAAGACAATAATGAAATCTTCCCGCTCAGTATAAAAACCCTTGACCGCTTTTATCACACGTAGGTAATTCACTAAATCTTTAGGCGGTAAGGGGTTTAGTACCCCAATAAGGCGAACGGTTGTTGGTGTGGCAAACTCAATTCCTAGCGCTTGGATAATTTGCAGTTGCTCTGGCTCGCGATCAGTCGTCAGTAATGTCCGTGTCTGTGTCTGAATTGCCAGCGATGCAATCTGATGTTGCTGTTGTTGTGCTTGTAACCGGTCTAAGGCACCTCGCAGTGTTGCCAACAATTCATCAGTATCAATTGGCTTACGTAAATAATTTACAGCATTTTGCTGCAAGCCAGCGCGTACATAGTCAAAATCTGAATATCCTGAGATTACGATCAATTCCATTGCTGGTTGAATCTTCTTGGCAGCCGCTACAAATTCTGGGCCCGGCATCTCCGGCATATTCATATCTGAAATTAAAATATCAATGTCATTATCTTGTAAATACTTTAACGCTAAGCTGGGATTTTGCTCCGTATTCACAATCTCCAACCCCAATGATTCCCAATCAATTAGTAATTTAAGCCCACGTAATAGCATGTATTCATCATCAACTAACATCACTTTCCGCATCACTTAACCCCCTCACGATCATCAAACTGCAGCAATACCGTAACGCCCTGTTGGTCATTACTATTAATTGTCATTTTAAAACCGTCCCCAAAACTATCGTGCATCCGTGAGTAGACATTCTGTAGTCCAATTGAATGCTGTTGTTCAGCTGCTAATGGTTGCTTCAACTTTTGATTCACAGCTTTAACAGCTTCCGGTGACAGGCCGCGGCCATTATCCACGATCTTAACGTGAACGATACCAGCTTCACGCCAAGCCTTTAAACTTAGGGCATTATCCACCCGTGAGAAGTTGACACCGTGCACGAAGTAATTCTCGACAAGTGGTTGCAAACTAAATTTGGGAATCTCAATCGCAGCGACATCGTCAGCGACCGTAAATTGGTAAGCTAGCCGATCAGGAAACCGAACTTGATATAAAAAGACATACTTTTCAATAAAACTAACTTCCTGCTTCAGTGTCGTCCGTGATGATAGATCCGTGTTATTTCGCAATAATGCAGCAAAGCTGTACACTACATTGGCGAGTTCTGGCTGATGTGCTTCTAACGCAGCCATTCGAATATACTCTAATGTATTAGACATAAAATGCGGGTTGATTTGTGCCTGTAATGCTCGCCGGTTCGCCTCTTGTTGGGCGATCTGTAATTGATAGATCGTATAAATATGCTGATGGATTTCCGTCAACATAGCGTTAATTCCGCCGGCAAGTGTATGCAAGTCTGTCGGTCGCAGATTCATTGGAACTCGTGCATCTAGATTACCATCAGAAACCGTTTGAACAGTATCAACAATTGTATTCAGTTGGTGCTGGTACCGACGAAAAGTCAGCCACAAGCCCGTACTTAGCCCTAGTAACAAAATCAACCCTAATAAAATTAACGGTAGAACATGTCCGATAATCAGACGACTTAATAGATGCCTATTCAAGACTGTCATCACCGTATAACCGGATGATGATTGTTTCGTGGTAACATGATAATCACGCAACATTTTCATGTTACCCGCCGTTAGCGCCTGGTTCAGATCACGTTGCTGTTGTCGCGTGACCCGTTTACCAGCAAAGTAAAAGACTTCATCATCAGCCTCTGAACGTACCACAACTTGCAAGGGCTGGGTCGCATTCACTTGTGACAACTGCCGCTTGATCTCGCTCTGATCAAAGCTGATACTGAGAACCCCATCCGTTTCTAAGGATGTCTGATTGATTAACGGAGCATTAATTGCAAAACGTTGTTTAACGTCTTTGGCCGGATATAAGGCGCCACCAGGATTAGCTTGTGTCGCAACAAACACCTTATTTTGACTCAATAATCGTAGTGTCAGTTGAGTTACTTGATCATGCTGAGTAAAGAATTGCCGTGACTCAGTTGGCCAGAAGAAGTATGGACTGCCACTAATACTTTTATCAATCGCATAATTGCTGTAATCAGTGATAGACGAATCAAAATATTTTTCGATACTCGGTAAATTACTCGATGAACTTGTCATTTGAGTCGCGAATTGCGCGGCAATTTGTTGATTCTGATTAAGCATTTGACCAACCTGCACGATGGCCGTATTCTCGGCCTGCTCCACATCTGCATCATAGGTTCGAATACTAACGGTAACAAAGACGGTTGTTGCTAAAATAACCATCACCGAAATGATGGTTGTATATAACTTAATCAGGTGAGCAAAGCTCGCCTGCATAGCATGACTTTTCAGCAACATCTAAACTGCCCCTAGCATCTTATCAATCTTGTCATACCATCGTCGTGATAAACGATCGGCCCCCACCATATAAATACCGGGACTTAGAAAAAGGATCATCCCTGGCCACTTCAAAGAGATGACGATCAATACGATCGTGCCAATAATAAAGGTCAATAACTGCGTAAAATTACTAAAGAACTGAACAATTGCTAATTTAATGGCATCTTTGAAGGCAACATCGTAGCGCGACCGCAACATCACGGTAAAAATTGCTAAGCTAAAATCAAGAATCAAAGCAAATACGATAATAAATTGAATGAAAATTATCCATAGTGTATGAATCGAAAGACTTAAATATAAATTATAAGCCAAGACGGCCCCTACCCCTAAGAACAACCAAGTATGCAAGTTCATTTGCCAAAAATGGTGTTTAAAGAGCTGCCATCCTTCCTTAAAGTGATATAACCGATAATCCCACTGCTTATCCATATGCATCTCAGTTACAGTTCGAAACGCCGGTCCAATTCCTAGTACAACCAACCCAGCGACTGTATAAATCCAAAAATAGACGGTCATTATTAAGAAAATAAATACCCGTGTAAAAATCTTATCCGCTGCGCGTCCAATCATTACTGTCTCCTCCTTTTTATAATCTATCTGTATAGTATCAAAATCCATTCATTGATAATAGCGTTTCCACTTCTAGCTTAATGCAAGGATAAACGCTTCATACGGTCGTAATACCACCCGCCCCAGTTGCTCAGGATAATCTTGATAGTTACTGATGATTAACTCAGATGCTCGCTTTGGTAGATCTACCGTAATAAGTGTATCAGCAAAATTAGCGCAAATTAGCCATTGGGTTTGTTGCCAAGTCCGAGTGTAGGCAACGATTGGTGCCGGTACCGCTGATAACTCGGTAAACTCACCCTGTTGCAACACCGCCGACTGTTTGCGTAATCTAATTAGCCGCTGATACGTCCACCATATCGATTGGTGGTCCGCTTGGGCGGCCGCAACATTGATCCTCGGATAATTGGCATTGATTGCCAACCATGGTTTGCCCGTTGTAAATCCCGCGTGTTGTTTAGCCGTCCATTGCATGGGCGTCCGCGCATTATCACGATTAAAGATATTGATTTTCTGCATGGCGGTACCAGCATCATCACCCTGTGCTCGTAATTGTCGATAAATTGTCCGGGCTTCAACATCGTTAACTTGATCGATAGTTGCAACTGGGCAATCAGTCATACCAATCTCTTCCCCTTGATAGACAAAAGGTGTGCCTTTTAGTCCGTGTAAAGCAATGGCTAACATCTTCGCACTCAGCTCTCGGTACTGACCCGTAGCCCCAAAGCGTGAAACGGCGCGGGGCAGGTCATGGTTACTCCAGAATAAACTATTCCACCCGTGAGTCGCCATCGTCGTTTGGCAAGCATAGAGCGCTTGTTTCAGTTGTGCAACATCAAGTGGTCGCTGTTCCCACTTTTCGCCGCCAACCTGGCGATCAGCCCATAAGTGGCCGAATTGGAAGACCATACTTAATTCTTCGCGCTGCTCATCACTGTACTGTCGCGCATCTTCTGGACTTGCACTCCAGGCTTCACCGACTGTTAAAAAATCACGGTTCCGCCAAGTCTGACGATTCATTTCATGTAAATATTCATGCAGATGCGGCCCGTTCACTAAAATTTTTGCACGTGGCTCCTTGGCAATCATATCTATGACATCCATCCGAAACCCTTCGATTCCCTTATCGATCCAGAAATTCATCATACGATAAATTGCGCGTCGTAAGTCTGGATTCTGCCAATTCAAATCAATCTGCTTTTTTGAAAACAAGTGCAAAAAGTATTGGCCCGTTAGTTCATCTAGCTCCCAAGCTGAACCGCCGCTGAAACCAGATGTCAGATTATTAGGTGCATGCCCATCAACAGCATCCGCCCATACATAATAATCGCGCGTCGGACTATCTGGATTCTGACAAGCATCCACAAACCACGGATGCTCATCACTGGTATGATTCACGACCAAATCCATCACGATTTTTATGCCACGCTGAGCCGCTTGAGCGATCAACTGATCCATATCGGCCATCGTGCCATATGCTGGGTCAATCGCCTGATAATCCGCAATGTCATAGCCGTTATCAGCATTCGGACTTTTGTATACCGGGCTTAACCACAGCGCATCCACACCAAGGGTTGCCAAGTAATCGAGCCGACTGATAATCCCAGGGATGTCACCAATTCCATCCCCGTTACTATCTTGAAAGCTACGTGGGTAAATCTGATAAACCGTTGCGCGTTGCCACCAATGTGCTTGCATGCTACTGACCCCCTACTATTCTTAATTATGGCCCAATTTGTATGTAGACAAAGAGGTCGTAGTGCCCAGCACCCGACCTCTTTGTGGTAAATGATTTAAGTGTTACTGTTTAGCTAAGAAGGCGTCGTATTGTTTCTGTAATTCTTTTTGAACTTTATCGTAACCAGCGGCTTTGAGCTCTTTGTCCATCTTCTTAATTGTTGGGACTGGGTCGGCAGTACCAGTATTTAAGATATCAAGATACTTACTCATTACGTTCGATAAGTTCGTAATCTCGGTCTTCAATGAACTCGTATCAGGATTGAAACCAAGTGCTGCAGAAGTCTTCGCATCCTTAATAGATTGATCACGCTTCTTAATCATCGCTTCAGTCGTTGAGTCTTGAGTATAAAGGTTCTTGTTATTACCCATCATCCAAGCACCAATGAATGTGTTAGGCTTGTACTTATTGGTTATCTTGATCTTACCCTTAGCCTTGTCCGTAAAGTTCCATTGAGTTCCTTCAAGACCCCAAGTAATGTTGTTAAGCAAGGTCTTATCCGTGTTCAACAGGTTCAAGACTTGCATCGCTTCTTTCTTATGCTTGGAAGTCTTGGAAATTGTCCATACAGCCACTTGGGATTGAGCAGATGACTTATAAGGATCTGTAATGGCCTTAGACTTCATCTTCTTACCGCCCGCATTCGTAATCAAAGCGGAATCGCCGTAATCGAATGGTCCTTGGGTTTCTTGACGTACGAACCAAGTGTTATCTTGTAAGTTATATTGTGTGCTAGACGTTGCAGCATCCTTAGGAATATAACCCTTTTGGTAATAGCTGTGCAAAGTCTTCAGGATTCCTTGCATTTCACTAGTATCGTAGACATTCACAATCTTCTTACTTGAACCACTAGAGTCAATGGCAAATGGTAGCCCATTACCCAATGGGAAGTCCATGTGTTTTGGTGATGCCTTGAACCCTTGACCGATTGCAAAGGCTGCCACTCCTGGTTTTTCTTTATGGAATTTCGCTAAAGCTGACTCCATGCTTGCGTATGAATCAACATCATTAATACTAATATTGTACTTCTTCAAGAATTCATCGTTGAATGTCAGCATATTCTGCGCGTAAATGTTGGCATTGACTGGGAAGCCATATGTTTTACCGTTAACCTTTAGCCCTTTCCAGTAGGCTGAATCAACTTGTTTGTACGCTTTGTTGGCCACACCACCACTCTTTAATTCGCTATTCATATCGGCGTATGCACCCTTAAGTGCATTTGACGTATAGTTTTGCGCAAAGGCCAAATCGTAACCGCTACCAGAAGTAACCATAACATTGTACTTCTGTTCATAATCGCCCCAGCCGATAAAGTTCATCTTTAAATTGATATTCTTGTAAGTCTTATGAATTTCTTTATTCGCCCGTTTAATCATTGCGTCATAGTTCTTCGGCTTATCACCAGGCATATACATATTAACGGTTGTTGCCTTACTGGATGCTGAATCGCTATTGGACTTACCACAACCAGCTAGTGCCACTGTTCCAAATGCTACGGCACTAACTAGGGCCGCACCCTTTACAAATTTATTCATAGCTGTTCTTCCCCCTCGGAAAAGTTTTTTGAAACGACTTATTAATACCCCGAACAGTTAAAACGAATTAAATACGCAACACTACCAAACTAACCTTTGACGCCACCAATCGTCATTCCTTTGACGAAGTACTTCTGGAAGAATGGGTAGGTTAATGCAATTGGTAAAGTTGCAACAACAACGATTGCGAACCGCATACCTTCACTTGGAACATTGGCGGCACCCGCAATTGCGCCATTGGCTTGCATATTTTGTGTCATAAACTGAATATTGTTTTGAATCTTGATGAGTAAATATTGCAATGGTGTGACGCTATCCTTGTTAATGTATAGCAAGGCATTCATCCAATCATTCCAATAACCTAGTGACGTGAATAAACTAATTGTTGCAATCCCTGGAATTGCCAGAGGTACCACGATACTCCGGAAAATCCGCAACTCACTACCACCATCGATCCGTGCCGATTCAATGATTGCTTCCGGAATGGATGTCTTGAAGAAAGTCCGCATGATCAAAACGTTATACACCCCAAAGCTCATCGGTAAGATTAACGCCCAGATATTATCCTGTAGACCTAGCATTTGAGTCACAACCAAGTAAGTTGGCACCATACCTGGAACAAACAGCATAGAAATCAAAGCGAAAATGGTGAAAAATCTAGCATAGGCAAAATCCTTACGAGAAATTGCATACGCGTACGTCGAACTAAACAAACTGTTCATTATGGTCCCAACAACTGTTACAAAGATCGTAACACCTAATGAGACTAACACTTGATGACCCATTTTAGCGAGATACTGATAGCTCGCAAAGGTCCAATGTTTAGGCCAGAATTGATACCCATACGTCGTAATATCTGATTCTTGTGTCAACGATAAGATAATGATGAAGAAGAACGGTAAGATACACGATAGTGCAAAGATTGCTAGGAAGATGTTGAAAAACAGGTTGGCGCCAGGTCCGAACTTGCGAATCTCAACAGCTGAAATATGTTTTTTCTTACGCAATGACGGCACCCCCTAAAATAATGCTGATTCTGGTTGTTTACGCCGAACCACCCAATTACAAACAATGATTAACAGTGCACCGACAACTGATTGCATTAGCCCAGCAGCCGTTGACATCCCAATATCATTAGTCGTCGTCAGCGCGCGGTAAATATACGTATCAAAGGTCTGTGTCACATTAATCAACGTCCCTGATGAACGCGGAATTAGGTAGAATAGCCCGAAATCGCTACGGAAGATCCCCCCAATATTCAAGATCAACATTAACGTTGCAACTGGTAGGATGTGTGGTAACGTCACGTTTTTAATCTGTTGCCATTTATTTGCACCATCCATCATCGCCGCATCATAGTACGATGGATCAATTCCCATGGCCGTGGCAAAGTACAGAATACTGTTGTATCCAATTCCTTTCCAAACCCCTAGGAAGATAATGATAAATGGCCAGACCCACGGCGTATTGTAGAAGTCAATCGGCGTCCCGCCAAATGACTGAATAATATGGTTCAAAATACCCTTATCCGAACTCAAGAAGGCGTATACGAAGTAGGCCAAGATTGCCCATGATAAGAAATATGGAAATAGCATTGAAGTCTGATAAGCTTTCAAAAGTCGTTGGTTGCGCATTTGACTCATGACAATGCCAAAGAAGATGGCAAAGAAAAAGTTCAACAGTAAGAAGGTTAAATTGTACCCAACCGTGTTACGTAACACGATCCAAAAATCTGCCGATTTGAAGAAAAAGGCAAAGTTCTGAAAGCCAACCCACGGACTATGCAGCACACTATAGATGAAGCCTTGATCCGAGTATTGAAAGTTTTGAAAGGCAACAACGTTAGCCAACACGGGAATGTAGAAGAAGATAATTAATAATATCGCACCTGGAGCAACCATGAGCAAGAATACGCGGTTGTCCCATAAACGCTGGAAGAAATTGCGCTTCTTGACGATTGGAACTGCGGCATTTTGTGCCATCGGTTCTCCCTCCTTTCATTATTACACCTGTTATAGTAACCGCTTTCTCAAACGGCAACAATCAACTAACTTAAGGGATATATTGACAAACTCAAGATTTCATCAAAATTAGGTATAATTTCGACACAAAAATCAACAATCTAATCCTGTTAGAATCAACGGGCCACTCTGATTAAAACGTTTATTAAACAACCTAACAATCGAATTAACACGTTGTTAGCATACCAACATCAGCATATCAAGCTAGTGTCGAGCATTGTGTTAACATCTAGCCCATTATCGTTATCAACCCAAATAAAAACGACACCATTTTTTCGGCGTCGTTACGGTTCTATCTAAAATGACAATTCACAGGCGCTCACAATTTCTTTATACAGCCCGTGCCCGACCAATCCGTTATTGCGCTTATCCATTGGTAATAACGGTTCTCGCAATTCAGCTAAGTCATCACGTCCTGCTAGCCATTCATCAATACGCCAAGTAACCGTCTCACAGCGCGCGATTTGACCACCTAATCGAACATCGATAACCTCAAAGCCATTTCCACGCCGTTGTTGCTGCCAAAGCGCTCGAAAATCGCGTAATAATTGTTCCAGTGCATGCTGGCAACTTGTCACCGCCGCTCGAGCCGAGTCAGCCCGTAATTTAGTTACATCAGAATCAACAAGGGCTACCACTACCTTTAGAGCTCGTTGTTTTACTAAAACCGTCCGTGCCAATTGCTTGTAAAAGGTCACCATCAATTGATTTTCTTGATGGACGTGTACCTGATCAAGCTTCGTCATTAAGTCCAGATAATGAGCTTCAACATCAATAACTGCTAAGTTAGACCGGTATCGCTGCAACATTAGATCCTCATAAAGAATCAACTTGCTCACATTATCAGCATCGACGTTAACTTTACTCGTAAAGTTATCAAATTGATCTAAGAGTCGATAAAAAGTCGCGTTTTCGCCCTGTATCATGGCATATTCTGTATCGATCATCGCCGGTGTGACATCCTCGTAATACTGATAAGTTGCAAAAGCTTGTAGGCCATACCACGCTGCACTAAAAGGTACTTCTGCGCCGTCGTCAAACCACATTGTCGCAACTACTTGCTGCACGCCACTCGCTTTGGCAGCTTTCAAGCCCGCGTCAATCGTTGCCAGCATCTTACTTTGATTAGGTGCCAAAGCACTCCACGTCCAGATTCCGCCCGCAAACGCCACATCATCACTAAGTTCGAAGTGTTGGGTAAAGCGCTCACGATAAGTCTGTTCATCTTCATGGTAATAGTCCCAATAAACTTGACCGACTGGCGGTAAACTCGCTTTAAAGGCAGGGTCAAAATGCACATCCGGATCATACATTTCATGCTTTGATGAAGCGAATGTAAACCATAAGTCACTCCACATATAAGCTTTTAAACCTAATTTCTGAGTTAACGATACGACTAATTGTAACTGTTGTAAGATAAGTGTTTCTTGATCTGTAAACCCATTTTGATCTAAATAGCGTCCACGGCCAAGCTGATAGGCTTCATCCATCCCAACGTGAATCTTATTAGTTGTGAACGGGGCACTCGCCGCACGCAAAAGATTAGTGAGGAAATCCTTTGTTGCAGGTGCTCCCACCAGTAACGTATCGTCCGTGTCTTTGACTGCCGCATGCGCATCCCACTTTAACGCATTATGCAGATGTGCTAAAGTCTGAACAGCTGGAACGATCGTCACACCAAAACGATCACCATACAAAGCAATCTCATGTAGTTCGGTCTGCTGATAACGACCACGACCACGACCAAAATATGGTGCCTCTGGGATTTCAAACAGATCCTCTAAATATAGCCATAACTCATTGTAACCCATGCTTGCTAGTCGCCGGATGATTTGCTTTATCATTGCAACTGTTGGTACGCCATTACGAGCAACATCGAGCATGGCAGCCAGCACTTCAAATCTTGGTTGCTGTCGAATATCAAATTGCGTTGCTTTCCGGGCTCGACCACATAACAATGCCGCACCATGCATCAACTCTGCCGTACTGCCATATGTGAGACGCACCTGATCACCATTGCGTTGAATGTGAATACCAGTTGTCGCATGCTGGCATTCAACACTAAGATCGCTTGTCGGCATGATTGCGGCACAAACCGCCTGTACTGACTGTACTTGCTCAGTAGTCAACCCTTGCCACGTTATCATTTAGAAAATTCCTCCTACAAGTTCATTATTTTTTGGGGTCTGACAAGATCTATTTTTGCGACTGAAATATACCATAATGGGAGTACAGTAAACAGGGCAGCGCTTACATTTTTGAATAAAGTTGTTCCGCTAACTATACCAACTTCCCGTATTATTGGTATTTGATCACCTTTATCTCTCGATTAACGTTGGGGCAGCGCCAAAGTACCGCTTGAATACCTTGCTAAAATAATACGGATCTTGATAACCGACCGCATGAGCAACTTGGCGTACTGTGATTGCTTCTTGCATGAGCAGTTGCTTAGCACGTTGCATTCTTAGCCGTGTCAAATAACTAATCGGCGTTTCGCCTTGAATTGCCTTAAACGTTCGTGACAAGTACGCCGCACTAACATGAAGGGAGGCAGCCACCGTTCCTAATGTCAGATCTTCATTGTAATGCACATCCAAGTAATACGTGGCAGCATTGACCAACGCCTGCTGATCTCGACTAACATTACCTTGATGCAGTTCGGTATAATCGTTACTAACACTATTCTCTGGTAAGGATCGCAATAACCAGCAAAGCTGTTCAATCACCATCGCTTGAATTAACAAGGCGTGCCCAAATACGGTGGGGCGCTGACTTTCCGCTACAATTCGTTGGGCATTTGCCATGAATTCTGCCCGATAATCATCAAGACTAATTAACGCATCTTTAAAGGGCAAGTGGTTAGGCACCTGACCAGGTAGCGCGATATGCCGAAAGCCTATGTGCAGTTGAAGGCTTTGGGTATGCGGGGGCTGAGTCTCCTGATGATGAATGCCAGGGTTAAACAGTAGTGCCTGACCGGCAACAACTCGACGCCATTGTCCTTCCACATTGTAGTCTGAATACCCTTCCAACATTATTGAGAGCTCTAGAAAATCATGTTGATGATAGACGTAGGTTCCTGGATGTTCATTTCGAAACGGAAAGGCGTAAAGGACTTCCGGTTCAAATTCACTTAATTGCAACATTGTGATCCCTCCTTACAAAAAAAGACATTAAACTAGTCAAAATAATCTATTCAATGATCCCTCCAATATCATCATACTTAGCCTTGTCAAGTTAGCCAGCTTTAGCTGGTTACTACGGGAGGTTAATCATGAATCCTTATCAGTGGGTCTGGCAATACGCCCGGCACAGCCGCTGGCAAATCATACTAGCTAGTCTCTTAATTACCGTCAATGCACTTGGTGTAGTAGCAGTACCATTATTGGGTGGCATCATTGTTGACGTGGTCATCAATCAACGACATCTCAACTTGCTTCTGCCTTTATTAGCAGGGATGGTCGGTATCACGTTAATTCGAACCGTGATGCGTTACTGCTACATTATCCTCTGGGAACGCGTCGGTCAAAATTCATTGTATGACATTCGCCATGATTTATTCACGAAATTGCAATCCTTAGATTACCCCTTCTTCAACTCTGTCACTAACGGCGATATTATGGCTCGGTTAACTGGTGATACTGATGCAATCCGACACTTTCTATGCTGGGTTACCTATAACACCGCCGAATGTGTCCTATGGTTCTTAACTGCCGTGATTGTCATGGGTTGGCTCAACTGGCAATTAATGCTCGCACTAATTATCCTAACACCCATTATCGCCTGGTTAACGACACGCATGAGTACCGAAGCGCACACTGTCTTCTTTGACATCCGTCAGAGTTTCGCCCACTTGAATGCCATGGTTGAAGAAAACATTTCAGGTAATCGGATCGTGCGGGCCTTTGCTCGTGAAGATTATGAAATCGAGAAGTTCCAGCAACTCAATCATGATTACAAGGACAAGAACATGGCCTCCGCTGCCGTTTCCAGGCGGTACCTACCGACTTTAGATTTTCTTGCATCCTTGTTATCAGTCATTGTTTTACTGCTCGGAAGTATTCTCGTGATTAATCACCAGATGAGCCTAGGACAACTGGTTTCGTTTAACGGCTTTTTATGGATGCTCAACCAACCGATGCGTATGAGTGGCTGGTTAATTAACGATATTCAGCGCTTTTCAGCTGCAACTATTAAAATCCGTTCAATGCTGAACACGCAACCAACAATCATAACCACTAAATCACAACAGGTGGTTCCTATTCGAGGTGCTGTCCAGTTTCAGCACGTCGACTTTGCTTTTCCAGATACACCTCAAATCAACGCACTTTTGGATATTAATTTTACTGTCGAGCCAGGACAAACGCTCGGAATCCTTGGTGAAACTGGCTCGGGAAAAACAACGTTAATGAATCTCATTGCTCGTTTTTATGACCCCACGAACGGCCGTATCTTAATTGACGGACGCGATATTCAGCAGTGGTCAGCCCAAGACTTACGAAACCAAATTACGATTGTAACGCAAGATCTTTTCTTGTTCTCGGACACCATTACCGACAATATTAATTACGGCAATCACGATGCGTCAATACCATTTATCCGCGAGATGGCGGCTATCGCTGATGCCAATAACTTCATCGATCAGATGCCTGACGGTTATGATACCGTTGTCGGTGAACGAGGCGTTGGTCTCTCAGGTGGTCAAAAACAACGGATCTCTCTAACCCGAGCACTTGTTAAAGATCCTCGTATTTTGATTCTAGATGATACGACTAGCGCTCTCGATATGGAAACTGAAGCAACCATTCAGCAACGGTTGAAAACGGTTACAAAAGATAAGACGGTCTTCATCATTGCCTCTCGGATTTCCTCACTCCGCCATGCTGATCACATCATTGTTCTACGTCATGGTGAGATTGTCGAACAAGGCAATCATGAATCTTTACTTGCTCAGAACGGCTACTATGCAGAGACTTATCGTCGGCAACTCGGACTAATTAAAGATGCGAAAGGAGATGAGTAGTGTGACCAAGCGAAACACCTACAACGAAGACGAAGAACTTACCAGCCGCTTTAATTGGCACGACTACGCCCGACTTGGCCACTATTTACGTCCTTACTCGTGGCGATTGTGCTTTGTGTTAATCACTATTTTAATTGGCAACATCGCCATCATCTTGGGTCCCTATTTGATGAAAATCGCGATCGACACTGCGATTCCTAACCGTAATCTTCCATTAATCTGGGCGTTAAGTGGCACATTTCTAATCAGCTTAGTCATCGCATTCCTGTGTTTTCGATATCGTATCTGGGCAATCACCGAGATTGGTCAAAGTTTACTAATTGATATGCGAACTGATCTATTCACCCATTTACAAGAGTTACCATTTGCTTATTTTGATTCTCGACCGCATGGTAAGATTCTGATCCGGGTGGTTAACTATATCAATACACTAAGTGATCTACTGGCAAATGGCTTAGTTAACCTCATATCTGATATTATCTCAGTCCTCGTCACGTTAATATTCATGTTTGCAATTAACTGGCAATTGACCCTTGATAGTCTCGCATTGATTCCAGTACTAGTTTTATGGGCTTACTTGATTCAAAAAAAGCAGCGTCAAGCCTTTCGCAAACTAAGCGATAAACAGTCCAATCTCAATGCTTATATCCATGAAAGTATTGCTGGAATCAAAGTGACGCAAGGTTTCGCCCAGGAGGCCAACGCGATCCAGACCTTTGATGCGGTTGCTGATGACAATCGGCGTGCCTATATGCAAGCTGTCAAAATTCAATACGCGCTCGGTCCAGGGGTGCAAAACATCTCAACAATTACAACTGCACTAATTTACTTTATCGGTATTCAGCAACTGGGGGTCGTTGTCAGTACTGGGACGCTAATTGCCTTTTTAGGGTACATCAATAATTTTTGGAACCCAGTGATTAACATCGGTAACTTCTATAATTCCTTAATTACTGCCACCGCATACTTGGAACGTATCTTCGAAACTATGGATGAAAAACCACAGATTCTCGATACCCCAGACGCCTTTAACTTGCCGCCCATTAAGGGAGACGTCCGCTTCAACAATGTCTCATTTCGCTACGAAGAAGCCGGCCCGTTGACATTACACGACATCTCGTTTCACGCCCAAGCCGGACAAACAATCGCTTTAGTTGGACCAACCGGCGCTGGCAAAACGACGATAATTAATCTATTGTCGCGCTTTTACAACGTCACAACTGGCAATATTACCATCGATAATATCAATTTGCAGCAAGTTACACTCGATTCACTGCGGCAACAGATGGGTGTCATGCAACAAGAAACATTCATCTTTTCGGGCACCATAATGGATAATATTCGTTACGGTCGACTTGACGCAACGGATGACGAAGTTCGTTCAGCCGCCAAAATTGCTCGTGCAGATGCTTTCATTCAAACATTGCCCGCTGGCTATAATACAACGGTTCAGGAGCATGGTAGCAGCTTATCAGCGGGGCAACGACAATTACTCGCCTTTGCCCGGGTTTTGCTAGCCGATCCGCGAATTCTTATTTTAGATGAAGCCACTGCCGCAATTGACACAAAAACTGAAACCTTGTTACAAGAAGGACTTAATGAATTATTAAAAGGACGAACTAGTTTTATCGTCGCACACCGCTTATCCACCATCCAACGAGCGGATCAGATACTTGTGATCAATCATGGCCGCATCGTCGAGGCCGGTCGTCATGATCAACTAATGGCAATGCACGGCGAATACTATCGTCTCTATGACTCTCAGTACCAAATGCTCCAAGATCAAAATTGACAATGAGTGTAATTTAAGGACTGTTTTACTAGCAGTCCTTTTTTACGTGGTAACCCATTATCCTTGCCCAGTTACCATTCGGTCACTTTCTGTAAAAAAGTATAGTTTGTGCACATCTTGATATAGTTTCTCCCTAGGAATAGACCATGTAAGCGGTTAAAATCAAACTATCATGAAGTAATTAGCCACAAAAATGGTCGGTTTGACTATACCAAGTGGAGGTGGGCAGATGGCTAAATACGAGATCTTATTTAAACAATTGCGACTAGCAATCTTACGTGGCGAGTATGCGCCTAACGATCGATTACCAAGCGAAAATGCAATTGCCATCAAGCATGGTGTTAGTCGTATCACGTCTAAGCGGGCATTGAACGAATTGGCCGCTGCCGACCTCGTTTATCGCGTTCGTGGTGGGGGAACCTTTGTTAAGCCTCACAAGAGTACTACTCAACGGCAAATCTTACTGGTACTGCCATTCCCAGAAACAACGTCCTTTGGGGACTATCCAAGTGGCATTCAAGGGACGCTAGCCGGTACGACTTGGCAGTTAAAATTGATGGCTAACGAGCGTTTTATCCAGCTTAACTTAGACGAACTAGCTTCTCAATACGCAGGTATTATCTATTATCCACAAAACTTAGCTACCGAGCTGCCAATCTTAATGCGGCTATACGCGCAAAAAATGCCACTAGTCGTCCTTGATAAACAACCGGCTGCACTTGCCGTTCCCAGCGTTACAAGTGATAACGTCGCTGGCGGTAAAATTGCCTGCGAACACTTACAAAGTCGTGGCCACCACCGAATTGCCTTCTTACCAGAGACGCCATTTTGGCAAACATTTACTGGTACTGTCAGTGATCGTTTTTTAGGCTACTTCAACCATCTAAAGCTAGCTACTAGCGATGCCGCATTGCCTTTACGTTGGGCGCAAGCCTTGCAGGCTTGTACGACGGCTGTTCAATTAAAAGCCTATATCCAAGCACAGAGAATCACCGCAATTATTGCAGAAAACGATGTTGTGGCCCTACGCGCGTTACAGCGACTTCAAGAACTTACTTCCAATAGCGATACCTCAATTGCACTGGTTGGATTCGACAATTTACCCGCAGCTGCCCGAAATAATCCCGCACTAACTACGGTTGTCCAAGACTTTGCTGCAATTGGCGCTAAAGCCGTCGAAGCACTACTCGATCAAATTAATAATCCTGAACATCTTTTTGATGATCAAATCGTTGTTGGCGTCAAGCTGATGGTCCGGTCATCCACTAATCAATATTAGTCATATTTATTTTTCTAGGGAGGTCATGTTGATGGAAACGCAACAACTATTATCAATTTATCCGCAAGCCACGATTTCTCCTCGACCCTCTGTGGCTAAAAATATGGTCTGTGTGGCTATTGATGCTGGCAAATACATTTGTATTGATACTACAAACCTGAGTAATCGCGAGTTGTCACTACTAGAATTATTAACCCATACTAAATCAAACGCGACAACTGGCGATGCATGGTCAGAATTTTTGACAGGCCGCCACACGACCGCCCCGCAGACGACCGCAAAAAAGTTACAACTACTACAATTTAGAGTACGCTTCACCGAACGACATGCCGACCGTTCGCAATGGTTGAGCGCTATCGCTGACACCTTCGAACACGTCTTACACCGCGCTTTTATCACCGCTGACTCTGGATATCTTTTGCTAACAGAGTCATTAACCGATACCAGTGCTGACTTAGCCAGTCTTTTAGCCCTTATTGACAATGATTTTTATACTAATACCCATTTATTCATTGGTAGCACACATAGGTCGAGCCAAGACCTACCAACCACCTTCGCTTTAGAACAACAATTATTCTCACAGAATCAACAAGACACGATTGTCACCCTTAGTAGCAGTCTTTTACCCTTTTTAGTCAATCAGCACCAACCTGAACTGCAAGCCTTGCGCAATAGTCTCTCCCTGGATTCCGACAATAAGCAGCTAATCCGCGCGCTTTATCATACCCAGGGCAACGTCCGCCAAGCAGCTAGCAAGTTATTCCTACATCGTAATACTCTACTCTATCGAATCGAGAAGTTTGAACGTTGTAACGGTTTAAATCTTAAGAATATGGATGATCTTGTGTATTGCTATTTGCTGACATTGGGGCAAGTTATTAATCAAGTGGAGAAATGAATAGAGTAGCTGCCATTAGCCCATATGATTCGATTAAAAATACGACATTAAATAATATTAGTGAACACCTTATCAGTATAAAAGTACAATAACATAGCGTACTTTATGTAATCTTGGACTAGCATAGCTAGGTTAAGGCTTTCATATTTCTCTTTCACAAAGAACATAGTATTTCAAACTAAAATATCTGTCGTCAATAATCAAGTTTCAACTTGATTACCTGACAACAGATATTTTAAGATCAAAACTTTATTCAGCTATAATCCGTACCACGCTACCGACTTTAAAATCAGGATAATTGCCCTGCTCAACATATAACGTCCCAGGCAATTTAGCCTCCTTTGCACCCGTAAAACTAATAGCCGTATGACCTAATCTTCCAAGGTTAGTCTGGACTTCGCCACCAACTGCTGTAATTTGATAGACTTGATTGTCGACTTCAAGTTTCATTCCTGCTGTGATTTGCTCACTTATCGGAACAACTTCGATAATGAAACAAGAAGGCCGTAATGCATCCGGAGCCTCATCACCAAACAATACTGCCATGCCAATCGATTTAAAATCAGCAGATTCCGTACCTATTTCTAAGACCTTTGTTGAAAAGATAATTCTCTCTTTTGTCATCATACAATACACCTCAAACCTTCTAAAAATTTATTTTGAATACAATCCAAAACTTGCAATCCAAGCAATAAAGACCCGCGGAACACCGTTGATAAACCGACTATATAACACTGATGGTACCCCAACTTCAACCGTCTTAGAATCAGCCTCAGCTAGTCCTAAGCCAACTGGAATAAAGTCACAACCATTTTGAGTGTTAATCGCGAATAATGCTGGTAATGCATACTGTGGTGGAATATTACCTTTCCCGATTTCAACGCCAATCAAGGTCCCGATAACTTGACCGATAACTGCGCCTGGCCCAAGCAATGGAGATAAAAATGGCAATGAGCAAATAAATCCTAAAACCATCAAACCCCAGACATTGCCTGCTAACGGCTCCATGACACTGGCAAAAACCTTACCAATTCCAGAACCATTAATAATCCCAATAATTAATGCCACAAATGCCATAAATGGAATAATAGTATTAATAACCGTTTGAACTGCATCTTTTGCGGCCTGATTAAACGTCGAAACAACTCGCCCAGCACCAATCCCAATCTTAGTTAAGATCCCAGGATTTTTTGTTTGTGCTGTTAGTGTCTTTGTATTATCGAATTTCGTATCGTCATCTACATCCCCGAATTGGTTAGCGCTTTCATTTCGGCTATCAGAAAATGGCGCATCCTCAGATGTTACCAACATAATCTGATCAACATCTACATTGGAAACATAATTAGTCTCATTCATAAATTGCGCTAAGGGACCACTCTTACCAGTCGGTAGTACGTTAATTGTTTTGATACCCTTCTTGGGATAAATTCCACATCTCAATGTCCCACCACAATCTACAACCGCTAATGCAGTTTCTTCATCAGGAATTGATGTCTTAAAGCCATCAACAGCTTCCATTCCTGTCAATTTAACAATCTTATCCACAATTGCTGGTTTATTACCCCCAGTGACATAAACAAATTTATGCTTCGTGGCAGTTGGTGTAATAATTAGCGGGCCGCCCCAGCCACCAGAGCCTTTAACAACTTTGATACTATGATATTCCTTCGCCATGATTTCGTTCCTCACTCTCTCAATTAGCCGTTAAATTCAACTTTCTTGGACAGGGTAATCCCTTGTTGTTTGCAAACATAGGCCGTTGTAAAATCGGTAATCCAACCACCGATAAAGTTCATTACTAGACCAACTAATAAATATCGAATCGCCAAATCCATCGTATTCAATCCTAACTTCTGAACGCCTTGCGCAATCCCTAACCAAATGAAATACTCGGAAGGGTTGATATGTGGAAATACCCCATTACTAGTGTGACAAAATTGGGCAATTGATGCATACCAACTAGGTTTATAGTATTCTGGCAAGAACCGTCCCATTGAGTGCGCCATAGGATTACCGAGCATAAATGCCGAAACAAACGGTAAAATTAAATAACGCGTCACTGGGTTTTTCGAGGATGCCCGTGCTAATTTGGCCATCTTCTTATCACCGACAAAGGCAATAATTGCATTCATTAAAACTAATAATAACAGGACAACTGGAATAATAGATGTCATCCAACCAATTAGAGTCTTACCCCCACTTTGAAATAGTCCCATAAAACCAGAGGCTAGGTCAGTCACTACTTTCATAATATTAATGCTCCTTTACGTTTACTTGTTTTTTCCGTAATCGTGTTAATCCTTTGTAATAAGCTGCCTTCAACTTTTCTATCATTGGCAAACTCCAAATTTTGACACTTCCATCAAAGTCCTGTGGTGTTAATTGATTAGCTTTATAATTAAGATAGTTTTTATAAGCATCCAACAGACAAGTACGTGTTAACTTATCAAATTGTTTCAATTGTTGATATGAAGCTGCTACCTCTGCAATATTCTGAGAGCGTAATTGGCTCAATTCCTTAAATTTTGCAAAAATCGTAACGCCCTTCATCATTTGTGCCTCAACAATCGTACCATCATCTTTTATCGCTAATAAAATCAACGTTCCCGAGCGTAATTTTTTAGGATTCTTGCCAATTGCGACTGGCGCCAGCACTCGTAATTGATGGAAGGTTTTAGAAAAATTCTTAATTTGTCTTAGTCCAAGAAAACCTTGTAACAGAAACGCGCCTACTAGAATCACACCAAAATAAATTAACATTAAATCGCCTCCATCAACTGATTTAACCCTTGCTTTTCATTATAATTTTTTAGATTATTATAAATATTGCTGTTAGTTGTGATGCTGCGGATTAGATCATATACTTGTGCTAATATTTTACTCAGTGTTGCATCTAATTTGTATGGAATTGCTACCAAGAAAACCACATTTACCTTTTGATTATCAAATACTACCGGTTTTTCAAACACTCCCACTGTTACGAGGATTCGATTAAGCCCAGATTTATCAATAACGTGTGGCAACGCAACACCGTCACCAAAAATACTACTTGATTGTTGTTCTCGATTAATCCAATCTTGCATAAAATCTTGCGTCAGTTGTCCGCGCTGAATCTCCTGATCAATTAATTTCTTCACTCCAGTGACGTAGGTCTCTTGTCCATCAAACTGCGTAACATTGAATTGACATTGCCCCTGATTAACAGCTTCGTCAACCAACGAAATTTGAAGACGTTCACGTAGCGTTCCTTGATTAAAAATAGAATTCAACCGAATAATGGGCGCGTGGTTAATTAATTCATTATCTGTTAAAAAACTGTTAGAAAAAATCAGTAAATATTTTTCTGGACTCTGCTCCCATTCACTAATTGAGTTAAAAACATCAATCTGCAAATCATCATCTAACATTTCTTTCAATTTCTCGGAAATAAACTTTTTCATACTAGTATTAATGGGCTCAACTAGCGCAACCCGATGAATAATTGGTGCCGCCATATATTCTTCAAGCTCCATCTGAAAATAAACCGTTAAATAGCTGACCTCCTGTGCACGAATCCGAATATCCAATTTAGTGGCAATGGTTGATAATGTTAATTGCGCTAGCTCCGTCGAAACTGGGTACTTGCTTAACATATCTACTGAGATAAAACCTTCCGATTTAACATCAAAGATAGCCCGATTAATGAGAAATAATAAATGATATCGCAGCTCCATCAACAACCGTTTAAAATCTAAATTCACATCTAATTTTTGCTTAAGGATTGGAAAAACCGACTGCATTAAATCCTCAACCTTGACTAATCCCACTTGAACTAACTGATTATCATCCCTCGATAGCTTCCTGATGTTTAATGGGTATGAAATAAACTCCCATTCGCTAGTGCTTAACGAACTACCAATTATCTCAGTAACCAGATTCCGTAAGGATGCCATCGTTACATCGCTAAGAAGTGGCTGATAGTTATTAATGCGATCATTAATTTGAATGTTATATTTACGTAACCAATTAATAACCGCAATATTTCTTTTAACCATGGTCACAGTATCGTTGTTATAATCAATTTTTTTAACAAGATTGAGCAATTTGGCATCTGTCGTATTATCCCATGTTGCTTCCAATTCATAGTATTTTCCGACTAGAGTTCGTGTGATTACTGCATACATATAATCATGTTCAACCGCCAAATGAATCCCACGATTAGTTTTTGTCTCAATCCTAACTTGGTAATAATCAAGCTGTCGCTTAAGCGCTTTCAAATCCTTGTTGATTGTGCCTCGACTCACAGCCAATGACTCGGCCAAATCATCTAGAATGACGTAATTCGTAATCTGCTGTAACAATTCTTTCAAAATCGTTGCTTGTCGCTTTGATGGATCATTAAAATCCAAATCCTTTTTCAAAAAATTAGTTTGTAGCTTAGCCATGGCAGAATAATTATTGATAACTAGATAAAACTTGGCCTGATTAACATTTATCTTTGCAATATCCGCTAAATAATCATTAATTGCCCGAATATTCTTGGTAATTGTAACTCTCGAAACAGAGAAATGGGCTTGTAGTTCTCTTAGTGTCAATGCATCATTATTGATGAAAAAGTTTAATATTTCAAAACTTTGCCTATCCATTGCCTCACCATGCCCCCAACTGAAATTTAAAAGTTAACCGCGACTCTTGCCTCCCGCAACATTAATCGTGACCCCGGTAATGTAACTAGCACGTTCTGATAATAAATAGTTAACGGCATCGGCAACCTCAGACAGTTTGCCGCTTCGACCAAGCGGTGTCGTTGATGTACTCTTATAGCCTGCCCTAATATCATCGACAGTTTTATGCCGGGTATAAGCCAAAGCTTCTTCATATGATAGTGTTCTTAAACCTGTTGCCTCCATAATTCCCGGTGCAACACCAACCACTCGAATATTGTGCTCACCTAATTCTTTAGCCCACGAACGTGTAAAACCATTAATAGCACCTTTAGTTGCCGAATAAACACTTTGTCCTTGTGAGCCCTCAAGCCCAGCCTCAGAAGACATATTAACAATAACGCCGTATTGCTGCTTTTCGAATTGATGGGTAACTGCCTGTGATACAAGAAAGACACTCTTCACATTAACGGCAAACATTTTCGCAAAATCCGTTTCTGTAAATTCATACTTCCCGTGAGGATCTTCTGCATCGGCCAATAAACGCGGCATGTTAATACCAGCATTATTTATAAGTCCATCAATTTTTCCTTGTTCATCAACAACTTTGGTAACTAACTGATTAACCGCTTCTGCATCCGTGACATTTGTTCCAACAAAGTGTAAATTAGCATCTCGTTGATCACCTTGATTAAGGTCTGCATTATAAACAACCGCTCCGTTATTCAATAATTCAGTTACAATTGCCTTACCAATACCGGATGAACCTCCAGTAACAACGTATACCTTACCCGAAATATTAATCCATGAATTATTCATCAAAATCGCTCCTTAATCATTTCTTTTCTTCACAGATAAATATATACGAAAGCGCATACATTATTAATGCACACTTTTTTCATTGGCCTTTTAAATTGATGAACTAACAATTCATCGAACATTTAAATGTCTGGTATGAACTATAAATATTATGCTGTATTATTTTGCTTATTGCCATACCATAAAGTAGCTTTTATATTCATCCATTCTAATCAATCAGAGCAAAAAATAGAGTCACTTTATAGGAGCATGCGACTCCTTCAAAGCAACTCTATTAAGTAATTTTATTTTCAATCAAATCTTAAATTGTCACCGTAACAGCTGCCGCCGCAATAATCAGCACCAGCCCACCAATCGTGACCCACATTTCTTTGGTGGTTTTCTTTTGACCTAAGAACCAAATCCCGGTCAAGGTTGCCAATACAACGGATGTCTGTGACAGGATAAAGCCAGTAGCTAATCCGTTCATATTTGGTTGTGCGGAAATTAAGTACGTTAACGCTGCAAACGCAAAGAAGAAACCTGAGATGATGTGCGTGTATGACACCCCTTCAACGAGGGCTAACTTTTCGCCGCGTGATGCTAAGAACAAGGCATATACGATCGAAACAATGACCATCCCAATCGCTTGTGGAACAAACGCCTCCTCCCCACCAATGCTCGTTGCTTGGGGAGCAGCTGAGTAAGCCCAGTATCCGATTTCACCAACTGCTAACCAGATAACGGCTTGGCGTAAAGTCCGGGCGTTACCCGCATCCTTATGTTCAGACCACACTGTCAGCCAGGCACCAATGATAATTCCAACTAAGGCTAGACCACCCAAGACTTTGTCCGTTGCCCCAGGCCAGTCACCTAAGGCGAAAACGCCCCACAGCGATGCTCCCAACAGTTGGAAGGCCGTCGTAATTGGCATCGCTCGTGATGAACCAACCATCGTAAATACTTTGAATGTCACAATCTGAGCACTCGCCCAACCAATTCCTGATAGAATTGAAAACCAGAGATTCATACCGCTTGGAAAAGCAATCCCTTGTGTCCAAGCATAAATCAAGGCAAAGATTAACGTGCCAATGGTCGAACCTAAAATCTGGTTAACGGGCCGACCACCAATTTTAGAAGCAATCGTGGGGTATAAACCCCAACCAAGTAACGGCCCTAAGCCAATTAGTAAAGCGGTAGTATTCATTCCAATCCCTCCATTAATCGCCAACTACTTTAAAAAGTAACGCCACTTTCCAACAGAATGTTTGAATAAGGTGTCATTTCACCAGTCCGAACAAAGGCCTTGCAGTCAGCCAGGTCCTTCTTCATCTCTTCATGCGGAATGAAGGTAACTGGGGTGTCTGGTAAGCGCTTCTTGATGGCGGTCAACATCTTAGGATTTTGAACTTTAATTTCTTCAGCCAGATAGATTCGTTGTACTTCAAGCTCTTCCAAGACGTTATTCAAGACTTGCATAAAACTAGGAATACCATTATCAACGGCTAAATCGATTTTTTCAGTTGAACTTGGTACTGGCATACCAGCATCACCAATACTCAACTTATCAAAATGACCCATCGTCGCAATAACCCGTGACAAATCTGAATTAATAACTTTTGTTTTTTTCATAATTATTTACCCTCCGCGGCTGTAATTTCATTTTTATAAGGAATTGATGGTTGGGCACCAAAACGTTGCACCGCAATTGATGACGCCCGATTACCATAACGAATCGCATCTTCAAGATTACTAAAATCTTTATTTAACACACTACTCATTGCACCGATGAAAGTGTCACCAGCTGACGTTGTATCGACTGCTTCAACTTTGAATGCCGGAATAATACCATGTCGCCCATCAATATCATAAAAGGCACCCTTACTACCAATCGTGATAATAACTGCTGAAATACCAAGGGCGTGTAATGCCGCCGAAGCCTTCATCATGCTGGCTTCATCCGTAATTGCGATCCCAGTTAAAGTTTCAGTTTCGGTCTCATTTGGTACAATCATGTCAGTAACTGCTAAAAGTTCAGCGGGGACCTTTTCCATTGCTGGTGCTGGATTTAAAATTGTTTTAACGCCTGCAGCTTGCGCAATTCTAAAAGCTTCGACCGTGCTATCTACAGCGCTTTCAAATTGAGCAACCACAAAATCACTAGCCTCAATGATATCCCGATGAACTTTAACGTCATCCGGTGTAAACGCCATGTTAGCACCACCATGAATCATGATTTGATTTTCACCGGCATCATCAACAGTTACGTAAGCCTGACCCGTTGATTGGTTAGTCATCTTTGTGATTCCAGCAAGATTGATTTTTTCTTGCGTCAACAAGTCAAGCATCGTTTTACCAGCATCATCGTCACCAACTGCACCAATAAAATGCGTCTTTGCTTCTGAACGTTGCGCTGCGACAGCTTGGTTCGCACCCTTACCGCCACCAGCGGAGAAAATCTCCTTAGTATGGATCGTTTCACCAGGTTTTGGCATGTTCTTAACGCGAATCGTCCGGTCTAAATTAATACTCCCAATTACGGTTACCGTATTCATAATAGTACCTCCAATAGTTGAATTCATCTGAATTGTTTTTTATTAAAACGTTTTATGAAAACGTTTTAATAACTCACAAAAAATATAACACATCTGAATTATTAATTCAAATGTGCCGTTGAATTTCTTTCAATTAATTTAACCGGTAAGTGGTGTTCTTCCCATGGCTGCTGGGGATTAGCAATGCGATCGAGTAACTGATTAGCAGTCGTTTGACCTAATTCAAAGATTGGCTGCGCGATCGTTGTGAGTTGCGGCACCACGTACTGGCACATCTCTACATCATCATAGCCGACAACGCTGTAATCAGCTGGAATTTGGCGTCCGTGTTCTGTCATTCCCAAATAAACGCCAAACGCAATCTGATCATTAGCTGCAAAGATGGCTGTGACCGGAGTCTTTAGAATGGCTGGAACCACTTGCCGACCGCCTTCCTTTGATAATGGGGTCGCAATAACGTGAACAGCCGACCGCGAATACACACTGTAAAACCCACTGAGCCGCTTTTGCACGTTAGCTGACGGTTGTGCCGGAATGAGAACAGCAACTTGCTGATGGCCTAAATCTTTCAGATGCTGAGCAGCTTGCCGACCACCATCATAGTCATCAGTCAAAACAGAATCACTGAATCCTTCCGCACGCTTTTGATCTAAGACAATGAATGGATGACCCTTTTGCCGTAGAATATCATTAATCGCAGTATTAGAAACAGCTGAACTCGCGATAATAAAGCCATCCACACCCCGGCGACTCAATTCATCCAAATAGACACGTTCTTTGTCTTCATCCAGATCAGCATTACACAACATCGTGATGAAATTTTGCTGATACAAGACATTTTCAATTCCCCGAAGCAGCTCACCAAAAAAAGGATTTCTGATATCAGGCACGAGGACACCAATCGTTTTGCTCGTCTTCTTAATCATCCGCTGGGCAAAATAGTCAGGTTCATAATGCAACTCGTCTCTAGCTGCTTCCACTTTAGCAACCGTCGCTGCGCTAAATTTATCACCATGACCGTTTAAAATTTGTGAAACGGTCGCAATTGAGCGCTCTGAAAGGCGCGCAACATCTTTAATTGTGACTGCCTTGTTCTTCATCGGCTTCCCCTCCGTAAAATTAACTCTTGCATCATTGTAGCCTAGAACGCCGAATTTTCCTAACTGAATCTCGAAAAATATTAGTACATATATAAGTATATCTATATAGTGTATTGACCAATAATTTATCACATCAATTATACTTTTACTTAACATCTGAAAACAAGTACTTGCAAAACTTTACAAAAAAGCCCCCGCTATCCCAAGCGAGGGCTTCCCTTAATTCACAAAGGGCTATTTTTCAGTACCTTGGCCGTCCCATTCACGTTCAATGATTGCCTTTAATTCACTGATTAAAGGTTCGCGTGGGTTAGCGGTCGTGCATTGGTCTTCATAGGCCAGTTCGGCTAATTCGTCGACGGTGGCGTCAAAGTGCTTCTTTTCGACCCGGTTGGCTTTCAAGGATAAGGTCACATCCATTGAGTGAGCCAAGTCAATGTAAGCTTTAACTAAGCTTTCTTTGAGTTCTTCGTCGGTCTTGCCTGGTAACCCTAAGGCCCGGGCAATGTTGGCGTAGTCGGCTAAGGCAGTATTGTGGTTGTACTTCGGCCACATTGCTAACTTCGTTGGGATTTCAGCATTGTAACGAACGACTTGCGGATAAGTGATTGCAATCGCCAATCCGTGTGGTAAGTTGAATTCCCCGCCTAACTTGTGGGCAATCGAGTGGTTGATACCCAAGAAGGCGTTGGCAAAGGCCATCCCAGCTAACGTTGACGCATTGTGCATCCTCTCACGAGCCATCTTGTCACCATCATAAGAAGCTTTCAAATACTTAAAGGCTAATTGCAAGGCTTGAATTGACCAGCCGCGTGTGAAGTCAGAAGCCATCGTTGAAACATATGCTTCGGTTGCGTGGGTAATTACGTCGAGGCCAGTCCAAGCCGTCGTGCGCTTTGGTACCGTTTCAACAAATTGTGGATCAACGATCGCAATATCTGGTTGCATTGCGTAATCTGTGATCGGGTACTTGACATGTGTCTTGGAGTCCGTAATAACCGCGTATGGCGTTACTTCAGAACCAGTCCCAGAAGTCGTTGGAATCCCAATATAAGTTACTTTTTCAGATACTGGTACTTTGTACGTCCGCTTCCGGATATCCAAGAACTTCTGTTTAGCACCTAAGAAGGAAGCTTCTGGGTGTTCATAGAAGAGCCACATCCCCTTAGCGGCGTCCATTGCAGAACCACCACCGAGTGCAATGATTGTATCTGGCTTAAAGGCCTTCATCCGGGCAACCCCTTTGTAGACCGTGTCAGTCGACGGGTTCGGTTCAACTTCTGAGAAGATGTCGATATCAACCGGATCAGTCCGCTTATTCAAGACCGCCGTTACTCGGTCAGCATACCCAAATTCAACCATCCCAGGGTCACAAACTAGGAAAACCTTTTTAATCCCAGCCATGTGTTCCAAGTAGCGAACGGAATTGCGTTCGAAGTAGACTTTGGGAGGCATTTTGACCCATTGCATGTTATTACGCCGTTTTGCCACAGTTTTGATATTAATCAGATCCATATCTGTAACGTTATGAGAAATCGAGTTGCCACCATATGATCCCGTGCCCAGAGTTAATGAAGGCGCCATGTTATTGTAGATATTACCTAACCCACCAACTGAAGATGGCGTGTTAACTAAGATTCGGCAAGCAGGCATTTGTAAGCCAAATTCCTTGACCAATGCATCATCGGTCGTATGAATTCCAGCAGTATGGCCTAAGCCACCATAGTGAAGTAATTCATTAGCTCGTTTAAACGCTGCTTCATGCGAATCCGCTTTGTAAACGGTCAAAACTGGTGATAATTTTTCGCCGGATAATGGGTACTTGATACCGACACCATTAATTTCGGCAATCAAGACCCGGCAATCCTTAGCGACATCTTTCAAGCCAGCCATTTGTGCAATCTGATAAGCTGTTTTCCCGGCAACTGGACCACGAACCGTGTGCCGATTAGGATCAATAACAGCATCACTCAAGGCTTGCACATCTTTAGGTTTAACGTAGTAGCAGCCCAAACGAATAAATTCAGCTTTAACTTCAGCATAAATTTCTTTATCAATAATGGCACTATTTTCAGAAGCACAAATCATCCCATTATCAAACGTCTTCGATAAAACAATGTCGTTAACCGCCTGCTTAATGTCAGCTGTTTTTTCAACATACGTTGGGCCATTACCAGGACCAACGCCTAATGCTGGCTTGCCTGATGAGTAAGCGGCTGTCACCATGCTAGGGCCACCAGTAGCTAAGATTGTCGCAACATCCGTATGGTGCATCAAGGCGTCAGTTGCTTCAATACTTGGGTGCTCAATATATAAAACAGCATCAGCTGGACCACCAGCAGCTTTAATGGCTTCTCGCATCACTTCAGCAGCTGCAGAACTACATTTCTGAGCTTGAGGATGGAAACCAAAGACGATCGTGTTACGACCCTTCAACGAAATCAAAGTCTTAAACACCGTCGTTGAAGTTGGGTTGGTCACTGGTGTTACCCCAGCGACGATACCAACTGGTTCAGCAATTTCCATTAGTTGCTCTTCATCGTCTTCTTTAATGACGCCAACCGTCTTATCATGGCGCATGCTATTCCAGATATATTCACTGGCATAGATGTTCTTAATTGCCTTATCTTCAACAACACCCCGACCAGTTTCTTCAACGGCCAACTTGGCTAACTTCATGTGATTATCTAGTGCCGCAACAGCAACTTTTTCACATAGATCATCAATTTGTGCTTGCGTGTAATCTTTCAAAATTGCTAACGCTTTTTTAGAACGTTGAACTAATTGATCAACTTCGCTGGTAACTTTGGTAGTTTGGTCTTTTTCTGTTTTTATCATGAAGTGTTTCCTCCGTTCAATTCCTTTGTGAATTAATTTACAAACTTCATTATAGCCATCCTTGCTCATAATGCAACAATAAATCATAAATTAATTTAATAAAATTGCTTTGGTTTGTACGCAAACGCCGGTTAATCAGGTTTTATACCAAAAAATATTTTTAATCGTTAAGTTCACTAATGAACAAACAGTCATAAAAAAACAGCTGTAGCTCATTCATCAAGAACATCGCTACAGCTATTTGTCATTTTAAATTCAACTAGTCACACCATCGGTCACTGGCAGTAATTACCGTGTTATCGATACCGTTTTCGTTAACGAACCACGATGACCGAAATCGGCGCTTTGCGTGCTAACCGCGGACCAATGGCACCAGCAATCTTAGAATGTGCGAATTCAGTATCCGCCCCTGTGACTAACAGGTCTGGTTTAAATTCTGGAATGACTTGTTCCAAAATCACATCATCAACATCCCCACCTTCATAAACTAGGGGTTCGATTTGCTTAACGCCGCGTTGTTCAGCAAGCTGAACATATTCAGCAACTACTTCTTCTACGTGTTTACGTTTGGCCTGGATTTTTGACGGTGTTAACGAATCAAAAATATTGATATCTTCACTTTCAAGCACCGAACAAATACCCAACGGAACATCATAATCGCGGGCCAAAGTCGTGGCATACCGAAAGGCACGTTCCGAAGAGGTATTATCATCTTCGTCAACAGTCAGCAAAATGCGCCGATAAACGAGTGGCTCTTGCATTTTTTGATTTTCCATAGTTAGTTAATCTCCTCATTGAATTGAATTGATATTGACCACTGTCATTATACCAGTTTCAAGTCTTAAACGGGACCATTTATCATTACTTGCAAGGCAGTTGATAACCACCTTGCCAGCTTGCTTAACACCGTTATTTAACCGCCACCGCCATTTCCTCATTGCAAGGACATGCTTCCGACTAAGATCACATTTAAAACTATAACCGGCCTATTTATTCGGCAATGCACGCAAAGTCTGTTTAAGCCAATTTACATAGTAATCCTCACGACCAATTGCGTGCTGCAAAATCAAGTAATGTCCATAATGTTGCTTAGCCATGGCTGGTTGGGGAAAGAGCGTCGCCAAACGTTGCTGTAAGTGTGTCAGCTTAGCATTATGCAGTGCTAGCTGTTCGTGTAACATCGCAGGTAACCGCGGATCATGATTAGTCTGAATAAAATATAATTTCAAAATAAATTCATCTTTGGTTGCAGTTAAGTCGGGCGTTCCGATACTAATCCATTCATGTAACAACTGGCTACCGCTAGTCGTAATATGATAAAGTTTTTTTTCTAATTTTTCACCACTGATCGTAATTTCATGGGTGACATAGCCCTGTTCTTCTAACCGTTTTAGTTGCGGATAGATCTGACTGTGTTGGGCCTGCCAAAATTCACCAATTTCGTCGTCAAAAGCCTTGGTTAGATCATAGCCAGTTAACGGTTGCTGGTTTAACAGTCCTAGAATAATAAATTGTAACTTATTTTTTTGCGCCATTGGAAATTCCTCCTTGACGATTCTTTGATAACAGTATACACTAACCTTGTTGTTTAAAACATGTAATAAGTTACATGATTTAAATGACATAATCAATTTAAAGAAGGTAATTTTAATGACTAAAACTTTTAAAACACTTGATGACTTCCTGGGAACTCACTTCATTTACACTTACGACAATGGCTGGGAATATGAATGGTACGCCAAGAACGATCACACCGTTGACTACCGAATCCACGGTGGGATGGTTGCTGGTCGCTGGGTGACTGATCAAGCAGCCGACATCGTCATGTTAACTGAAGGGATTTACAAAATTTCTTGGACTGAACCAACCGGGACTGACGTTGCACTAGACTTCATGCCAAATGAGAAAAAGTTACACGGTACCATCTTCTTCCCAAAGTGGGTTGAAGAACATCCTGAAATCACCGTTACTTACCAAAACGAACACATCGATTTAATGGAACAATCTCGTGAGAAGTACGCAACTTATCCCAAATTAGTTGTGCCTGAATTTGCTAATATTACTTACATGGGTGAAGCCGGCCAAAACAATGAAGATGTAATCAGCGAAGCACCTTACAAGGAAATGCCCAACGATATTCGTAACGGCAAGTACTTTGACGAAAACTATCACCGTTTAAACAAATAATGTTTCACGTGAAACATTATGATACTCAAAAAATATTACAAGCGTTTTTTCACCTTGCACTGTTTTAATTATCTAAGATAATATATCTTAGCATTCATAAAAAAGGCCTTCATAAATGCAATTAATTTATGAAGGCCTTTATTTTAATTTTTTAGCTCATTTATTATTCGGTTACATTTAATGCCACCTGTCCCAGTCCGGCATCAAAATCAGCCCGCCAGTGTCCCGCTGTCAAATGTGGCGGCAACACAAACGTTCCCGATGAGACTCGCTGGCCAGCCGTCAGTGTTTTTCCTTGAGCTGCAAGCTTGCCAACTAACCACTGCAATGACTTAAGAGGATTCCCCAACACTTCACTCGCTTGACCAGTCTTAACCGTCTTACCATCATGAACCAACGTACACTTAGGCGCCGCAACTGCGTCAACTGAAGCAAATAGCTTGTCAGTCGCCTGTTCGGTTCCATACACCACTAGACCACCGACTGCAGCATCAGCAACTACTAGATTCTTGGGCAAATCCGGAAACCAATCGGTGAACCGTGAATCTGGCAATTCAAGTCCTGGTGCAACAGTTGTTTTTTTGCCATAAATCTGTCAATGAATCGGTCGCCAGCAGATCTTCCCTAGCCTTAAAGACCAGTTCAACTTCGACTAACGGATCCATTAACTGTCCCCGGCGAACCGTTGCCGGGGCCGCTAAGAAGTGATCAGCAACCTGGGCACCATATAGTGGCGTGTGTGCGTCAAACATCTTTTGGGTCTCTGCACTAGTCAACGAAACTTTGTACCCACCGACCGTTTCTTGTTTTAAAGCCGTTAACGCAGCTTGGACTCGGTACGCAGCATCTTCGTCAGCGACACTACTCGTGAAGTCAGTCATTTTTAACGCGTGGTGTGTCTGATAAGCCGTAAATAGTTGTTGTGCAACTTGTGTTTCTGTTTCTGTGGTGGTAGTTGTCATAATAAAACCTCCAATATGTGTTTGTGCCTGGATATCATACTTATATGTGTTTATGATGACGGATAAGCGATACAGCACTATATTCATCCGTCACCATTAATCTAGCCGTAACTTCATTATCTGATAGGTACCGACATCGCTACACCACGCTAGGATATACCAAATAGACTTTCCTAAATTCACGGGTCGGTATTACCACTATTTCTTATCTACTATGTGTCATTAAAAAATGACGAATGTATCATCAACGAAACTATGTGTTTTTCATTTGATAAAGCCTATCTGTACCTTCTATCAGTGTTGCTATGTGTTTTTGTCATGCCTAACTTATTCTATGTGTTACTCGAGGAGCAGCTCCCCGTGCGACTAGCTACCACTGCCCACACTTGTTGGTAACTAGTCACCTGAATGTCCGATTTCATACTCCTCACCACCTTTAAATAACAAAAGACGCCCTTTAATCAACTCTTCTAATGAGTTAATTAAAGGACGTCCAAAACGGGTTACCACCTTTATTCGCGACTACCTCACAATAGTCACCTTAGTACGTACAGCAATTGCGATACGCCGGTACATTAATGGGTACCATCCAACGCCTTCTCCAACTTATTTCGGGGCGCAACTCCAAGGTGATCTATGTTAAATGGTATTGACTGCCTTGCACCAATCCACAGCTCGCTAACTAACCAGTTTAACACCGTTCCTTATCACGGTTTTTAATCTAAATTTAATTAATGATTAGATTTTAGCGCCAGTTTATCACAATGTCAACCGTTAAATTAAAAATTAATTAGATTAATCTGCTGATGGCGTATCCTTCGTCAAATCGACTAATGCCACGTACTGCTCAGTGTGCGTATCTCGTAACGTGTAATTTGGCGGTAGTGCGTCCGCATCCGCCTTAACAATTTGAAAGCCTACTTGCGCATAAAATTGCAACGCATTTTCATTGGCCATTACACACTTTAACGTTAGTGGCGCTGTCGCATATTGCCGCATTTCAGCTAATAATCGCTCACCTACTTTTAAATGGCGAAAGGCCGGTGCTACAAAAAGCAAATGAATAAAATTGGCTAGTCGGTATAAGGAGCAAAAACCGGCGCGTTGACCATCAATCCACGCAACTAACACAAATTCGCCACGGCTGTCATCGATAAAATCTTGTAATTTAGGATTGACGACCCATGGAAAATCCTGCTGCCGGTCCACTAAATAAATTTTGGCTAACGCTGCTTGATCCGCAGCCGTTGCCGGTTTTATCTCAATTCGTTTGGTCATCCTGCGACCCCTCCCCCATTTGATTGTTCTCATTATGACGTTAGTTGACTGCAATTACAAACAATCGTTAACCTAATGTAACTGATAGTGGTAGCTTTCCCCCACCGACTAGCGGTATAATATTAGCCAATACTTTCACCATAATGAAAGCGGGGAAAAAATGAAAACCGCAATTGTAACGGATAGCGCAAGCTACCTATCAGCGGTCGACGTTGAAAAGTATCATATTCACGTCGTCCCAATTACTGTTATTTTTGGCAAACAAACCTACTTGGAAAACCTTGAAATAACTTCCAAGCAATTTTACGAGCGCATGCGTACTACCCCTGAACTGCCGACAACCACTCAAATCACGCTGGGACAGATGCAAACGACTTATGACCAACTGGCAAGTGAGGGCTATGATGCTGTCATCAGTATTCATCTTTCCTCAGGAATTACCAGTTTCATTACCAACCTTGAAAGTTACTTACCGAACGTGACTAACATCAAGGTATATCCTTTTGATTCGTTAATTACAGCAGCCGGTGAAGGTTACATGGTCCTTCTAGCGGCCAAACTAATCGCTGAAGGCTATGCACCCGAACAGGTACTTGCCCAACTGACAAAGATTCGTGAGACAACCGGTGTTTATTTCGTCGTTGACAATCTCAGCCATCTTGTTCGAACCGGCCGCCTATCCAACGCATCAGGTCTTGTGGGCAACTTACTACGAATTAAACCCGTTTTAACGTTCCAAGATGGTAAGATCGTTGCAATTCAGAAAGAACGCACGATGCGCCGCGCCTATAGTGCTATTAAGGCCAAGTTAGCTGCTGCCATTCAAGCGGCTGACTACCCATTGCGAGTCACCATCGAAACCGGCAATAATCCCGAGCTACAAGCTGAATGGACTGCTGATTTAAAAGCTAGTTTTCCGGATCTTACCATTGACGAAGGCGAGATTGGTCCCGTCGTCGGTGTCCACGTTGGCGAAGGTGTCATGGGCTTAATCTGGGCGCGCGATTGGGAAAAATGGACAGTTTAACGAGTACTTAAATTTTGCTCATTAATTAATATCTATACTAAAACAACTTTTGCCGATCATCGAATGCTGATCGGCAAAAGTTGTTTTTTTTACGGCTATTAGTTAGGTAAGCAATGTTTATGATTTACGCTTTTTGCCTTTTTTCTTCTTCTTACCCTTTTTACGCTTCGAGCCTGATGATGTCTGTGACTTCGCCAATAACTTCTGGGCTTTCTTAATCAGCTTAGCCTGCTGATCAGGTTCTAGCTGTTCCCATAATGTGGCCAACGTTGGATCAACTGCCGGGGTTGGTGTCACGGCCACCGGAATTGGTGCAGCTTTTGGCACTGATGCGGTTGCGATGTCCGTCGTACCTAATAACCAATCCGGTGAAACATTCAATACCGTAGCTAATGCTGTCACCTTATCGTGCTTAGCCACGTATTTATTGCTTAACCACTGACTAATTGAAGAACGCCCAATGCCCGTTTGTTTAGCTAACTGAGCAGATGTTAGGTTGGCTTGTTGCATTGCTTCTTTTAATCGATCCGCAAATATTCCCATCACATTAACCTCCTAGTGTAACGGATCCCAAGCGGGTAACCGTTGTGCACGTTCATTAAGTAATACTTGAAATTCCGGTGCTAAGAACCGTTTGTGAACCACCACTTCGTAGACGTACTCATCGAACCATTCTTGGCTCATGACGAAGTAACCTTGATCGCCGACCTGATCACCCCAACTATTTTCAACTTTCCACTTAGTCGGTGTATCCGCAACGAGGTCAACCCCTGTTAAAGTCATAGCGTGGCTCACTTCACCTTCACCCGTCAATAAGCGTTGCGCCTTGGTCAGATGGTCGTTGACGCCAAATAGCTTACCAGTTTCAAACAAATGAGCATCCAAGTAACCCGTCTTGCGGTCCATTTGACGCAAGACGTCATTACCAAACCAAACCGTCTCGCCGGCCTGTAGTTGTTGAACAGCAACGTCCGTCAACACCCCCATATCAAGATTCAAAAATTCAATCGGCTTGCCACCGATAATATTATCTTCATCTGGCAAACTGTACAGCCGATTAAAAGGCTTATCTGGTGAATTAGTGACGACCACGTAATCATCCAAATCAGTTTCAAAGTAATCTTGATAAAACTGTTGTGGCGTTAAATTTGATAGCCGATGATACTGCCGCTCATCATCACGATATTCCAAATCAAAACTAGTTGGTGGTTCACCAAATGAGTAAGCCGCCATGCGGTATACCGCTTGTAACATTGATTTTTCCAATGATTGTAGCTCGGCTTCACTTGCACCATCCATCACGAGTTGCCGGAGTTTTAACCCATCTTTACGGAGTTGCCGTGATAAGCTCGCCTGAAACGCCGTCGTATTTTCAGTGTTGAACGACTCCGGCATGGCACTAGTAGGGGCAACACCGTACTTTTGTACCAAACTAGCCGCCATTGCCCACTGACCACCATCTTCGCCAGGGTTAGCAAATAAGAACTGGACTAAGCGGTCATCAATTGGCTGACGGGCCGTTTGTTCAACGTTCCGATAAAAAATATTGGCCCGCTCGATCTTATCCCAGAAAAACAAATAGCTTTGTGATAATTCAAAATCTTTAACATGGTAACGAGTCGCAAATTTATGACGCAATGTATTTAATAACGAAAATTCCCAACACCGGCCACTGTGTTTTTGGTTGCTAACTTTCCCCGTTGGTACTTCAACGGAAAAAGTCCGCCCTAGACGACTAGCAGCTTGGTCATCAAAGCTAGCTGCTTCAATCCCATTCTTAGTAATCATTCGCGTCAGTACTGATGCCCTTTGAGCCTGCGCATGCGTTGTCCGTAAAGCGGCAAGTACATCCGATGTTAATTCAGTTGCCATATTTACTAGCCTCCATCGTGATACTTGCCATTATTCTAGGCTTATTAGTCATCAAATTCAATTTAGATGCCAACATTTGTTTGCTTTTCTGAACATCGTTAGTCAATTTAACCACCTATCTAATCTATGATATTAAAAGTAACTAAGGATTGGGGGTGATAACCGCCATCGTACCAGCTAGTTATCACCTCAACTGTGATGCAACAAAAAGCGCAACTCGTTATGAGAGTTGCGCTTACCACCGTAATTAATAACTAATTGAATTAATATTGTATCGTTTAGCCTGGTCAGAGTCCCAAAACGGAACTTTAACCACCCCCAATACTTTACTAGCTGGGACAACTCCCCAGTAACGACTATCATTAGACACCGACCGATGATCACCCAACACAAAATACGAATTCTTGGGCACCTTGGTAGTTCTTAAATTCCAACTATATCGATTTTCTAATTCTTTTAAATCCCAATTCGATGTCCCCTGTGTCCGTTCATACTGACTGATAAATTTTTGTGGGACAAGCTTACCGTTAACATAGAGCCGGCCATCTTGAGATTTAACCGTATCACCAGGCATTCCGATCACTCGTTTGACATATTTAACCGTCTTTGAGCGCGCATCCGGATCAACTTGATACGCATTAAAGACAATGACACTGAGATGACGAATTTTGGCCATCTTAACCACGGCTACCCGTTCATTATTATCTAAGTTAGGTTCCATTGACGGTCCATCCACCCGTACCATTGTAAAAATAAAGTGCCTAATTACCATAGCCACTAGTAGCCCCACCAAGATTGGTAATACCCAACTCATAATACTCTTAAAAGTTTTCATCAAACGTTCTCCCTTACCCCACTCTAACTTCAAATCATTATAATCCAATCGGCATGGCTTGTCTGGTATTGGTGAATCGTTTTTATAAATTTATAAGTAACCTTGCAGCATTGTCCCTTAAAAATGGCCGCCTAGACAAGCTGGGCGGCCATCAATAAATAATTTAATGTTTAACCATCATTCTCCTTAAGATTGCGGCGTATCTTGTAAACTCCAGTTGATTTTGCCATGATAGTTGCCTGTATATACTCCCGGCTGAACATCTAAAAAGATTCCTTGCTGTTTTTGCCAAGCCGCTGCAATATTGGTGGTTTGCTGATTAGCGTTCACCTGTTTACCACGGCCAACCAACGTCTCCTGATTAGTCATAACATGCCTTTGACCACCGGCGTCTACATAGACCAAATCACCGACCAATGGGTGTTGAGCAGACTGCATTTTGGTTGCAGTTGCATACACATACCATGGTGATCCAACTGGTCGTGTATCATGAACATCAATTTGCCAACGATTCGTTGGCGATAATAACTTTTCATTATTGGGAATCATGTTACTTTGAAAACGCATTTGAGCATTAATCTGACCAAACATGAGTCCTGTATTCACATTAACTGTTAATGAGTCAATATTAGATCGTTGTCCATATTGATTTGAGACCCACACCTTCACATCATTAGCTCCTTGTTTGAGTGAATCAGTGGGTAACTTCAAGTGAAAATAACCTGCTTTATCTGGGTCATCTACGGACCCATTGGCCTTAAAACTTGCGATAGCCGTCCCATCAGCATGTGCAAAATGAATGGTTAGCGCACTATCTTTTAAGATCACATCGCGAGCGAAGTCAGCTTGGTCAGTCCCTAAAATCATCCCAGTAACCAGTACTTTACGTCCCTTAGCGGCCGCAAATGTGTGACCATTAGTCAAAAACAAATTGAGTTTAATCGTGTTTGTTCGCGGAATGCCATTATTAATCACCGTATCAGTATGCCCAGGAATGTCATCATATGCATTTGTTTCCGTTATCATCAATCGACCACTGCCGTTAAAGTCTTTGTCCCAATTAATCCGCCAATGCCCTTCATTATCTACCCGTGCTTTTTTGACCCGGTTACCAAATTTAGCCGTGATTACATCACCAACTTGGGTTCCTGTCCCAGTGATGATATGCTTATCAGGCTCAAATCCAGTAATATGTGGCCTTAGTTTAATCTGACTGACTATTTGACAATATTGCTTTGTTACCATATAAATCGGCAGTGTTCGAAGAGGAGTGCGGCTGGCATTAGTACTGCTTTTATTGCCAATCCAAACCAACTGCCCAGCCTTAATACCATGTGTCTTGATTACATCCGTCCGGTTAGGCCGCCAAACTCGACTTTTGACATCATAAATCAAAAAAGTTGCCCCATACTCTTTGCCTTGACGATCCAAAACTAGATCCCATAAGTTATACAGCCACTTATCACTTGGTGACGTTACCATACCTTTACCTAAGGTGATTTTCACCCGACTTGTTTTATGCGTCACATGACCATTACGCACATAATTAGCTGCAATGTGTGTAATGGGCCATGGCACTTGACCAATTGTTCGTTTTTCGAAATTAGTTGTAATGTCCTGCATTGTATTGGTAGGCTCATCAACAACTTGGGCTTGGCTATTAACAGCCATTGGACAAAAGACCAATAACAACCCACCCACGATCAGCATGCCAGTAAGTAACCTTCTCGCCCTCACTACTGACCCTCCTTATCTAGTGATATCGTTCTTTACTAAACCGCCAAATGACTATCAATAAGATCAAAATCAAACTGCCAAAACTTGCATAAAGCCAACCTAAGATTTGTTCACCAGTCTGTGGTAATTGATAATGACCTTTTAGTTTTTCCGATGTTTTTACTGTAACCACATGATATGACTTGGTTCCATTAGGAATCTTAATATTACGACTATCCATCTGTTGCTGTGTCCGATGACCGGCATAGAAACTAACAGTAATCGTTGACCGTCCCCCAACGGCTGCAAATCCCGTTACTGTTAACATTATTAAACTGATTAAAATGGTTGCTACTTCCAAACTAAACTGTCGCACCATCCTACCCCCATTATTGTCCTAATCCTTTGACCGCCGTTGCCATATCCAGACAATCACACCGGCTCCTAACCCCAGCGTTAACATTGCAAGCGCACCAATTCCAATTAAGAGCCACATACTAACCCCCTTATTATCAATTGACGCATGATTGTATTTCTCGGCCGCCTTCATACTAATATGAAAGTCTCTTTTAAACTGCCAATGGTGGCGCCGATTACTAACTGTCATTTTCAATTGATAATCACCCGGCTGTAATCGCTGTGATTTTAATTGTAGTGGTGCTTTAAAAACCGTATTTGGTGCCATCATAACCCCTGTTTTCGTATGCCTAATAACGACTTTTTGGCGGCGTTTATTAATAATTACCGTCCGAATTTTTAAATTAGGAATGATCCTTGCAACAGGGTTACGTAACGCAACGATAATGCTCCGGTGATAATTACTCAAGCCAGCCTTAACCGGCCCTAGACGTAGATCAGGTTCTGGTAATTTTCCTGAAGTCAACTTCAACCCAATCACATACGAATATTCATTCGTTACATTGATACTTTTATCCGTTACTCCTGTTACTTTGCCATCAACCCGTTTAAAATACCAACCACCTAGTAAAACGCCATTCACTAATTGCTTAGGTAACTTCACCTTAATTGCGACCGTTTTGGATTCTTTGGCTGGAACCGTTACTACCTGCTCACCTTGAATGGTTGCTAGATCGCTGATGCGATATTTTAACGACCGATCATACGACTTGGTCGGATTAATATATTCAATCACTCCATTAGTATTCGTATACGCGGTATGAACAGCCGTTTGAACCTTAATATCCCTATTGGTTACATTATAGATAACCGTCCGCAATGTCTGTTCTTGGCCTCTTGCCATTTTTAAATCGAAAAAAGAATTCTGTTTATGAAGCTGATTTTTAGGAAGCTTAGCAGCAACACTAAAGCCTACATCATTGTTGTGAACCGGTTGTCGATGACTGGCCAATACTGTCTGCCCAACAAAAATACTAATTCCAAAACTCAAACTCATTAATTTTATGAATTGGATAATCACTTTCAATCTCAACACACCCCATATTATTGTGCCGCTTTTAAAATCACTATTTAGCAAAAAAGGAAGCTATCGCCCACGACCACTGAAACGGTTACTTTATCCATAATAACCGTTACCCATCGCCTCCGACTTTAACTTCCCCGTTTGGTTATATTTAACTAACTTGCTGGCGTATCACTTAAACTCCAGTTTAAAGTTGTTTTGTATCCCTGCGCTTTCGCCGAGTTCGCTGGCACCGTCAATTTAATACTACTTGGATCAATTTGATCAACAGTCACGCCAGCACCGTGATCTTGAGCTGCCGATAATACCGTTGCCGAATTACCATCCAATACATTAAGAGCTTCTGTCGACTGCGCGCCATTATTTGTTGCACCAGAATTAGTTACCGTACCTTTTGGTAGTTGAAGCGTTGCCCCTTGCATTACAGAACCGTCTGCACCAGTCAAACTACTCCCGGCAACGGCCAGTGTCCAACCAGCATTGCTTCCTCGAACATCAGATACTTCTGTGACTGCTTTTTTGTTCCATAAACCTGATACATCCGAATCAGTTTCTGCGGCAGTGTACGTTTCTGGATTTAAGACATCAATCTCATGGCTTCCAAAATCTAATTTATTAGAAACGTAAATCAATGATAATCCACCACCAGCTTGAGCACCGTTGCCACTATCACCGCTATCATCAGGCTTATTGGGATCATCCGGATTAACCGGCGATACCGGACTACTATTTTCTTTAAACATGGCCTGAACATCAGTCGTACCAGTCGTATTGGCCGTACTATCTGTGTTGGAACCATCGGGTGTATCTGCTTGAGCAATTACTCCCGAACTCACCAATAAACTACTTGCCATTAAAATACCACTGACTAACTTACTAACTCTTACCAACAATAACTCCCCCTTTATTTTGTAAACACTGTAAACAATGTTTACTAGGTTTGAAGTATAATACCTTAATCTAATTTAGCTATCATTAATTAAAGTGTTGTTGCTTTTTTAATGAAACATGTACTAATTAAAAAATAAGATAACAAAAAAAGCACAATCACCGGCTGGGATTGTGCTTTAGTTTCAAAATATTAACTTTTACATTCAAATCATTGGTCAACATCAGTTGAACACGACAATTGTATTCAAATTAGCTTTGTCCTGCACTACCCCTTACTGAACCTTTGCAATCCGGCCTTGTTGAATGTAAACACTCAAAATCGCAATATCAGCGGGATTGACACCACTGATTCTCGAGGCTTGCGCAATTGTCGTTGGTTGAATCTTCTTCAGCTTCTGATGCGCCTCGGTTGCTAACCCATCGATTGCATCATAATCGATCCGATCCGGAATCTTTTTAGCTTCCATCTTTTTCAAACGGTCAACGCGTTCTTCCGCCTTCTGAATATAACCGGCATACTTAATCTGAATTTCAACTTGCTCAATAATATGCCGTTCTAGCGGTTCAGGTGCTGCGGGAATAAATTTCATTAAATCAGCATATTGTACTTCTGGCCGCTTCAAGAAATCTGCTGCTAGCACCCCATCTTTAAGTTCGCCAGAATCGTGTGCTCGTAAGAAGGCGTTGACTTCATCGTTAGGTTTGATTCTAATTTTGCCCAAACGGTCAAGTTCGCTTTTGATTGCTTGTCGTTTAGCTTCAAATGCCACATAACGCTCATCATCAATCAACCCCAACTCACGCCCCTTATCAGTCAACCGCAAGTCAGCATTATCATGCCGTAAAATCAACCGGTACTCAGCCCGACTCGTTAGTAATCGGTATGGCTCATTAGTTCCCTTTGTAACTAAGTCATCGATCATAACACCAATATAGGCATCGCTTCGTTTTAAGGTAAATTGGCCACGATCAAGTGCCCGCAAACCAGCATTAATACCGGCAATTAAACCTTGACCTGCAGCTTCTTCATACCCAGAAGTTCCGTTCGTTTGACCAGCAGTATAGAGATTCTTCACCAGCTTGGTTTCCAACGTTGCCTTTAATTGGTAAGGCGCAACCACGTCATATTCAATGGCGTACCCTGGCCGCATCATTTCAGCATCTTCTAGTCCTTTAATTGAATGAAGAATTCGCTGTTGAACTTCCTCTGGCATCGAGGTTGAGAGCCCCTGAACGTACCATTCATCAGTATTGCGGCCTTCTGGTTCTAAGAACAGCTGGTGTCGCTTCTTATCCGCAAACCGGACAATTTTATCTTCAATTGATGGGCAATATCGTGGACCGACCCCTTCGATCACTCCTGTAAACATCGGCGCCCGATCAAGGTTTTCTCGAATAATCTTATGCGTTGTTTCATTCGTGTATGTTAACCAGCAAGACAACTGATGCTTTAAATCAATATAGTCAGCATCCTTCGTTTCAAAGCTAAAATGGTGCGGCTCTGGATCGCCAGGCTGTTCTTCTGTAACACTATAATCGATCGTATTACCATCAACTCGTGGCGGCGTCCCAGTCTTAAAACGTTCAAGGTTAAACCCAAGCCGTTCCAAATCACCAGATAGCTTCATTGCTGGCTGCGAATTATTAGGACCGGAAGAATACATTAGTTCACCAATGATAATCTTTCCCCGAGCAGCTGTCCCAGTCGTTAAAACAACACTTTTAGCACTATAACGCGCACCCGTATTTGTAATGACACCTTTGCAAACCCCATCTTCAACAATTAAACCATCGACAATTCCTTGCCGTAAAGTTAGATTCGGTTCTCGTTCAATCGTATGTTTCATTTCAGCATGGTAAGCATGCTTATCCGCTTGTGCTCGCAAAGCTCGAACGGCTGGTCCTTTTCCCGTATTAAGCATCCGCATCTGAACATACGTCTTATCAATATTACGGCCCATTTCACCACCTAAGGCATCAATTTCACGAACCACGATTCCTTTGGCCGGACCACCAACAGATGGATTACATGGCATAAACGCCACCATATCCAGGTTAATCGTCATTAAAAGCGTCCGGTTACCCATCCGAGCAGCGGCTAAAGCTGCTTCAGAACCCGCATGGCCAGCACCAACGACAATTACATCATAGTCGCGGCCTGGATATTGCTTTACTTCTGTCATTACGTTTCCTCCTACCACTACTTACCCAGACAGAACTGACTAAATAGCTGGTCTAATAATTCATCTTCATAACTATCCCCGGTAATTTGGCCGAGAAACTCCCAGCAACGAGTCATATCAATTTGAACTAAGTCGACCGGCATGCCGGCCGCAAGTCCCGTCTGAACATCTTGCAACGCTTGTTTAGCCTGATTTAACAACCCAATGTGCCGTGCATTAGTTACCATCACGTTATTTTGGCTACTTTCGATACCTTCATTGAAGAACATCTTGGCAATCCGTTGTTCAAGTTGTGTAACCCCGCTTTGTTCTAGAACTGACATACTTAAAACATCGGTCAAGTCGACCATTTGTGCCAATTCAGTTTGATCGAGTTGGGCTGGTAAATCAGTTTTATTCAAGATAACAATCCGCTTGGAATTTGCCGTTTCTTGCAATAATTCTCGGTCTTCAGTTGTCAATGGTTGACTATTATCCAATACTAATAAGACCAAGTCGGCAGCGCCGATTGCTTTGCGACTCCGCTCGACCCCAATCTTTTCGACCTTATCTTCAGTGTCTCGAATTCCTGCCGTATCAACAAGTTTCAATGGTACCCCACGCACATTAACGTATTCTTCAATCACATCACGGGTCGTCCCGGCAACATCGGTCACGATTGCTTTATCTTCATGCAAAAGATGGTTGAGCAGACTAGATTTACCCACATTAGGGCGGCCAATAATAGCCGTGGCTAGACCTTCACGCAAGACTTTACCCTGCTTGGCCGTTGCTAACAGTTGGCCAATACTTTGAGCAACGGCCGTAGCCTTCTCTTTCAGCATTTTGGTCGTCATTGTTTCAACCGCGTCATACTCAGGATAGTCAATATTGACCTCAACTTGGGCTAACACGTCCAAAATATCTTGCCGCAAATGCCGTATCAACTTAGATAAATCACCATCTAATTGGTTTAACGCGACCTTCATCGATTTATCCGTCTTAGCACGAATCAAGTCCATGACGGCTTCCGCTTGTGACAAGTCCAACCGGCCATTCAAGAAGGCCCGCTTAGTAAATTCACCAGGTTCTGCCATTCGCGCACCGTGGCTCAATATCAATTGTAAAATTTCATTAGTCGCCACGAGTCCCCCGTGACAGTTGATTTCAACGACGTCTTCACGAGTATACGTTTTAGGTGCTCGCATCACAGTTGCCATGACTTCATCGACTTCCTGATGCGTATCAGGGTCAACAATATGACCATAGTTAATCGTGTGTGATTGCGCCCGACTGAGATCCTTGCCTTTAAAAATCTGGGTCACTACGTTAAACGTCTGGTCCCCACTAATCCGAATAATTGAAATACCACCTTCACCAGGCGGCGTTGAAATTGCCGCGATCGTATCAAATTCTGTGGTCGTTGGCATACCATCATGTCCTTTCTTGTCAGCGTTTCATCGCCTAATACCATACCAAATTTACTTACAATTAGTTAATAATATGTCCTAAAATGCAGAAAAAAAGCGCCTAGTCCACGCCACCTTAAAGCGTGGATAAAGCACTTTGACTACTTTATCTAAAAGATAAGAATGATTAACACCTACTATAATAGCTCACCCGTAGTTTGTCAAACGCCTGTTTGCGTTACTTTGAATAAACTATTTACGAATCGCCACAACCACGGCACGGTGCGGATCACGGCCTTCCGAGAATGTCGTAACATGCCGATTATTCGCTAGTTCAGCGTGAATTAATTTACGTTCAAATGATGGCATTGGATCCAAAAAAACTTGTTTGCCCGTTGCAATTACTTCTCTAGCCGTACTCTCCGCTAATCGCTTGAGCGTTGCAGCCCGACGCTCACGATAATCATCGACATCCAGCACCACATTGACGTGCGACGCACCGTGATGATTCATATAAACTTGCGCTAAATCTTGCAATGCATTAATCGTTCGACCATGTTTTCCAATCAACAAGCCCTGCTTAGCCGTATCAAAATTTAAAGTGGCATAGCGGTTACCAAAATCAACATCAAGATCAGCCGTGACCCCCAGTGCCTTAACCACTGTAAGCAAGTAGTCGCACAAAGCGCGCACCGCAGTTTCGTTAGCCGCTTGGCGAGCAGCAATCTCAGCTGGTGTCCGAGGTGACTGACCGTCATTAGCCGAGGCAACTTTAGTCTTATCGGTAGCTACTGGTTGTACTTCATCACCAGCCACAACGGGGCCCATAGTATCCGCGACCGAGGCTGGCTTGGTCACTGTTTTAGTGTGGGTAGCAGTGCTAGTCGCTGGTTTGGCTGAGTCAGTAGTGGCCTGGCTGGCCGGCATTGGTGTTGCTACTCGAGCAGTTGCCCCGGACGCTGTTGATGTCGTCGATTCAACGGGCATTGCCTGTTTCGGCATAGTCACCGTGGAAGCCGACGTCACTGTTCCAGGCGTTTCAGCAGGTGACACCACCGTTAACCGTACTTGGGCGGGTTGCTTACCCAGTCCTAAAAACCCTTTTTTGGCTTTAGCGATAACTTCAACTTCAACTTGATCACGTGTCCGGTGCAATTGTTTTAGACCAGCCGCAATCGCGGCCGCGACGGTATTACCTTCAAATACTGTCATGCTTGAATCCTCCTCGTTAAAAATCCTGCTTTCATTATAGCATTACCATTCACCATGCGAACATCCGAGTATAAACACTTAATGAACCCCTACAACCAGATGGCAGTACTTAATGGCGCCCAATCGTTTTGACCGTTTGGTAAAGTTCACTGTAGGCATAGCTAACCACAAAAAAAGACCCACCACACATGGCAGGTCTACTTGTATTTAACGTTTATGATTACGAATCGCGCGCTTTCTAGCTTTTTCAAGTGTCCGCTTACGATCACGTTCTGCTTGCTTCTTTGCTTCCCGTTCGCGATTAATCTTGAATGGGTTTTGCAATAGCAAGGTCTGTCCAACCTGGAACGCGTTGGAAATCACCCAGTACAAGGATAAGGCCGATGGAACATTAATAGCAGTAATTAAAATAATTACGGGCATTAAGTACGTCATCGAAGTCGTCATCCCATTTTGTTCTGGTTGCGACTTCATCGCTAACCAGGAACTAGCAAACGTAAATAACGCCGCTAGAATTGGCAAAACGTAGTAGGGGTCCTTGCTACCTAATTGAAGCCATAAGAACGAACCAGACTTCAAGACTTGTGTCCGCCAGATTGCTTGGTACAACGCAATCAAGATTGGCAACTGAACTAGCATTGGCAACATGCTGGCCATTGGATGTACACCATGTTTGGCATACAGTTTCTTCATTTCCGCTTGGAGCTTCTGCTGAGTTTCCATATCGCGTGATGAATACTTCTTTTGCAAAGCCTTCATCTGCGGTTGAACTTCTTGCATTGCAACCATATTACGGGTCTGGAAGATCATCAATGGCAAGATGATAACCCGAATGATCAACGTAAAGACGATGATCCCAAGGCCATAACTATGACCAAACAAGTTTGATAACCAAATAATCGCCCGTGAGAAGTTCAAGATGATTAAGCCATCCCAAAATCCGGTGCTCTTATCCGTGATTGGGGTATTACTACACCCACTCAAAACTAGTACGATCGCTAGTACGGCCAGCATTGCCAGTATTTTTCTGTACTTTTTCAAACGAATGTCCTCACTTTAATCATTGTCCAGCAGGTGCGCTAGCTTTAGCGCATGGCTTAGATAAGCTTTGGTTTCGGCTTGCGACTTACCAGCAACGGTTGGTCGGGCAATGACGAGAAAGTCCGCATCTTGCTTGAGCTGCGGTTTTAACTCGGTGATTGATTGCCGAATCCGGCGTTTGACCCAATTGCGCGCAACGGCATTCCCAATCTTCTTACCGACTGAGATACCCACGCGAAAATGGGGTTGCCCCGGTTTTTCCAAAACGTAAATGACAAATTGACGATTGGCATACGAGTTGCGGGTCTCAAAAACTTGTTGGAACTCAGTTTCTTTTTTTACCCGATATGATTTTCGCATAATCCATCTCCATGTGTGCGCTCAAGCTCTTGAGCGAATTGCTACACAACTTTACAGCCCTAAACACCCGGTCTAGGACTGTAAAGAAAAAGCCACTGATTATCAGTGGCCTATGCAGACAATACTTTTCTGCCTCGTTGGCGTCGACGGGCTAACACTTTACGGCCATTGCTGGTGCTCATCCGTTTGCGGAAACCATGTACACGTTGACGATGGCGCTTCTTTGGTTGGTAAGTTCTCTTCATCATGACACCTCCTTCTCCATAATGACATGAATCAATTCGATTAAGTCGTTATTTTCAAAACGCAGTTTACATCTAAACGCATTTCCTGACTACTATAGCATATTTTTATTTGTTTGAAAACCAGTAAATTAAATTTCTCGACAGTATTTAGGCGACTAAAAATTATTTAATTGCGAATTTCTTTGTGGATTCTCACTAGCTAACTTTCCGTTATTCGCAATTTAATCACAGGATTATTGACAAATTAACGGGCTGTTATTTAGTTATCCACAAGTCGATTTTAGCGTGTGTATAACCCTTCGAAAAGCTATCAATAAGGCTTTAGTTTTAAACTTGATTTTGTGGATAACTCACACTTTTTCTAAAACCTTCCATTTTTTCGACAAGCTGTGCATAATAAAATCCCAGCCTGTGAATTATCCTAATTTTAACTTGTCCACTTGTGGAAAACTCAATATGTTCATGCTAAAATAGAATTACGTTTTTTAAGAAAAGGGGTATCCACGTGCTGGAACGTAATGACTTATGGAATCTCATTAAGTTCTCTATGGAACAAGATCTTTCAAAGATCACGTTTCAAACGTTTGTCGAACCGGCAAAGCCGCTCCAACTCGATAAAGCCCAAATGACGATTGAAGTCCCCACACAACTTCATCGTGATTATTGGGAGAAAAACTTGGCCGCAAAGTTCACGGACATTGCGATGCAAGCGACTAACGAGCAGATCCGGCCGGTAATGATAACGGAAGAAGAACGTCAGCAGCTTACGAGAGATAACAACTCGCAAGCGACTACCGGTAACGTTGCGGGTAATCAACCATCAACCGCAACTACCCCCACATTTATGCGGGAAACGAAACTCAACCCGAAATATACGTTTGACACTTTCGTGATTGGCAAAGGTAATCAAATGGCCCACGCCGCAGCGTTAGTTGTGTCAGAAGAACCTGGCACGATGTATAATCCGTTGTTTTTCTATGGGGGCGTTGGTCTGGGAAAAACCCACCTAATGCACGCTATCGGTAACAAATTGTTAGAAACCGATCCAACTAGTAACATCAAATATGTGACTAGCGAATCTTTTACGAATGAACTAATCAATGCCATTCAGACCAAGAAACAAGAGGCCTTTCGCGAAGAATATCGAAATGTTGACTTACTACTGGTTGATGATATTCAATTTTTTGCTAATAAAGAAGCCACCCAAGAAGAGTTCTTTCATACTTTTAATGCTTTATATGAAGATGACAAGCAAATTGTCCTCACGTCAGATCGCTTACCTAACGAGATCCCACAGCTACAAGATCGTTTAGTATCGCGCTTCAAATGGGGACTGTCCGTAGATATCACGCCACCAGACCTAGAGACGCGTATTGCGATTTTGCGCAATAAAGCAGATCTTGAAGGAATTGAAATTCCCGATGACACGTTGAGTTATATTGCCGGACAAATCGACTCGAATGTCCGTGAACTCGAAGGTGCTCTGGCGCGTGTTCAGGCGTATTCCCGTTTGAACAATTCACCAATTACAACTAGTTTAGTAGCTGATGCGTTGAAGAGTCTACACCTTAGCAGTAAACTATCAGAAGTTTCTATTCCCGTCATTCAGGAAAAGGTCGCTAAATATTTCCACGTAACCATGGCTGACCTCAAGGGAAAGAAACGCAACAAACAAATCGTGATCCCACGCCAAATCGCCATGTACTTATCACGGGAACTAACTGAAAGTTCACTGCCACGCATTGGTAATGAATTTGGCGGCAAAGATCATACGACTGTGATTCACGCTCACGACAAAATTACTAAGGCCCTTAAAACGGACTCTGAATTACAAAAAGCCGTGGGTGATCTCACTGGTCAGCTAAAAGCGTAGTGTGGATAAAAAAGAATAACTCAAAAAGTTTTCCACAACTTATACACATGTGGAAAACTCACTAGCACTTGGGGTTCGCCTTGTTTTCCACAGTACCCACCGCTCTACTATTACTACGAACTTTTATTATTAATATATATCTAGTGCCCGTCACTAGAAAAAGAGAGGGATTTACTTATGAAGTTCACGATCAACCGATCTGCATTCATCAAAGAATTAAACAACGTCCAACGTGCAATTTCTTCAAAGACAACCATCCCGATTCTAACCGGGTTAAAGTTAGACGTTAACACCGATGCGATTACCTTAACGGGTAGTGATGCTGATATTTCTATCGAAACAACCATTCCAGCTAGTGATGACAACAATACGTTAGTTGTTGAAGATGCTGGCTCAATTGTGTTGCCAGCTCGTTTCTTTAGTGAAATTGTTAAAAAGTTGCCAGAAGATACGATGACGGTCAATGTTGTTGACGGTTTTCAAACGCAAATTACTTCGGGGGCAGCTTCCTTTACAATTAACGGCTTGGATCCTGAAAATTATCCGCACTTACCTGAAATTGACACTACTAATACCATCACTTTAGCTGGTGATGTTCTTAAAGAATTGATCGGGCAAACCGTTATTGCTGTTTCTAATCAAGAAAGTCGCCCAATCCTAACGGGGGTCCATTTTATTTTGGCAAACGGGGAGTTTCTGGCTGTTGCAACCGATTCACATCGGCTAAGCCAGCGCCGGATTAAATTACCTGAAGCCAATAATGCTGATTACGATGTGATTATTCCCGGTAAAAGCTTAACGGAATTGTCGCGGATGATTGGTGATAATAATCCGGATGTTCAAATGCGACTATCTGAAAATCAAGTCTTATTTGTATTAGGAAACACATCGTTTTATTCCCGTTTGCTTGAAGGAAATTATCCAGATACCTCACGCTTAATTCCTAAAGAGTCTAATACGACCGTTGAAATTTCAGCGCCCGCATTATCAGCCGCCATTGAACGGGCTTCCTTACTATCACATGAAAGTCGCAATAATGTTGTTCGCTTTTCTGTCAATCCAACAGATAAAACCATTACCATTTTTGGTAATTCACCAGATGTTGGTGAAGTCACGGAACAACTGCAACCAACTGATTTAGCCGGTGACGAATTAGAAATTTCGTTTAATCCGGATTATATGAAAGAAGCCCTTCGTTCGTTTGGTCAAGCGATGATCAAGATTTCCTTTACGATGGCCTTGCGACCATTCACATTAGTGCCAACTGAAGAAGGCGAAAACTTTATTCAGTTAATAACTCCAGTTCGAACTTTTTAACTAGCTGAATAAATATACATTTTTAAGCAAAAAGCGTGACGTTCACTTGGAACGTCACGCTTTTTGTTACTGATAATTAGCTCTGGAAAGCCGATGTATAAAGCTAAAACAAGGTGTAACTTTTGAAGTTATTAATATTATATATTCAGAATAGTCGGCAACTATCGCGATTGCCAGTTTTTGATAAATGCTAGTCATTGATGGCTACGGATCGGCTAACTTGAGTGTTGTGGAGAAAAAATTGGCTTATGAGTCGGATTTTTCAGCTGATTTCTGAGTAAAAAAATAAGATATTTTATTAAAATCCGCCAAATTAGGGAATTTCAGCAAATTTACCCCCAGGCTAGTATCCCGATATTAAAAAGGCTTAAATCGGCTTAAAAAGGCTCTGAGTACGGTTATAAATTGAATTTTCATTAAAAAACAAGTATAATATAACCTGTTAGGAGTGTGTGTTGCACTCCAGACAGTCGTTTAATAGCTTGTAATCAGATAGGCAGGTGACATTGTGAAACAGCCAATAGATATCAGAACCCCATATATAACGTTGGGGCAACTTTTAAAAGAGACGGCCATCATTGGATCGGGTGGTCAAGCGAAATGGTTTCTAAAAGAAAATACCGTTTTAGTTAATGGTGAACCAGATGATCGACGGGGTCGTAAACTTTATCCGGACGATACGATTGAAGTTGAAGACAACGGGTCATTTTTTATTCGCTCAAATCAAGAAACGACTGATTAAGATGTACTTAGAAAACTTAGTCTTGCATGATTTTCGGAACTACGCGGATTTGACTATTAATTTCAGTCGCGGGGTCAACGTCTTACTGGGAGAAAATGCCCAGGGAAAGACGAACCTGTTAGAAGCCATCTACGTGCTGGCGTTAACGCGTAGCCACCGAACGGCTAATGACAAAGAACTCATTCGATGGCAAGCGACAACGGCGACCTTGCAGGGCCGGTTACATAAAAGTACCGGTGCGGTTCCACTGGAACTCGAATTGGGTCGTCGCGGCAAACGTGCTAAGGTCAATCATTTAGAGCAAGCTAAATTATCTCAGTATGTAGGTAATCTCAACGTGATTGTATTTGCACCAGAAGATTTGTCAATTGTCAAAGGAGCGCCCGCAATTCGACGACGCTTTATGGATATGGAATTTGGTCAGATGAGTCCTAAGTACTTGTACAACTTGAGTCAGTACCGAACGATCTTAAAACAGCGTAATCAATATTTACGGCAATTAAATCGTCAGCAAGCCAAGGACAAAGTTTATTTAGGCGTCTTATCGGATCAATTAGCCACGTTTGGCGCGGAGATCATTCATAAGCGGTTGCAATTATTGCAGCAACTTGAAAAGTGGGCACAGGCCGTTCACAGCGAAATTACGCAACAACAGGAGCAATTAACGTTTCACTATGTCACGCAAGTTCCTACTGCCGATCAAACCTCGGTAACGCATATTTACGAAACTTTACAAGCCTTATATCAACAACAACAAGCCAAAGAGATTTTTCAAGGGACGACTTTATTGGGGCCCCACCGGGATGACCTTCAATTTGGGGTTAATGGGAAAAATGTCCAGACGTTTGGCTCGCAAGGACAACAGCGAACGACGGCACTATCTGTTAAGCTCGCTGAAATTGACCTGATGAAAGCAGAGACAGGGGAATACCCAGTCTTGTTATTAGACGATGTCTTATCAGAATTAGACGCTGCCCGGCAGACCCACTTGCTGACAGCGATTCAAGATAAAGTGCAGACCTTTTTAACCACGCCAAGTCTTGACGGGGTGGCCCGCAAATTAATTAACGCGCCAAAAGTATTTGAAGTTAGCCATGGCACTTTACACGAGGAGGAACCGCATTGACCGAAAACGAAAAAGAAACCAAACTTGAACAGGCCCGTGAATATGATGCTAGCCAAATTCAAGTTTTGGAAGGTTTAGAAGCTGTCCGGAAACGTCCCGGAATGTATATCGGTACGACGAGTAGTCAAGGACTCCACCACTTAGTTTGGGAAATTGTTGATAATGGGATCGATGAGGCCTTAGCAGGGTTCGCCAACGTGATCCACGTGACCGTTGAAAAAGATAATAGTATTACGGTGACTGATAACGGTCGTGGGATTCCTGTTGATATTCAAGAAAAAACGGGTAAACCAGCGCTTGAAACGGTTTATACGATTTTACATGCCGGTGGTAAATTCGGTGGCGGCGGTTACAAAGTCTCTGGTGGTCTTCACGGGGTCGGGGCTTCCGTTGTTAACGCCTTATCATCGACCCTGGACGTCAAAGTAACTCGGAATGGTCATGTTTATTACATGGACTTTGAACGTGGAAAGGTAAAGACACCGATGAAGATCATTGGTGATGCGCCTGATGATGCTCATGGGACGGCGGTTCATTTTGTTCCGGATCCTGATATTTTCCGGGAAACGACCACCTATGACATTAGTATTTTGACGACCCGGATCCGCGAACTCGCTTTCTTAAATAAGGGGTTACGGATCACGATTCGGGATAATCGTCCTGATGAACCCACTGAAGATGACTTTCTTTATGAAGGTGGGATTCGTCACTATGTTGAATATCTAGATAAAAACAAAACTGTTCTATTTCCAGAACCAATTTATGTGGAAGGAGAACAGAATGGGATTACGGTAGAAGTTGCGTTGCAATATACTGACGACTACCACAGTAATTTGATGACCTTCACCAATAATATTCATACGTACGAAGGTGGAACGCATGAAGAAGGCTTCAAACGTGCTTTGACGCGGGTCATCAACGACTATGCTCGTAAGAATAACTTGTTGAAGGAAAGCGATGCGAACCTATCTGGTGAAGATGTTCGTGAAGGGATGACGGCCGTTGTCAGTGTTAAACATCCGGATCCTCAATTTGAAGGTCAAACCAAGACTAAACTTGGAAACTCTGATGCCCGGGCCGCAGTCGACCGGCTATTCTCAGAACACTTTAGCAAGTATTTGATGGAAAACCCAAGTGTTGCTCGTAAAGTGGTCGACAAAGGGTTACTTGCTTCCAAGGCCCGGGTCGCTGCTAAGCGTGCGCGGGAAGTTACGCGGAAAAAGAGTGGCTTGGAAATTAGTAATTTACCAGGTAAGCTGGCGGACAACAGTAGTAAAGACCCTGAAATTAGTGAGTTGTTCATTGTCGAAGGGGATTCTGCCGGTGGGTCAGCTAAGCAGGGACGTTCCCGATTAACGCAGGCAATTCTGCCAATTCGGGGGAAAATTTTGAACGTGGAAAAGGCCAGCATTGATAAGATTTTGGCTAACGAAGAAATCCGTTCCTTGTTCACGGCGATGGGTACCGGTTTTGGTGGTGACTTTGATTTAAGCAAGGCGAACTATCATAAATTGATTATTATGACCGATGCCGATGTTGATGGAGCACATATTCGGACCTTATTATTGACGCTATTCTACCGGTATATGCGGCCGTTGGTTGATGCCGGCTTTGTTTATATTGCACAGCCACCACTGTACCAAGTACGCCAAGGTAAATTTGTAAAGTATATTGATTCTGATGAAGAATTGAGTGAAGTGATGGGGCAATTGGCACCATCGCCTAAGCCCGTTGTTCAACGGTATAAAGGTCTTGGTGAAATGGACGCGGAACAATTGTGGGAAACGACCATGGATCCAGAAAAGCGGCGGCTATTACGGGTTCGTGATGAAGACGCTGCGGATGCCGATGGGGTCTTCTCGATGTTGATGGGAGACCAAGTTAAACCACGGCGAGAATTTATTGAAGATAATGCCAAGTTCGTCCAGGATCTGGATGTTTAGTGTGTCAGCTTAGTCGTTATGAACTAAGCACTGGTACGCTGCGGCGTTAATCAGACTTAGTTTGGTAATGATGCGTGATTAGTACGGTCGGCGATGTTGAAAGCTGTGCCGTACGGAAGACACCAAGAAGTTTTAGTAAAGCTTTAATAGCGGCAAAACGGATGAAGGAGGACGAATATTTTGGCTGATTCAGATTTATCGAACAATCGTATCTCGGATGTGAACCTATCCAAAACCATGCGGACGTCATTTTTAAGTTACGCCATGAGTGTGATTGTGGCCCGGGCGTTACCGGATGTGCGCGATGGTTTAAAACCAGTACACCGGCGGATCCTTTACGGTATGAGTGAATTAGGGGTTACCCCTGATAAGCCGTATAAGAAATCGGCGCGGATCGTTGGGGATGTTATGGGGAAATATCATCCCCATGGTGACTCGGCGATTTATGAATCAATGGTACGGATGGCCCAAGACTTTAGTTATCGGTATATGTTAGTCGACGGTCATGGGAACTTTGGCTCTGTCGATGGTGATGGGGCTGCTGCAATGCGGTATACCGAAGCTCGAATGAGCAAGATTGCGGTTGAAATGTTGCGCGATATTAACAAGGATACCGTTGATTGGCAACCGAACTATGATGATACGGAACGGGAACCAGCAGTCTTACCAGCACGCTTTCCTAACTTATTAGTTAACGGGGCGACTGGGATTGCCGTTGGGATGACGACTAATATTCCACCGCATAACTTGGCAGAAGTTATTTCGGCAATTCATTTGTTGATGGATAATCCAGATGCAACGGTTGCTGACTTAATGGAAGTCTTACCGGGACCAGATTTTCCAACTGGTGGGATTGTGATGGGTAAGTCGGGAATTCGGAAGGCTTATCAGACTGGTCGTGGGAACATTATTGTTCGCGCTAAGGTTGATATTCAGGATCAAAAGAACGGTAAGCAACGGATTATCGTGACTGAATTACCATACATGGTCAATAAAGCTAAATTGATTGAACGAATCGCGGGCTTGGCACGTGATAAGGAAATCGAAGGTATTACTGATATCAATGATGAAAGTGACCGTGAAGGGATGCGGATCGTCATTGATGTGCGCCGCGATGCTAGTGCTTCGGTCATTTTGAATAATCTGTACAAGATGACGTTGATGCAGACTAACTTTGGCTTTAATATGTTGGCCATTGTTAAGGGTGCTCCTAAAGTTTTGAGTTTGAAACAAATTTTAATTTATTACTTGGAACATCAAGAAAACGTAATTCGGCGGCGGACTGAATTTGACTTGAAGAAGGCCCAAGCGCGGGCCCATATTCTTGAAGGATTACGGATTGCACTAGATCACATTGATGAAATTATTGCGATTATTCGTCAATCACAAACGAGTGAAATTGCCAAAAATCAATTAATGGATAACTATGGCTTATCTGATAAGCAGGCTCAGGCTATTCTTGATATGCGACTAGTTCGGTTAACTGGTTTGGAACGGGAAAAGATTGAGAGTGAATATCAAGATTTACTGAAGGCAATTACGGACTATAAAGCAATTTTGGCTAGTCGGGATCGTATTAACCAGATTATCTATGAAGAATTAATGGAAATTCAACGTAAATTTGGTGATAAGCGACGCACTGAATTGATGGTCGGCGAAGTCCTCAGTATCGAAGATGAAGATTTGATTGAGGAAGAAGAAGTTGCCGTTACCTTGACGCATAATGGTTACATCAAACGATTGCCAACGACAGAATTTAAGTCGCAACATCGTGGTGGCCGTGGTATTCAAGGGATGGATGTTCATGATGACGACTTTATTGAGCATTTACTGACAACGTCAACTCATGATGTCTTACTCTTCTTCACTAATGCGGGGAAAGTCTACCGGATGAAGGCCTACGAAATTCCTGAATATGGTCGAACTGCCAAAGGAATTCCAGTAATTAACTTACTAGGAGTCAATTCTGGCGAGAAAATTCAAGCGGTCGTTAATGTCACGGGTGACGCCAGCGCTTCTGATAACTACCTGTTCTTCACAACGGTCAACGGGGTTGTCAAACGGACGCCGGTCCAAGAATTCGCTAATATCCGCAGTAATGGTTTGAAGGCCATTACGCTGAAGGATGATGATGAATTGATTGGGGTAACCATTACGGATGGCCACCAGAACGTGATAATTGGGACCCATGATGGTTATGCAGTTAGTTTCGATGAAACCACAGTTCGCTCGATGGGGCGGACAGCTTCTGGAGTTCGGGGAATTCGTTTACGTGATGACGACTTTGTCATTGGTTTCGATATTCTGAAGCCGGACAGTAACGTCTTTATCATTACGGAAAAAGGCTATGGTAAACAAACACCAGCAGCTGATTACCCAATCAAGGGTCGTGGTGGTAAAGGTATTAAGACGGCTAATGTGACTGAAAAAAATGGTCATTTAGCTGGCTTGACGACGGTTAACGGGCAAGAAGATATTATGGTGATGACGAACCAAGGGGTTATGATTCGCTTTAATATTGCGACCGTCTCACAGACTGGTCGAGCGACGCTAGGTGTTCGTCTCATGCGCTTAGGTGCGGATGGACAGGTTGCAACTATGGCTAAGGTTGATCCAGAACCAGTAACTGACGATACGCCTACAACGGATGCTGCTAGCGCGACGCCAACTGCTGATGAAACAGTCAATACGGATGGCACGACTACAGAAACAACAACTTCAACTGATGAAACAACGACTGATTCCAATGATTTAAACGAATAAGTTGTTCGAAAGGCTCGGTAGACAATTTTTGTCTACCGAGCCTTTTTACGGGTCGCTGTCAACTGGTATTGATGAAGTTATAGTTAGAATCCAGTTCAATCGTTCGATGTAACAATTTTTCGTGCTGATACTAATTAACAATGAGCGTGTTCAAGTGACTAACTTACATGTAAATAAAAGTAAGTATTTCAGAAAAAAGAAATATTTCCCGGGAAATAAAATGAAATACGGCTCAATCAGCGTAATTGATTGATGTAACGGATTCCAGATCTTTTTGTGATAGTCGGCCGCTTAAACCCTTGCAACAAACTGATTTAGATGCTATACTTTAAATTCGTGAGTATCTAACATTAGCTAGATTACTTTCCTTGCTCTTCAAAAAGAAGGGCCTGAAGTCCATAAGGAGGTGCAAATTTCATGAGTGAATCAAAGAAATATGAAATTACTTACATCGTACGTCCCGACATCGACGATGCTGCCAAGACAGCTTTAGTTGATCGTTTCGACAAAATCTTAACTGATAACGGTGCACAAGTAATTGATTCAAAAGATTGGTCAAAGCGTCGTTTCGCATACGAAATCGGTGGCTTTAACGAAGGTACTTACCATATCGTTAACTTAACAGCTACTGATGACGCTGCTTTAAACGAATTCGACCGTCTTTCAAAGATCAATGATGACATTTTACGTCACATGATCGTTAAACGCGAAGACTAATAGACAAAATTAATTTCAAGAGAGGAGCGCTTCTGCATGATTAACCGTACAATTCTTGTTGGCCGACTAACAAGAGATCCGGAATTACGTTACACGAATGGTGGTGCCGCCGTCGCGACGTTCACTATTGCCGTAAACCGTCAATTCACGAATCAAAATGGGGAACGTGAAGCAGACTTCATCAGCTGTGTCATTTGGCGTAAAGCTGCTGAAAACTTTGCTAACTTTACTCATAAAGGTTCACTTGTTGGTATCGATGGTCGGATTCAAACCCGAAACTACGAAAATCAACAAGGGGTACGAGTTTACGTTACAGAAGTTGTCGTTGAAAACTTCTCATTATTAGAATCACGGGCAGAGTCTGAACGTCATCAGTCTGCTAATGGTGGTAGTGGTAATAACAATTACAACAATGGTAATTCGAATTACAACAACAATAATAATGGGTATAGTAATCAAGGCCAAAATGCGGCTCCTCAACAATCATCAGCGAATAACAATAACCCATTTGGTAATGGTAATACTGGTAATGCTAGTAGTGCGGCACCATCAAGCAGTGCTAACAACAATAACCAGGCGGATCCATTCGCAAATAATGGCGATCAAATTGATATCTCGGATGATGATTTACCATTCTAGTCTAACTAATTAGACAGATAACGAGGAGGGAAATATCAATGGCACAACAAAGAAGAGGTGGCCGTCGTCGTCGTAAAGTCGACTTCATCGCCGCTAACCATATCGACTACATCGATTATAAAGATACTGACTTATTACGTCGTTTCATTTCAGAACGTGGGAAGATTTTGCCACGTCGTGTAACGGGGACTAGTGCTAAGAACCAACGTTCTTTAACTATCGCCATCAAGCGTGCACGGATCATGGGCTTATTAGCCTTTGTATCTGAAGACTAATTATAGTCATTCAAAAACCACAGACTTCGGCTCTGTGGTTTTTATTTACTCTCGATAGATGAGAGTACCGTCTAGTTAAGCGTTTACGGGGTTTGAGATGAAACGCTGAAGCGGACGGTGGTTTGTGATAAAATATAGTCATTACTGAGAAGGCTTGAGGGATTTTTAATATGAAAAAGATCTTTTCGCGCGAAAAAATTCCATTTTTCTTACAAAATCAACAGTTACGGTTGTTAGCGTTAGTCATCATGGGCTTATCGCTAATCATGTTAGTGACTGGCTATTTAATGAACTGGATTTTTGGGACCATTATCCTCATTCTGATTGTGATGGCTGGGGTGATGTCTTATAATACGCTGATTGAGCTAAGTTCGAGTGCCAATGAATATATTTCGGACTTGTCCTACCGAATTAAGCGTGGTGAACAAGAAGCACTGATTCAGATGCCGATTGGCGTCATGATTTTTAATGACGATCAGACAATTGAGTGGGTCAATCCATACCTCCAACGTTATTTCGGGGATAAGGACGTATTGGGCTACCGCCTGGAGGATATTGATCCTGCATTAGCAGCTACGTTAAATGCGCATATGGACGAGCCAACTACGATTAGATGGCAAGACTACCAATTTGATTTACGCGTCCAGCAAAGCACTAATACGGTCTATATGATGGATGTTACTAAGTATGCCGAGCTAACTGACCAATTTGAAGATGAAAAGCTTGTGATTGGTCAAATCTTCTTGGATAACTATGACGAAATCACTCAATCAATGACTGATACCGATATCTCCAACTTGAATAATTATGTGACGAATGAATTATCCAAGTGGACGCAGATGTTTGGGATGTATTTAAAACGTTTGGATGATGATCATTTCTTCCTACTTGGATATGCTAGTAGTTTACGGCGGGTCGAAGAAAATAAATTTCGCATTTTAGATCGCATTCGCGAGTCGACTTCTAAGCAAAATTTCCCACTAACATTGAGTATCGGGATTGCTTACGGCGAGCGTAATATGAACAATTTAGCCGATCTAGCGCAAAGTAACATGGATCTTGCCTTAGGGCGGGGTGGTGACCAAGTTGTTGTTAAAGCTGAAGATGGTCCAGCTCGATTTTATGGTGGCAAGACGAACCCGATGGAGAAACGGACACGGGTTCGGGCACGGATGATCAGTCAGACACTTCAGGAATTAATGAATCAATCTGATCAAATCTTTGTTCAAGGTCACCGGCAACCTGACATGGATGCTGTTGGGGCCTGTCTAGGGATTCGGCGAATTGCTGAAATGAACGGTAAGCAATGCTGGATTGTCTTAGATGAGCAAAATGTGCATTCTGATATCCAACGGTTGCTTGATCAGTTGAAGTCCGATGAAAATATTGAATCGGCGATTATTTCGCCAGAAGCAGCCCTTGAAAAGGCGACTGACCAAAGTTTACTGATTATGGCTGACCATTCTAAGCCAAGTATTTCGATGTCCCAAGCGCTCTATGAACGACTTGAGAATCGAGTCATGATTATTGATCATCATCGTCGGGGCGAAGAATTTCCAGAAAATCCAGTTTTGGTTTATATTGAACCGTATGCGTCATCGACGTGTGAGCTAATTACTGAAATGTTTGAATATCAATCACATGATGCGGAACCAATTAATAAAATTGAAGCTACGGCCATGCTGACTGGGATTGTTATTGATACGAAATCATTTTCACTGCGATCAGGATCGCGGACATTTGATGCAGCTAGTTATTTACGTTCTGCTGGTGCGGATTCGTTGCTCGTTCAGCAGTTTATGAAGGAAAATGTTGATAGCTACTTACAACGCAATCATTTGATTGAAACGGTTGAGTTTGTCAATCAGGATATGGCACTATGTGTCGGTGAGAATGATCAGGTCTATGATCCGGTCACTGCGGCGCAAGCAGCCGACTCATTGTTGTCAATGTCCGGTGTGGATGCGTCATTTGTGATTACGCGACGTGAAGATGGTCGGGTCGGTATCTCTGCCCGGTCACTTGGAGAAATTAACGTCCAAGTTTATATGGAAAAATTGGGTGGTGGTGGTCATTTATCGAACGCTGCCACGCAAATTGAGGGTCAGTCAGTTGACGAGGTTAAACAGTCATTAATTGATTTGTTGACAGGCGCTGACGATCCAACCTCAGAATCTAATTAGGAGTGAGTAAAATGCAAGTTATTTTTTTGAATGATGTTCGTGGTAAGGGAAAACGTGGTCAAATTAAAAACGTTCCTGATGGTTACGCACAAAACTTTTTAATTAAAAAAGGGTTAGCCAAAGAAGCAACTAAAGCAGCAATCAATACGTTGAAAGCTGAACAAAAGTCAGAAGCTGCCCGTGCTGCCGAAGAATTAGCTGAAGCTAAGCAAGTTAAAACGGCCCTTGAAGCTGATGAAACAGTGGTTGAACTCCAGGCTAAGGCGGGAACTGATGGCCGGTTATTTGGTTCAATTCCTAGCAAACAAATTGCGACGGCACTAGCTGACCAGTATCAAGTTAAGTTAGATAAACGTAAAATCGAATTGCCAGAGCCAATTCGGGTATTAGGCTACACAAACGTGCCCGTTAAGTTACACCCAGAAGTAACGGCGAAAATTCGCGTACACGTTGTCGAAAAGTAAAAGGACGGATCATAAATGAACAACGATGTGCTGGATCAAACCCCACCACAAAATATTGAAGCTGAAAAGGCGGTCTTGGGGGCCATTTTCTTAAATAGTGATGCCCTCGTGGAAGCGATGGAGTTTGTCGAAGCGCAAGATTTTTATCGACGTGCACATCAGATCATTTTTGCCAGCATGGTAACTTTGAATGACCGTGATGAAGCCATTGATGCGGTAACGGTTAGTGATCTGCTAACGGCCCAAAATCAATTGGATGACGTCGGTGGAATGAGCTACATTGCGGAGTTAGCCGGTTCGGTTCCGACTGCAGCTAATGCTGGGTATTATGCAAAAATCGTGGCCCAAAAAGCGACGGTGCGCCGGTTAATTAAGACGGCTACTGAGATCACCCAAAAAGCGTACACGGAAAATGACGACGTTACGACGTTATTGGATGACGCCGAACGTGACATTATGAATGTGTCCGAACAGCGTAATCAAAGTGGGTTTAAGTCGATTTCGGACGTGTTAAATGCGTCGATTGAAGAAATTGATCGTTTGTATCAAAATGATGATGACATTACCGGTTTACCAACGGGGTTTGCCGAATTAGATAAGATGACGGCTGGATTACAGCCAGATAATCTGATAATTCTTGCGGCGCGGCCCGCAGTTGGGAAGACGGCTTTTGTATTGAATATTGCTCAAAATGTGGCTACGAAGACTGATACGACGGTTGCTATTTTTAGTTTGGAAATGGGAGCCGAATCGTTGGTTAACCGGATGCTATGTGCAGAGGGTAGTATTGATGCCGGGCATTTGCGGACGGGGCAGTTGAATGAGGAAGAGTGGGAACATTTAGTAGTTGCCATGGGTAGCTTATCTAAGGCTAGTATCTTTATTGACGATACTCCTGGGATTAAGATGTCAGAGATTCGAGCGAAGAGCCGCCGGTTAGCGAAGGAACAAGGTAATCTTGGACTGATCGTTGTCGATTACCTACAATTGATCGAAGGCAGCAATACTGAAAGTCGACAACAGGAAGTTTCTGAAATTTCACGGCAAATGAAGAAATTGGCTAAGGAATTAGGCGTTCCGGTAATTGCATTATCGCAGCTTTCTCGTGGTGTTGAGCAACGACAAGACAAGCGACCAGTACTTTCTGATATTCGTGAATCGGGATCAATCGAACAAGATGCTGATATCGTAGCCTTCTTATACCGGGAAGATTATTATGACCGCGAAGGCGGCGACGATGATGATGGTGGTAATTTTGGCGGTGGCGGTGGTGACTTTAACGGTGGCGACCCACGGGATGCAGATGCTTCCGAGGATGTTGGTGAAGTTGAAGTGATTATCGAAAAGAACCGTGCTGGGGCGCGGGGAACCGTTAAGTTATTATTTGTTAAACCGTTTAATAAGTTCTCGTCGGTTTCATATGCGCAGGACCCCCAAGCATAGACTAGTTTATTAAATCATGAATTATGCTAGTTATTATTTAGTATGAATTATGATTAAAACGTGCCAATTAGTTGGATTACTATTCGTCAGTATACGTGCGCCCTATGCCGACCTCGGGGCTGGGTGCCAATTGCTGGAACGTAGCCGACGTCGATTTGAGATAACGCACAACCCGCGTCATCTCAAATACGAGTCTTATTCTAAGCCGGAAGAAATGCACTTCCAGCTAAGAATAATTTGGCTACTGAGCATTGTCACCCAGCCCCTCCAGTCCGAAAGCCTGTGAGAGGCCATGACGTTAGTCTGAATCTGCTGTTTGAAACACTTAAATATTAGCATGGCAACTAAAAACGATCGAATTTCTTGATGTTTATATCGGAAATTCGATCGTTTTTAGTTATTTTGGAGCAATCAACTGGTTGGGGTAGCGACAGTAATGCGCATAGTCTTAAGTAAGGCCAGTAACTCAAGCATTTAGAAGCCAGTTGATAACAGATGATAGCGTGTCCGCTAATTAGGAATCAACATTAATTACGCTATCAAAGCATAAATGTCCCTGTTATTTTAAATAAACTTTGCTATGATGAAAAGTAGCATGATTTAATAATGGTGGTGATTGCGTGGCACAAAAACAACTGATTAAAACGCCTTGGCTAATTGCTGGGCAATTTATGAATAACATCGGTATGAGCTTTATTTGGCCGTTGACGACGATTTACATGCACAATGTGTTGGGAAAGTCATTAACGGAAACTGGGATCGTCCTGATGTTTAATTCGGTAGCGAATGTTTTAGCTAGTACCATCGGTGGTCGCGTGTTCGATCGTGGTAACCCTTATCATTTATTACTAATGGGGATTACCTTAAATGGTTTAGCGAACTTTGCCCTGATTTTTTTCCATGGCTGGCCGTGGTATCCATTATTATTAGTAGTAACGGGTTTTGCTAGTGGTTGGCTGAATACGATGTTCAATGCGCTAGCAGCTAGTGTTCCCCGCAATAAAGTACGCCGAACATTTACACTGATGTATCTAGCCGCCAATCTAGGCGTTGTCTTTGGGACTATGTTAGTGGGGATTGTTTACAGTATGGGGATGGCATTGTTGTTTTCAATGACAACTGGACTCTTCGTGATTTTCTTGATTATTGCATTGTTCGAATATAACGTTGATTCATCAAATGTCACGGGTGTTGATCCACGGCAAGGCCAGAATATTCGCTTGCCCCGAGCAAATTTTCATATTGTTTGGACGTTCTTCGTCAGTTTGTTTATTATTTGGCTATTATATGAGCAGTGGGTTAGTAATTTATCTGTCTATATGACCAATCTCGGCATGCCGTTGCGTAATTACAGCTTTTTATGGACGATTAATGCCGGCTTATTAGTACTCATTCAAAGTATTTTGAGCTTACTTGGTGATCGTATTAAGAACTTATATTATCAATTCTTCTTCGGCATGTTATTTGTTGGTCTCTCTTTCCTATCACTGGTCATCGCTCATGATTATCCGCACTTTATCTTCGCAATGGTATTACTGACAATTGGTGAAGCAACGTGGTCACCAGCGATGCCAACGCTAGTAAGTCAGCTGTCACCAGTTAGGGCTAAGGGACGTTACCAAGGGTTGGTTCAAGCATTCTGTGCGTTGGGACGTTCATTGGGGCCTCTATTTGGTGGAGTGATCATTGATAACTGGTCTTATAAAGTGCTATTCTTACTAGCTTTTGTCATTTTATTGTTGGTTTTGGCTATTAATGTTGGGGTCGTACACGTAAACTTGCGGCACGCAGTTGATTATATGAAAACAGATATTAAAACGAATGTTTCACGTGAAACAAAATAACTTGAGAAGTTGGTGGCAGTAGTGAAAGTGATGCGAAAACTAAGGGCTAAACGGGTTGTAATCAAAGTTGGCACGAGTACGCTAGTTTATCCAGATGGATCAATTAACTTACGGGCAATTGACCAGTTAGCCTTTGTCATTAGTGCAATGCGGCATCGTGGTCGTGAAGTTGTCCTAGTTTCTTCTGGTGCAATCGGGGTAGGCTTAAATTATATGGGGCTAAAGCAACGTCCGAAAGCCATTCCTGAGCAACAGGCGATTGCAGCGATTGGTCAAACTGAATTGATTTCGATTTATAAAGAGCGCTTTGCGATTTATGAACAGAAAATTGGGCAGTTATTGTTAACGCGTGATATCTTTGTCTACCCTAAGAGTCACCATAACGTTTTGAATACGTTTGAAGCTTTATTGAAGCAAAATGTGGTGCCAATTGTTAATGAAAATGATACAGTGGCGGTTGATGAATTGGATCATGAAACTAAATTTGGAGATAATGACCAATTATCAGCCATTGTTGCAACTAATATCGGTGCCGACTTGCTGATTATGTTATCAGATATTGATGGCTTTTACGATGGTAATCCCAATGCCGATGCGCAAGCCCAATTATTGGCACATGTTGGTAAGGTTGATCAGCGCACCTATGAATTAGCTGGTGGCAGTGGGAGTCGTTTTGGAACCGGTGGTATGGTCACTAAGTTGAAAGCTGCCGAACGAATGATTGATGCCCATGGACAGATGATCTTGGCCAATGGTGCTGATCCCACGATTATTTTCCAGATTTTAGCAGGCGAACCAGTTGGGACGTTATTTGGTTAAGCAAGGAGGTTAATTAGTATGACTGATTTAGAACAGTTAGGAGAACGTGCACAGTCGGCAAGTTATACATTAGGACTGTTGGCTACAACTCAAAAAAATCAGGTGTTAGCCGCGATGGCAACGGCATTAATTGCACATCAAGATGAAATCTTGGCAGCTAATGCACAAGATTTAGAAAATCCACAAGTACCTACGAAATTTATTGATCGGTTAAGGTTGACGTCTGAACGGATTCAGGATATGGCGACCGGATTAACGCAAGTTGCGACTTTAGAGGATCCGATTGGTAACGTTGATCGGGCTTGGCGTAATGAAGCAGGGTTAATGATTGCTAAGGAACGGGTTCCATTGGGCGTCATTGGCATGATTTTTGAAGCACGGCCCAATGTGACGGTTGACGCTTCTGCGTTATGTTTCAAAACCGGGAATGCCGTGATTTTACGTGGTGGTAAGGAAGCAATTCATTCTAATCAAGCATTAGTCAAAGTTCTACGGTCGACATTACGTGCGCACGAAATTGACGAAAACGCGATTCAGTTAATTACCGATACGACGCACGCAACAGCTGAAAAGTTCATGCAGCTAACAGATTACGTGGATGTCCTCATTCCACGCGGTAGTGCGCGACTCATTCAGACGGTCTTAGCTAAGGCAACGGTCCCGGTTATTGAAACGGGTGCGGGAAATTGTCACGTATATGTGGATAAGGATGCTCAGTTAAAAATGGCAACGGATATAGTGATTAACGGAAAAGTACAACGCCCGTCTGTCTGCAACGCCACTGAAAAACTGTTGATTCATCAAGATGTTGCGGCCGACTATTTACCGTCGATGATCCAAACGCTTCGTGATCAAGGCGTCGAGGTTCGGGGTGATGCGGCCACACAAGCAATTGTTGCTGATGTGGTTCCAACCACGGATGAAGACTGGGGAACGGAGTATAACGACCTAATTATTGCTGTCAAAGTGGTTGCTTCAGAAGCGGATGCAATTGCGCACATTAACCGTTATAATACACAACATTCGGAAGCAATTGTCACAGACAATTATCGCGCCGGTAAGGTCTTCCAACAACGGGTAAATGCCGCATGTGTTTATATTAATGCCTCGACGCGGTTTACGGATGGCTTTGAGTTTGGCTTTGGTGCTGAAATCGGCATTTCAACACAGAAACTACATGCTCGTGGTCCGATGGGACTGGCAGAATTAACTTCTTATAAATATATCATTGATGGTGATGGTCAGATTCGCCAGTAATACTCATAAGAATAACTAAGATTGGCGTGATAAAGTCGGTAACGACTTTATCACGCCTTTTTTTATAAAACATTAGAAGTGTACGTTTAGGGTTGTACGTTTAGGATTGACGTTGCCTAGAAGCGAGCCAAAATAATTGAAATGCTGATCGGCACTGAATCAACTAAAATATTGTTTATCAACTGATAATTAAAGATTTTAGTTGACAGATGTAAACCTGAGAATTAATCTTATCTTAATCAGTTTTTAATTTTAAAGGAGGAATTATGATGATGGACTTAGGATCGCAGAATGATAAGTTAACCGTGAATGTCGATAAAATGCGGCTCACTACGGATAATGGCGGCTTACCATTGATGTGTTGTCAGCATCAATATGGTTATTGTTGTTGTTAATCATGATCATTGCTAAGATTGGGAGTCATCATAATGAAAATCAAAATATGGGTCAGTGGTATTAGTATTGCCTTATTAGGTTTAGGATTGGCAGGGTGCGGTAGTCAAACGAAAAGCAGGCAGAAAACGTTGAACGTAACGGCTACGCAGGCGATTGCGACGGCCGATCCTGATAAGGCTGATGATATTGTCAGTCAAGCAGCAATTGCACAATTCATGGAAGGCTTGTACACGACTAATCAGCAGGGAAAGATTATCCCAGCGATTGCTAAAAAGGTGGTTAAGCCAACGAATGGTGGTAAAACGTACACGTTTGAATTGCGACACAATGCCAAGTGGGCCAATGGTCGTAAAGTGACGGCCGCAGATTTTGTCTATTCATTACAGCGACAAGTCGATCCTAAGACTAAGTCACAAGAAGTGGGCCACGTAGCAGAAATTAAAAATGCAACGGCGATTACAGCCGGAAAAAAAGCGGTCAAAACTTTAGGCGTCAAGGCGCTTGGTAAGTATAAGTTAAAAATCACGTTGGCACAGCGGGTGCCATACTTTAATTATCGACTGGCAACAGAAATTTATCCGCTGAATAAACAGTTTACGACGAAGTATGGTAACAAGTATGGCACCACGGCGAATAAGACCTTGTCGAATGGCCCGTACGTTCTAAAAGGGTGGAATGGGACAAATGATACCTGGAAGTATGTGAAGAATCCATACTATTATGGTCATAAGCAAGTGCATATCAAGCAAGTTAAGGTGCAGACTGTTAAGAATAACAGTACCGCCGAGAACCTGTTTGAGAGTAATGCGGTTCAAGTGACCCAAATTACCGGAACGCAGGTCGCTAGTGCGCAACAGGGTAGCTTAAAAAATCAATTAAAAATAACAAAGCTGAATCAACTTTACTTCATGTTATGGAACCAGAAACGGTCGGCTCTCAAGAATGCTGACTTGCGGCGAGCGGTCAGCTATTCACTCAATCGACAGTCCTTGGTCAAGAACGTGTTGAAAGATGGTTCAACTGCGGCGACATCTTTAGTCCCAACTGGTAATACGACTAATCCAACGACTGGCAAAGACTTTAATACGGATACAGGTAACTTGTACCCGTATAGCCCTGCTAAGGCCAAACAGTATTGGAGAAAAGCCCAGGCTAGTTTAGGAACACAAAAGCGGACGTTGCAGTTATTGACCAATGATAATGATATTAATAAGTCAGTGGCTGAATATATTCAGGCAGCGATTGAGAAGAATCTTAACGGGGTAACTGTAAACGTTAAATCAGTGCCGTTAACGAATGAGATTTCAACGTTAAGTAAAGGTAATTTTGACTTTGCCACCTTATCATGGTCAAGTGACTTCCAAGATCCAGTTGATTTTCTAAATAAGGCGTCCTTAACTAATTCCGTCAACTTTGGTAAGTTTCATGATGCTCAGTATGAAAAGTTGATTGCAACGATTACAGCAGGAAGTCAAACGACTAAAGCGCGGTATCAAACGATGCAACAGGCAGCACAATTAGTTGCTAAAGAACAAGGGGTGACACCAATTTATCAAACGGCAGCAGCGCATTTGATCAGCAAACAAGTTGGTGGTATCCACTTCACCCTGCTACGGGATACGCTGTATCGTTACGCCTATTGGAAATAAGTGATGGCGTAAATATAAATAATTTGATAGAAATGTAATTGAATAAATTAACTGACCCGAAAAAGCTTGTTTTTTCGGGTCTTTTTTTTGACAAGTCGTTTTATGATGACAAAGTGAGTTACCGCGGGCTTTAGCCGTAAATAGTCGTGATGAATCAGTTTGCAGCGCTTAGTGATGTTAAGCATGGCAACCTATATGTTATAGGCATTTTTGTGAATTGGCCGATTAAGTAAGGCCAACTTATCAAGGATAGTCAAAAACACGATTATCTTCTTATAATAAGATTAATTTTATATAACTGTTCAATTAATCACATAGGGGGTGTGATGCTTTGGTTAAACAATCTGCTGATAGCAATGATGCAAGTTACTTATTCAATACAGGTGTTGGCTTCAATAGTCAGGATTATCTAGGTTGTCACTTGGCGACAAATGGTCGGGCAACGTTTCGCGTATGGGCGCCCCATGCCAAAGCAGTTGCCGTTGTCGGTGATTTTAATGACTGGCAACCTGGAGCGTTAAAACTAATGGGAACGACGGGAATTTGGCAAGGACAAGTGGCGGCGGTCCACGTTGGCGATCCATATAAATTTCAGGTCACAACAGCGACCGGGCAAGTTCAGTTGAAAATTGATCCATTTGCACAGCAGTTTGAACGTAAGCCGGGTGATGCTAGCCGGGTTGTTCAACCCGTGGCGATGCGTTGGCACGATAGTTTATGGTTAGCACGTCGTAAAAAATCACACGCAGCCAATCGCCCCATTAGTATTTATGAAGTACATTTAGGTTCATGGCAGCGGCATTCAGATGGCCAGTATGAGACTTACTCAGAGCTGGCCACGGTATTAATTCCATATGTCCAGCAATTAGGATATACCCATATTGAGTTAATGCCTGTGATGGAACATCTATTAGACGCCTCCTGGGGGTATCAACAAATGGGCTATTTTGCGCCCACTAGTCGTTTTGGTAATCGGGAAGATTTTTTAAACTTCGTTGATCAATGCCATCAAGCTAATATTGGCGTATTAGTTGACTGGGTACCAGGACACTTTATTCGCAATTATGACGCGCTATATCAGTATGACGGGACGCCCACATTTGAGTATGCTGATCCTGAGCGGGCGAACAACCGCCGCTGGGGTGCGTGGAACTTTGATCTTGGTAAAGCTCAGGTCCAAAGCTTTCTGATTTCAAGCGCACTGTATTGGCTTGAACAATGTCACTTAGATGGATTGCGAGTGGATGCCGTCTCTAACATGTTGTACTGCGATTATGACGAGGGGCGTGAAGGACAAGTTAATCAATATGGGGATAATCGTAACTTAGAAGGTATCGCTTTTTTGAAAAAAATGAATACTACTATTTTAGCCCGGCATCCAGATGTCCTAATGATTGCAGAGGAATCATCCGCCTATCCACAAGTTACGGGGCCCGTTACTAATGGGGGGCTTGGTTTTAATTACAAGTGGAATATGGGCTGGATGCACGATACACTTGATTTTTTCATGATGGACCCGCTATACCGGCATGCTCACTTTGATTTGTTGACGTTTGCCTTTGTCTACATGTTTGATGAACGCTTCATCTTGCCATTTTCACATGATGAAGTTGTTCATGGCAAAAAATCGTTAATGCATAAAATGCCTGGTGATCGGTACAACCAATTTGCTAACCTTCGAACGATGCTGACTTACATGGTGGCCTTTCCCGGGAAACAATTGAATTTTATGGGCTCAGAATGGGGCCAATTCTTAGAATGGCGCGATTGGAGTGCGCTGGAATGGATTGATTTGGATGATCCGTTGAACTACCGAATGCAACAGTTTACGACTCAATTGAACATGGTTTATCGCCACAATCGGCCGCTGTGGGAGCAAGATCATGATCCTGCTGGTATTATTTATACCCACACTGATGACCCGGAAAGTTCGACGATGAGTTTTATTCGGCAAGCGAAGCGTAAGTACAGTTTTGTCGTGGCGGCTTTTAATTTTGTGCCGGTAGAACGGCAACAGTATCGCATTGGCGTCCCTTATCAGGGTCAATATGAACTGTTGCTTAATACGGAAGCTCAAGCTTTCGGTGGAACGTGGACTAAGTTAGAAACGGAATTTACGGCTATTGATGAGCCTTATCGTGGACAACCAGCGAGCTTTACGGTGACCTTACCCGCAATGGGCGCATTATTAATTCGACCAGTCAAAGTGATGAGGGGGCATTAAGAATGCAAGATGATATGTTAGGCATTATTTTAGCGGGTGGTCAGGGAACTCGGTTAGGTAAACTAACCAAGGATACGGCCAAACCCGCGGTACCGTTTGGCGGTCGTTACCGAATTATTGATTTTACACTCAGTAATTGTGCCAATTCAGGGGTTAACACGGTTGGCGTGATTACCCAATATCAGCCGCTGGAACTCAATGCACATATTGGCAGTGGTGCAAGCTGGGGATTTGATAGTTTGAATGGTGGCGTCACGGTGTTACAACCCTATTCATCCAGTGAGGGTGAAAAATTTTTTCAAGGAACTGCGCACGCCATCTATCAGAATATCGAATATATCGATCAACAGGACCCCAAGTATTTGCTAGTGTTGTCAGGGGATCATATCTATAAGATGGACTATGATGCGATGCTGAAATACCATCAGGAGAAGAAAGCCTCGTTGACCGTGGGCGTGATTCACGTAACTAATGAAGAAGCTAAGCGGTTTGGCATGATGAACACTGACGCTACGAATCGAATCATTGAATTCGAAGAAAAGCCGGTTCACCCTAAGAGTGATAAGGCTTCAATGGGAATCTATATTTTTAATTGGCCGACCCTACGTGCGTACTTGGTTAAAAGCTATGCTACCGATAAGTCACTTGAAGATTTTGGCAAGAATGTTATTCCATCTTATCTAGCGAACAATGAATCCGTCTACGCCTATTCGTTTAAAGGCTATTGGCGAGATGTGGGAACAATCAAGAGTTTATGGCAGGCGAATATGGAGTTTTTGTCGCCACATAATCGACTAAATATTGGTGATCGCTATTGGCGGATCTATTCAAAGGCGGAAGTGTTGCCACCGATGTTCTTAACGGAAACGAGTCAGGTCAATAATGCGATGGTGGTTGATAGTTGTTACGTTGCGGGTGAAATTGATCATTCAATCTTATCGCAACGAGTGTCGGTTGGAATAGGAAGTCGCGTGGTTGATAGTATGATTATGCCGGGGGCCACGGTTGGTAAGAATGTCGTGATTGATCACGCGCTGATTGGTGAGGACGCCGTGATTGGTGATGATGCTCAAATTATTGGAACGGCCGATAAGATTGCAGTGGTCGGTTATCACGAAACGATGGGAGTTGAGCAGCCATGAAGCGTGAACGCGTTAGTGCGATTATCAATTTACTAGAACCAAGTGAAGCATTGCAGCCGTTAACTGCGATTCGGCCAGTGGGAATGTTGCCATTCGGCGGTCGGTATCGACTAGTGGACTTTCAATTATCTAGTGTGATTAATGCAGGAATTCAAAATGTAATGGTCACGGTGCCTCGTTCAGGACGGTCAGTTGCGGATCATTTGCGCAGTGGTCGTGATTGGAGTTTAAACACTATTCGGGGCGGTTTATTCCTATCACCTTATAATGATTTGCAGCTAGTAGCACCCGAAAAGAAGGCCACACTCTTGCATCATTATTATGATGATTCGATTCAGTTTTTAAAGTGTAGTCAAAGTGAGTATTCAGTGGTGATGAGTACGCGTAACGTTGGTAACATTGATTTGAAAGCGTTACTCCGTTATCACGAAGAACGTAACAGTCCGGTCACCGCGGTGTATAAGCGAGTCGACCCGGCCACTTTAACGCCTGAAAATACGATTTTACAACTAACGGCTAAAGGCGATGCAACCGCGGTTGTACCACTTAATAAGGCTAAAATCGGTCCCCGAATCAAGCGAGTCGCTAAGAGCATGGCAATCTATCTGATGAGTACGATTGACTTAATTGAATTGCTACAGTCAGCTAATCAGCGTGGCGATATGATTAGGTTAGAAGAGCTCATGCGCCAGGCAGTTATTCAACATAATGCGAATGCATTTGAATATACTGGTTTTCAGGCTAATATTCACGATATTCAAAGTTACTTTGCCGCTAATATGGCCATTTTGGACGAAGCGAATTTTCGGGCACTATTCTATAGTTCGCGGCGTATTTACACCAAGGTCAAGAATGAAATTCCTACCTTCTTTGCGACTGGTTCACAATGTCGGGACAGTTTGTGTGGGACTGGTGGTTACATTGAAGGCCATCTTGAGCATTCCGTGATTTTTCGGGATGTCTTGATTAATCGTGATACTCAGATCAAGAATGCGATTATTATGCAAGGTGCGCGCATTGGGGCGGGGTGTAAGCTGGAGAATGTCATTATTGATAAGGATGCAGTCATTGGACCGAACTTAGTGCTTAAAGGGACACCAACAGCGCCATTAGTGATTGGAAAGAGCCAGCGTGTCTTTCAACAAGCGGAGGTGGCTGTACATGACTAAGGTCTTATTTGCAGCGGCGGAAGCAGCCCCTTTTTATAAAACAGGGGGGTTAGGGGATGTCAGTATGGCTTTACCCCGCGCATTGCAAGCAGAAGGTATTGACGTGCGGGTGGTCATTCCTTACTATTCACGGCATATGCCCACCGAATATCAGCAACAATTAACAACGGTGACCCATTTCACTGTCCAAGTGGGATCCCGGTCGATGTACTGTGGGATTAAGACAGTAACAATCGGACACGTTCAGTATTACTTGGTTGATAACTTGGATTATTTTGGTCGGGATAGGTTATACGGTTATTGGGATGACGGTGAACGCTTCGCCTTTTTTCAGATGGCCATTTGCGAAATGATGGAACGCTTGAATTATATTCCAGATATTTTACAACTGAATGACTGGCATACGGCCTTTATCCCGGTATTGTTAGCCGAAAAGTATTATTGGATTGAAGCTTATCGTGACATTAAAACGTTACTGACTATCCATAATATTCAGTTTCAAGGCATCTATGATCCAGTCATCCTTGATTCTTTATTCCATATTGGCACTGAAACGTATACGGAAGCGGGTATAGCTTTTTATGATCGGGTGAACTGGTTAAAAGGTGGTCTTAATTTTGCAGATGCCATTAACACAGTTTCGCCGACTTATGCTAAAGAGATTCAAACACCGGCTTTTGGAGAGCACTTAGATGGTGTCTTACGCGCAAATCAACACAAATTGAGTGGTATTCTGAACGGCATTGACACACAGCTATATAATCCAGCAATTGATCCAGCCTTAGCAGTCAATTACACTGTCCAGGATCTGAAACCGAAACGGCAAGATAAACACGTCCTGCAGCGCCGACTCGGGCTACCGGTTAAGAATGTGCCCGTGTTCGCGGTCGTATCACGGCTGACTAGGCAAAAAGGGATGGATCTATTGTTAAGTGCACTAGATCCTTTTCTGAAACGGCAGGATGTTCAATTAATTGTACTTGGAACGGGTGAACCAGCCTTGGAAGCCGCTTTTCAGATGTATCAAACCGCTTATCCTAACAAGGTTGTCGCGGCAATTCAATTTGATACGCAACTGGCACAACAAATTTATGCGGGAAGTGACTTATTCTTAATGCCATCTGCCTTTGAGCCGTGCGGGCTATCTCAGATGATGGCAATGCACTACGGGACACTGCCAATTGTTCATGCGGTCGGTGGGTTAAGGGATACGGTCATACCGTATAACCAGTTTACGGGCCAGGGGACTGGGTTTAGTTTTGATGATTATCGACCAGAAGTACTCCGTAAAATAATGACACTCGCGGTGACACTTTACAGACGCCAACCACGTATTTGGCGGCAATTACAACATCAAGCGATGACTTGTGATTTTGGATGGGAGCACTCGGCACAACAGTATCGAATGATTTATCAACAATTAGCGCGTTAGGTTTGGTGGGGGTGTGAGCTTGAAATTAACAACGGCACAGTTTAAGAAGGATTTTTTAAGTGAGATTGAAACGTTATATTCGACGTCTTTGGATGATACGACGACGATTGGCCAATTTATTGCGCTAGGACAACTGGTACGACGGTATAACAGCCAAAGTTGGACTCGAACAGCGAAACTGTATCGGGAGCATCATCAAAAACAGGTGTATTATTTTTCAATCGAATTTTTGCCAGGACGCTTACTTGCTTCTAATTTGTTGAATCTCAATTTGTTATCGATTGTCAGAAAAGGGTTGAAGGAGTTAGGCTTAGATTTTGAGACGATTAGTCGGGCTGAGCCTGATCCAGCCCTTGGTAACGGTGGACTAGGTCGATTAGCAGCCTGTTACATGGACGCGATGGCTAGTTTGAAAATTGCGGGTAATGGTAATGGAATCCGGTATCGCTACGGGTTATTTAAACAAGTCTTTATGGATGGGTACCAAGTGGAATTACCAGATGATTGGCTACATCACGGGAATGTCTGGGAGACCCGCCGAGATAATAAGAGTTGTTTAGTGCGTTTTGGGGGTAATGTTTGGTTACAACCTCAACCTGATGGTAGTCTACAGGCCCAATATGAAAATACGGATGATGTATTAGCAGTTCCTTACGATGTTGGTATCGTGGGCTATCATAACGATATTACGAATACACTACGCTTGTGGTCAGCTGAATTACCACCTAGTGTCACCCAGACGTACTATTCACAGGCACAACGCGATCGCATCAGCGAGATTAGCAAGGTCCTTTACCCAGATGATTCTAACTCGGCCGGTCAACAATTGCGGCTACGCCAAGAATATTTCTTTTCATCCGCTGGTGTTCAAAGCATTGTCCGTGATTTTTGTGCTACGCATCATGGCATGCGTTCCTTAGGCAAAAAGATTGCCATTCATATTAATGACACTCATCCGACACTAGTGATTCCTGAAATGATGCGTCTATTAATGGATGAACACCATTGTGCGTGGGATGTTGCCTGGACGCTAACGACTCAGGTGATGAGTTATACGAACCACACTATTTTACAAGAAGCGCTGGAGACTTGGCCGATTGAGATGTTTCAAGGCCTGTTACCCCGAATCTATCAAATTATTGTCGAAATCGACCGACGTTATCGGGTCCAGCAAACGCCGATCTTTGGTAAAGCGCTGGTAGATCTGACGGCGCCCCTAGGTAATGGACAAGTTCGAATGGCTCACTTAGCGGTGATTGGCAGTCACAGTGTAAATGGTGTCGCACCCTTACACACCGAATTGTTGAAAACAGATGTGTTACGCGGTTTGTATCAAGTTTATCCGGAACGTTTTAATAATAAGACGAATGGTATCGCGACGCGTCGCTGGGTGCAACTAGCAAACCAGCCTTTGTCCCAACTCATTGATCAGACGATCGGGTCGAGTTGGCGACGACAACCAGACTTATTGCAGACGTTACTTCCATATCAGCAGGATGACCACTTTCTACACCAATTGGCGCAAGTCAAGTTGACCAATAAGCGGGCCTTGGCTGCGTATGTGCAGCGAACGATGGGAATTAAGTTGCGTACGGATGCCATCTATGATGTCCAGATCAAACGGCTACATGCTTATAAGCGCCAATTACTACATGTTTTTGAAATTTTACGGGAATACCTTGTCATTAAAAATCATCCAGATCAGCCAATAGTACCACGCGTCCATATTTTTGGTGCGAAAGCCGCGCCCAGTTACCACTACGCAAAGGCAATTATTAAGTTGATCAACGTGGTGGCCGACATGGTCAATCAAGATCCAGTGATTGGAGATCGCCTAAAAGTGGTGTTTATTCCTAATTATGGTGTCTCAATTGCAGAGTTAATTATTCCAGCGGCTGATGTTAGTGAGCAGATTTCAACGGCCTCGAAAGAAGCTTCTGGAACGAGCAATATGAAGTTAATGGCCAACGGAGCGTTATCACTCGCAACGTATGATGGTGCAAACATTGATATTATTCAGGCCGCGGGTGCTGAAAACGAGTATCCGTTTGGGCTCAGAGTACATGAAGTTTACGATTATTATCAGCGTGGTAATTATCGTGCCGCGGCGTTTTATAATGATAATCCGGAGTTGAAACGCATCTTAGATAGTTTAATTGATGGTACGATCCCTGGAATTCCGACGGTCGGTCGTGAAATCTATGATTCATTGATTCGCTATAATGATGAGTTCTTTGTACTGGCCGATTATCAGGCGTACGTCAAGCAACAGCAACAAATCAGTCAGGATTTTCAAGACCAGCCAACTTGGCAACAACGGGCGTTAGCTAATATCGCTGCATCCGGGCATTTTGCCGCTGATTTAGCAGTGGCACGTTACGCTGACGATATTTGGCAGGTGCCGCATGATCGGTTGAATTAGTGAAAGGAGGGGGAATGAATGCAGGTAACGTATAACTCATTTTTACCGACATATAAGACCCCTTTTGGGGCGGTGACACGGCAAACGCCCGTACAATTCACGGTGGGTGTCCAGACTGTTACGCCAGTCAAACAGATTGAGCTGTGTGTGGCCCATGATGGTCAATGGGATGAGGAACAGTCGCTACCGCTGCGATCGGTTAGTCCAACGACATATACGGTGACCTTTGTCCCCACTCAAGTCGGTCTGTACTTTTATTATTTTCGTATTCAAACGATGACCGCAACGGTATATTATGGTTGTGTTGATGGTGGTTACGGTGGTCCAGGAACCCAGTATGTAATGCGTGAACACGTTCAGATGTATCAATTGACGATTTTAAAATCAATTGAGACACTGCCGCAATGGTACCGTGACGGGATAGCCTATCAAATCTTTGTTGATCGGTTTAATAATGGAAATGCGGATGGTCATGTTAATGCGCCCAAAGCGAACAGTTTTATTTACGGTCAGCTGGAAGACCGACCATTGTATGTTCGTGATGCTCAGCATGCGATATCACGTTGGGATTTTTATGGGGGCAATTTGCGCGGCATTATGGCAAAAATCCCGTATCTACAACGACTGGGTGTGACAATTGTGTATTTGACCCCTATTTTTGAAGCTAGCAGTAATCATCGTTACGATACAGGCGACTATTTGAAAATTGACCCGGTCGTAGGAACACTGGCTGATTTTGATAACTTGGTGACCGCCCTACATCAAGCAGGCATGCACTTGATTCTGGATGGGGTCTTTAATCACGTCGGTGTTGACTCCAAGTATTTTAATCAAGCAGGGCACTATAAAACGCTAGGCGCGGCTCAATCGACTACCAGTCCGTATTATCCGTGGTTTACCTTTATTCATTATCCCAATGATTATGACAGCTGGTGGGGCATTCATGATTTACCAACAGTGGATAAAGAAGCACCCACTTATCGCGACTTTATCTTTGGCAAACCCGATTCGGTAATTGATTATTGGACCCAGCGCGGTGTGGATGGTTGGCGACTAGATGTTGCGGATGAACTTCCTGATGATTTTATTGCTGGCATTCGACGGACACTTGATCGTTATCCAGATAAGGTTTTGATTGGAGAAGTCTGGGAGGATGCATCACACAAACTGGCTTATGGCATGCGGCGGCATTACTTAGAAGGTGGTGGCTTACAAGCAGTGATGAATTATCCGCTACGGCGGTTGATCATCCACATCTTGAATGGAACTTTGACGCCAGCAGAGTGGTGGCGTGAGCTAATGACATTGAAGGAAAATTACCCGGCATCAACCTTTCAATTTAACTTCAATAATATTGGTAGCCATGACACCCCCCGGATCTTAACCATGTTGGAAGAAAATCAACAGCGGTTACGGCTGGCGGTACAGTTGTTACTGACTTTGCCCGGTGTGCCATGCTTATATTATGGCGATGAAGCGATAATGTTAGGTGGTAAGGATCCTGATAATCGGGCTTTTTATCCGTGGGCAACTGCTGATCAAGCACAGATTCAGTTTGTGGCGAAGTGGTCGCTGTGGCGGCAGCGGCATGTTTGGCTAAATCAGGCTAACTTTGTGCCGTTCTATGTGGCAGATTATGGGATCGGTTATCTATACTGGCGAGCTGCGCAGACCGTTCTGGTAGTCGTTAATATCACACCTGAGTCACGGATGGTGACGGTACATGATTTGAAGTTAAGTGGAGTACCTCTCAGGTTGGCACAAGCGATCCAACAGTGTCTGGTGGGGCAGACTTTCAGTGGTGAGCAACTGTGGCTTATTGAAAACTTTACCTGAATTTTACAGGAACTTGATGGTTGCGCTGATATGCATGCGGTATATTATGAAAGTACTTTTTAATAGCACCCCGCTATTGGTACAGTGCTAAGAGGTACTCCGTCAATCCTTCTGAAGACGTGAGTAGCGAGTGGGCGCCCTTCCTTGATGAGGTCGCCCACTTTTTGATGCTCGCAAGTGTGAGCAGAATTTCTGCGGTAAGTGAAAACGACGCCTATAATAGAAATGAACACTAAGTAGTGTGAGAAGCTGACGGGACGATGCAGTCCCACGGTAAATTCTAATTATAGGGGGTAATTAGTTGTACCAAGCGGTTGTCTTTTTTGATTTAGATGGAACGTTGATGCAAAATGACAAGACGGTTGCATCTAGTAGTATTGAAGCGATACAACGTTTAAAGGTGAACCACGTTTTGCCGGTGATTGCAACGGGGCGTAATGTGTTTGAAGTCCGTGATATTATGCAAGCGACCGGCATTGATTCAATCGTCAGTGCTAACGGAAGTTATGTTGCTTACCAGGGCCAGTTTTTGAGCGCTCATGAGCTTGATAAGGCTGTTTTAACGGATATTACGCACTTTGCTAATCGTCACCACCATGCACTGGCCTATTATAATAACGCCGGTTTTGCGTTGAGTCACCGTGATGCATTGACGACTAGTAATTATCAGGAGCTAAAACAACTAGCCAATGTTAAGCCACAATTTTATCAGCATCAACACGTTAACTTCTTACTGACATTCGATCCGTTAGATGCAGCTCAATATCGGCGCCGTTATCGCGGCCACTTGCACTTTGTCCGTAATAATCCCCGGGCATTGGATACCATGCAGTGGGGCGTGACTAAGGCTGTTGGAATTCAGGATATTTTAACGAAGGCGCAGTTAACGACTGTTCCGACCTATGCTTTTGGTGATCAACTGAATGACATTGAAATGTTTCAGATGGTCAAGACGCCAATTGCTATGGGGAATGGGCATCCCCGGGTCAAACAACTCGCAGCTTACGTCACGGCTGATAATATGCATAACGGTATTGCGCAAGGCTTGAAGCACTATGACTTAATTTAGAACTAATTATTGGTACACATGGAGCTTGAAAGCCGAGTCACTGTTGCATTGAGTGGCTCAACCAGACGTTGATACTTTGGTGGTTGTCTAGATAATAAGAGTTCAGACCAAAACTAAATGTGCTCAGTTGCTTAAGGAAAAATCTCAAGCAACTGAGCACAATTTTTCTATCAATATTGTCGAAACGTGCGCCAAAAGGTTGTTTGCAAACAGTCTCCCTTTGTCTCACTCTCGCTAGCATAGTATGAGAATTAGTTACTAGTAACACCGGTTAGTTGGGCTTTAATGTTGGCAAGTGTGAGCTGTGTCGTATCCGTAAAGTTGATGTCAGCGGCTGCGAGTACGGTTGGCTCGCCAATGCCGATCGATGTTTCACCCGCACCATTAATGGATTGAACGCCGGCGGCAGCATCTTCGACGCCAATACATGCGGCCGGTGCTAAGTCTAAAATTTCAGCACCTCGCCGAAAAATCTCAGGATCAGGCTTCCCGTGGGCTAAGGTGGCTGGATCAACCGTTTTTGTGAAGTAGGTATTAAGACCGAGCTTGCTAAGTACCAGTGGTGCGTTCTTGGAAGCAGAAGCGAGTGATAGTGCGTAGCCAGCTGCCTGTAGTTCGGCTAAGAAATCTTTGATACCCGGTAAGATATTTGCCGGTGACATTTGATTGACTAACTTTAGATAGTTCGTATTTTTCTCCGTCGCTAAAGCTTGTTTTTGTGCATCCGTAAAGTCATGTTCACGGTGCCCGTGGGCAAGAATCAAATTGAGCGAGTCCATCCGACTAATCCCTTTGAGCGCATCAGCGAGTTGCTCATCCCAAGTGACACCGACTTTATCTGCAATTTGGTGCCAAGCCTGACTGTGAAAAATAGCGGTATCTGTAATAACGCCGTCAAGATCAAAAATAAAGCCTTTGATTGTTGCAAATTTAACCATCGTAAGGACCTCCTAGTTAATCGGTATAAGTGATAGTACGAGGCTTTTTAGCCTGCAGTTGATATTGTTGATTGCCAATTTGAACAGTACTTGGTTGATCTGCCGTGACGGTCACCCGGTGATGGTCAATCACAAAGACATAGTGAACACCGCGAAAGAGTTGTTTGAATTTCAATGTTTGCCAATGATCCGGTAATTGGGGGTTCACTTGCAAATGGGTCCCTAGTGGACTAACGCCACCAAAGTTGCGGGTCACTAGATTGAGTGTGGCTCCCATGACGCCTAAATGAATACCTTCGGCGGTCGTGCCACCTTGAATATCATAGTAGTCTGATGCTAGCGCCTCTGAAAAGAGCTTCCAGGCATCATCATCATTGTCGTCTAGTTGGTTTAAAACTGCATAGACAATTCGTGATAGGGTCGAACCGTGAGTTGTCCGGGCCAAATAATATTGAATGTTGTGCGTCAAATACTCACTCGGAAGTTGATAACCCATTTTTTCAATAATGGCTTGGACGGTGGGAACATCAAAATTATAAAAAGCCATCAAAGCATCGGCTTGTTTGGCCACCTGATAGGCATCTGGCGTTTTATCTTCGGCCTTTAAGATGCGATCCATTCGGGAAATGTCGCCGTATTTCTGCCGGTAAGCTTGAAAATCGAGGGTCGGTAAGTTGAAGTAACCTTCAAACTGGGCAATAATTCCCCGGCGATTGATTTCAAGTGTCAGCTTATGACCAATAGTGGTCATTTTGTGACTAGTATCGGCATCAAAGTGGGCTGCTTGGGCCGCTTTCTGAAACACGGCTTGTGGCATTTGTGCTTTGAAGGTTGTAATAATATCGAAGAGCCAAGCAACCATGATATTGGTGTATGCATTATTTTTCAAGCCAGCTTTAGTACTATTGGGATAATTTTCATGAAATTCATCTGGTCCCATAACGCCACTGATGTTGTAGCGACCAGTCTGTTGGTCATAGGTTGCCTTACTGATCCAGAAGGCAGCAATTGAAAGCAACATTTCCATTCCGTATTTGTTGAGAAAATCACGGTCTTGCGTCACGTGGTAGTAGAACCAGACATTATAAGCAATGTCTAAAGAAACGTGCCGTTGCAGTCGACTATTATCGGGATCCCACGTTTTGGTTATTGGGTTTAAGTGCGTAAATTGGGCCTGTTCATCCCCTTTTGAAGCTGATTGCCACGGATACATGGCGCCGGCATAGCCTTCTGCTTGGGCGTTTTTTCTAGCTGCGGGTAGTCGCCGGTAACGATAAAGCAAAAGTTGCTTGGCTAACTCCGGACGGTGCATGGTGTAGAAGGGTAGAATAAACATTTCATCCCAAAAAACGTGGCCCCGGTAGGCTTCACCATGTAACCCGCGGGCCCCCACCGAGGCGTCCAATTGACCGCTTTCGAGAGCAGCTGCTGAAACAAAGCTATGATAGAGATTGACACGGAGCAATCGTTGGCTCGTAATATCGCCGCGAACTTTAATATCCGTGGTGCGCCAGGTATGTTCCCAGTAGTCCTTGCTGACACTAGCCGTGTTGTCGAAACTGGACTGGCTGAGCTCAGCTTGGACATGTGTTAATTGCGGATCATCGTGGGCATTGCTAGTCGCGATGACCACATCTTTATCAAATGTGTAAGTTTTACCAGCTTCAACTGCTAACGAAACGGTTTGCTGGACACCTTGTGGCTGTTGCGTACTATTGAAATTCTTGATTACTGGAACATCAGGACTAGTTAGTTTGGCCCCAATCGTGTAATTGATCCGGGAAGATTTAGTTTGGCCAGAAAGATAGACGGTGTTAGCAGCTGTTTCGATCCCCATGGTGTTTAAATGGTGCTGATCGAAGACATTATACCGACTGACGTTCCCATTAACGACACTGCCGTCGATCTCAGTATAAATCTGTAAGCTACCCGTAAAGTTAAGTGGTGTGACTTGGTAACGAATACTGTAACGATGCCAATCATGCATATTAGCGACTTTTTGCGAACGAATTCTTAACTGGTGTCCGGAGGCTAACTGAATTAGCTTGGTAGTCGTTAACATGCCAGTTCGTAAATCAAGGCTGCGATAGACGTCTTGAAGATCGTGTTCATTAAGCTGAAATGGTGGTTGCTGATCAATACCGAATGTAATGAATTGAGCATTTGGCAAATTGACTAAATCTTCGTTAGTAACTTGGTGATTGTGAAGTGTGGTCGTCTCCTGATCAAAGACACCGGCAACGTAGGTTCCAGGGTAATTGTCTTTGTCGGCGTGGCTTTCTAGAAATGCGCCGCGCAATCCCAAGTAACCATTACCAATAGTCAGCATTGCCTCTTGACCGTTATTGCGCACACCATGATATTGGCCATAATAATCAAGATGCCACTTCAAATAAGCACTTTTCGCTTTAATCGCTGCGGTCAACCCGAGTTGGTCAACAGCTGCTTGGCTAACGACTGGGATGTTGAGTAGGTTAGTCAAAGCCAAACCCACGTCGATTCGGTCATAGTTGACCCCTACGATGGTGTCGGAAAATGGGTAAGACAATCCATTTTCAAGAATAGCAGCATCAAACTGGAGACCAGCTAGGCGGATCTTAATGTTTTCCAGGTTTTCACTAATTGCTTGGTTGGGATTATAGGCAATAAGGTAGTTGGCGGTTGCTGCTTGTCCCGATACCGGATGATAGGCAATCGCCATCGTGTCATTTTCAATTCGCAATCTAATAAGTTTCATTAGTTCACACTCCTTAGTTCGGTCATTAAAAATTGCAATAAAAGTGATAAATATTAAATATACTACTTACATATATAGCCTAGTCTCTTTTTGATAAGCTCGCAAATATTGTTGCCGGAGCCTGTTAACTATGGGATTAAACGGTAGGTTGCTTTTAAAAGTGAATGAACTAAAGGCAAATGCTTGCGGTTATTCACAATGATTAGCGTTACTGTATGAAATGTTTTATAGAGAATGCTGTTTATCGATGTGTGGTCGATGATAACGTTGTGACTGTTTGATTGGCATGTAGGCAGACCAAGATTTGGACAAAACTAAAAGTGTTCAATCTCTTAAGAAAGGACTTTTTCTCAAGAAACCGAACACAATTTTTCTGTCAATATTGTCGAAACGTGCGCCAAAAGGTTGCTTGTTCCGCTTAACCCAAATTTGGTGACTAGTCCAATCCCAGGAATAATCGCCGAATTTACGTTAATGTTCGCAAGCAGATCACCTTTTGTCCCACTCTCTTGCTGAAGATTTAATTATGATGGTGAGTCTAGGTTAGGTGGTCATTGGTCGGATGATCCACAAGCTCAAGGTGGTCGATTGTCATCATTTGACGTATTTTGATAGAACTCGTTTGAAAGCGGAGGATGACGGGGTCCTTATAATTTAGCTGTTGCTGAAATTCGGTTAGTTCGGCACGCCAATCTTGATCAAAGACGTTATTACCGACCAACGTTAATGTGCCACGTAGCATGATGGAAGCATAGTCGGATAATTGATAATAAAATAAACTGGCTTGACGCCAATTTTGGATATTCTGTGTCGTGGATGTCTGCCGACTGGTGTAGAAATACAGCGTTTCAAGGCTACGTCTTATAGGTAAAGGACTTAATGCGACCATGGTCGGATAGCCATCCGCATCAACAGTTGCCAACGTGAAAACGGGGGCAGTCTGAATCATATTTAGGGCTGCCTGTCGTGTCGTATGCTGCATATTTAGCACTCCCTTTTCCTATCAGTATGCCGGAATGGTAGTAGAAAGTCATGTGTTATGCATAGCGTTATTAGCGATTAAAATACGAGAATATGTTATACTTAGAACACTTAGCAAGTGGGACGGTTTTAATTAATGACACGTTCCTAAGGTTAACGTTGTCGTTACTACAGTCAGTTCTGAGAGGAATTATATTAATGAAAAATGGTACAGTAAAATGGTTCAATGCGGATAAAGGTTTTGGTTTTATTACGGGTGAAGACGGTACGGATGTCTTTGTTCATTTCTCAGCGATTCAGACTGATGGATTCAAGACTTTAGATGAAGGTCAAAAAGTAACCTATGATGAAGAACAAGGTGATCGTGGGCCACAAGCTACGAATGTTAAACCTCAATAGTTGATTTTATGCCGAACCGTTGTTGCCGACTGGTTCGGTTTTTATTTAGGTGACGGTCTGTCAGACAATAAGAAAGCCAAGTGGTCAAGATGGATTTTGTAGATGTTTACGGTATTAAGCATGAGAATTGTACATTAGTTGCCCCAGCACGTGAATATCAGCGTGTTGTTATTTTCATGGATGCGGTGGGCCGCCGCTTTGTTGCTATGGGACCAGACCCGCAACCGACTAAGTATGGAAGTAGTAGTCAGCATTGGCATCAGGCACAGCCAAGTGCAGCCCCTGAAGGCTACTTTCATATTGACCAGGCTGATTGATCAATCATGGGTAGGGACGAGAGTTGTCGTTAATTTCTCAGGATACTGTTTTGGGGGATAAGGCCGTCTTGTTGCTTTATGAAGATTGACGACAAAGGCGCGCTGCAAGAAGCCATTCCTTCTTGCAGCGCGCCTTTGAATTATTAAATTGAGAATATGAAAAAATCAGTTTTCACGGTGGATTAACACGGCGTGAAAACTGATTAGTGTGGTTATATGATGGGCAGTCAGGGGATCGAACCCTGGACCCACGGATTAAGAGTCCGTTGCTCTGCCAGCTGAGCTAACTGCCCATAACTCAACAAAAAATATAATATCATGAATTTTAGGTTCTGACAATACTATTTCGCAAGTTTTTTCAAAAAAAGTGTTCTTTTTTAGTGATTTGTTGATGAAAGCGATTGCTAAAACGGACAAATGATTTCCCGGGAAATACTACGGCCACGCGGATTAGCAATCAAAGAAAGCCAACTACATTTGTGATATACTAAAACCAGTGTTGAATTTAATATCAACCCACCTGACACGAGAAAATAACTGCTTTTCTCGTAATTTATCGCGTATCACCTTAAAATTGAAATGTAAACCTGTTTTCCCCTAAGGAGGAAGAATCGTTATGAAAAAAATCTTAGTAGTTGATGATGAAAAACCAATCTCCGATATTATGAAATTTAATTTGACCAAAGAGGGTTATGAAGTTCACGTGGCGGCTGATGGTGAGGAAGCCTTACAAAAAGTTGACGAAGTTCACCCTGATTTGATTTTATTAGATTTAATGCTACCGAAAATGGATGGCCTGGAAGTTGCGCGGCAAGTTCGGAAGAACTATGACATGCCGATTATCATGGTTACGGCCAAGGACTCTGAATTAGATAAAGTTTTGGGCTTGGAACTCGGTGCTGATGATTATGTCACGAAGCCGTTTTCTAACCGGGAACTTGTTGCACGAGTCAAAGCAAACTTGCGTCGTCAAGGGACTCCAAGTGCTCAACCAGCAGAAGTTGAAGAGAACTCTGATATTGAGATCGGCGATTTAGTAATTCATCCAGAAGCCTATATGGTCTCAAAGCGTGGGAACAATATTGAATTAACGCACCGGGAATTTGAGCTATTACACTACTTGGCACAACACATTGGGCAGGTAATGACGCGGGAACATTTACTACAGACGGTCTGGGGCTACGACTACTTTGGTGATGTTCGGACCGTTGATGTCACGGTGCGTCGTTTACGTGAAAAAGTTGAAGATAATCCGAGTCATCCAAAGTGGTTGGTGACGCGGCGGGGCGTGGGTTACTACCTCCGCAATCCTGAAAATGAGTAGAGGTTGCTAGACCGTGTTGAGATTTAAACGGAAAAATTTTTTTAAAACGATTAATTTTAAAATTGCACTAGTATTTGCGTTGTTATTATTGATTACGTTGGAAATTGTTGGCGCGATTTTTGTTAAGCAGTTGGAATCGAAGAACATCCAAGATTTTAAGCAAACCGTTCAAATTCCAACTTATATTGATAATTCGTTGGCTGAGCAACTGACTGTAAGTAGTACCCGTAAAGCCAATGGCCAGATCAAAACGATTTTATCAAATTATAACAATACCAATATTGATGAAATCCGAGTAGTCGATAGTAAGGGAACCATTCGGGGGACTAGTGACGTTAATGATCAATCTGTGGTTGGTCAAAAGACAACGGACCGGAATGTTAAAAATGCGATTTATAATAATCGAACTTACACGAAGAGTACCTATGATACGCAAAATAATGGTCGTTATTATATCTCAATTGTGCCATTGTACAGTTCCAACTCAACTGGTAATAGCAGTCAGTTAGTTGGGGTACTGTATGTACGGGCGAATATGAAGTCGGTATATAGTACCATCAACAATATTATGGGGATTTTTGTGATTGCGTCACTGGTCGCCATGGTCTTGGGCTTGGGAATTGCCATTATTATTGCCCGGGCAATAACGCGTCCGATTGAGGAAATGAAGCAACAAACACAGCGGATTGCACGCGGCGACTATGCTGGTCAAGTCCGGGTCTATAGTGATGATGAGTTGGGTCAACTGGCTAAGGCGATTAATAACTTGTCCATTCGCGTTGAAGAATCGCAAGAGTCGACGGAAGCAGAACGGCGGCGGTTAGACAGTGTGCTCTCACATATGAGTGACGGTGTGATTGCCACCGATCGGCGCGGCAATATTACGATTATTAATGAAACGGCGTCGGATTTTATGGATGTGACGGCGGAAAAAGCCATTGGTAATTCGATTCTGGATATTTTGAAGATCCGTGATGACTATTCATTACGTGACTTAATCGAGAATCAGGATGAATTGATGCTCGATTTCTCATCTAATGAACGTGACTTGATCTTAAATGCTTACTTTTCACTTATTCAACGTGAATCTGGATTTATTAGTGGTTTAGTCTGTGTGTTACATGATGTTACGGAACAACAGAAGATTGATAATGACCGTAAGCAATTCGTTTCTAACGTGTCGCACGAATTACGGACACCGTTAACGAGTTTGCGGAGTTACATTGAAGCATTGAGCGATGGTGCTTGGAAAGATCCAGAAGTGGCACCAGGCTTTTTAAAGGTCACTCAGGAAGAAACTGACCGGATGATTCGGATGATTAATGAGCTGTTAAGTTTATCTCGGATGGATTCAGGAACGACCCGCGTTGATATGGAGCTAGTGAATATTAACGAAATGTTTAATTATGTGCTGGATCGGTTCGACATGATTCTGAAAAAAGATGATAATCCGGCTAAGTACTATACGATTAAGCGCGAGTTTACTAAGCGCGACTTATGGGTTGAAATTGACACTGACAAGTTTACGCAAGTGCTCGATAATATTATGAATAATGCGATTAAGTATTCCCCAGATGGTGGGGTGGTCACTTGTCGACTATTAGAAACGCATAATCAGGTCATTATCAGTATTAGTGACCAAGGTTTAGGAATTCCACGAGCTGATTTAGCGCATGTTTTTGACCGCTTTTTCCGGGTCGATAAGGCGCGTTCACGGGCCCAAGGCGGTACCGGACTTGGTCTGGCGATTTCAAAAGAAGTTGTCCAGATGCTAGGCGGTCGAATTTGGGTTGATAGTGTTGAAGGTAAGGGGTCCACGTTCTATATTTCCTTGCCATATGAACCTTATGAGGAGGAGGACCTTTGGGATGACGACTCACAAGCTTAGACGCTTTATCTTACCCATATTGTTGACCATACTGATTCTATTGAGTGTGGTACTGTCGATGTATATTTGGTTAAACCCATCGCGGTATGAACATGAAAGTAAGGTTAGTACCACGTCATCAAATTCCTCGTTAACGACCCGGACGATTGATGACATTTATTTGCCGACCCAGTTGATTTATACGAATAGCCAGGGCAATCAGTCCCTGTTGATCAATAAGAATGTTAGCTTAGTCAGTCAATTTAGTGAACAGTTGCGTAAGTGGGATGCCCGTAGTATCTCTAAGGTGCGAATTACGTCGGCTAAGAGTTATCAGGCGCTGTTGAATGGGGAAGATAGTTATGTTTTAAACTTTCCTGATAGTATTACAGTCAGCCTGTTTAACACCATTTTTAAGCAACAGCTCAATAGTTTCCGTTCTTCCGAGTTTAGTCGCATTGTGATTCCAGTCAATGATACTAATCACATGTACTTTTTAAATGATAACCACCATGAGATTTATAGTGTCAGGTTAAAGAAAAAGTCACTAACTTCACTAAAACGCGTTTTGGCAGCGGATAAAGTTAAACAAATTGCTGTTAAGATGACTTACGAGGATAATACGACTTATATTGATTATCCTAAGCAGGTGACCATGCAACACTATAGCTACCTCATGAGTAAGGCGGCGGCCAGTGAAATTGCCAATCGATTGTTAGATGCGGATGGGAACTCAACGGTATCGGTGCATAATCGGAGTGGGAAGCAAGAGTATACGACTGGGAGTTATAAACGGATGACGGTCGACTCTAAGCTGGGAACAGTTTATTTCGAAGATTATAGTGATTCAGGCACGACGCGAAATCTATCGCTAACGAGTCAGTTAAAGAAGAGTTTTAATCAACTGACGAGTCTCGGCGTACCCATGGATAATATTCGGTACTACGGCTTTGATGCAACTAGTAACAGTGTGATTTATCGAAGCTACGTTGAAGGATTTCCTATCTTTAATCAAACAGAAAACGGTGATGTGCGTATCCAGTTAACTTCGAATGGGTTAGACCGGTACTACTTCTCGTTATACAGCTTACAAGTACCAGTCCCAACCACTGGCCAAAAACAGGCGGTGACCTTACCAAGTTCGACGAGTGTGCTAAAACGTTTGAAGGCTGCTGGTTATAAGGATGATAAGATTGGCAGTATCGAACTGGGCTACGAATGGTCGCAAAATAAGTCGTCCAAACTCGTGATTGACCTGACGCCAACGTATTATGTCTACTATAACGGAACTTGGCGGACGTATACGTCGATGTTAAGTGGATCTTAGGAGGTGGCCGCATGAATTTTCGGAGAATTGAGTGGATTTTCTTACTAGCATTTGTTGTTTTGGATATCTTCTTGGGCTTTATGTTCGTCCAGACGAGTTCTAAATCAACGAAAACGACCGGTGACACGGCAACGACGGTAATTCGTGAAATGCGGGCCGATAATATTAGTTTTAAGAATCCAGATACTCATGAAGGTACGGGTTACTACATTGCCGGGAGCAATGAAAGTGGTTTGAAACAACAATTAAGTCAGTTAACTGAACAGTCAGCGCGGGTTCAAAGTAGTGGTAAGTTAGTCAGTACGTTGCGAGCGACGACAACGATTGATACCCAGAGTCCGAAAGCGGATCTAACGACATTTATGAGTCAACGAACTAACGTGATTCATGGTACCGAGTATGTATATGATGCCGATTTGTCGACAAGCGGGGACTATGTCTTTGTTCAAAAAGTTGCGGATGGCGAAATTCTTACTGGTGCCGGACAAGTGCACTTATTTGTCAATAAGGATAAGCAGTTAACGAGTTATACGCAAACATACGTTGCTAATGTTAAAACGTTACGTGAAAAAGCGGTAACTATCAGTGAAAAAAAAGCATTGGTGGCCTTGTATCAATACAATCAAGTATCGAGTAGCTCGCGGGTCGTGTGGGCCAAACTTGGCTATTCACGGTTATTGAAGCTGAAAGATAGTAGTGTTTATGTGCCAACTTGGATTTTTGCCGTTCGTGGCAAGAATAGTTCTAACATTAGTTTGCACCGTATCAATGCCTTTACGAGTGCTTCAATGAAGAATAGTAATGCAACCACAACGGGTAGTTTGGATACGACGGTCGGCATGGTATGGAATACGTTCGATTAGTCGGTTATTAACGCTAATGGTTGTTTGGTAGTGTGTGGGCTCCATCAGGACTTGTGATGGGGTCCACTTTTTAGTATCTTGCGTTGGATCGGTTGATGATTAATTGTGCGATGGCCTGTCAGTCAGGTTGGCGCTAGGTCTTTAATTTTGTGCTGACTAAAAAATCTAGTCAGCACTTGTTGTGTGCGATGGCGTTTTAACACGGCTGGTCCTCGATGATCATTAGTCGTTGAAGCGAGGGGATACTTGATGTTGTGGGTTGCTTACTTTTCAACCCTGCTAAAAGCGTGTATCATGTAAAGATAGTAATGGATTTCAGAGATGGGAAGAGCCTAAATAATGGTATTAAAATTAGCAACGGATGATATGAAAGTAAGCATACTGGCATCGGGAAGTACAGGTAATGTCACGTATATTGAAACGCCAGAGCACAAGGTATTGGTCGATGCAGGGCTAAGTGGTAAAAAAATTGCTAACCTGATGACATCGATTGGCCGTGACATTAATGAAGTCGATAGTTTGTTTATTAGTCATGAACATACTGATCATTGTCATTCTGCGGGGATCTTGGCGCGGAAATATGGCTTAGATGTTTATGCTAATCAGGGAACCTGGGATGCGATGGCCCATAAAATTGGAAATGTGCCGGCCGAGCTGTGCCACGTTTTTGATCCAGATACGACCTTGGGCTTAGGCGATCTTGATGTGGAATCGTTTAGTGTATCGCACGATGCGGCGGAACCGCAGTTTTATGAACTACATCATGCGGGCAAGTCGTTCGTGATTATCACAGATACGGGCTACGTTTCGGAGCACGTTGAAGGGGTGATTCGCGATGCTGACGGCTACTTATTTGAATGTAATCATGACTTAGAGATGTTGCGGATGGGCCGTTATCCATGGCCACTTAAGCAGCGGATCATTGGTGATGAAGGCCACCTGTCCAATGAGGATGGTGCCAACGCGTTGATGGATGTTATCGGCCGCCATACTAAGCGGATTTATCTGGGGCATCGTAGCCAGGATAATAATCTGAAGTCCTTGGCACACTTGACGGTGGCATCTATGATGACTGAACATGATTTTGGTGTGGAACATGATTTTCAACTATATGATACGGAGCCTGAACAAGCGACTAAGTTAATCACGTTATAGGCTAGCTTTAATGTTTCGCAATGCTTCAGTCATAAAAAAATCACACTTTTTCGCTAAAATAAACTTAAAATCAGCATTAGTAGGGAGGGATCGCGTTTCGACGCGCAATTATGGCTAATAAATCATTAATCAAGGTTGCAGTAACCGCACTGGTAGCCGGACTAATCGGTGGTGGTGTCGCTTACGGTGGAATTAACTATTTTCAGGATAATAACATCGCTACGTCATCGACCAGTGTGCCAACCGGTTCTAATAAATCGGGGTCAACGTCAACGACGAACGTTAAGGTCAATGTCAGTTCACAGGCGACCAAGGTGTTTGAAAATAACAAGGCGGCCGTGGTGTCTGTCATTAATCTCCAAAAGAAGAGCTCTTCAAGTAGTTGGAGCGGTATTTTGGGCGGCGATGATTCGTCTGGCAGCGATAGTTCTTCGAGTTCGGACTCGAGTTCAAGCAAGTTAGAAGAATATAGTGAAGGTTCTGGGCTCATCTATAAGAAGAGTGGCGACGCAGCTTATATTGTGACCAATAATCACGTGGTTAGCGGCTCAAACGCGATTCGAGTGATTATGAGTGACGGAACAAAATTATCAGCTAAAATCGTCGGAACCGACTCTGTTACCGACCTGGCCGTTCTGAAGATTAATTCTTCTAAGGTAACGAAGACAGCCAGCTTTGGGAATTCAGATAGTATCAAAGTTGGTGAAACGGCCTTAGCCATTGGGTCACCAATGGGATCTAATTACGCAACGACTTTGACGCAAGGGATTATTTCGGCGAAGAAGCGGACGGTTGCAACGACTAATACGTCGGGGCAAACGACTGGGTATGCGACAGTTATTCAGACAGATGCCGCAATTAACTCTGGAAACTCTGGTGGACCACTATTTAACATTGCTGGCCAAGTGATTGGGATCAACTCCATGAAGTTAGCATCAGATAACTCTGGGACGAGTGTTGAAGGGATGGGCTTTGCGATTCCAAGTAATGAAGTTGTGAAGATTATCAATGAACTGGTTCAAAAGGGTGAAGTGGTTCGACCAGCCTTAGGGGTGGCAACTTACGATCTAGCTAATATTTCCGCTAGTGATCAGAAGTCCGTTCTGAAGTTACCAACGAGTGTTATGAAGGGTGTCGTCATCATGAAGACGTACTCAGGGTCACCAGCCAAGGCTGCTGGATTGACGAAGTACGATGTCATTACGGAACTGGGTGGCAAGAAGGTAACTAGCCTGGCAACGTTGCGGAGTGCCTTATATGCCCATTCAGTTAATGATACGGTCACCGTTAAGTATTATCATGATGGCAAGCTGAAGACGGCCAACATGAAGTTAACCGAAACTACCAAAACGTTAACTAAGCAAAGCAACTAATAAATGAGAATTTCATAAGCGTCCCTGACTGCGAGTAGCGGTCAGGGACATTTTTTAGGCTTATGGGCAAAATTATGAAAAAACGAAGAATCAATTTTCAATAATGGCGGAAATTTGCGAAAGTTGGCAGTAGTTACGAAAAAAACCGAACAAACTGAGTGAAATATCGAAAAGTATTTATTGTAAGATTTGAAGGTGGGCAAAATTGTGGACAACTTTGGTGATAAATTTTAAGCGCGTTAGTTGAAATTTATGAACACCCAGAACCACGGGGTTGAAGCTTGTTCAAAAGTTATCCACAGGCACCGCGGCGGCCTGTGGATTTAATTTTAAAAAGTTATTTTAATAGGCTTCGGTTCTTGATATAATAGGATTTGTAACCGGAATCCACGAACAAGTGTTGCTGTGTAAAACTGTGGATAAGTCGGAAAGGGCTTGACAAAATAAGGCTAAATAAATATTGTGGCGAACTGGTGTTCAACACAATATATTGATTATTGAGTTATGCACCTGTGGATAACTGTGTTAATAACTTGTGTAAAGGCGGTCAATTATGAACATCAAAATTATCTGTGTCGGGAAGTTAAAAGAGAAATACTTCAAACAAGGGATTGCGGAATATGCGAAAAGAATGAGTAAATTCGCCAAATTTCAGATTATCGAGGTGCCGGATGAAAAGGCACCGGAGTCATTAAGTAACGCGGAGATGGAAAATGTGAAGGCCAAAGAGGGTCAACGGATCCTGGAAAAAATTAAGGATCGCGATTACGTGTACGCACTAGCGATTTTGGGTAAGGAACGCTCGAGTGAAGAATTTGCCGCAGAAATTGATAAGTTAACGACGTATGGTCATAGCGATATTGATTTCGTGATTGGCGGTTCGCTGGGGTTATCACCGGAAGTGCTGAAGCGTGCGGATACTCAGATTTCGTTTGGGCGTTTTACGTTGCCCCACCAATTAATGCGGTTGGTGCTGTCGGAGCAGGTTTATCGGGCGTTTATGATTAATGTGGGAAGTCCGTATCATAAGTGAAGCACTGTTAACAGCTAAATAGATGACTAAATATCTTGATATAAAATCGGTTAAACGGAGTAATTTCACCTGATTTTAATTTGTGAGGATTCGTTGTGAAATCCCAATGATTTGATCCATTATGCGGTAGGAGAGTTTACGAGCGGCAACTACCATTAGTTTATCAATAAATTTAGCTTGATAGCGTGACTTTGGTCGTTTAATGGTGCTAACTTTTAACATTAATTGCCCCAATTCATCGGCGGTTGACATGCCTTTAATGGTAGTTTTAGCCACACGTTCTGCCATTGAACGGTAAGGAGAAGATTTTGGTGTCGCTTTTAGTAAGTGTTCATTGGTGATTTGTTGCCAATTCGTGTCAGTGCCACCGGGCTCAATAATAATAACATCAATTCCAAAAGATTTTACCTCCAATCGTAATGAATCACTTAAGGCTTCTAACGCATGTTTTGAAGCGTAGTACCAACCGCCAAGCGGGGAGTATAATTGACCGCCTGTTGATGAGTTATTGATGATTTTACCGTAATGTTGTTTGCGCATAGTAGGTAAAACGAGTTGAATTAAATTAAGAGCACCGAATACATTAACTTCAAATTGGCGTTTAGCCTCAGCAGAAGTTACATCTTCTAACGCACCGAACGATCCGTAACCAGCATTGTTGATCAAGACGTCGATACGGCCGGTATCGGCTAGAACCTGATCCACAAACGCTTGGTTAGATTCAGCATTAGTAACATCCAAATGAAGTGTGTGAATTCCCAGTCTTGTTAAATGAGACATTTTTTCAACACGACGTGCACCGGCATAAACTTCATAACCAGCTTGTGAAAAGTGACGTGCGGCAGCTTCACCCATGCCAGCAGAGGCACCGGTAATTAATGCAACGGGTTTAGTAATCATAAATAGGAATCTCCTTTAGAGAATATATATTCTTTTTAAGTTCAAAAAGTAGTCACTCATTATTAATCGATAAAACAATCATAAAAGAATCTTCATTCTTTGTCAATAGAAAACAAACCGAATATTTATGGTTTGACACAGAATTAAAATTCTTTTATAGTGCTTATATGAAAGAAAAAAACGAGCAAAGACGGCAAGATATTCTGGATGCTACGGTTCAAATGATCAATGCAGAGGGATTAGGCGGCATTACCATGACTAAAGTTGCCAAAAAAGCGGCAATTTCACAATCTAATATATATATTTATTTTGAGAATAAGGAGGATTTAGTTAAACAAGCGTTTTTAAGTCGGAAACAAAAAATGTCAGATTACTTGTTTGCACACTTTAATGCTCAAGTTAGTGCTCTTGATAATTTGGCATTGTTTGCACGTGCGCTCTATCAATTTGCGGCTGATAACCCAGAGGATGCAGATTTGATTCAGCAATTTCAAGCGGCACCAATTATGGCGACATTGGATTTGTCCCAGGATGAAGCTGGCATGCGATTTGATGATATTGTAGCGGCATTGGATAAAGGAATTGAAAGTGGGGAAATACGTTCGATTGATCCAAGGGTCATCTTAGCGATGGGCACCAACACATTGTTGAGTTATGAACGCATGGTCCGGTTACATCAAGTTGATCCGGTAACGACACCGTTAAGTGTGGTTATTGAAATGATTCTTACGGGCTGTGCTAATTAGTAGATTTACGTAATAAAAGATATTTTATATAAGCGATGAGTAATCGTACAGTGTATATATTTAGCTTGCTTATCTTTAAAATTTGTTTGATGGTATGATAATGCTTGTCGGACGATGTAATATACTAACATAAGTATAGATGTCAATTAGGAGTTACCATGGATCTTTATAAAATAAATCAAAGTCAAAATAGTCTAAGTAAAGTAAGTGTTTCAAGTTTTAATATTGAACGTGAACTACAAAATTTGATTGAAAATAACCTGGAATTAGTCCTAGGAGTTCAATTTATTGTCAGTGAATTTACAGTGGGGCATTATCGGTTAGATACAGTGGCGTATGATAGCGAAGTCCGAACTTTCGTAATCATTGAATATAAACGAACGTCTAAGGATAGTGTGGTTGATCAGGGCACTGCCTATTTAAATACACTTTTGCAACATAAAGCTGATTTTACGTTAGCCTACAATGAAAAGCTTGGTGCCCGGGCGCGAGTGGCTGACTTTGACTGGACACAAACACGGGTTGTTTTTATCGCTGGTAGTTATACTAATTATCAAAAAGATGCTATCGATAACCCCAATTTGCCAATTGAGTTATATGAGGCTAGGAAAACTGAGAATGGCTATTTGACGCTACTTCAGATTATAAATAATAGTGAAAATAGTCGTTTTGCAAATAACGTTAATACGTCATTGTCACAGTCCAAAACAATTCCGAAAGCGGCGGATGTTGATCAAGTAAGTGATTTGAAGCCCTATACTGAGGCAATGTTCATGGATAGAGCAGCTGCTAATATTTGTGACTTGTATGATGAGCTTAAAGCCGCCATTTTGCTGTGGGATTCAGAATTTGAAGTTAAACCGACCAAAGTCTACATCGGACTACGTATCAAACATCATAATGTGGTTGACTTGTTACCGCAGAAAAACCAATTAAAAATCTGGATCAATTTATCTAAGGGGGAGTTAAACGATCCCAACGATTTGTTGAGAGATGTTAGCAATATTGGCCATTGGGGAAATGGAGACTATGAGTTAATTATGAAAGATGATACTCAGATTGAATATATCTTGAGTTTAATCAAACAGGCATGGGAAAATTATCGTCACTAAAACTATAAACGAATCGCAGGTGCATCCATATCACAACCATCAAAGAAATTACTGAAGCTATCAAGGCTGATCCCGATAACGCTGAATACACAGCAAAAGGTTGGGATCCGCTATTTCACGTATTACCGACAGCTACTATTTTAGTAATCAGCCAGGCACCTGGGCGCATTGCTCAAAATACCAAGACGTACTTTAATGATGCGAGCGGTGACCGACTACGGGACTGGATGGGCGTGACGCGGGCGCAATTCTATCAAAGTGACCGCATTGCGGTTATGCCACTAGATTTCTACTATCCTGGTAAGGGCAAAAGCGGTGACTTGCCACCGCGCAAGGGCTTCATGGATAAGTGGCATGAACCGCTGCTAGCAATGATGCCTAACGTTCAACTGACGTTACTTGTGGGCCAATATGCAATCAAGGCGTATTTAGGCCGTTCACGACAAAAAACGTTGACTGCAACGGTTCAAAATTATCAGGATTACTTGCCTGATTATTTCCCATTAGTGCATCCATCGCCCCTAAATTATGGCTGGCAAAAGAAAAATCCATGGTTTCAAACGACCGTGGTGCCGGATCTTCAACGACGGGTAAAGATTGCATTAAAATAAGGTCTACGACAGCCTTGTTAAGGCCAGTGTTCATAGCTTGTTGACTGTAACTTTTAAGGGCCTGATTTGGTTAAAAACGTGGTAATACTGAGCATGAATGGCTCGGTATTACCACGTTTGTAGTTTACTGGTTTATGACGATGCGCTTAGCTAGCCAAGTTTCCTTACTTGAAAAAGATAGTTCTATCTTTTATAATGATATTTATTCTCTTTGTTCATCACTATTTAAAATATAGGAGCTAAAAATTCATGGAAACAATTAAAGCGATTCACACCCGGCATTCAGTCCGGGCGTTTAAAGATGACCCTATTGAGCCACAGCTATTAACAACGATTGTTACGGATGCTCAGCAAACCCCCTCGTGGGGCAATTCACAACCATGGCAAGTCTATATTGCAACGGGGCACGCACTAACTAATATTAAGCAACACTATGCTACTGCCGCTGAGCAAGGGATGACGGAAGACGCTGATCTCGCCAAAGTACACCGGGGTGATTTTTCGGCGTTTGCTAGCCAAAATATGGGGCACTGGGTCGGAACTTTTCGGCCCGTGATCGACTCAGGCCCGACCACTTATTGGGATAGTCGTGTTAATCTTTATCGCGCACCGGCGATTGCCTATCTTGTGCTCGACGCTAACCCTAATAGTTGGTCAATCTATGATTTAGGCGCTTTTTCGCAGACGTTAATGTTGGCCGCAACTGCTCGCGGAGTACAGTCAGTACCATCTTATGAATTGGTTAAATATCCGGCTATTGTACGAAATGCACTCGGGATGCCTGCGAATAAAATAGTGGCGATGGGGATTGCTTTAGGCTATGAAAAGCTTGAAAAACCGTTAAATCAATTTCGAACTGACCGAGTTGCTACGCCGAAAATTTTGCACATTATCAATTAGTATTCACTTTTGCGGCAGAAACCAACTGTTTACCAGCAGACACTGTTGCCAACCGACACCGTTTCATCTAAGATGGAGGGTAACTTGAACCTGATAGGGGAGGCTGGGCAATGTCGACTAAACAACGAACGTACAAAATTAAATCCTATGTCAACGCTAGCCATGCGGTGCGGTGGGCAACGGGCTCCGGAAAAAAGCACACGCACACGTGGGAAATTGTCTGTGAACTGCACACGGTTGATGCGATGGTCGCTTTTTACGATATTGAAAAAAACTTGCATCAAGCGTTGGATGAATTGTCAGGTAAATTTTTGAACGACTTACCTGAATTTAAAACTGTTAATCCGACTGTTGAAAATGTCACGGAGTACTTGTTTACCAAGATTGATAAGACATTGCGAGACAACGGGGCGCAACTCATGCGAATTGAGGTCAGCGACTCGCCAACACGCGCTTATTGTATCAGCGTCACCGAATAAGATTAATGAAAGGGGCCACCAAGAACGGCAGTTGTAACTGTTCTTGGTGGCCCTGATTTTTATTTAATTATCGTTTTGGACGGACAACTGCTAAAAAGTCAGCTAAAGCCTGCGGGTTGGTCAATTGTCGATTACACTGATTGCTGTCACGACAAATATAATTGCCGTTACGCGTGTAAGGTCCGAGACCAGATGACTTGGTTGTCGACATAAAGAGTGCGACGTTGCCAATTGTTTGGCAAATGGCACAGACGCCCTTGACTGTTTGTGGTGCTAAATCTCCCTGGATACCAATGAGACGATCATGATCCGGGATTACTAAATACTTTTTCTGGTTACCACCATCATTCCAACCTAGGTAAGTCAATTCGTGTAATGCTAATTGTGACCATACAGGCTGCTTCAACTTTTTGACCTTGCGAAACAACTTGCTTAGTTGCTTTGTCGTCAAGGATGGAAACGGAATAATTAGAGGAATTAGCGTTTCAAGTAGTTGAGGGGCCTTGGCACGGGTTAGCCGGTCCGTTTGCAAATGGGACAAGAAATTAGCGGTGATTGGATTGTCACTAGGAAGCAGTGGCGTAATCCGCTCGATAGCTTGTGCCCGTACGACGGCTCTAATTTGAAGATCGTTTACGGCGAGCTCGGCGCTAATTAACTGATTGACTTGCTGAGTAATATAACTGTATTGATAGGCGGTAATTGTCGGTTGCATAATATAATTCCTTTCAGATTCAAACCAGACACTTCTCTGAAAGGTTCTGTCGAAAAGTGTCGCTAACGAGCAGCACTTTTGCGTACAGATAATGATGCCATCATCATTAATCATCTCCTTATTGCGGCCGATTATAGCCACAGTGATAAACAGTATAACGGATGCTGCTGATTTTGGCAATAGATGGTGCCTGTGTCTAGCTGTTAAAGTCTAGATACCCATTTTTGTCATAATATTGGTGACTTATTTGTTCGATGATAAGGCGACCAATGTTTTTAGCCGGTAGCCAAAAATAAAGATGGTGAATCAAACGCAGCCAATTATGCTCACGATAGATGGACGTTAAATCGGTAGAATTCAATTCTTTTATTAAAAGTTGGTTGGTAGTTTGTAGCCAAATACATAACTCATTATCAGTTAGCTTATGGGCAGTGAGTGCCATTATAAGTGGATGTGCTAAGCGAGCTTCCTCGTCGGCGACAAAAACGCGGTTTTGACGTTGAACGACAGTTTGAATTGCTGATAGTGCTCGCGATGATTGGCTGATTGGGAACTGTGGATGACACCATGCTACACCGAGTAGGTCACTACCATGAGCAATGGCATGGGCCCAACCTTTATTGCGCACAAAACCACGTTGATCGTGTTCTCTTACAAGATAGGTTAATGCATCGTCAAATAGTTGATTACGAGTCGTATCAGTAAGCCAGGGATGAGTGGTATCGCTGAGTAAGATTTCGGTCGTTAATAGTGCGGTGAAAGAACGTAAGAAAACTCTATCGTTTGTTGGTTCTTCAATAGACTTAAATAACCAATGCTCTTTCAATATCGGTTGAATAATTTGCTGCTTTTGAGAGTCAGTGAAGGCCTGACTTTCTAAACCGCGACCTAAGAGCTGATAAACTAAATCGTCGCGAATAGCTGGATCTAAAGCACCAACATGGTTTAGTAACCAGGTAACTTGTTTATCTGTGAAATGCAAATTAGTTTGGTTAAGCGTTGCTTGTAGTGTATTTATAATTGCTTCCATAAAAAATCAGCTCCTCATAGTGTCATTATACGATAATCAAATACCGTAAGTCCTAAAATGTTTCACGTGAAACTTTCGCCACGGGACACTAAAACATCACGCAACTCGTGAGTTACGTGATGTTCTCAAATACATATTCGCTTTGAATTGTGCTTAATTCGTGACTGAATCTTTGACTTGTTTCAGCGCATTTTGGACCGCTTCTTTAATAGCTCGGCTAGATGCAGAGGCACCTGAAACGGCGTCAACGCTAGTGGAGTTGGCTGCCACAATTTCTTGTGGAATTTGATCGATAGCGGTTAAACCAACATCTTCACTTTCATGGTGTTGAATAACATCGACTGCTTGAATTTTATGGTCGTTGTAAGTCACACGCACAATAACTTTGCCACCTAGCCCGGCATTGGAACTGCCGAGATATTGATCAGCGGCCAGTTTAACATTAGATGCTGTTTCGCCATCAACAAGGTCATTAATTCCGTTGGCTTCGTTGGCGGTGACAGATTCACTATCTACCTTTGGACGAGCAGCGTTTTCACCGGCTAACTTACCAAAGATCAAACATTCGGCTAAATTACCACCACCTTGATAGCAGTTTGCAACGATACCGCCTAATTCACCAGCGCCGAACAAGTGTGGAATAGGTTCGTCATTGACGTTGAGAATTTGGGCATTTTCATTGCGTTGTGGCCCCCCTTGCGTGTTGAGGACGTCATTGGCCGCAGCAATGGCATAGTAAGGGCCATCGTCCAGTTGACGCATCGTTTGCGGATCACGACCAAATTCAAAATCACGTCCCACTTCTGTGTAGTGATTAAAGTCAGTTACCGTCTGTTGTAGATTATTAGCAGGAACTCCCAATTTGGCGGCCAATTGTGCAATCGTTGGCGCGGAAACGAGTTTGGTCATGAATTTCGGATACGGTAACTGACCAGCCTGACTTTCTTCTTGTTTGAAGGCATCGTACTGGGTTTGATCAAAAATTAAGTAGGGGTGCTGATTATTCATTGGGATTAGCCAAGAGCCATGTGTGTAAACGTGTCCGTGACGGTGCTTAGCGTCTTCTTGGAAGTAGCGTGTCCCATCATCAGCGATAACGAAAATACTACCGTTCTTTAATAAAGGCCAGTGTTCAATTTGACGGCCCCGTTCATTGGCGTCTTCTTTGAAGGTGATTCCAGGTAAGATACCGTGAGATTCATAATTGGTCATGTGCCACATTTTGGCATCAACTTCTTGAGCCATTTTGATACCATCACCGCGGTTATAGAGCGTCCCAAGTGGTGTCAGATTATCACTGTGCAAGTAGGTTTGCTTTAACTCAGGATTGTTTTCAAAACCACCCATAGCTAAAACGACGCCATTATTGGCATGGATATTAAGCAGTCGTTCGCCCCGTTTGATTTGGACCCCTTGGATCACTTTAGTATTAGGATCTTGGATCAAATGTTGTGCCCGTGAGTCCAACCAAACGTCAATATTGTCAGCTCGTTCAAGGACTTTTTGCCGGAGTAGTTTCCATAATGCAGCGTCTTTATCACGTTTGTGAACGAGGGCAAAGTCAATCGTATCACTTCCGGCTAGTTCTGGGTATTCCGCCATGGTTTTTTTGATGGCAACGGCATCACCGGGTTTAATATCATGTTTCCAACTAACGGCTTTAATCCCCAGATATTTTTCAAAATATGCTGGAATTTTACTCATACCGCTTAAATAGGCGTTGAGTGTCTTAGTAGGGGTACTGAATGGCGCGCCCAGTGCTTGATAATAAGCGGTTAGTTTATCTAAGCTTTCACCCGTAACGACGTGTTGGGCGGAGTAGCGGGTGTTGCCACCTTCACGGCCAAATGGTGCCGCATCAACTACTAGTACGTGGGCACCATTATCAGCAGCAAAACGAGCCGCTGAAGCACCGGCACCACCAAAGCCTAAAACGATAACGTCGTAGTTACCGTGCCAGTTCACATTGAGCGCGGGCGTGCCGTTGAGTGCCTTAACGTATTTTTCAAAGTTATCGAAGCACCGTTCCAAGAACTTGATAGAAGGGGCATCGGTCATTTGACCATTCTGATCAAAGGCTTTAGCAGCGTAGCTTAACATGTATTCATTGCCAGGGAGTACCTGAGCATCAACTCCGGGCGCATTGAGAATATTGCGTAAGTCACCTTGAGCACGGCACGTCCCCTGTACGCCAAGGGAAGTACCGACTAACATGACGGGTTTGTTAGCAAAGGGGTGGAGCTGGTAAGAAAGCCATTCAATAACGTTCTTGAGTGCGGCCGGAATGGCATGATCGTATTCGGGTACCCCGATGATCACCCCATCGGCTTGGCTAATTTTATCATTTAAGGTTTGAACGGTGGCTGGAATATCATCTTGATCAGGCTCATTGAATAGTGGGATTCCGGTAATCTCATTGACGTCAATCGTAGCCCGCTGACTAAAGTGGTGATTCATAAATTGTAATAGTTCACGATTGTAAGATTGTTGTGCAGTCGTACCAATCAAGGCGACGTATTTCATAATCAACATTCCTTTATTATTTTTTTAGTTGGATAAGCACATCGATTGTTTACGCTTTCAATATAATTAACTACATAGAAAAAACAACCGTTAATTTTAACTAGATCCGCAAAACGTTATTGTGACAACGATAACAAGCGAAAGTTATTTGATTCGATCAACGATTATTAAGTAGGAACTAACCGAGCAGCAAACTTTATTTTAGTTTTTTATAAATTATATTTATAAAAACAAGCCAGTGATTGTCGTTGATAAAAATAAAATCCTATATATGAACAAAAACAGACGTCCTCTTAAGCCTTAGTACAGCTGATTTCATTACATTCACGGGTTAAGTATTGCTAAATTTTGATTGACAGACTTATAAATTAAGTTATGGTGATACTGAAAAAAGGAATACAGCTGTTGATGTCTGTTTATGTGAAAAAATTAACAATTAATAAATTGTTAGGAGGAATCGCAAATGTTGAGTCAAGTAAAATGGAAGGGCTTTCTTTTGCCGTTGGTCTTTGGAATTGGTCTCTGGTTACTTACACCACTACGACCGTTAGCTATTAGTATTATCGCGTGGCATCTCTTTGCTATTTTTGTAGCAACGATTATTGCTTGTATCACCAAGCCGTTGCCGATGATGGCCGTCACGCTGATTGGGATTGTTGTCGCAACGTTAACGGGTGTTTTTACGATGGACGAAGTCGCGACTGGTTTTGGTAATTCGACGGCGTGGATGGTTGCCATGTGCATGTTCATGGCTGCTGGTTTTATCAAATCGGGACTTGGCAAGCGGATTGCTTATTTATTTGTCAGCTTATTTGGTAAACGCACGTTGAGTTTAGCGTACGCCCTGTCCTTTGTTGATGCCGTGTTGGCGATTGGTATTCCCAGCAATAATGCGCGGGTCAATGGCATCATGTACCCAATCATTGATAATCTTTCTCGTGAAATGGGCTCTGACCCAAAACAGGGGACCCAACGGAAATTAGGCTCATTTTTAGTTTTTACTGAGTATGAAGTTAATAATATTACATCAGGCCTATTTTTGACTGGCTTGGCTGGTAACATGGTTGCGATTGGGCTAGCCAAAATGCAGGGAATCACGGTGACCTGGATGCAGTGGTTCATGGCTGCCTGTGTTCCGGGAGTTTTATCGCTACTAATTATTCCGTGGGTATTATATAAAGTTTATCCACCTGAAGTTAAGGAAACCCCTGATGCGCATCGCTGGGCAACGACACGGCTGACGGCTCTCGGAAAAATGACCGCTAGTGAAAAAATTATGTCGGTAACATTTGTTTTAGCCATCATTTTATGGTTGGTTGGGACTAAGATTGGCATTGATGCTACCGAAGTTAGTTTTATTGCGGTCGTTATTTTACTAATTACTGGCGTATTAACCACCAAAGATTTGCTTAATGAAAACTTTGCTTGGAATATTTTAGTCTGGTTATCAATCATTATGATGATGTCCAAGAAATTAATGACGTTAGGATTTTTCCCTTGGTTTTCAAAAACATTGGGACATTTACTGAACGGAATGAACTGGATTAGTGTTCTAATTATTTTGTTTTTGGCTTATTTCTACTTACATTATATGTTTCCGAGTGTCTCAACACAGATTTCGGCACTATACGCCGGTTTTTTATCCATTGCTATTGGTGCTGGCGTGCCCCACGTCTTAGCGGCTTTATTGTTGGCATTTGCTGGATCAATCAACTTATCAACGACGCCATATTCGGCAGGCCCTGCTGCATTACTATCAAGTACGGGTTATGTGACGAGTGCGGAGTGGTGGAAACTAAGCGCAATTGTGGGTGTTATTTTTAATATTATTTGGTTAGGTGGAGGGCTGCTCTGGACGAAGTTATTAGGTTTGTGGTAAATACTTAATTATAAGCGGCAATTCGTGATCATTACTGACTGCGAATTGCCGTTTATTTAGTGTTAAAATTAAGCATCAAGTAAAACTGAGCGTGGAGGTATTAATGTGAATGAACGTGATTTGAGATATTTCTGCTCATTAGTTGAGACGGGAAATTATACAGCCACAGCTACCCAGTTTCAGGTTACGCAACCCGCGATTTCGGCTGCTTTGAAACGTTTAGAATCCGAATACCATGCAGTCTTGTTAACACAGGCCAACCATCGGGCACAATTAGTAACGACGGCGGCCGGGCGTACTTTGTATATTAAGGCTAGCCAGCTTTTAAAGGCTTTTTCTCAAATGGCGTTAGAAGTTCAGCACGCTAATGAACGGCAGGTCCGATTGGGTTTTTCAAACGTAGCGGGTGGAATCTGGCTCCCACGGGTGATTAAAAAATTTATATCAGTTCACTTATTGGATCAAGTAACGACGACGATTGCTGATTCTGAAAAGTTATTAGTTGATTTGCGAAATGGTAAGTTAGATGCGGCCGTGTTTTCAACACTGCTGCCAGAACACTCGACTGATTTACGGGTGAGCATCTTAGAGGAACATCAGTTGCAGGTTTTGGTTAATGTCAATAGTCCGCTAAGCCAGCTAGAGACAATTCGCGCAACTGATTTACAAGGCGTACCAATTATTGCTCGGCCCAAACACGCCTTGCCCCGGCTAGCACTGGAACAGTATTGTCAGCGCGGTCGGATTAGGCCTAAGATTATTTATGAGGCGGCGACAAATGCGTTAGTTGAGGGACTGGTTGCCCAAAATATCGGTGTAGGGATGGTTATTGCAGGTTCCATCGTGTTAAGTGATCAGGTTGTGGGGATTCCATTGGCCCCTAAGGAACAATTACATTGCTACATGCAGTTGGCAGTCCGGAAGTCCTTTTTACCCAATACTAACCAGCAACAGTGCATAGATGTTTTGCGCCAAATTAGACAAACATCCGTGTGACTGCTGTGTAAATGTTAAGACAGAAAAATAGCGTTCAGACCGGCAATCGTCAATCCAAACGCTATTAGCTCACTTATTGCGCCAACATCTTCTGTGCAAATTCTTTAACGAGTTCAATCTGTTCAGCTTTGAGTTTACCCCCAGCACTGCCGATGATTTTCATGCCCTTGCCACCCATAACTTGATGAAAATGGCCAATTACGGGGATGCCCTTTTCAGTTGCGATCTTTGTGAGGGCCTTGTCCGAAACCACTTCGGGTCCTCCTGAGGTGGTAAATAATGCGATTTGCTTAACTTTCGTAGCATCTAAGCTTTTCATGAAAACGGATGCCGATTTGTCGGGTTTCATAAAATAAGTTCCCCCGCCAAAGAAGAGCGTATCAGCTTGTTCAACGGGCGTGTCGATTGATTCTGCAGGGACGCCAGCCACGGTTGCGATTTGTTCGGCAAATGCCTGAGTATTACCATTACGAGTTTGATAACGAATTGCTACTGTCATGAAAAAAACCTCCAATAAATAAATTAATGTAAATTAGGTGCTTATAATTAGTATGACAGTCATAGGCACGGACTGCCTAAGTTGGTATACTATTGGTAACATCAATTCTAGTATAAATCGTTTTGAAATCGATTACAAAAATACTGGTGAAGTCAGTAATGGACTGTGAATCAGTGACCACATGTCCGGTTACTGTTAATAGAATGATTGGTTAGACAATGGGAGTCGCTGATTATCCGAAAGATAATGAGTGGTGGCGAACCAATTACATCATTGATCATCGGGTTGTCGCGCTCAAATGAGCGATTTTTATCCGGTAATTGATGGCGAAACACAGTGAAGCACCGGCGTCACGTTGGGTATTCAGCATCTTAATTACTTTGCTGAGGCTAATGGCGATGTTGGAGGAGCGTTAGCAAGTTGAGGCCCACCCGGTATTAGTTGGGCCAGAGAAAGGATGATCGATCATGCCTAAAATTTATTTTTTATGTACGGGCAATGCTTGCCGTAGTCAAATGGCCGAGGGTTTTGCGCGACAATTATTAGGGCCAGCCTGGGAAGTTGCGAGTGCGGGCGTGGAAATTCACGGACTGAATCCGTTAGCTGTCCAGACAATGGCCGAAGTTGGCATTGATATTAGTGACCATACTTCTAAACTAATTGATGTGGCTTACCTTAATCAGTGTCAGATTGTTGTCACGCTCTGTGGTGATGCACGTGATCGCTGTCCGGTGACCCCGCCTACAGTGACTAAGTACCATTGGCCACTGCCTGATCCTGCGCGGGCTACTGGCGCGACTAATGAACGATTACAAGTCTTTCGGCAGGTACGTGATCAAATCAAGCTGAACGTGATGACCCTAGCGCAAACGTTAAGTCAGAACTAAGTTTCAAGTGCGGCCTCTGTTTATAAACAGGTGAGTTAGAGACGTTCAGCAATCGTTTGAAATTAAAATTGTGATATTTAAAATTCGAAGCCTCCAAGCTTGAGTAGCTTGGAGGCTTTTTTGCTGTCCGGATACGTGCTACTAGTAGTTCAGTGACTGAAGTAGCCAAGTTAGTTATATTTGTGAACGAAGACACATGTATAAAACCTACATTTAGTAGTGGTAAAAAGTAGTGTTTTTACCCATTACCTCGAAGAGACTGACGCGTTAGTATGAAAGCGTAGTCAAGATGAATGGCCGGTCATCAGTTCAATAGAACTGTTCAAGTTAAAAAAATCACAATTTAGTTGGAGGAGGAATCAACGAATCATGAAAGATTTTAAAGATAAGGTCATGTTTATTACAGGTGCTGCACACGGGTTTGGGCAAGTAATTGCTGAGGGTGCCGCTGATCGTGGTATGAAATTAGCCATGGTTGATATTGATGAACCGGCTTTGAAAGAGAGTTATCAGCACGTTCTCGACAAAGGTGCCGAAGCGTTGATGATTACAGCCGATGTTACTAAGGAAGCGAGTGTGGATGACGCTGTCGAACAGGCAATGGAAAAGTTTGGTCGCATTGACTTGCTGATCAACAATGCGGGAATCGCATTACCCGGCCGGATTTGGGAATTGCCGACTCGTGATTGGGAATGGATTATGCATATCAACTTAATGAGTCAAGTCTATGCGATGAAGCGCATCATTCCAATTATGATTCAACAGAAAACCCACGCGGATATTCTTAACGTGGCGTCAATTGCCGGTTTGGTTGATACACCCGGAATGCCATCTTATCATGCCAGCAAGTTTGCTTCCGTAGGGATGACTGAGGCGACGGCTTATGATTTGCAGCGTGCCGATATTGACATTGACATGCACGTGATGTGTCCAGGATTCGTGCAGACGGATCTCTATCACACTGAGAATCACCGACCAGCGCAATACAGTGATCCAACGGACCCATATTATCAAAGTGAAGCGTACTTAAAGGGGCAACAGTTTGCGAAATATGTCATTACCAATGGAAAACCGATTGATACAATTGCCGATACCGTCTTTAAAGCCTTAGAGGATAACCGATTCTACATTTTGACCCATCCCGAATATAATCCACTCATTGAAGATCGGGTTAAACGGATCGTCACGGATGGTGCGCCAGACGTTCACATTATGGACGGGATTATGTAACTATCGTCACGCAGACAAAGGAGTGTTTTACCATGGCAAGTTTTATTGCAAGTGATCAGGATGTTAACAACTTTTTGACTTCACCAAGTATGAATGATCAGGAAGGAATTGGCTTTGCGTATGCGACTGATGAAGCCACACTTAAGGCTTTAATTCCAGCACCGTTAAAATTAATGGCGCCAGTAGTTTGCGGCTATGTTGTTCATATGGGAAAACCGACTTTTAGTGCACCATACCTTGAAGAAAGTCTATTCGCCCTCGTTAGCTATAAAGATAAGATGATGGGTGCTTATCCAATTAACCTCTTACTCCACGGACCCGGCGCGGAAAGTGGTGTGATTGCAGGGCGCGAAGGTGCCGGAATTCCTAAGAAGCTGGCAGATGCCATCGAATTACGCCGGAATGACAACAGTGCGACGGCCACGGTTGAACGTCATGGTAAGACGTTGTTGAACGTTTCGTGGACGGCTGGTGAATTGAATGATCCATCAATTATGAAACAATTTGCGGGGCAATTGGCGTTAGGTAAGGAAGCTGAAATGAACAGTTTCTTCTACAAATATGATATTGATCAACATGAAGATGGGACGAACCATTTCAGTAATGTTCAGTTAGTAGCGACCCAGTTACGTTCCTTGGCTGATCAAGTTGAACCTGGGAATCTAAGCATTCAACTTGATTCGACTGATGATGATCCGTTTGGTGAACTGAAGGTTTTGAAGCCACTTGGCGCTGCTTGGTTCCATTTCGATACGTCAGTGATGTTTAATACTTTGAAATTGGACGAAGTCGATGCCGCGACAACGATGCCCAAGCTTTTAACGGGCCGTTATGACCGGAGCTTCTTCAATCCAAAGGCAGCGACCTACATTATTTAGGCTGATTACGAAAGTGAGGAATAGCTGATGTCAGAAGCAGTAAAAAATTTGGTGAACAATGATTTAGCAGACGTGATGTTTAACCGCCATTCAGTGCGGCAGTTTGACCCGGATGTCAAAATTGAGCGTGATGAGTTGCAAAAGATGATTGCAGAAGCAGCTACAGCGCCATCAGCATGTAATTTACAATCATGGCACTTTGTGGTAATTGATACACCCGAAGCAAAGGCTAAATTCAAGCAGGCTGTGATGAAGTTCAATTATCCGCAAGTTGACAGTGCATCGGCTATCGTCTTTATTGCCGGTGACACCCAATCGCACTATGTTTACCGGGATGTCTGGAACAAGGTTTATCAGGACGGTAATATTACTAAGGAGCGTTTGGACCAAATTCTGGGAACTTTCTTACCACTATATGAAAATGCAACGCCGGATTTCTTGAAATTTGATGCGACGATTGACTGTTCCGTTGTTGGGATGCAGTTGCTACTAGTTGCACGGGCTCATGGGTATGACGCCAATGCCTTCTCCGGTATCGATTTTGAGAAGATGATTCCAACATTGGGGCTTGATCCAAAACGGTATGTTCCCGTAATGGGGATTGCGATTGGGAAAGCGGCACAGGAACCGCTGCATACGACCCGGTACGATGCTAAGACCCAGACCGATTTTCTTGGTTGAAATTAACATAATAAGTTTGTGAAAAGAGCGGCTAACCCGCTCTTTTTTTGAACGGTAGATAATTTAAAGCTTAAATCAGAGCCGCTACTCAGTTCATCAGTAACCAGCTTTACAAAAGCGCTTACATTGCTTATGATGAAGGCGATAAAAGCGACTAAGGAGGCTAATCGATCATGCAATTAAAACCGTTATTGCGGCAGTTAGCTGCAACATTTGAGGTGAACATTGATACAAAATTTACACATAATCCTGAAGTGACACACGTTCAATTTGTTGATATGACAGAAGCTTTGATGGTGCATCGCCTGTATTTGCAACCCGAATCGAGCCAGATTGTTCGATTATCTTATAGTTGGCACGGCCACCGGCGAACGGTTGGTATGGTTAATTTGGGTGTGAGATTAACCACGGTGATTGCTGCTCAGAATCAGTTACTAAAATTGTTAATGACACTCGGTAAGTGTTTACATCATGATATTCAAATTCAAGCGGCCATCAATCAGCTAGCCATTAATGCGATTACGGCAGACTTTGATACAACATTGGCGCAAGCGGTCCGGCTGCTGAAAAATCCGCTGGCGATTATTGATTTAAATGGTGAGATTCTGACTCGTTCACATACAACGCAACTGAATGGAACGAGTATCCATGCGGCAGTTGAAACGAACCGGGTTGGCCAGTGGTTGTTGGATCATGGGTTTGCGCCGGACACGCCTGATTTTTTGACGCAGGTCTATGTGGCGGAGGATCGTTTGTCAGCAGGGCCGATGTTAATTACGCCATTAGCGAATGGAACCGAGCCCATTGGTTATTTAGTCATGCCGGCACTCAATCAACCGTTAAATGACCAGCAGGCACTCCTCATTAATGCGATTGGCCAGGTTATTGCTGGCTCGTTAGTTAAAAATCAAATTATGCCGACTGCTGAGTCGCAACGAGACCGGTTATTGAATTTATTGTTAACTGAGCGGCAGGGAGGAACATTTGCTGATCAGTTTGCTGAACAACATGTGCAACTACCAACTGCGATGGTTCTGATTCGCTGTGAGCCATTAGCTGATCAGGCGCCGCTGATTTTACAACAACGGCTCCAATATTTAATGTTACCACGGTTTAAGCAAGTGTTAGTTTCCACCTACCATCAGCAATGCGTGGCGTTGATTTCAATTGGTTTGGCTGCATACAATCAAAATCAATTCAAAATAGCGCTCCAACAAATTACCAAGCAAGCAGATTGTCGCCTAATCGTGTCCCAACACTATGTTAATCCAGAAGATACGTTTGCTGCGTATACGGTTTGTGAACGAACGGCCCAACTGAAGACTGGCCGTGGTCGGGTAATTTTTTGTGAAGACCAATTTTATAATTTAGCATTAGCACGGGTTAACCATCTCGAAATCTTACCTTTCTTTATTAACCCAGCATTACGCTTGTTACTGGCTTATGACCGGCAAAATCATGCTGAATTATTGCCGACGCTAGATGCATACTTACATGCGACTTGTAATTTGACCCGAACGGCTAAGCAATTATATGTTCATCCAAATACCCTGCGTAATCGACTACAACATATTAGTGAGTTAACGGGATGTGACTTACGGGATGCTGAAACGTGTTTTAAATTAGCCGCTAGTTTCAAATTACAGCAATTTTTAGCACAACATCAGTACCAGTATCGACCGGATATTCCAATCCCAACCCAAGACTAAGCGAAGCTAAAAGTGTGCAACCGGTTGTTAAAAGATGGTTGCGTCAGTAAAATTTAATAAAGCGGTGAGTTTACTCATTTTCAGTAATAAGTGCGTATCTATTGGGATAAGCGGGACTAGCTTAACGACTAAGCATGAGGTTTATCATTAAAATAGCTATGCAACCGGTTGCATCAAAGCTGAAAGCGTTTTATAATATAGGTGAGTTATGACAATGTCTTTCAAGGACGAATAGGCTGAATCAAGTTTTGCAGTGTCTATAGATAATGGCATCGTTGTTTGATCATCATAGATTAATTGTGCGGGTAATTCACAAGGAGGAATCATTAATGAGTAAATTTACGGATATTAAAGGGTTTGTATTTGATTTAGATGGCGTGATTGCGGATACGTCCGTCTACCATTCACAAGCTTGGCACCAATTAGCTGATGAGTTGGGTGTGACCTGGAGTGAAGAACTTGCTGATAACTTGAAGGGTGTCAGCCGAATGGATTCGTTGAATCTGATCCTGAAAACGGGTGGTAAGGAAAACGATTATACAGAAGCCGAAAAAGAGGCTTACGCGACTAAGAAAAATACGAATTACTTGAACTTATTGAAAGGTATGGATAAAACGGCAATTTTACCTGGTATTGAGGCCTTTTTAGCTGATTTAGCTAAGCATGGTTATCGCTTATCATTAGCCTCAGCTTCTAAGAATTCACCACTTGTTCTAGAACAATTAGGATTGGCACATTACTTTGAAGCACGGGTTGATCCAGCGACCTTAAAACACGGCAAGCCCGATCCAGAAATTTTTGCGCGTGGTGCAGAAGTACTAGGTCTTAAACCGGAAGAATGTGCGGGTGTTGAAGACGCTAAGGTTGGGATTCAGTCGATTAACGGTGCTGGTGAGACGTCGATTGGAATTGGTGATCCTATTATTTTGACGGGGGCAGACGTTAACTTTAGGTCGACGAGCGAATTAACCTTGGCTAATTTGGAAGCAGCGTTAGTATAAAATCTATGTAATTTTAATATTCAGGAACTATCTTGCAATCTCCAGTACTATTGAGGTTAGCAAGGTAGTTTTTTGCAATGTGACGATAAATAAGCAATGTTCCACGTGAAACATTGCTTATTTAAATCTGTGAACAGCTATTCAAAATAGCGAAACTAGCCTAAAATAAAGAGGAGCTTGTTAATAATCGTTACCATCAATATGGAGGAAACTATGAATAATGATCGCAAGTCTATGATGCCGTTATCACAACGACATCATATGACGATTCCGTGGAAGGACTTTATCCGTAATGAGGATGTACCGGCCAAGCACGCAAGTTTGCAGGAGCGGACTTCTATTGTCGGTCGAGTTGGTATTCTGATGTTGTCGTGTGGCACGGGAGCATGGCGGGTTCGTGATGCAATGAATAAGGTTGCTCGCAGTCTTAACTTAACGTGTTCGGCAGATATTGGCCTGATTTCGATTCAATACACGTGTTTTCATCACGAACGTAGCTATACACAGGTATTATCTTTACCGAACACCGGCGTCAATACGGATAAGTTGAATATTTTGGAACAATTTGTCAAGGATTTCGATGAGCAGTATGCTCGATTAACGGTGGCGCAAGTACATGCGGCCATTGATGAGGTGCAAGCGCGCCCCAAACAATATTCACCAGTGGTTCTAGGGTTAGCAGCCGGACTAGCATGTAGCGGATTCATCTTTTTACTTGGTGGCGGCATTCCAGAAATGATTTGCTCCTTTCTAGGGGCGGGACTTGGCAACTATGTTCGCGCGTTGATGGGTAAACGCTCAATGACGACGATTGCGGGCATCGCGGTCAGCGTTGCCGTAGCTTGTCTGGCTTATATGGTGAGCTTCAAAATTTTTGAATATAATTTTCAGATTCTGGCGCAACATGAAGCTGGTTATATCGGGGCAATGTTATTCGTGATTCCGGGGTTCCCGTTTATTACGAGCATGTTGGATATATCCAAGCTAGATATGCGTTCGGGGCTGGAACGGCTAGCTTATGCAATTATGATTACTTTGATTGCCACACTGGTCGGGTGGTTGGTCGCAACCCTAGTGAATTTTAAACCCGCTGATTTCTTGCCATTAGGGTTGTCACCATTAGCGATTCTTTTATTACGTTTACCGGCTAGTTTTTGTGGGGTTTATGGTTTCTCAATTATGTTTAATAGTTCGCAAAAAATGGCCATTACAGCGGGTTTTATTGGCGCGATTGCCAACACATTACGGCTTGAACTAGTAGAATTAACAGCCATGCCACCGGCCGCTGCGGCTTTTTGCGGGGCGCTCGTTGCGGGCTTGATTGCTTCGATTGTTAATCGTTATAATGGTTATCCACGAATCTCATTGACTGTCCCATCGATTGTAATTATGGTACCAGGATTATATATTTACCGAGCGATTTATAGTATTGGTAATAATCAAATAAGTGTTGGTTCGTTGTGGCTGACCAAAGCGGTATTAATTATCATGTTTCTGCCATTAGGATTGTTTGTTGCGCGCGCGCTATTGGATCATGAATGGCGTCATTTTGATTAATTAGGCAGTATAGCGCTGAAAATTGCTGAATGAATATAGTTTAAAAAGTCGTTTAACCACTGGACAGGAGTGTCTAGCAGCTAAACGGCTTTTTGAATGGTCTTGGACTGAAAATCATATGACTGAAGTTTACGATTAGAATCGCAACTTATTAAGGAGGCTGGTCATGGTAGCGATTACTAATTTAAGGTCATTAGGCGGTTATCGGAATGTGCAGCAACCGGTCGTTAAAGACGGATTGATTTATCGGTCAGGACAACTTAATCAGTTAACGCTGACGCAAACGCAATATTTGGCGACAACGTTAGGAATTACGCGGATCATTGATATGTGGAGTGCTGACGAGTGTCATCGATTTCTCGATGTCACGTAACCACAAGTACAGTATCAAGTATTAGATGTATTGGCCCAGGTCATGAATAATGATGCGAGTTTGCAATCGATGGTCAGGAGCACAGGGGCAGTTCATGACCGAATGATTCAGTTATATGAATAATTGGCATTAGACCCAACTGCTCGTCAAAGTTATCGCCGATTTATTCAATTATTACTAGTTCCAAACCAACCGCTAGTGTTTCATTGCTTTGCCGGCAAGGATCGGACTGGGGTCGGTGCGGCCCTGTTTTTGAAGATCATGGCTGTTAGCGATGAGCAGATTATGGCTGATTACTTGTTAACGAATCAGGCACGTGAGCACGCTAATCAATAAATTCTGGCGACGATGGCGTCTAAATTAACGCTGGAACAACAGCGGGCTGTTAGTCAGGCATTATTAGTAGATGCTGATTACTTTAGTCATTATTTTGAAGTTATCAGAGCCCACTATGGCATAGTCTCAAATTATTTACAGGCTGGCTTAGAATTGACCACCAAGGAGTGTCAACAGCTGCGTCAATTATATTTGACTAGGTAGTCAAGAACCGTAAAACTGTAAAAATCACGCCAATGCTCAGTTGAAACTAGCCTGAGTACTGGCGTGATTTATCATCATTAGTGGTCAGTGCTGTCAGTTGACAATAGTTGGTCAAGCATGTGATTACCAGCTTGTAAATCAGCGTGTTGATAATGTTGAGCGCGAATACGCATTGGATCGCCACCGTGATAATATTCATACATTAATTGACGTTGGCCGAACCCAGCGCTGGTCAGGTCGAAGGCTAAATTCAACAGGCGAGACCGTTCTTGGGCCGTTGCTCGATCGGTGGTCAGAGCCTGGTCTAAGATAGCGGCGTTATCACCATTAAATTCTGCAAAGCTAGGTACGCCAACCATGGACCCGGCTGCTAAGTGTTGGGTTACTCTGAGCGCCTCATCATAGAATTCGGGAAGGGTTGAACGGACGGCCTGTAATGCTTGTAGACTTGGTGTATAGATGCCAAATTTATCCAAATGACCATCGTCTTCTGAGCGGGTGATGGTGCCTTTGATGAGCTCAAGATTAGCCGTCAAACGACCAAGTTTTTCTTGGACCCCTAGGAACCCATCTAAACCTAGGACATGTGCGATGCGAATTGCCAAACTAGTTGCTAATTCGAGTTTGGTAATACCACGAACCTCGTCTTGATGGGACGTCTGAATGAACATGCCGGAATCAATGAAAAAACGATTACTCATTTTGACGTTATTTTCGACAAAAACCTTTGACCACGGAATAAAAGCGTGATCAAAAACAATGTAAGCATCGATTTCGTCAAGGGCGTTACTGAGTGGGTAGTCGGCGATTGAAGCAGCGGGATGATCCAATAATTTACGACAAATAATTTTGACGTCGGGGTTATTGAGTGGTGTGGCAAAGGCGACGGCGTAACTACTATCACCATTTGCTAGCAATAACTCTGGTGGATTGAAGATCAGTAAGTCATCGGCAATCGGGGCCATTGTATTGACCATTTTGGCGCCCGAAACAAAGATACCATTTTGATTCCGCTCAACGGTGTGAACACCTGCATAACCAGATGAAATCATATTGATAGCTTTTTGGCGATCGAGTTGTGGATTCTGTAGCGCGTGACTAATAAAAATATCATTATTTTTGACCCACTCAGCATAATGACGGGCATTCGCTGCAAAATTGGTATATTGGTTGTGTCCGAGGAAGGCAGCGCGTTCTGCTAAGACGGCCATACCAGTATTAAGGAAATCTGGTGTGCGCCCTAACATGCCACTGTTACTTTGTGCAATTTCCTGATAAGCGCGGTGTTTTTGCCGCAAATCCTCAACGGTACGTGGTACTTTAAAAGCAATATCATAGCGCTGACCATTTTCTAGATAGGTGTGTACTTCAGCATGAGTGTGTTGAAGTGCATAATATTGGTTATTCAGGGCTAAAGTTTTACGAAAGATTGGGACGTCAGCGACATTGACGCGGTGTCCATTCAAATAGACCGCTCGCCCATCATTGAGCTGTTCGATAGTATGCATGTTTATTTTCCCCCTAATGAAAGTTCTATTCCAATATACCACGAATGGAAGCGAATTCATTGGGTGCCCAATGTTTTAATTTAGTGCGCAGAATAAACGACATGAAAACGTTCTAGGACCATTTGTGCGGTTTGGGGGTCAAAGACCTGGTGTGCACTTTGGTACTCCTGTTCAAAAAAGGCGTCATGAACGTGGCGCCAATAGGCATAGGTGCGGTCGCCTTCACCTTCTAAATAAGCGTGCGTCGCAGTGATGTCAAGGTAGGGGGTAATCATGACTTGGTCGGTACGAGTCACACAGACTGGTTGATCGTGGGCGTCTAAGATGATATCGTAGGCCCCAACTTTTGGAAGTGGTTCATCAGCTTCGTATAGATCATAAGCGCTGGTGGTAGCCGTCTTTGTGCCAGTTAGTACGAGTTGTGCGAGTTCATCGGCTTCGCTACCAAACTGATAGGCGCTCTGTAACGGGGTTGTTTTTGGCAGATTTAGTGTAGATTTAGCTTGTTCAAAAAAGGATTGGACATCCATTGTGGGGCCTCCGATTGGTTTTAGTTTTAAGTTTAGCATAAACTGACCATTGGCATTTTATTTAGCGTGGTATAATGACCCTATCTTGGGTAATTGCAGGCGATACCCAGACCAAACATTGCCGTTGTGGAAAGGACGAACCATGCGAATTAATGTGTTGCAGCATACCCCGAATGAGGGGCCTGGCATGATTGCTGATTGGGTCCATGCCCATGGTCATACCATGTATGTCTATCACCCGTATCAATTTGGGGTTCTCCCAACGGTGGATGAGACGGAGATGCTTGTTATCCTCGGGGGACCGATGAGTCCCAATGATGATTTACCATGGATCAAACAAGAGCGTCGCTTGATTCAACAACTATTAGACCGCAATGTGCCATTGTTTGGGGCGTGTTATGGCGCGCAACAGATTGTGAAAACCTTGGGCTATCCAGTCACTAAAGCTCCAGCTAAGGAGGTTGGTTGGGCGCCCGTTTATCGGCAGAGTACGGTGATTCCAGGGATTCCAGCCAGTTTGTCGGTACTACACTGGCATGAAGAAATGTTTGCTGTGCCAGACGAGGCGACTTTATTGTTTTCCAGTGATCGCGTGGCTAATCAAGGATTTGTATTCAATCATCGGGTCGTAGGCCTGCAATTTCACTTTGAGCCGGCTGCGGATAATGTACGGGAAATGGTGGTTAATGATGGTCGTTATATTTCTGGTTCGGCCTTGAAACAAACGACAGCAGAAATCTTACAAACGCCGGTGCCCAGCCAGAATCAACAAGTTTTGAATACGATCTTGGATTACATCACGACTGAATAAAACTGTTAAAAATAGTGCGAAGGTGTTATCAAAAATACCGTTAGACCTTGATAGGGTTAACGGTATTTTTGTTCAGCAAACTGAACATCAGTAAAAAGCCTGAATTTGTTGTAATTCTTTGAGATAACCAGTTTTTAATGCTTCGGGGTAAATAATTTTAACGTTGCGGCCTAATCCTAGTAAATAGTTGATCATATAAGCTAGTTCATCTTGATTATAGCCACCAACGAGGTAGTCTTGACCGTCCTGATGCTCTAAGCGCATATTAGGATAATTATTTTTCTGGACGTGTTCACGGCCCAGAGGTGTTAGCACGCATTTGTATCGTATGTTGTGATGGTCACGATCATAAGCATGTTGCCGTTCGGCGAGTTGTTCCCAAGTGTATCGTGCTGGTTGTTCGCTGACTTGAAAAGACTTAATGGTATCACAGCGGTAAATTCCCCAAACATTACTGTCGAGATCGTAGCCACTGAAGAACCAAATTCCATGTCGATATAATAAATCAAAAATTTGAAATTTAGCGGTCACGAGCGAGGTTGTCAACTGGACAACCGTTTCATCAAGTATCGCTGTTAATAAATCACTTAAATGTGTCGGCGCATCTAGGTTAGGAATTGAGTAGTAGTTAACGACGCGCTGTAACTTAGCGACTTGGCGCTGATTACTTAAAGATAGCGTCGCCATGAGTTTTTTGTAAATTGTTTGATAGGATTTTTCAAAAGGCGTCGCTGACAGTAAGCTGAGCGCTTTGAGCGCAAAAAAGAGCGCGTTGATTTCCTGACTATTCAATAATACCGGGACCCATAGTTGTTGCTGCACGAGCTGGTAACCGCCATAACGACCGGGCTCAACGTAAAATGATAAGCCAAGCTGTTCTAATGAGCTAATATCGCGCAGGGCCGTACGTTTGGAGATGTTAAACTCTTGCATTAGTTCTTTAACGTGAAATGTTTGTCGGTAGCTTAGAAAAATCAACTCTTGATTAAGGCGTTCAGAACGATTCATATAATTTCTCCTAAAAAATTATTTTAATGGTGACATAGACTGGCACCTTTTGACTGTAGTATATAACTGTTGTCAATTACGACCAACGATTAATTTAATCATTAAGGAGATTTTTAAATATGCAAACTTTGATCATTAATGCTCATCCAGACTTTCGGAACACGGCGCACTACTCTATTCAGTTAGAACAGGCCTTTTTACAACATTTTCGGAGTCGTTTCCCTGAGGATACTGTTGATATCATCAATCTCTACGATATGGTTATTCCACAAGCAACGGTACCTGAATTATTAGGAATTTGGGAAAAACAAGCTCAGCATGTGACCTTATCGGCTCGGGAGCAACAACTATTTGCAATCAATCAACAACTCTTACAACAGTTTAAAGCTCATCATCGAATTGTGATTGCGATGCCGTTGCATAACTTCAACGTGCCAGCACGATTAAAAGACTATATTGATAATATTTTAGTGGCTCGAGAGACTTTCCGTTACACTGAAAATGGGTCGGTGGGCTTGATGACTAATGACTATCGTGTCATGTTACTGCAGGCCAGTGGGTCAATTTATACTCGCAATGACCGTTACACACCAATGGAATTTTCACGGCTATATCTTGATAAGATGTTCACGGAGATCATGGGTTTTGATCAGTTTGAGATAGTACGGGCACAAGGGTTACAAACGCAAGGTGTGGATGTGCCACAAGCACTGAAGCAGGCCAAAGTAGATTTGGCGGCCGCTTTTGAACGGTTTTATAATTAACGACAGTCGTTGTAATGATTAGAATAATTGAAAAGGTATTAGTGGTCTGATATTGATGGCCGCTAATACCTTTTTCGACGTGCTGTGCAAAGTGACTGCGTAGTGCATGATTGGTCCCGAAGGATGTCTTGTTATTAAAGCGGTTGGTTTTGAATTGAATGCCAGACTTACATGGCGGGATTTGTCCCAATCTACGGTAGTGGCAGATCTTTACTAACCGTTTGACGTTCAGAACCGGTATACTGGAAGCAGTAATTTAATATGCGTGAAGGGAGCCCCACATGAAACAAATTGTAGCGGGAATTATTGCGCATGTCGATGCGGGTAAAACAACGTTGTCCGAGGCGTTACTTTATCGGTCAGGTACATTGCGGCAATTAGGGCGTGTGGATAATGGCGATGCCTTTTTAGACACAGATACGCTTGAAAAACAGCGCGGCATTACGATTTTTTCACACCAAGCAAACTTACAATATAATGATATCAATTTAACGCTTTTGGACACTCCGGGCCATGTGGATTTTGCAACGCAGACTGAGCAAGTGCTATCAGTTTTAGACTATGCAATTTTAGTCGTTTCAGCGACTGATGGTGTTCAAGGCTATACGCGGACGCTATGGCGATTATTAGACCGGTATCACGTACCAACCATGTTATTTGTAAATAAGATGGATGCGCCGGGCACGGATGGCGAACAATTGCTCAAGCAAATCCAACAAACATTATCGCCAGGTTGTGTGGCATTTAATACGTTGGGGGCCACCACAGCTCGCGACAGCCAACCAACCATCCCTTCAGCGACAGTTGAAGAGATTGCGATGCAAAATGACGAGGTGTTGGCAGATTATTTAGAGACGGGAGCGCTGAGTGATGAGACGATCCGGCAAATGATTCAACGCCGGGAAGTCTTTCCGTGTTATTTTGGTGCGGCACTCAAGTTAGATGGGGTTGATGCCCTGATGGCTGGCCTTGACTATTGGACAAAACCACGGTCGACGAGTACTGATTTTGGTGCGCGAGTGTTTAAGATTACGCACGATGATCAGGGTGAACGGCTGACCTGGGTTCGAATGACCGGCGGAGAATTACATCCTAAAGATATTGTACTAGATGATCAGAAAGTCAATCAGCTGCGGATTTATAATGGCACTAAATATGCGACAACGCCTGTGCTGACGGCTGGAGCAGTTGGCACCATTACCGGTCTGACGGGAACACGACCGGGACAGGGACTGGGTAGCGCGCCATCTGGTTTATCGCCGGCCATGCAGCCGGTACTGACTTATGCGCTTGATCCTCAAGCCGAAGAACTGCATGCATGTTTGGCAGCCTTGCGTCAGCTTGAAGATGAGGATCCGCAATTACACGTGACTTGGTCAGAACCACTCCAGGAATTGCGAGTACAGGTCATGGGAATGATTCAGCTAGAAGTACTGCAACAAATCTTAAAAGAGCGTTTTCAACTGTCCGTACAGTTCGGAACTGGGAGTATCTTGTATCAAGAAACGATTACCAAGGCGGTTGAAGGCGTCGGTCATTTTGAACCGTTGCGGCACTATGCGGAAGTATATTTGTTGCTGACGCCCGCACCGCGGGGAAGTGGACTGCAATTTACGACCGATTGTTCATTGGAAGTACTTGGCCGCAATTGGCAACACCAAGTTGTGTCAAATCTACAAGCCAAAACACAATTGGGTGTCCTGATTGGCGCACCACTAACGGATGTCAAAGTAACGTTGGTTAGTGGCCGGGCTAGCAATGTTCATTCAGTTGGTGGGGACTTTCGTGAGGCGACGTGGCGCGCGTTGCGTCAAGGCTTGATGATGCTAAAACAATGTGGTGATTGTCAGCTGTTGGAGCCGTGGTATCGGTTTCGTCTCGAAGTTGGTCAGGAGCAAGTTGGCCGGGCGATGACTGATATTCAGCGGATGAATGGTCAATTCGATGCACCGGTCGCGAATACGAGCGTGGCCACGGATGGGACTGACTTAACGACAATTACGGGAACGGCGCCAGTAGCAGCGATGCAGGACTATTCACAGACGGTTCGAGCTTACACGCATGGGCAGGGGCAATTGGAATGTATCGTGGATGGTTATCGGCCGTGTCATAACGAGATGGCTGTTGTCGATAAGGCCGAATATGTCCCCACAGCAGATTTAGAAAATACACCGGACTCGGTCTTTTGTGCACATGGTGCCGGTTATCCGGTAGCTTGGGATCAAGTGCCAGAGATGGCGCATGTTCCGTATGTTTATTCGGATACGGAATTAGCACATTTTAAGGCGCCATCAAAATAGAAATTGAGGAAATGCAGATGACGGATGTGACGTTTAATTCGACCTTCGCGGCAACTTTGCAATATGAGTTGCACCAGCCAGTTTTGAGTCTGCCATTGTCGTTACAAATTGGTGATTTAACTCGGCTGACAACTGATGGCCCAGCACAGCTCGCCAACAGTGCCGATGACCCAGTTGTTAAGCAAGCATTGGCAACATTAAAATCTCAAGTTAAGCAGGGGGCGGTACTACGAGTGTGGTGGTCTATGCCGGATGATTGGGTAGGGTTTGACTGGCTATGTCAGCAGTTAGTAGACACAGACGCGCAATTGAGACAAGTGATGGTGCCGCTGAGTTATCAGAAATACTGCCAGAAGATATTGCGCATTACTTACAGTTGGTACAAGTCGTTTCTAAGAACGAACAGCGTGCTCATAGTTATGAATGGCAAGCGCTTGTGGCAGAAAATGCGCCGTTACGGGTCAATCTTAACGGGCACTTAGTCAGTGTCGCCGCTGACTTTTATGACAGCTTGTTAGAACGCCAAATACAACCGGGACGCCCAGTTGTGCAAATTATTGGTGAGATGCTGATGCGCTACTCACTGGGCTTGCCAGACTGGTGGTATCGTGCCAGGCTCCAACATATCTTGTCAACGAGAGGATGATTAATGTGAAGAAAATTGCGCCCCTGTTTGTTGGTTTGGGGGCCGTTAGTTTTGGAATTCCTGCATCACTATTTAAGATTGCACGCCAGCAAGGAGTCGTTAATGGCCCACTGCTATTTTGGTCCTTTCTGAGTGCAGTTGTGATTTTAGCCGTGATTCAAATTTTCCGCCGAGCGCGTTTGCGTAATCAGCAAACGAATTGGAAGCAAATCGGACTGGTAATTGCGGCTGGAACGGCTTCGGGATTTACTAACACCTTTTATATTCAGGCGTTAAAGCTTATCCCAGTTGCTGTGGCCGCAGTGATGTTGATGCAGGCGGTCTGGCTATCAACACTACTAGGGGCTGTGATTCATCATCGGCGGCCCTCACGACTGCAAATGGTCAGTATTGCTTTGGTATTGATAGGCACGATTTTAGCTGCTGGACTGTTTCCGATTACGCAGGCGCTCGCGCCGTGGGGCTTGATACTCAGCTTTTTAGCGGCATGTTCGTATGCTTGCACGATGCAGTTTACGGCTAGCTTAGGCAATAACTTAGATCCGCTATCAAAAACGTGGTTGCTGTGTTTGGGCGCTTTCATACTCATTGCTATCGTGTGGTCACCGCAATTAGTTACGGCACCCACCACGCCAGCAACAGTCGGCTGGGGAGTGCTGATTGCACTATTCTCAATGGTTTTTCCACTGGTTATGTATTCATTATTTATGCCGTACTTAGAGCTCGGCATTGGGCCAATTCTTTCTTCTTTAGAATTGCCAGCCTCGATTGTCGTTGCATTTGTATTGCTTGGTGAGACTGTTGATTGGTTGCAAATGGTTGGCGTGGTCATTATTCTTACGGCCGTAATTCTGCCAAACGTGTTAAATATGCGACGAGTTCGTCCATAACACAGGTTAATACTAAACTCAAAATGAGCATATTGTACTGGTGCATTTTTAATTTGGAGTGCAATGTGTTTTTGTTTCACGTGAAACATTCATCTAATTGATGTTCTTTATGGACAGTTAGCAGATACCTTATTTATATAAACGACTAAATTCGCGGTACAACTTGAATTGAAAGGTGGTTAGTCTGATGGCGTCAACGTATCGGATCGTCCGCGCTGAAGCAGACAGTGACTTTGAAAAAATTCGACAGTTATATTATGTGACTTGGCAATCGGCATATCGTGATTTGATGCCCGTAAGTTATTTACAGCAACTAACGCCGGCAACTTGGCGCCCGGAACGACGATGGCAAAATATGTTGTTGGCCATGACGGCTGCCGGTGAAGTGGTGGGGGTTTGCACATTTGGTCCGGCCAGACATACGAACTATGAGGGGTGGGGCGAACTGTATTCGCTATATGTTCACCCGCACTATCATCAGCATGGCATTGGTCAGCAGTTAATGATGCAGGCCCACCGTCGCTTGAAGGCGGACTATCCACAGAATTACCTACTTGTTCTGGCAAATAATACTGTGGCCCAGCGTTTTTATCAACGTAATGGATTTCACGACACTGGTCAGATTTATATCGATCATGCGCCGTTTGGTGTTTTGCATGAGCGAATTTTTGAAGATTAACGCAAAAAAACGGGCCTTGTGCCCGTTTTTTATAGTTTAGCAATCAATTGGCGTGCGACCGCTCGTGCTGAGAACGGGTTTTGACCAGTGATCAATTGACCGTCAGTAATGGCATATTCGCGATAAAAGCGATGCTGACTAAAGATAGCACCGTGAGCAGTGGCTCGTTCACGGTTAAGGAATGGGACCACCCGTTTCTTACCGGCAATCAGCTCTTCAGTTGCGGTAAAGCCCGTAATGGTTTTGCCAGCAATCAAGTATTGGCCCGTTTGGTCTTTGATGTTTAGAAGGCCAGCAATTCCATGACAAACGGAAGTCACATACCCGCCATGTTGATAAATGGCCAGTGCAATGGTCTGTAACTCGGAATTGTCCGGGAAGTCCCACATTACACCGTGGCCCCCAGTATAGTAAATAGCAGTATAAGCATCGGGGTTGACCTGACTTGGCTTGAGCGTATTCTTAAGGGCCCGATCAATGAAATCAGGATTTTCATATACGGCCATTGTGGCGGCATCAGTATATTTCATACTGCGCGGGTCAAGGGGCACGAAGCCACCATTAGGACTAACGTAGTCAACGGCAATTTGGGCTTGCTGCATTTCATCGATGAACTCAGCGGCTTCACCTAACCAAAGACCAGTCGGATCGTTAGTTCCTTGGTAACGGGTGACGTTGGTTTCAACAATTAAGACTTTTTTCATTAATTATGACTCCTTAAAAAGACTGGTTTGAAGGTCGGTATTGGCTAATTAGGTTGAATACTGACAATGATTTTACCGGTGGCGTGACCAGCATACGAATATGCTAACGCGTCGTTGATGTTGGCGAGGGGGATAACCCGATCAATAACCGGTTTAATCACGCCTTGTTCAATTAGTTGTCGCAGGCGCACAAGTTGCTGGCCATTAGGTTGCATGAACAGAAACGAGTAGGTAGCCTGGGCTTGTTTTTCTAGCCGACTCAGTTTACGCGTTGCTAGCCCCAATAACCATTGTTTCCATATTGGTAGTCCGTAATCCTTTCCAAAACGCGCGTTGGGAAGGCCGGCAATGCTGACGATTTGACCGCCTGGCTTGATAATTTGAAAAGCGGCTTCGAGGGATTGCCCGCCGCGGGTATCTAATACGGCATCGTAATTGGATAATACATCAGTAAAGTCTTGCTGATGATAGTCAATGATTTTATCAGCACCTAGTGATTGAACGAGGTCAAAATGTTTCGCACTGGTAGTGGTGGCGACGTAAGCGCCGAAATATTTGGCCAGTTGAATGGCAATAATCCCAATGCCACCCGAACCGCCGGGAATGAAAACCTTTTGTCCCGGTTGGATGTGCATCAGATCGTGTAGTGCTTGGTAACTGGTTAAGCCTACTAATGGAATTGCAGCGGCTTCTTCAAAATTAAGATTGGCTGGTTTCAGTGCGATGGCTTGATGATCAATGGCGATAAATTCGGCAAAGGTTCCAATTCGATCTTTGGGGGCGCGACCGTAAACAGCGTCACCAACTTGAAAGCCCGACACTTGGTCGCCAACGGCAGTAATTACGCCGGCAAAGTCACTGCCCATAATTAATGGCATGGGGTATTGCAGTAACAATCTTAGATCGCCATCTTTGGTTTTCAAATCGATTGGGTTGACACTGGCGGCAACGATTTTGACGAGAACATCGCTGGGAGCTATTGTCGGAACAGGGACTTCTGTCACCATGGGGGTTATTTGCTTGTATTTAGTAATAATGGCAGCTTGCATAGTGGACTCCTAATATATTGGTTTAAATGTTTAACATCTTGAACAAATCATGCTGTTGATTCTAGTCGCTTACTTACAAAAAGTCAACGATTAATTCTTGACTTTCAATTTTAGCAAGCGTTAAATGGTTTAAGAATACGAACCGTAATTGGAAAGGTGTGATTTTTTGGCAGAACGAACGATGGCAATATTTAAGAAGGGTGTTCCGATTTTTACGATTCTTCAAGACGAAAATCGGCAACGAATTTTGGTGATGCTGTGCCGAACTGACCAGATGACGGTTAACCAAATTACAGCACAAATCGCCTTATCACGACCGGCGGTATCACACCATTTAAAATTAATGTTAGATGCGGGAATTTTAGCAGTCAGCAAAACTGGGACGGAACGTTATTACCGAGCTAACATGACGGCGACTCTAAAACTATTAAAGGATTTGACGGCATCATTAGAGACGGATTTGGCCCGGCCCAAGTCCGTAGACAAATGAGCTGTGGCAAAAATAAATAAGGTTGAAAAAACAGGTATTACCAGAATAAATTCCATTCTGGTAATACCTGTTTTTAGTTCACTTAATAGTGAGACCGAGGCGTGTCTGAATAATGCCTTCAAACTGATAGTTAGCCGCACCGCGACGTACTATTAATTTGAGGATGGTACTTGAATATCTTTGAAAGTGTGCCGATAAAGTAGCCAGCCAAGTAGACATGTTAGGACATCGGCAACTGCTTGGGCCCAAATAATGCCAGTTAAACCAAAGAGTTTTGCCAGAATAACGATGGCGATACCTAGTAAGATTGCTTGTCGCGAAAGTGCCATGGCTAGAGCACTCAAACCCGCACCGACTGATTGAAAGACGGTCGTGAATACGAGAATGAAGCCCACTAATGGTGTCGTAATCAACATTGCTCGCAACATGTGTGTGCCCATAGTGACAATGGCGGGTTGATTCATAAATAATTTAATGAGTTGAGGCGCAAAACTCATTAGAATAATCGCACAAATGGTTGCATAGCCACCTTCGACTTTTAAATCGAAGCGCAACGTTGCCCGCAGTCGTGACCAATTTTTAGCACCGTATGTGTAACCAATTAAGGGCTGGGCCCCAAAAGCAAAGCCAACCATAACCATCATAACGACCATGTAAACTTTTTGAACGATTCCCATGGCAGCTACGGCTTGGGCGCCGTATGCAGCTAAGTAACTATTCAAAATCATCATGCCAAAACTCTGGGTTAGGTTAGTCAGTGAGGCAGGAATCCCAACAGCAACGACGGCTTTCAGGGTTGGCCGTGAGATATGGGCTAACTTTGGTGCTAACGAGAGCGTTTTGGTTCGGCGCATAAAAAGGACTAACAGACTAGTGTTGACCGCGTACCCCAAAACGTTGGCAAAAGCGACGCCCGAAGCGCCCCAGTGAAAACCAAATAAGAATAGGGGATCGAGAATAATGGTCAGAACCGTCCCACTAATGGTCGCAATCATAGAGAGCTGGGCCAGTCCTTCGGTTCGAATAATATTACCAGGAACCAATGAAACGACAATGAAGGTTGATCCTAATACCAGAATACGATAAAAGTCGGCGATGTAGGGGCGGGTAGCTGCCGTGGCACCTAGCAAGCCTAAAATTGGTTGTTCGAATAGTAATAATAAGGCTGTCAGTACTAAGCTAAGCGCGATCGCAATGTAAAAACAAAAGCTACTAATCCGTGCACTCTGGTGATAATCATGACGGCCAAGAACTCTTGAAATAACGGCACTCCCACCGAGGCCAAAAATATCGCCAACTGCTAACATAAACGAAAATAGTGGACTGCCGAGGGCAATACCAGCAACTAAATCAGCATTACCAGTTTGAGCAACAAAAAATGTATCTGCTAAGTTATAAATCATGCTGGCAACCATACCAAGAACAACGGGAAAGGCTAAGTGAAAATAAGCTTTGGGAATCGGGGCCTTCTCAAATAAATCATTCATAAAAATAAGTCACTCCTTCTCTGAACGGTCGGTCGAAGCGTGACTAGACGAACAGAAAGATAATATAAGTTAATGATACGCTTGACTGTCAAGCTGCTCAAGGCACCAAACTGATAAGGACGGTCAGCTAAAGGAACGACAAAAAAAGCATTGCCCAGTGTTTCAGCGGCAATACTAAAAATTAACGTGAATTTTTAAGAGATTAACGTAAGTCGATTTGGTGAAGGTTAGCTGGCATCTGACCAACATGATGGCCGACCGTTCCTGCGTGCATCGCTTGTGCGCCATTGATAAAGTGCACACCAGTGGCCGCAATTAATCCCATTCCTAATACTGTAATAATACTTAATACCATCATTATTCACCCGTTTCTGATTATTCTGCACTTCTATTGTAGCGCTTACATCACCATTGTCATTTGAGTTGTATTAGAATGGAATTAAGTTTTTCACTTTTTCAGGTAGACATTAATATTGGGATGGAATAAGTACGCATTGTGCGAGTTAATTTGTCATCGATTATGATTAAAACGTGCCATTTTTTAAATTCAAAAGCAGCCAGCTTAGGTTCGCTGGGAACAGTTCGAGTTAGCGTAAACTTGCTTAGGGTGCGCGTCCTACACCGACCTCCAGGCATTTCTGCCAATTGCCGGAACGTGGTGGGCACAGATTTGAGCCGAAAACCCACGTCTCAAATACTGGCCTTTCACTAACCAAGCATAGGACGCTTGCTAAGTGAAATTTCACCACTGGGCATTGTCAGAAACGCCTTCCAGTCGGGATAGCGTTCGAATGGCTGACAAGGATATACCCAACTTTTGCTGAATTTGTCGTTGTTTTTCATAAACGTTAATTTTATCAATCAACTGTCAGATTGAAAAGGTCTTGTGATAACTCACTATTTCTGAATTACCGTAGTAATAATTGAATATTTCGAAAAAGTGGAGAAGGCACTCTGATATTTAACTTAAAGGGTTCAGTATCAAAATAGTCAGCGACCAATTGTACCAAGTTAAGTGGCCGTTCATCAGCCATTCGAGCGGCTTACCGACTGGAGGGGCTGGGTGACAATGCTCAGTAGCCAAATTATTCTTAGCTGGAAGTGGGTTCCTTCCGGCTTAGAATAAGACTCGTATTTGAGACTGGGCGGGTTGTGCACGGGCTCAAATCGACGTCGGCTTACGTTCCAGCAATTGTCACCCAGTCCCGGAGGTCGGAATCGGACGCGCATTGCTGACGAACAGGAATTCATCTGTTTGGCACGTTTTAATCATGGTTAATGCTAAATAGCGGCTAGCATAACGCGTAACAAGTAAAAAATTAGTAACGAAAGTGAGTGATATTTTGGACGTGCAAGAAGGATACATGCCATTTAATGGTTATCAGACGTATTATCGAATCGTAGGGGATCAGCAATCAAATAAGACACCGTTAGTTTTGCTACATGGTGGTCCAGGATCAACGCATAATTACTTTGAAGGATTTGATGACCTGGCCGTTCAAACGGGACGACCAATCGTCATGTATGATCAATTAGGCTGTGGGCGTTCATCGATACCTGATGACGATCAATTATGGCAAGCCGCAACGTGGGTGGCAGAGTTGCGGGCGTTACGTACGTATTTAGACTTACCCGAGATTCACTTACTAGGGCAGTCCTGGGGTGGTATGCTAGCCATTATTTATGGTTGTGACTATCGACCACAGGGGATTAAAAGTTTAATTTTAGCCAGTACCTTGTCTTCAGCCCGACTGTGGGCTCAGGAACAGCATCGGATGATTCGGTTAATGTCCCCAGCGGATCAGTCGGCTATTGCGACAGCAGAACGGTTACAGGATTTCACAGGTGCTGCCTACCTGACTGCTAATCAACATTTTATGACGCAACATGCGTCGGGCCCGATTACTGCTGATGATCCTGAATTCCTACGGCGATCAAAACGGGTGGGGACCACGGCTTATAATGTAGCGTGGGGTCCCAATGAATATAATCCGACTGGTACGTTAGCAGATTATGAGTATACCGACCGATTACAGTATTTGCAGATGCCAACTTTAGTCACCAGTGGAACGGATGATTTGTGTACGCCATTAGTCGCTAAGACCATGGTCGACCAGTTACCTCATGCGACTTGGACGTTATTTCCCCGTAGCCGTCACATGGCGTTTATCGATGAAACCACGGCCTATATGACGCGATTGCGTCACTGGCTAGCAGCCCATGATTAGAGAAATGAGCGTAATCATTTCCCGGGAAATAATTTGCTGAATAGCTAGATTGAGAAGTTTATCGGCGTGATCTGATTTTGTTTGGCTGTCACTATAATGGTTATTAAAAGGTTTAAAGTAGACAAAAGCGCCTGTGGAAGTTAGCCTTCTGCGGGCGCTTTTGTGATTGCTGTGATGATGTTTAATGTTGATAGATAAAGACGAATCGATTGGCCGTCGAGCGCTTCTCGTCAAATTGATAATCGGGATGGTCAAATGTGCGAATGGCCGTCACATCATCGATTTGATGTTCAGCCAAAAAACGGACCATGGCTCCACGTGCCATCTTAGCTAATGTGGCTTTAGTCTTGGGTTTGCCGTCGATAAGGCTTGCAAAGACAATATCAATCATTGATTGATGCGGAGCCAGATAAGGTGCAATGGTCTTAGCATACTCTTGAGAAGCAAGATTGATAATGGATTCTGGGCGCGGAGTCAGTGCCTGATAGAGGCGGTCGCCCCAAAACGCATAGAGGTTCTTGGTATGACCAACAGCCAACCGTGCTTGCATTTCTAACCGATAAGGAACGATACCATCAAACGGTCGGAGAATGCCGTAAAAGCCTGACAAGATTCGTAAGTTTTCCTGAATATAGTCAAGGGCTGGCTGGGTAAAGACGTCCGGGGCCATGTAATGATACTGAATACCGCTGTAACTGAGAATAGCGGGAGTCAGATTACGGATTAGGTCAATTTTTTGAAGCCAATCATAGTTTGGCTGTGCCAATTTATCGCTGCAATGCCATAAAGTCTTGGCCTCAGAATAGGTGAGGTGTTGTAATTGGGTTAACAGTTGTTGCGTCTGATCAAGATAGATTGGTTCAGTTAGGGCTGGAAAGGCATCTTGATCGACAATCATTTTTTTCGCAGGTGCAATGATGATTTTCATAAGGTCACTACTTTCGAAGCGTTCAGTTTATAAATGATGTTGATAGCATTTAAAGCAAAAACTAAGCTATAGAAATATGATAGCACATTAGACAAACGTACGTTTCTAAAACTATCAATTGCGGTATAATGAAATTATGATACTAATTGAGTAAAAGGAGTTTGTCGGTATGGATATTTCACTATTAAAACAAGTGGTTCAATCAACTAATAAGATTGCCCTCAGCACAGCCGTCAATAATGAAGCGGATGTTAAAATCGTTAACTTTGTCTGGTACGAAGCACAACCAGATACGCTATACTTCTCATCAGTTAAGACGAGTCCCGCTTTGAAGGTTTATGACCAGAATCCGGATATTGCATTCATTACGATTCCTAATGATGGAACAGCGGGCAATCCATATCTACGAGCCCAACACGTTAAGTTACAACGGTCAACTAAGACGATGACCGACTTGCTACCCCAATATTTAGAAACAGTTCCGAATTATCAACAAGTCTGGGATGCTATTGGATCGACACTCGTTGTTTTTGAATTAAAACTAACTGATCTTTTTGTTGACGCGGGTGTTGGTGGCGAGAAGCAAACACTGACTTTTAATTAACACTGGATTCCTATACTAAAAGCGTTTCAAGGCCGGCTTAGGTTAAGCTATGGTCTTGAAACGCTTTTTGGTCGGGTAATTTTAGGAGCAACTATGAGGCGTTACTTCACATATGCGGTCCGATAATTGGCGGCACCGCTGAAATTATTATAGATGACGCCCTTTAAGTGCGACTTAACGAGCAGATGGGAACGGCCTTCGTAGAGTGGGGTCACGGCCTGATCAGTTAGCGCCGTTTTAGCGGCTTGAACTAAGTCTTGATAGCGCTTGGTCGCGTTCAAAGCATCTGGACCATCAGCGGCTTGCATTGCCTGGTCGTAAGCCTTGCTTTGATAGTGGCCCATGTTGGAGTTGCTGTCGCCAGTCAAAATTGTTAATGATTGTGAAGGGTCGGCAAAATCCATACTCCAGCTAGTTAAATTAAGCTGGAAGGCTCCCTTGGAAACTTTACCTAGCATTGCGGTAAATGGCATTGCCTTGATTGTTACCTTTAGTCCGGGGAGGTGACTGGTCAATTGTCCCTGGATGAATTCAGCGACCTGATGTGAGTTGTCATCATCACCACAAGTAATCGTTAACGTTAGCGATTTTTTACCCAATTGTCGTTGTGCTTTATGATAGGCGGCTCGAGCCTGGTTGAGATTATAATTAACAGTACCATCAACGGTCGCATCATTGACAAAATCGGTACCAGTTTTAGGATTCTTAGCCATATTGCGCACACCAAAGCTTTTGGCTGGAAGCGAACCATTTTCTAGAACCTTGTTGGTCAGTTGCGACCGATTGATCGCTAAGGATAAAGCGGTGCGGAGTTCACGGTTGGCTGCTACATGGTCATGGTGATTGTATTGAATAAAGCTGATTTGACCACCCGCAAGTGTTTTGAGTTCTTGATTATTTTTATTCTGGACACTCTGCTCGCCATTAAGTGTCACACTATCTAACTTATTAGATTGATATAAATTATAGGCAGTCGTATTGGACTTAATAACCTGATAATTGATTTGGTGCAGTTTCACCAGTTTGTGATCGTAATAAGCTGGATTTTTCTTTAAGGTCCACGTATTATTAGTCCCGGTCCAGCCAGTAAGCGTAAATGGCCCGTTGTAGACGGTCGTCGCGGCTGAAGTCCCGTACTTCTTCCCGTATTTGTTAACAGCATTTTGATTGACCGGATAAAAGGTCGAAACAGCTAAAATCTTTTTAAAGTAGGCGACGGGTTTGCTTAACGTGATTGTTAATTGATAGTCACCATTAGCTTTGACACCAAGGGTTGATGGCTTTTTCTTGCCGGCTGCAATGGCGTCGGCATTTTTAATGTTTGTGAAGACATAGGTGAATTCAGATTTACTTTTTGGATCAAGAGTTCGTCTCCATGAATAGACAAAATCGTGAGCGGTCACCTTGTTACCGTTACTCCAGCGCGCATCGTGGCGTAATTGAATGGTGTAGGTATGACCACCATTGGTGACAGTTGTCTTAGTAGCCAAAGCGTTGACGGGTTGGCTCTGACTGTTCAGCCGATAGAGCCCCTCGTCAACTTGGGTGACTTGGCTATTAGAAACGCTGTCCGTCATTTTCGCGGGATCTAAGCTCATAATTTCTGAGCCAGCTGATAAGTTGATAACTTGCGACTGTTTAGTTGTGGTCGAACGTGAGTGGGCGTTGACGGTAAACCCGATGCCGCCAATAATAGCCACGCTGCCGATTGTTAAAATTAATTTGTGTGTTCCGGATAAACTCATAATTAAATCCTCCAAAAGTATAATTGTATTTGGTTAGTTTGATCCATGAGTTTTGCCATCGTTTCGTGACCATTTATTTCACCCCGTTTTTATCGTCAAAAAAACCGTCCTTATCCAGCCAATGCTGTGTTAAGGACGGTTTGATAACCGCGGTGCCACCTTAATTGAGTGTTCGCCAATTTAGTGATTAAATCACGCGTACACTCCTACTCCATAGGAAACTAACATTTCCCTGACAACTGACGTATGTCGCACGTCTTTCCGTACTCTCAACTGACGTTAATTTCGGCAAAGCCCTCGGTGGTCCATTTAATTACCTGCGTTCGGCCATACTCTCAGCAACGATGACTCTCTGTGCGGGCACGATAATCTTGATCTCCACCTCATTGGTTTATAAGGACGATATTTTGTTGAAATGAGTATACCGCTTTTGAAAATCAGTTGTCAAGAATTGGAAAAATATTGTTCAGCTAAATTCAGCAAGATAAAAAAATGATCATTAGTCGGGAAGATGAGCTTGATAGAGTTGCCAAGATGATATTGAGTAGCAAGTTTAAATTCTCTTCGTACGCATTAATTGCTTTCATTGTGTGGTAATAAAAATTATAATGACATCAACGATGAAAACGGATTCGATGAGATGCTTAATAAAGTTGAGGAGGATTAATCATGAGTTTTAGAGTGGTTGCTGGTTATTTCGGTGAGTTTAGTGATGAAGCTAAACAGGCTAATCAAGATTTAGGCGTGATTGGGATGTCGTTTCAGTATCAATGCAATCTTGTTTATCCAGAAGGGGCGGGGCCTAACTTTGGTTTTCGAACGGATACACAGGCGATTGACGTGTTCGACGCCCTTAAAGTAGCTTATGATGGTTTTAAAATTCAAGCGGGGTTGGTTAAAGCAATGGGTCTGGTTGATTATCAACTGGTCGGTGGTCGTTATGAATTAGCTGGTCATGATTTTCGGGAATTGAGTTTAGAAGCGATTAATACGAACTTGGAAACGATGCCGGGATTATTAGTTCAGGGCCCAATGCCGGTCCGATATGTCACTTATCGCCGGACGGATGATGCAGTCGATTCAGCTAGTTTTAGTGGCAACTGGGCACTAGGTGATAGTGTGGGCTTTCGGCAATTGAGCGATACGCTAGCTGAACCGCTACAAGCACCGCTAGTATCGCTAATTAAAGTTATTAACCAACTTGGATTAACGTTACAGCGGATTGATCAACCAATGCCGCAACTTTCAACGGTCTTACCTACTCATTTGAGTGATGATACGTACCAAGCTAACATTGACACGTGGGTGGCATTAACTCAATCAGTGAGCGACGAACAACAAGTCTTACAGACGATTCGGATAGCTCAGGAACATAATCAAAGGTTAAATGAGGCATTGACTCGTGTATATTTGAAGTAGGATGTTTCACGTGGAACAACTGACCGGAAATGTAGTTCGATAAATTTTTGTTGCTGGACCAATAGTCTCAACTAGGGAAGAAGGCTTTCCATGTACCGAACCCAACAACTCTTACAAGCAATCCAACAAACGGTCACCGCAATTGTAAAAAACAATCTAGTTGGTATTTACCTGCATGGATCCTATGTTTTAGGCTCATATAACGAACAGGTGAGCGATTTAGACTATCTGATCGTTGTTCGGCGTCCGTTAACATTAGCTGAAAAACAGCAGTTAATGACAGCTACCATAACGCAATTGTGGCCATTAGCGCCACACAAGGGATTGGAGTTTCACGTGCTGTTACTGAGTGCAACCCAGCATTTTGTGCATCCTTGCCCGTTTGATTTTCATTTTTCAAAATATCATTATGAGGATTATCAACGGGCACCGCTGGCCTACCTAAAGGCGATGCACGGCACTGATCCTGATCTTGCTGCTCACTTAACGATTCTCCAAGCAGCGGGACAAGTTTTGCTTGGACCAGCCATTACAACGGTCTTTGGCTCCGTCCCTGTGGCGGCCTACTGGGACAGTATCAAGTCTGATATCGCGAATGCTGAAACGGCGATCGTTCAGTTACCAATGTATACGGGTATTAAACCTTTGTCGAGTTCGCGCTTACCAGCAAGATCAGTTAATTATTTCTAAGCAGGCCGGGGGTGAATGGGGGTTACAGCAGTTGCCATCACAGTGGCATCCATTGATCAGGCAGGCGTTAGCAGCCTATGCCGGCCAACAGGACGAACAGGATATACGATGGCCACGATCAGTCTTAGTGGCGTTTGCACGCATAATGTTAGCCGAGTTGGGCTTAAAATCAGAATAGTTTGTGAGTTTAACAAAAAATGCTTACTGGCGATCATCCACCAGTAAGCATTTTTGTCACCACCAACTTAAAGTCGGCTGTTATAAATCAAGAAACTAATGTAGCAGTTATCGCCATCAGGTAAATCATAGCCAGTGTTTTCGTTGCTACCGTCATTTTCGTGTAAAACAACGAATTCACCAGAACCATAATCTTGGTCGTTTAAATACTTCACTAAACGTTCATCACATTCAGCTAAAGTCTTACCGGTCACAACGCGCCGGTTCCAACCACGATGGATCTCAGTATTTGGATTAAGCATCTCTTCTCAACTCCTCTTAATTATAAAGTCATCAATTGCGCTTGCCGAGCGGGTTGCTGATCAAGATCAGCGCGCGTTAGGTCAGCGTCGACTTGGTGGGTACTGTTAAAGATAATGAAACGTTCACCAACGGCTTGGACTTGCTGGTAGTTATGGCTTGCCATGATGATAGTTTTGCCAGCAGCTTGTAGCCGTTGCAGTAGGGTTAGCATTTGCTGCTGAGCGGCAATTGTTAAGCCGTTCAGCGGTTCATCTAACAATAAAACTTCAGGGTTCAAAGCGAGAACACTGGCTAGTGCCACGCGCTTCTTTTCGCCACCTGAAAGTTGGTAAGGGACCCGGTCTGCTAAGTTAGCACAGTCCGTTAATTGTAAGCAGTCGGCGACGCGTTGCGCAACCATGGCTGCTGATAAACCGAGTTGTCGGGGACCGAAAGCGACTTCCTCAGTGACGGACGTGTTGAATAGTTGAACATCAGTATTTTGAAAGACCATGCCGATCCGCTGATGAAGTTGTTGTCGATTTTGGGCATCAGCGAGATAAGTGGTCGTAATCGGCCGATCGTGAAACTGATAAGTGCCACTAGTTGGACTAGCTAATCCACTCAATAGTCGTAAAAGGGTCGATTTACCAGATCCATTGGGTCCCATTAGGCAGACAAAGTCACCTGAGTTGACCGTTAAGCTGAGGTTCTTCAAGCCACACGTGTCAGGATAATCATAGCAAATATTCACCAATTTAATCAATACCACGTTAATGCCTCCAAAAAATAAATAATATCCAGACAATAATCGCTGGGCTCAGGGCAAGATAATCGCGCCAATGGGTACGACGCCCGGTTGAGCGCGCGTAATGACCATTGAACCCGCGTGCTTCCATGGCAGCGTATAGTTCTAGCGCATAAGTGTAACTTTTAAGATATAAATTACCAAATAATGCGCCGATTAAACGGTATGGATGAGCCGTTGGGGCGACCGTCCGCAATTCTAGGGCTTCCATCGTCAGCAATAGATGTTGGCCGAGCATTCGTAAGTACGTGATGGCAATGGCCAAAGTCATAATTAATAGATCAGGGCAATGGAGTGCCTTCAAGCCAGCCAATAAATCTTGAAACGGCGTGGTTAGACGGTAATATTGAGTGTTTGCCAGCATTAGACTGGTTTTAAGGCCAAAGAATAATAGCGTGGTGGGACCGGCTAACCAGTAGCTCGGTAATACGAACAGCATGGCCATCCCAACACTGATTAGCCAGCTTCCCATAAAACGGCGCAGTTGGCGTGGAGGTAACCATAATAATTGGCACCCAACTAATAGTGCTAGGCCCCATAACAGAATGAGATTATTACTTAAAGCAATTAAAATGACGAGCAACAGGAGCTGAATTAATTTGAATTGCGGTGCAACGCGCCAATGAGACGTTGCCGTGACTGGCGCTGGCTGTGCTAGTCGACTGAGTAATTGGCGTAGGTGACGCTGATTACGTTGCCAAAATTTCGCTTTAATAGCAGGTGTTGGCGTGGTGGTCGTAGTTTGCAGCCAAGCTGGAATATCAGTGTTGGGACGTGTCGGTTTCATGTTGAAGACCTCGAATCAAAAGTAAGAAAATCAAAACAGCGGTAATGGCCGATAAAATATAACCCACACTAACCGGTAAGCCCGCGATGGCGTAATCACTGAACAGGGCCTGAAAATGGAACCCGTGGACCATTCCTTGAGGCGCGTGAGTGCTGATATGTTGTTGCGCTAGCCGTTGCTGTAATTCTTGGGGGCTCCATTCGCCCCAAGCCGTATTGCTAGCCAACAAGCCTAATGGTGATAACACCGCTAACCCGAGTAGCAGTGCAATCCACGGCCGCTGATTGCGCCGAGTGGGCGTCTGATAGAGGTTAGTTGGTGCGACCCGTTTTACAAATTGAAAGACGAGTAGCGTGAAAGCAACTTCAACCCAACCGGCGACTAATAAGTGAGCGGTCAACATTGCGGGTACCGTAATGTTGAGGCCATATGGGCAGTAGAGCGGCGCACCACTTGCCGTATGAGCCAGTATGGGTTGTAACCCGAGCTCGATACCAGCAACTAGCGCCGCCATATTAATGCCTAAGTAAGCACCAATTGCGAGCCCCAACTTTTCATGGTGCCATTTTTGACCTAGGCGATAGCAGGCGTAGCCGACAAACGGCATAATGACCGCCATATTCAACGCGTTAGCGCCAAAGGCTAGGATACCGCCATCACCGAATAATAAGGCTTGTAGTAGTAACGTCACGGTCAGCGCAAGACACGCCGCCCATGGGCCAATCAAGACAGCTAACAGGGTTCCCCCGACAGCGTGAGCCGTGGTCCCACCCGGAATTGGCAAGTTGAACATCATAATTAAAAAAGCCAATGAAGCGGCGATGCCGAGCATTGGCAGGGTTTCATGATGTTTTTTGATTTGAACTTTAACTTTTAAAACGGCGACGGTCCAGACGGGAGCCATCGCGGTGACCAACGTTCCGCAAGTTGCGGGACTTAAATAATTATCCGGAATATGCACGGATGAGCACCTCACTAATTTGCAATTTGATCTAAGAGGTAACTAACATCTTGAATAATAAATTTGTGATTTTTGACCGTAATGACACCATCTGTTCGTAGCTCTTTGAGCATCCGGTTGACACTACTTCGGGAACTGATGCCACAGAAACCAGCAATGTCGTCATTGGTAACCACAAAGTCAATCAGAATCCCTTCGTTAACTTTTCGTCCGAACAAATCAACAAGACTATAAATAAAGGCACAAATGGCCCCCTTTTTACCGTTCATGACCATCCGTTGCAGTCGAAGAATGTTTTCGGACAACTTTTTACGGTAATAATTTTTAACGTAGTTTTGCAGTTCAGGCGTGCTGTTGACGTACTTCCAAAAAGCGACCCGGTTGACTTGATAGAAAGTGGCGTATTCGGACTCAATACGGACGTTAAACGGTTGGTCCGTAGAACGAGAAACTTCATCACGCAGCAGGGAGATCACGTCGGGCTTGGCAATATAAGATAAATTATATTCGCGACCGTCTTGTAAAATAATGCTGTTTTTGATGATGCCGTCCTTTAAGACGTACGTATAGTGTTCGGCTAAACCATGGTAGGTCAGGTAAGTATGCCGCTTTTTTTTGATTGTCGGCACGTGATGGGCTTCCAAATAACTTAGTAAATATTCAATATCAGTTAATACCATCTTAGTTTTTCAGTTCTTTCGTGAATAATTTTAAGGTTGAGGGTGGTAAAAATAACGATTCTCAACGGTAATCACGACGGTAACGCTACTTAAGCATAGCGGTTTTCATGATTGTGACAATCGCATTTAAAGTATACATTTGTTAACTATTTTTGAAAACTTAAAATGTAACGGACAAGTTATCCGTCTTCTAGTATAACAAAACGTGCATGTAAAAATTAGTTTTTAGAGAAAGAGGATGGCTAAAAGTCATGGTTACAATTGATTTACCATATGACAAGCGCACAATTACGGCTCAGATTAATGATGAAAATTACGCCGGTAAGTTAGTGTCGCAAGCTGCAACATATCATAACAAATTATCAGAACAGGAGACGGTCGAGAAGTCGCTGGATAATCCAATCGGCTCCGATAAGCTGGAGGAACTTGCTCGTGGGAAGCACAATATTGTGATTATTAGTTCCGATCACACGCGCCCAGTTCCTTCACATATTATCACCCCGATCCTATTGCGGCGGTTACGGTCAGTGGCGCCCGATGCACGGATTCGGATCCTCGTAGCTACTGGTTTTCATCGGCCATCAACCCACGAAGAATTGGTGAATAAGTATGGTGAAGACATCGTCAATAACGAAGAAATCGTGATGCATGTCTCAACCGATGACAGTAGTATGGTCAAGATTGGCCAATTACCATCTGGCGGCGATTGCATTATTAATAAGGTCGCTGCTGAAGCAGATTTGCTAATCTCCGAAGGCTTTATCGAATCACATTTCTTTGCTGGCTTTTCAGGTGGTCGGAAGTCCGTTTTACCTGGGATTGCTTCATACAAGACGATTATGGCGAACCATTCCGGCGAATTTATTAACTCACCGAAGGCCCGGACCGGTAATTTAATGCATAATCCGATTCATAAGGATATGGTGTACGCTGCTCGGACCGCTAAACTTGCCTTTATTATCAATGTTGTTTTAGACGAAGATAAAAAAATCATTGGGTCATTTGCCGGTGACATGGAAGCCGCCCATAAAGTGGGCTGTGACTTTGTCAAAGAACTTTCTAGTGTACCAGCCATTGATTGTGACATTGCGATTTCGACGAATGGTGGTTATCCGCTTGATCAAAATATTTATCAGGCCGTCAAAGGAATGACCGCTGCTGAAGCAACCAACAAAGAAGGCGGCACGATTATTATGGTTGCCGGTGCTCGTGATGGTCACGGTGGCGAAGGGTTTTATCACAACTTAGCTGACGTTGATGATCCTAAGGAATTCCTGGACCAAGCAATCAACACGCCACGGCTTAAAACTATTCCTGACCAATGGACGGCCCAAATCTTTGCTCGAATCTTAGTTCATCATCACGTGATTTTTGTGTCAGACCTCGTTGATCCTGATTTGATTACGAATATGCATATGGAACTGGCCAAGACGTTAGATGAAGCCATGGAAAAAGCCTATGCGCGCGAGGGTCAAGCCGCTAAAGTGACGGTTATTCCTGATGGTTTAGGCGTTATTGTGAAGTAGTATGGCAACCACAGCAGAAATATTACAACAAGTGGCGGCAGGGCAATTAAGTCCGACGGTGGCTGCCCAACAGTTAGAAGCGGGCAAAACAGCGGCATTAGGTTTTGCCAATGTCGATTTAGATCGTCAACGCCGCAATGGCTTCCCTGAGGTCATCTACGGTGCTGGTAAGACGGCAACTCAAATTGTGGGTATCGTGCAAGCTTTGTCCCAACAGACGTTACCGATTTTAACGACCCGGTTATCCGCGGAAAAATTCGCGGCACTCCAACCGGCGTTACCAACGGCTGTTTATCATGCCACTGCACAGTGTATGACGGTCGGAGAACAACCGGCACCGAAAACACCAGGGTACATTGCCGTGGTAACGGCGGGGACCTCCGATCAACCGGTCGCTGAAGAAGCAGCAGTAACCGCGGAAACTTTTGGCAATCGTGTTGAACGAGTCTATGACGTGGGTGTTGCGGGAATCCACCGACTGTTTGCCAAGTTGGATGTGATTCGTGGTGCCCGGGTGGTCATTGTGATCGCGGGCATGGAAGGTGCGCTGGCCAGTGTCGTTGGTGGACTAGTTGATAAGCCCGTGATTGCCGTGCCGACAAGCGTTGGTTATGGTACTAGTTTTCAAGGTATGACCGCGCTATTGACCATGCTCAATAGCTGTGCGTCGGGGATTACCGTTGTCAACATTGATAATGGCTTTGGTGCCGCCTACTCAGCTAGTATGATCAATCAAATGTAAGATTCAGTTAACTGAACAAGGAGAAGATAAATGCAAACACTTTATTTAGACGCTTTTTCGGGGATTAGTGGTGATATGTTTCTGGGCGCGTTACTCGATTTAGGACTTGATTTTGAGCAATTAAAAACCGAATTGGCTAAGTTACACGTGCACGGTTATGAATTAACGCAGCAACGGGAAGCCCAGAGTAGCATCTATGGCACGAGCTTTGATGTTCAGGTTGCGGGTGGTAAGGACCATGGTTTTGTGGAACATCACCATCATCAGCATGAAGCTGGGCATCATCATGATCATGAAGCGCGTCATTTAGCTGATATTGAGGCGTTAATTGACGGCAGTGACTTATCAGATACCGTGAAACACCACGCGAAAGCGATCTTTATGGAAATTGCGCAAGCGGAAGCAACGGTTCATCACATGCCACTAGCTGAAGTTCATTTCCATGAAGTGGGTGCGTTGGATTCGATTGTTGATATTGTGGGTTGCTGTATTGGGTTGGAATTGATGCAGATTGATACCATCATGGCTTCCCCGTTAAGCGATGGCAGTGGTTTTATTAACGTTGCCCATGGTCAGATGCCAGTTCCCGTACCGGCCGTGATGCAGATGCGAGTTGGTAGTGCCATTCCGATTCAACAACGGTTGGATGTGCATACTGAATTGATTACCCCCACTGGGATGGGCTTGGTCAAGACGCTCGTACGTGAATTCGGACCGTTACCGGAAAATGCCGTGCCAACTAAAGTTGGTTATGGGTTTGGTAAACGGGACACGGGTGGTTTCAATGCACTGCGAGCCGTATTATTCGAAAAAAAAAACTAAGTCAGCAAATCGTTAACCGGACGGCCGATGCTGTCTTAATGATTGAGGCTAATCTGGATGATCAGACGGGTGAAGGACTGGGGTACGTGATGAACCAGTTATTAACGGCGGGCGCATACGATGTGTTCTTCACGCCCATTCAGATGAAGAAAGATCGGCCGGCGACCAAGTTAACGGTTTTGGGAAACGTTAACGATAAGGACTTGCTGACTAAGTTGATTTTACAAGAAACGACGACGATTGGTGTACGTTACCAGACGTGGCAACGTACTATTATGCAACGGCACTTCCTAACGGTCGCAACGCCGTACGGTGATGTTCAAGTTAAAGTGGCGACATATCAAGATATTGAGAAGAAGATGCCGGAATATGCGGATTGTGCCCAGCTGGCGCAGCAATTTCATATTCCGTTTAGAACGGTCTACCAGGCAGCCTTAGTGGCGGTAGATCAATTAGATGAGGAGGCGTAATTTTTTGGTACATCAGTTGATTGCTGAATTTATGGGCACAGCCCTAATGATTATTTTTGGGGTGGGTGTTCATTGTAGTTCCGTATTAAAGGGAACCAAGTATCGGGGTTCCGGTCATATTTTTGCCATTACAACTTGGGGTTTTGGGATTAGCGTTGCCTTATTCATTTTTGGCAATGTTTGCATTAACCCGGCAATGGTTTTGGCGCAGTGTCTATTAGGAAATATCGCATGGTCTTTATTTATTCCGTATTCCGTTGCGGAAGTGCTTGGTGGGGTCGTGGGCTCAGTGATCGTTTGGATCATGTATGCTGATCATTTTAAAGCCTCAACAGATGAGATTTCACCCATTACAATTCGGAACTTATTCTGTACGGCACCAGCCGTTCGTAACTTACCGCGGAATTTCTTTGTGGAATTATTTGATACATTTATTTTTATTTCGGGTATTTTAGCGATTTCTGAGATTAAAACGCCGGGAATCGTGCCAATTGGCGTTGGCCTACTTGTATGGGCCATTGGGATGGGACTTGGTGGTCCAACTGGGTTCGCAATGAACTTAGCTCGAGATATGGGGCCCCGGATTGCCCACGCCATCTTACCAATTGCCAATAAAGCCGATAGTGATTGGCAATACGGTATCATTGTGCCAGGAATTGCGCCCTTTGTCGGGGCAGCAATTGCCGCTTGGTTTATGCATGGCTTTTTTGGAATTAATTAAATTAAATAGAAGAAGGGTTTTATTATGGCAACATTAGCAACAAAAAAAGCAACGTTAGTAGCAGCATTAAAGGATTTACAACGGGTCACCGTGGCCTTTTCTGGTGGGATCGACAGTACCTTAGTTTTGAAGATGGCCCTCGATGTTTTAGGCCGTGACAATGTGACCGCTGTGGTTGCGAACTCTGAATTATTTACGGATGAAGAATTCGATAAAGCGATGAGTTTAGCCGAAGAACTAGGTGCTAACGTTCAAGGAACTACGCTAGACTACTTGAGCGATGACCACATCAAGAACAACACGCCTGATAGCTGGTACTATGCGAAGAAGATGTTCTACAGCCGGTTGAATGACATTGCGGCTAATAACGGTAGTGCCGCTGTCTTAGACGGTATGATCAAGAATGATGAAAATGATTATCGTCCTGGTTTGAAGGCCCGTAGTGAAGCGGGGGCCCGGAGCTTGTTACAAGAAGCTGATTTCTTCAAGACTGACGTTCGGGCCTTGGCACAAGAACTCGGTTTGATGAACTGGAATAAAGTGGCGTCATGCTCTGTATCTTCACGGTTCCCATACGGGACGACGTTGACACATGACAATATTGCTCAAGTGATGGCCGCCGAAAAATATTTGCGTAGTTTAGGTTTTCCAACGGTCCGGGTTCGCTTCCACGATGATATTGCGCGGATCGAATTACCAGAAGCACGGATTGGTGATTTCTTAGTCTTTAACGACCGCGTTAACCGTCAATTACAATCACTTGGATTCCGCTACGTTACCCTTGACTTAGGCGGCTTCCGTAGTGGTCGGATGAATGATACGTTGACCAAGGCACAATTGGCCACTTTTGCCTAGGTCTAATCAAATTAGTGATAGTGGTGTCGGGATTAATCGGCGATGGGCGACTGAGCGGCGGTGATCATGACTCATCCGCCCATCCGATGGTAGTCGTAACCCCAGCCGATACGCACACGTTGCGGTTATCACCAGACACCCCAAAAACGCAGTTCAAGGCCGCCCTTGAACTGCGTTTTTCGTATCTTCATTTTTAGATCAACAGGCGTCAAAAGTCACGACGAGTTTGCCAACGACTTGACCAGCTTGTAGTTGTTGCAAACCAGTTACAAGTTGGTCACGGTGCAAGACCTGAGTAATTAGTGGGTCGACCTTGCCAGCTTGGACCAAAGCTAATAAGGCAGCGGTCATTTGCCCAAGATCGGCAACTTGCGCTGGGTTACCGCTACGGTGGGCGCCACCGAGGTCCAATTTACTGATAGTTACCACTTGATTACTTAGAAAGTGGTCCGGAGTTGCTAATACACAGACAAGCTGGCCGTTGTAAGCTAAGCGCGGTAGGTCCGCATCAGCATGACCAATGGTATTAATGATCAGATCAACACCGTGCTGCTGCGTTAGGTCTTGAATGCGTGTGGTCACATCTTCATGATGATAATCGATTTGGGCATCGGGATGCAGTGGTGCCACGAAGGCTTGCTTGTGTTGTGAAACAGTTGTAAAGACAGTCTTACCAGCAGCTTTCGCGAGTTGAATCGCCATACTGCCTACACCGCCTGCACCTGCATGAATCAGCACAGTTTGCGCGGCATTTAAATTGGCTTTGCGTAGGAGGGCCTGATAAGCCGTCAATCCAGCGCAGAGACTAGCGGCGGCTGTTTCAAAGCTCATAGTCGTTGGAATCTTAGCTAGCACGGCTGCTGGTAAACTCACGTATTCGGCAAACGTCCCATTATTGGCGAGATTAGCGTGCCCACAAACTCGTTCGCCAGGCCGAAAATTAGTGACCTCAGCGCCAACCGCCTCCACGATTCCAGCTGTGTCTAGTCCTAGTGTGTGTGGATATTGCCAGGCGGCGTTACCCGCCGCAACTAATTTAAAATCTACCGGATTGAGCCCGACTGCTTGGGTCTTGATCAACACCTCAGTTGGCCCGAGGTTGGGCATGGGCCGTTCTTGCCATTGCAGCTGTTCTATAGTTTGAGCGGATGGATCTGGCACAACCAGTGCTTGCATCTTCAATCACTCTTTCCTTAAAGACATATTTGCTTTTTATTATAACCGGTTGTGGCGGTGAATTTAAACTTTAATGCCTAATTAATTAAGCAGCAATGAGGGTGATTCGGCTAACGGAAAGGTTGACGTTAGCGGTTACAATCGTTAGACTAAGGCTAGTAATTGAATATTTTTAAACACTAGGGGTGTCCAAAAATGGGCTGAGATGGTGCTGTAAGTACCGATCCCTTTGAACCTGTAAGCTCAAACTTGCGTAGGAAAGTGTCACAGCTAATGTTAGCGGCCACTGGATCAATGCATGTTGATTGGTGGCCGTTTTTAATTGGCGTGACGGTCAATGAGGAGGAGAATTGCTATGGAATTACAATTATTGAATACTTTACGGGATCACAATCCGATTGTTTTTAACATTGCCAATTTTGTTACGGTTCAAGACGTTGCCAATGGGCTAAACGCGTTAGGGGCCTCGCCAATTATGTCAGCTGAAGTCCAAGAAGCGGAGACGATGGTCCAAATTGCCGGGGCAGTTTGCATTAATTTAGGAACCTTGACCACCACCCAGATTGATCAAATGCGAGTGGTTGGTAAGCTTGCTAATCAGTATCATAAGCCAGTCGTTCTTGATCCGGTGGCCGTCGGGGCGGTCCCTTATCGAAAAGAAGTCGCGCTAGCATTACTATCTGATTTTCAAGTCGATGTTATTCGGGGCAATGCTGGTGAAATTGCGGCATTGGCTGGCATGGATTGGCAAGCGAAGGGCATTGATGCGGGGAGCGGTCAGGGCGACCTGGTTGAAATTGCTCAAGCTTGTGCACAGCAATTCCAATGCTGTGTCATATTGTCGGGACCTACTGATGTTATTACGGATGGTCAGCACGTGGCTAAAGTCGCTAATGGTACCCCGCTCTTCCAACGTCACGTGGGCTCGGGCGATTTACTTTCTAGTATCGTCGCGGCTTTTACAGCCGTTAGTCCAACCGATATTTACCAGGCGGCGCAAGTGGCTTGCTTAGTCTTAGCGGGGGCGGGGGAACTGGTCGCCAGTCAGCTGACGGCCGATCGTCCCGCCACATTTGCCACTGATTTGATTGACCGGTTGAGCTTAGTGACAGTGTCAGAAATTCAAACAATTGCTAAAGTTGATTAAATATAATGAAGGAGCGCGAGATTTAATGAATGAATTTCCACAAGTGGCAACGATTGCTGGTACGGACAGTGGCGGCGGTGCCGGTGTCATGGCCGATTTAAAAACGATGCAGGCGCGTCACGTTTTTGGTACCGCGGTAGTCGTTGCCGTGACAGCTCAAAATACATTGGGAGTCCAAGATTTTATGGCAATGCCAACGAAGCTCATTGACGAACAATTTGCTTCGTTAGCAGCTGACTTAGACATTCGCGCTTGCAAAACGGGGATGCTTGCGGATGCTGAACACGTCCATGCCGTTGTTGAGAACTTGAAACGAGTTGATTTTGGGCCGCTAACAGTTGATCCAGTCATGATTGCGAAAGGCGGGGCGGCGTTATTAGCCGCGGATGCGATTAAAACGGTTCGCGACGAACTGCTCCCGTTAGCGACTGTTGTGACGCCGAATTTGCCGGAAGCAGAACGATTAACCGGTCAGGCAATCACTAGTAATCAAGCGATGGTTACAGCTGGACATGCGCTACAGGGGTTAGGTGCTGACAATGTCATTATTAAAGGTGGTCATGGTGATAATCCTGATTTAGCTAATGACTTCGTATTGTTGGCTGACGGGACCGCCTTTTGGCTTTCGGCTCCACGGATTGATACGGTGCGGACCCACGGCACGGGAGATACTCTATCGGCATGTATTACCGCCGAATTAGCAAAAGGACGGTCAATGGCTGCGGCCATTAAAACGGCTAAGGCGTACGTTGCTGGGACGATTCAGGATGGTATCCAGGTCGGGCATGGTCATGGCCCGTTGAATCATTGGGCAACCCCAAGTGAGCAGGTGATCGTTCATGACGCTTAAATTTGAACCCACACAATTACGTGCTTATTTTGTGTGCGGGACACAAGACGTGCCGGGACAGGATCTAAATGTGGTCGTCCAAACGGCCTTGGATGCAGGCATCACGGCATTCCAATACCGAGATAAAGGTAATAGCCAGTTGACTACGGCTGAGCGTTTTGCATTGGGGCAGCAATTGCGGGAACGCTGTGCGCAAGCGCACGTTCCCTTTATCGTCGATGATGATGTCGAGCTGGCACTCGCACTGCAAGCAGATGGGGTCCACGTTGGTCAAAAGGACGACCGGGTGACACAAGTTATTCAACGGGTCGCTAATCAAATGTTTGTCGGTTTGTCTTGTTCAACCTTAGCTGAAGTGCAGACTGCTAACCAATTGAAAGGCATTGCCTACCTTGGTAGTGGTCCCATCTTTCCAACGACATCTAAGGCCGATGCGGATCCAGTAGTCGGTCTGACGGGGTTGCGACAATTAGTCATGACTGCATCCTGTCCCGTTGTCGCCATTGGCGGAATTACTGTCGCGCAACTGCCAGTTATTGCGGCTACTGGTGCGGCTGGCGCTGCGGTGATCTCAATGTTAACGCGTAGTCCCGATATGGCCGCCACGGTCAAGGCGATGCTCACGGCTACGGAGGTGCACTGATGAAACATGACGGGATTTTTCGGAGCCAATTTTTACTGTGGCTCGGTGCGGCTATCTCAATTGCTGAAATCCTAACAGGTACGCTGATGGCACCACTGGGGCTGACACGCGGATTGGCTGCGATTGTATTGGGGCACTTGATCGGCTGTGGCCTGTTCTTGGTTCCAGCCGGCTATTTGGGGGCTAAATTGCACCAGTCCGCGCTAGCGTCAGCTCAACTGGCTTTTGGTCGCGGCGGGGTGTTACTAGCGTCAGGACTCAACGCCTTGCAACTCGTTGGCTGGACGGCGGTGATGATCGTCAATGCTCAGTTAGCCATGAACAGTATTAGTGGAAAGCTATTTGGCTTTCGAAGTCCGCTATTAATGGCAACCATCGTGGCGATTTTGATTATTGCGTGGTTGCTCATGGGTAGTCAGTTACTGTTCAAAATCAACAATGCCGTTGTGGGCTTGTTGGTGCTCGGGACGGTGTTAATGCTCGTAATGGTATTTATGGCACCGACAACTAGTCAGTCGGTATCAACGACTAGTATGACGTTTGGGCAAGCAGTGGAATTGAACGTTACGATGGCACTCTCATGGTTGCCACTAATTGGTGATTATACCCAGCGTGTTGATCGTCCTTTACCAGTCGCACTAGTCAGCGCGGGTGGCTATATGTTAGGCAGTTTAGTGATGTTTGTGACGGGGCTATTAGTTGTGTTACGGACAGGGCAAACTGATATCACGGCATTGCTGACGCGGTCCGGTTTAGGATTGGTTGCATTGCTGATTATCGTTTTCTCAACGGTGACGACGACATTTTTAGATACTTATTCGGCCGCCACGAGTTTGGCTAATCTGACCGGTAGCCGCCATGTTAATCGATTAGCCGTTGGTGTGACGGTAGTTGGGCTATTGATTGCGCTGACGGTTGCCATGACGTATTATCAGAACTTCCTGTATTTGATTGGTTCGGTCTTCACACCGCTATATGCTATTATCTTCGTCACGTACTTTGTGCGGCACGCTACGTTACCATACTGGTTGAACTTTTGCTGGTGGATTGTGGGGATTGTCGCCTATTATCAGTTACAGGCCATTGATTTCATTGGTGGCACGACGCTATTAGTATTGGTTGGGCTGAGCATCGCCGTCTGGTTGACGGGAATTATCGTCAAACCAACCGAGCTCGAATATCGCGAGCTTAGTCATTGACAATTAGATGTAAAAAGTAAATGATAATCCCATTGGTAATACGCATGTTACCGTGGGATTTTTTTGAGAGAGGGCGACAGAATGGTTAAACCGATAATTGGAATCGCACCAGGCGTTGTGACAGTGAACAGCCAGATGTTCCCAGGGCGGGTCCGTGATTATGTGAATCGTGATTATTTAAAATCAGTAACGAATAATGGCGGCGTGCCATTGGTATTACCGGTAACGACCGACGCAACGACGATTGAACAGTACGTTGGAATGATCGATGGTCTACTACTTTGTGGTGGTGCAGATGTGGCGCCATTGACGTATGGGGAGGAACCCCAGCCTAAATTGGGTGGGGTAGATCCGGAACGGGATCAGTATGAAATTGCGCTGATTCGTGCCACCCACGCCGTTGGTAAACCGGTGCTCGGTATCTGTCGGGGCTTACAAATCTTAAACGTGTGCTATGGTGGCAATCTTTATCAGGATATGAGTGAACTGCCAGCTGGTCAGGGTACCTTAAAACACATGCAAGGACAATTGGCCGCTTACGGCATGCATCACGTGGAGGTCGTACCAGGTACGACCTTAGCTGAATATTTAGGCACCACTAGTGACGCAATCACGGTCAATTCATTTCATCATCAGGCCGTGAAACAGGTGGCAACGGGCTTTCAGGTGGTGGCCCAAAGTGCGGATCAGGTTGTTGAAGCAATTGAGGCGACAGCTGGTGGTCTACAGTTGGGTGTCCAGTGGCATCCGGAAATGATGCAACAGGTAAACTCCATGCAGGCGCGGTTGTTTGCGGCGTTTGTGCGGGCTTGTGTGGCGTAGATAGCATTGACTAGCAAGTTGATAAAATAGGGCGTGGTTATTCTGAATTGTAGGATAACCACGTTTTTAATGTGCGGCCGCAAAACTAATTAATGTTTCACGTGAAACATCTGAAATGGTGATGGCAACGATAACTAATCCAAGATATTGTAAGCTGACGTGTAAAACAATTCGTAAAGCTGTTAATACTGGTAACGCTTTCGTATAATGGAATAAAGTTATTGCTAAGGGGGTGACCGCTATGGAACAAATTGAAGCTGGCATGAGCGTAATGACGTTGAAGAAGCAGACCTATCGGGTTATCGCTGTGATTAATCAGGGGCAAGAACTGTTAGTTCGCGCCCACGAGCCAGAAACAGCTGACATTGAAATAATTCCAGTGACCACAGTTGTTCAAGTAACTGAACAAAATTCAACAGGCGATGCAGCCGTCGCATTGGCTACAGTCACGGTCGTTGGCGAACGGTATGTCGATGATATTGTGGCAACGTTAACGACGCTCAGAGTGGGTATGGCGGTGTTGCTCCAGCGAGAAAGTGGCAATCAATACGATGATAATGCGATCTCGGTGTGGACGTTGCAACATGCTAAGTTAGGCTACATTGCCCGGTATCAGAACCAGCCGTACGCGGCACTGATGGATCAGGGGCAACGATTGTATGGCATCGTGACGGTATTGGATCAGCAAAAACAGCATCTTGAATTGATGCTATGGCGGACTACTGCAGTCCCGAGTCCGATTGAGGCGTTACAAATTCGCCAACGATTAACTAAGCCGAGGGCAAATTTAGGGGCGGTGCCAACGCATTCGTTACAGACACCGTTAGGAACAATTGTCATGATGTGCAATGGTCACCCGATTAAGTATCAGCAGGTTCCGTTATCGCCATGGTTGACGCCCACTGATGAATTACACGTCACCAAACGTTATCTATTAACGCCTGATTGGTCACAAGTGCCGCCGGACAGCCTCATTACTTGTCAAGTGACGGCGAAGGCCGACGTGGTTCAGCGGTGGCAAAATGAACACATTTCAGCAGCGGTCTTAACGAACGCTAGTAGCTTTTATGTGGTTGGTATCAGTGCTCAAACCAAGACGGGGCTGAATGATAACTTGGTCGATGATGCCGCGCAACCCGCGGTTATTTACCGGGTTGGCCAGGTTAGTGCACATATGCAGGCCGGCTTCATGGTCAGCTGGGCGCCGTTTGGTGATCCGCGCGTACAACCAGCACTGAAATTAGCATTGCACTTCTCCTCACAACCGCTAGTTCCTTACCATCCAGTAACACCTAGTCGCACCAACGCGACGTTTACGCAGCAAGAGTTGGCAGCCTTGTTAGTCTCCGCATTACCAAATTATCAGGGTGGTCAACGCCTAGAACCAAGTGTGACAGCGATAACGGTAGAAAAATTGCGGCAGACGTTAGGTGATCAGACGTATCATGCGCTGGCGAATTATCAGCGTCATGTTCAGCTAGTTGCGGGTAGTACGGAAGGTGTCAACGAGACCTTGTTACAGGCGTTGATTCATGCAGTCACGTATCATGAGTTGACGACCATGCACTATTACCAGCCGACTGTAGGGATGGTCGACCAGGTTATTTATCCGATTCAATTATTTAGCACCACGACTAAGGATGAGGATGATGCACAATTAGTGGGCTGCTTAGCGCTTTACAATTACGAAACGTTTGAAATCCAACAGGTGCCGCTGACGGCAATTGCTCGTATCGCGATTATTGCCGATCCGGAGCATCCCCAGACAACACCGGAGACGGAAAGTCCGGATTGGTTACGCATATTCTTACATGGGTGGAATGACAATTTTTGAACGAACAGTCAAAAACGAATTTGCGTACGATTTATGAGTACTAGTGATACAAGCCAGATTGAATTCGATAAAAAATCCCGCTGAGGCTTTAAACTCAGGTTCTATAATATCTGTTGTTGGTAATTAAGTGAAAACTTGATTACTGGCAGCAGATATTTTTGTATGTATTTTAAT
>NZ_JAWHTQ010000008.1:0-192250 GCF_032681335.1 Lactiplantibacillus sp. DA1 | reverse complement strand
CGAACACAGAAGTTAAGCTTCTTAGCGCCGAGAGTAGTTGGGGGATCGCTCCCTGCGAGGGTAGGACGTTGCCATGCAACCTAAGGAATCGTTAATTCGATTCCTTTTTTTTATCTTAACTAGCAAATAAGTACGGTTTGAATTTTGAAGTGCTTTTGGTATACTGGATAGGGTCGCTTAACGCCGTTTTAGCTCAGCAGGTAGAGCACTTCCATGGTAAGGAAGAGGTCGGCAGTTCAAATCTGCTAAACGGCTTCAAAATAATTATTGATAGTGATTTATGATAAACAGTATCGGTGTTAAAGACTAGTGCGCCGTAATAATGAACGTAAGTGAAACATTGACATAGCATGACGAGCTTAGGCAAAAAAGCTGCTATACGTATTTAGACATTCTAATGCGGTGTGTGAAATCTTTTTCGCTATTAGTTGTGATTGTCATACTGGTTGCCGGGAATTAATATTGAGTTTAAGTTAAAAATATAACGACGCCTGTGATTCTAGTATCTCTAGACTCACACGGCGTCGCTTTTGGTTAAGTTAATTTGTTGCCTATTATCGTTAGCCGATTTAAGCAAATGAGGCGTGCTTTCACTAATCAACGGTATTTTGGAACGAAAAATTGTGGTTGTAACTAGGCAACTGAATTTTAATTACTCGTGGTCATTTCATGGTCGATAATTTGATCATTAAAATCATTGAGAATACTAAGTAGTGTGTCAACGCGTGATTGTCCTAATTGTAAGGCCCATTGGTGAACGGACTGGTGGATAGTCTCCATGAGTTGTTGATCTAGTCGACGTCCCGCATCTGTCAGGGAGAGTCGCTTTTGACGGCGGTCACTGATATTAGCCTGCTGACAAATATACTGATGGCTAAGCAAGACACTGATCTGACGTGAAATCGCACTACGAGAAACGTGGTGCTGATGGGCAATATCCATTAATAAGAGTGGTTGCGGACTTTGACCAATTTCGTGCATAATGAGAAAAGTATCAGCGGTTAAGTGTTGGGTAGTTAACAATTTATTTATGCGGGTATTGAGATAACGGGAAACGTTGGCGTAATCGCTTAAAAAAATGTTGAAAGTATCGATGGTAGCCATAAATAAGGACCTCCTTGAAGGACGACTGGTTGGTAAACTTAGATTGACTATATTCAATAAGCATCATACCGCTAAATGATTTAAAAGTGTTAAATTGTGAGCCGGAAATTAATGGTGGCTGATAATATTGTTTACGCGTTGTGCTAATTATTGGTTAGCATTAATTATGATTAAGAAACACCTCTCAAGCATGTTCAGATTATGACTGGAGTCCGAACACGTTATGACAGTATCGCCTTGAGGCATGGAAGGCTAGTATTTGATTTGGTTCAAATTCGTGTCCACCACGTTCCGATAAGTAGTAGACATGCCTGTAAGTCGTCGGGAACATACTGATCGAGCAAGCTTATACTATCTGAACTTTTTCCAGCGAGTTCAAGCTGGATGTCTTTGATCTTAGATGTCGATCTTCTAATCATGACCAATTAACTAGTACAACGCGTATTGTTTTTAGAATTTCAGGCCAGATAAAAAGTCCACTGATGGACGTGATGCAGTCATCAATGAACTTGTTAATGAAGATTTTTAATATCAAAATAATCAATGGTACGACGTAACTACTTGAATTCTCAATATTAAGCATCTACGTGATGTCGGCGGGCAATCATAGGGAGAATCATGCCCAAAGCAACAAAGATAATTGGTGTAAGAATGTTTAAAGTTAGTTGAAAGAGCCAACTGCTAGGGTTGCTAGCATAGGATGTCTTAGGAACCATTCCTAAGATACAGGCGAACGCTGTAAATAGGAAGCACCAGACACCGACTAAGCGGCCGGCAACCGGACTTTTAAGGAACTTATAATCGCTCTTAAATTCTTTTAAGTGCTTATTAAGTAATATATAAGCAAGAAAGACCCATAGGTAACGCATTGGCATTACGACGGAGTTCAAGTTTAATAACCAGTTGAATAATTCATTCATGTTACCGATTCCTAAGGCTGGGATAATAATTAAGATACTAACTAGTACCCCGGTTAAAATATAACCATTAACGGGAACATCTTTTTTATTCATCTTACTCAATTTTTTAGGGATGAATTCAGGATCAGCATCACCGAGCAAAATTTTCAATGGCGCATCGATTGAGAATGCTAGTGCTGAAATTTGAGCGAGCACGTTGGCAATGGCGTAAAGAATGAGAAATAAATTTCCAACGTGATAAAAGGCACCTAAGCGCTGAAAAGCATAGTAGGCACCGTTAGCCATTAAATCGGCTGGAATGTGTTTGGAATTAAATAGGATTCCCATCGCAAATGAACCGAGTAAGGCACAGATGGCGACCATTCCAGCTAGTACCAACATTCCCAATGGAAATTCACGACCTGGATTTTTAGTCTTGTTAACGTAAGGTGAGATTTTTTCGGAACCACCGACTGCGAAGACTAACATGGACACCGTTGTAAAGTACGTAAAATCAAACTTTGGTAAGTAGGATTTAATGGAGAACATGTTAGGCGTTTGAACTGAAGCATTAGTCATGAATGGTGCCGAAACAGCCAAGATAATAAATAGGATCGACATGATGAACATCCCAGTCCCGGCAACACTCCCAATCCGTTTCAGCGTAGTTAATCCCATCGATGCAATCCATAGAAAGAATAAAAATAGCACTAAACAAATGGCTTGTACGATTAATGCGGGAGTTGTGTTAATAAAGTTTCCATTGCCACGAAACAGCCAACTAAATGCAATGAGAATTCCCTGGGGTTTTTGTGCTAAGTATGGGATGTGCACGATCCAATACGTCCAGGCTGCGTAATAGGCGAGGCGCTTAGTACTAGTTGCGCGAATCCAAGATGAGACGCCACCTTCAGCATCCTTGAAAGTTGATCCAAGTTGTCCGACAATCAAGGTGTAAGGGATAAAATAAATAATCATGATCAGAATCCAAGAAGTGACGACTGAGAGGCCTTGTAATGCAAAGTTGTTGACAACGTTACCGAGACCCCAGACCGCCACGAACGCAATTAAAGCGATATTGGACCAGCGAAGCTGCTTTTCATTTTCCATATTGTAACTCCTTTTTGGGCTTAAAGTATGCTTAATTGTAAATCGAAACTGGAAGCGATGCCAGTATTAACAAACTAATATTAAAAGCGCTTTAAATTTTGAAACAAAAAATGAATTTTGAGTGTCAAAACGACGAAAATTTGCTATTGTTAAGAGGAGATAATAAATTATTACGGTGCAGGACTCAGTAGTCCGAATGAAGATGAAAGCAGGAATGGTCTTGAGAGAAGTTACAGTTGGTGAGTTAATGTTAACGACGGGGATGCCTAAGATCGGGGTCGTCTTAACCGGTGCAACGCGAGAGGAGCTACTACGAAAAGCAGGTCAGATTTTAACTTCGGCGGCTCAACTCGTTGTGTGGCGGCTAAATTCGTATCAGGAATTAGATAATCGCGCCGAATTAGTTAATACGGCGGCTCAATTACAACAGGTCTTAGGGACTATTCCTTTGATTGCCATGTTTGCAATGGCGAGTGGCCCCGCTGATGCAGTTGAATATTATCAAACTTATCAAACATTGGTTAATAATCGGAGTATTGCTGCCGTTGATATTGATTTAGCTATGGTCAATCAGCCTGATTTTATGAAGTTGACTCAGCAGATGCGCGCCAGTCAGATCCGACTAATTGCGAGTCAGACGGTCATGACGGCAACGCCAGCTGAGTTACTTACAATCTATCAAGAATTAGCTGCAACCGGTGCGGATGTGGTACGCGTGACCGTGGCAGGGCAAGATGCACAAGCCGTTCTGGCCTTGATGGCTGCCACTGAGCAAGCGCATCAACAACTCAACGTGCCAATTATTGCAACGGCAACAGGAAAGTTTGGACGTTATAATAGTATTTGCGGACAGCTGACTGGTTCAGTGGTTGCCTTTGGGCATGTTGGCCGCGTTGGTGATCAGAATCAGCTCGCGGTGAGTCGAGTTAAACAAGCATTACAGATCCTATCACCACTTTAAGGAGCGTGAAACAAATGCAATGGCAATCGTTTTGGCGACATACTCGGACGATTATTGAAACATTGGTCATCTATTTCTTGTTGATTCAAGGACCTTATGATTTGTGGATTGGAAAAATCGGCTATCGTTTGGAGTCTTATTTGGTTGATATTGTGGGGATCACGGTACTGTTTATGGTCGTTGAATTAGTCTATAACGTGATACGGCAACACGTTATAAAACGACGATCCAAGTGACTGCTACTAATAGTGATAATCGCTTTGAGTGGTCCGTTGATAGTTAGGTGTGACACTATTGCTTGATGGTGCACAAGTGCAAGCCATGTCAGTGGATAACTGTAGCGAATTTGGAATATGGGGGCGGTTGGTCTTAAGAATGATGAGTTCTTAAGGCTATTTTTAATGCTTTGCAGTTGCGCGGGTCGGTCCGAATTGGATGATAATCCAAGAATCAGTGTACGTTGCAACTGTCAATATGGTGAACTGATAGCCCGTAACATTTGAACATGACGGGGCTAACTGGATAGACTTGGCAATAAAAGCTGTTACTTGATTGGCGAGGTGATAATAATATTTTTTCGATAAATAACTGAATTAATCAGTTTGATAACAACTCAATTAGAAATGTGATAATTAGTTGAGCATCCTTAGGGCCCATGGTATATTTAAAAATCGTAAGTTGTGTATCAGTTAAACACAATAATTAAATATAGTGAAAACACTTTATTTAATGAAAGCAATTGTTGGGTTAGTCTTTCTAGAAATGGGGAATTACAATTAACTACCGCGAATCAGAAGTAAAACGTTTTAAAATGTACAAACATGGTAAAATTTGGGTAATTGCAAGTATGGCATTGTTACTGTGGCATACCCAGTTATTAACTGCGCATGCCGATGAACAGTTCGCTACACCTGTTGCTGGACAGTGGGCGGTTGAGACCGAGCGTAGTACGGTGGCGAAAGAAAGCGTTGCTATTTTCAATGCGGATGGCACTGCTGCCGCTAATGATGAGACTGCTACGACTGTCAATCTATCAGGCGTTAATGATCAAGTGATTATAGATGAAGGCGATCAGGTCGCTGAATCGGCGGCCGCATTGTGTAACGCGGACTCAGTAACAGCAAATGAAGAAATGCCTGTCTCCGTATCAGAAGTTGAGGCATCAGAAAGTACGCATGAACAATCGATATTAACGAATGCAGAAACAGCCGCTGATTCGCTTGTAAATGACGATGCTGCATTATCGCTTGCTGAACAGGCACTTGTAATGAGGCCCAGCGAGAATGAGCTGATGGTTAACCAACCGGCGCTTGCCACGGAGAATGTCAATCCTGAACAAAATCATCTTCATGACGATGAAAGCGTTAATCAATATCGCAGTGATATCCGAGCAACGGAGAATGACATTATTAAGGATGATGAGAACGCTATGTCTGGCAACTTTGGTGTTGATTGGCATTTTGATGCGAGCACTGGAACCCTGACGTTAAGTGGTGGGATGTTAAATAATAGTTATGGCGATAATCCGTGGCGTCGTAAATCGTGGGCCCCAATGATTACTAGAATTGTCATTGCTGACCAAATTATTGCAGGTTCCAACATGAATAGTTTGTTTGCAGATCTCGCTAGTGTGACTCGGTACGAAGGATTAGAAAAGCTTGATACAAGTGCTGTGACGAATATGCAGTCAGTGTTCAAAGAAAATAGTGCGTTGAAAAAGCTTGATTTGAGTGCTTGGAACGTTGACAACGTCACGACCATGGTGAACATGTTTATGGGGAATTTCATGGGCACCGAACTGACTTATCTTAATCTTAGTGGTTGGAATACTCACAATGTAACTAATATGCAAAATATGTTCCAGTATAATGATCAACTTCGAACTATCGATGGTTTAACTGACTGGGATACGCGCCGCGTGACGACCATGACCAATATGTTCGCGAGGAGCGGTGTCCGTCATTTGAATCTAGCTAGCTTTGATTCTGCAAGTCTGCTTGAAATGGATGGCGCTTTTTCTCAGATGCTCGCTTTAGAAGATATTGAATTTGGGGCGCAGTTTACAGTGGCGAATGTTACTAAGATGAATAGTTTGTTTAACAATGACGTTAAGCTAAAGTTTCTTGATTTATCACATTTCAATATGCAAAATGTCAAGGCAAATTGGCAAATGTTAGCTGGTTTGACGAGCTTGCAAACATTAATCTTAGGCCCGGAGCTTGATTTTAGTCAGCATGGAACGCAGCCTTTGGTAGGATTGCCAGATATTCCTACGAATGGCAAGTATACCGGTAAATGGGTCAATGTAGCTGATGCTTCTCAAACGTTCACAAGTGTCGAATTATTGGCGAGATATGCAGGGAATCGAGCTGAAACGGCTACTTTTATCTGGGAAGTCAAGTCAGCCGCCGCAATTACTGGTCAAGATAGTGAAATCTTCTTAAATCAGCAATGGAATTGGTCACAAAACGTGACTCAACTAGTAGATCAAAATGGACAGCTTATTGATTCGGCTGCTTTATTCAGTGCTAATCCACAAGCGGTAACGGTTAGTGGGGATTTGGTTGATACTAGTAAGCCGGGCACGTATCACGTGATCCTGTCTTACGCAGGCCGTGAAACAACGGTGATTGTCACAGTTAAAGATAATCAAAGTCAGCTAAATTTACATGCGCATGATGTCACCATTGAAATCAATCAAGAGACAGGGACGGCCGTGTGGCATGCTCAAGATAATTTTGACAATGCTATGGATGCGGATGGACATTCTGTTGATTGGCAGGACATGACAGTACTTGGTGAACCAGACTTGACGCGACCGGGGACCTATGAGGTCGTTTATCAGTTCACCGATTTAACCGGACAGTTGGTAATAGCAGTAACGACGGTCACAGTAGTGGCAGGTGCTGATGGCGAGGCACCGTTACCAGGGGAACCGACTGAGCCAGAAATACCGGAAGCACCGGAAGCACCGGAAGCACCGGAAGCACCAGAAGCACCGGAAAGCCCGGAGGTACCCGAAACACCAGCAGTATCAGAACCCGGCAATACTGAACAGCCTGATATTAAGGATAGCAATGATGCAATTGGAAGTAACGCTAGTGTCGATAACCAAAGTGAGCAGCCAAAAATAACATTACGGCCAAATTATACGGGTAACTGGGAGCAGCTAGTGACTACGGCGACTAGTGATTACTTAAAATTGAACACTAGTGAACGCAATGATGGCGGAGACGATGAAAAACAGCAATTAGCGGTTGGTATAACTAACCCGGCAATTGTTACACCTCTATACAGTGAGCTAGCATCAACGGATGGCCAATCATCTGGACAATTGCCACAAACCGATGAATGTGATAATCACTTAGGTTTAATGGGACTCATGATGCTAATGGTGACTGGTTTGGCTGGTATTGTGAGTGTTAAGCGTCGTCAGGGATAATTAGAAGATGGCAACATAGAATAAAAACGGCATTGCAAGAATTAGTTATGAATTCTTGCAATGCCGTTTTATCTCTAACTAGGTTAGAATGTTACTGAACTTTAGCGACAAGCTGTTCAGTAAACGCATCCAGCGCTTTAATATCGTCTGCTTCAGGGGCAAGATTAACAAAGACGTCCTGGGCACCTTGAGTTGCGCCGGCCTTTTTGAAGGCATTACTGAAATCGGTGACGGCCCGGCAATAATCATCATCGTAGAAGGTGTCACCAGAGCCAGCACAGCCGTAGATTTTACCGGTTAAGTCTAAATCTTGTAAGTCCTCGTAGAAGTCGAGGCCTTCTTCAGGAAGGGCGCCTTCATCATAAGTGTAAGGGACCACAACACAAATATCGACATCGTTAAATTCAGTTGCGTCAGCTTGCGAGATTTCTTCTTTGGCAACGTTGACCCCAAGTTTTTCAAATTTTTCGGTAATAATATCGGCAACGTCTTCGTTGTTACCGGTAATGGTGGCAAAAATAACTTTAGCAGTAGCCATGTGAACTCCTCGCTTTCAAATATCTTGATAAGCTGATTATAGCAGAGTTTTAATGTGAATTTAAGGTGTTGGGCAGTTATTCACAAAACCGCTTGACCGATAGTTTCTCAGTGACCGATTCCATGCTATAATTTACTTATTAATGGTTATTTTACTGAAATTGATAATAATTTTTGGTTGACGCTTAACCAGGAATCTAATGGAAATTATAAATTGGCGAGGAGCGTTGGTTTTGTCTAGAAAAAATAAAAAAGAAGGTTTGGGTAAACGGCTTTGGAATTCAATTACTGAGCCGATTCCCGACGATGATAATGATGAACAAGATAATGAGCAGATTCCGTTGGCCTATGACTTAAAAGACTCGGCCGCATCGAAGGCAGACGAAGCTGAAGCAAAATCAACGGTCAATATTCCCCATTCAACGGCGAATAGCGATAGTAAAAAGCAACCTGTTGACGCAGTGATCGAACCCAAGAAAGTTGCTCAAAAAGCACATCACTCAGCGACAGCTAGTCAGGAGTCTACGGCTCAATCTGCTACCCAGACGAGTGCGACCACTAAACATGCGGCAACTAGTGCTATCATGCATAGGGGGGCGGCTGGAAAGTCAACTGAATCAGAGCATGCTTCCACAAAGGCCCAGTCACCACAAGTGAAGGGCAAGACGGCCATGGCTGAAGGCCTGGCAACAGCCAGTCAGTCAACTACTACTGCGACCACGTCTGAGGTACCTATGACGCGGACAGCTCGGCATGCGAGTCAAGTGGCAGCCAGTCAGGCGACGTCTGATCAGTCCAAATCTGCAGCAGCTAAAGCGCCTAAATCTGGTGCATTAAAGGCAGCGACATCACAAGCTACGACACCGTCATCAGCTGTGTCCAAGGCCAATCCGACTGCAAATAAGCAGCCGACATCGGCGACGTCTAAGCAACAGAAGGTTGAAAAACGGATTCCTGCTGATCACATTCCGCCAGTTGCGCGCAAGCAACAGCCGCGAATTGCAGTTAAAGGGACAGAACAGGCTACTGATGACGCGCAACCAGAATTACCGTTATCGCGAGAAGAACTCTATGGTGATCAACAACCTAATGGGGGCAAACAGCCTGATAAGCCAACCATGTCAAGAGTAGCGCGTCATGGAGAGCAACGGGGTTCTAGTGATGAGCCGACTGATGATGAACGTGACTTTTCTGAGTTAGAAGCAGGTGTGAAAAATCCGCATCTTAAGAAGCAACCCCGGCGTTATAATTGGAAATTGATGTTAGCGGGAGTGGCCATTTTAGTTGTCGCTGCTGGTGGGGCCTTTTTCATGTGGAACCATGGTCAAGCGACTCAGGCTGCTGCTCGGACGAACGCGGAAAAAATTGTGAGTCAGATTTATACGTCATCGGCACAACGTGACTTAAGTGCGAGCGCATCCAATGCGACGTTGACTAAGTTGCAAAATAATATTGATAACATGAAAGATTCTAGTGAAAAGACGAGTTTGCAGAAGCAACACGATACGGCGGCTAAGATGTTGACCGTTCGGACTAGTTATCAGGATTTACGCAACGCCAAGGGCTTGCTCAAGGCTGACGTCACAATGGATACCATCACTAAGAATCAGCAACGGTTGACGACAACCGGTTTGACTAGTAGCAAGCCATACTTTGCTAAAAAGTACGACAAACTGTTTAAGACGACGGGGACAACCGTTAAAAAAGTAGTGAGTTACGACGCTGCCTTCCAGAAATTATATAACAAGAAAAATAAACTCAAGGCTTCGACGCCGTCAACAACAGTCGATAAAGTGCTTGCTAATCTGAAAGCTTATCGCAAAAAGTCACAGTTGGCTGACAATGACTATCGTAAGTTGATTGCGGATCGTAAACAGTTAGCTAAAGCGAACAAGACGACGGCTTCATCCTCAAGTTCTAGTGCGTATAGTTATAGTGAACCAGAATCGTCATCGAGTTCAGCATCTTCGCTATATAGTGAAAGTAGCGCTGATAGTAGTTCTTCAGCAACATATAGTTACAGTAGCGATACTGACACTAGTTCAACTGAGTCAAGCACTAGCACGCCTAGTTATAGTTATAGTACAGATAGTCATGCAACGACTAGTAATAGTGATACAACGTCTTCAACGACGACTGGTGATACAACAGCTTCTAGTACTGGCTATGGGGATACCACGAGCACTAACTAATTGTTACTGCTTAATGAAACAGCCAATTTTAAAAAGTCAAAACCCGATCAACTTAACCATTTAATGATTAAGCTGGTCGGGTTTTGGTCGTTAATGATGTAAAAATTTAAGTCAACTTTTTTGGGACGTCAGGTGTTATCAGGGAAAGTTTATCTGTCAGCTATAGCAACTATAACTTGTCAACTTTAGCAATGGCCGTATTCAACAACGATACTTTGAGATGTTGCTAACAACTATTATAGATGACAAATTCTTAAGAACACAATAATGACGCTAATAGTTAATCAATGCTAAGATGTAATTATAAAATTAATTATAATTGATATATGAGGAGTGTAGAAATATGACAATTACAATTTTTGGTAAGGGAAATATGGGACAAGCAATTGGTCATAATTTTGAAGTGGCTGGTAATGAAGTGACTTATTATGGTTCTAAGGACCAAGCAACACTATTTGGTGATATTGTGATCATGGCAGTGCCTTATCCCGCTTTGGCAGTGCTAGCCAAGCAATATGCGACCCAACTCAAGGGAAAAATTGTGATTGACGTTACGAATCCCTTGAATTTTGATACGTGGGATGAACTGGTTGTACCAGAAGATAGTTCAGCTGCACAAGAATTACAGCAGCAACTACCAGCTAGTCAGGTGCTTAAAGCCTTTAACACCAATTTTGCCGCAACGCTCCATAGTGGTCAGGTCAATGGTCAAGCGCCAACGACCGTGCTAGTGGCGGGTGATGACGATGCTGCCAAGCAACAATTAATGAAGGCTTTGGCCAACAGTCCGTTACAAATGAAGGATGCTGGTAAGTTGAAGCGTGCGCATGAGTTAGAAGCGGTGGGATTTTTACAAATGACGTTAGCGGCAAGTGAGCAGATTGGCTGGACCGGTGGCTTAGCTGTCATTGAATAATTAGGTCATTTTTCATAGTCTATTAATTGGACGTTGTCGTAAGCAGTGCTTGAAAATTTTATTTCGAGTGCTGCTTTTTGTATCGGTTGATATTTGGGTACAAGCTGTAATTGCTGTAAAATATACCAAATTCCATGCTCAAGAGTCGCTAACCTAGGACTGATGGAAAAAAGTACGTGTTAGCCGAAATTACTAGTACGTTCGATACGGGTCTTTCAGTCAGAAGCAGCGACTAAATGATGCCACTAAAGTGTTACTGGTGACACACATCTCAATAACAAGCTTTTTAAAAGTAATTAGTGCTAACCGAGGGGCATTGGATACGCATTGTTAATTATTATTCAGTATGAATCATGATTAACAAGTACAACGCGTATTGGATCGTTCACAGGTACTTTTCCTGTGATTGGGAGCGGGCGGCATGTTAATCATTACGGGTCAAATGAGTGGTAGTGGTATGATGAAAGCATGAATAAAGTAGAAAAGGGGTAATATATTATGCCAATGGTAGTAATGGCCCAAGCGACCAAACCAGAGCAGCACCACCAGTTACAAGCGACTTATCCGAATTGGATTTTTAAAGATGCAGATGCTGTCACACCGGCTGATTACGGTCAAATCGAGGTCATGTATGGAAATCATCCTTTGCTAAAAACGTTATTAGCTCAGCCCAGTAATCATCTAAAATTTGTCCAAGTCATCTCGGCGGGGGTCGATTACTTACCGCTGAAGGACTTACAAGCAGCGGGGGTCATCGTTGCTAATACAAGCGGTATTCACGCGGATGCTATTAGTGAATCAGTGTTAGCGGCTATGTTAACAGTCGTTCGTGGCTACCATGCTGCCTGGTTGAACCAGCGTGGGACGCGGCAATGGCAGTTGCCGATAACCACGTCAACCTTGACTGGACAACAGTTATTGATTTATGGAACGGGCCAAATTGGTCAATCGCTAGCAGCCAAGGCTAGTGCGCTCGGTATGCACGTGATTGGGGTCAATACTACCGGCCATCCAGCTGAGCATTTTCATGAAACGGTATCATTTACGGCTACAGCGGCCGCACTGGCGACTGCCAACTTTATTGTCAATGCTTTGCCGCTAACCCCCACGACGCATCATTTGTTTAGTACTGATTTATTTAAGCAGACCAAGCAACAACCAATGTTAATCAATATTGGTCGTGGGCCTGCTGTTGATACGGATGCTTTAATGATGGCGCTAGATAATCGGCAATTGAGTATGGCTGCGCTAGATGTCACTGAACCAGAGCCTCTACCAGCTGACCATCCTTTATGGCAACGTGATGATGTGTTGATTACCCCGCATATTTCAGGACAAATTGCTCATTTTCGGGCGACGGTTTTTCCAATTTTTGCGGCTAACTTTGCCCAGTTCGTCAAAGATGGCACGTTAGTACGTAATCAAGTGGATCTAAATCGTGGTTACTAATTTGTGCCATTGTTTACTAGAACATTGTAGAGACAAAAAATCCGGTTGTGACTAAGTTCTTACAGACTTGGTCATAACCGGATTTTTCATGTCTTGAGTTGTCGTTAGCTTCATTAGGGCTGTTTGAAATTCTCGGCAGTGCGGTCGTTAGGACCTTGGCCAACAGCTAAAATAAAGACGGTACTAATAATTAGAATACTGCCAATAATATCAAGCCAACCGAAGCTGACACCTAGCAAAGCCACTGCAATGATGGTGGCTGATAAAGGTTCGAAGGCATCCAGTAAGCTGACAACGGTGGGGCGAATATATTGTAAGCTTTGCAAGAAAAACAGGAATGCTAACAAGGTACCGAAAAGTACGACAAAGCTCAGCTTACTAATATTTAAGAGGGTCAGTGGAATATGGATCGACCAAAATGGCTGAACCATATTGAATAAGATTCCTCCTAGTAACATCGACCATGTGTTGACGGTCATCGGATCGTACTTAGTGAGCAACTTGGTTGGGAGTAACGTGTTGGTTGCAGACGAAACCCCAGATAATAATCCCCAGATTAATGCCCAGACGGAGATCACTAAGGTACTCGGATTGCCATGGGTCACCAGTAGGAATGAGCCGAGCAAGGCACAAACAATTGCCAGCCCTTCTGCTCGTGTTGGTAATTGTCGATGGGCCACTAACATCCATAATGCGATGAACACGGGACCCATAAATTGTAAAATAGTACCAGTAGCCGCATTGCTCGCTTCTACAGCCAAGAAGTAAGTGAATTGCACTGGCATCAGCCCCAACAACGTGTAGGCGCCGATTTGTAATAAGTCGCGTGGCTGCCGCCAGATTGACCACAAGTCAACGTGAGTCACCAAACTGACTAGTAATAATGCAATCCCGGCTCCCAGCATGCGGATACCGGTCAGCCAAATTGAATTAATATCGGTCGTGTCAAAAAGCGTCTGTGCCACGGCACCCGAGACACCCCAAAAGGTCGCACTGATACTGGCGAGAAAGATTCCTTTGAATTCCCGACTGAATTGCATGGCCTACCGCCTCCTTCAGTAAAATCAACTTAACTTCCATTGTACATGATTTTACTAAGGAAGTGGGGATTGGTTATGCGCTTGCTTGCTGACTAGCTCGTTCGGTCGCGTCCTGAGCACTTTGTTCAGTAGTGTGTTCAGTTGCGGCGCTGGTTTGGCGGGTGGTTTCAGCTAAGTGAACAAGGTGTGTTAAGAACGCGTGTGTTTTTGCCTGGTAATGGTACTTTTGACCAAGTTTGACGAGGTAGCCATTGATATAATCGACCTCGGTTGGCCGGTTATGAGACATATCTTGATACATTGAAGGGTAGTGCAATGGGTTGGCGACTTTGCTGACATAGTTAACTGAGGCAAGTTCTTCAGCGCGCGTGTTCAACATGGTGACGCCATCACGCTCGCAGACATCATAGGCCTCATCAATCAGTTGCCGACTCAGTTCATCAGCTCCTGGATAAGCGGCGAATTCGCCCATCGTAATTTCAAAGAGGGTACAGAGCGTGTTGACCACGGAATTAAAAACCACTTTTGCAAGCAGTGTTCCGCGAAAATTAGTAGTCAAGTTGGGATGAAACTGACATTTGTCTAATTCCGTGACGATTTTATGTGTCATTTCGTCAGGTTGCTCGGTGTAGTTAGCAAGGTTCATCGTACCAGCCCCGCGAGCACCAATAAAATCGACATCACCGGGGCCGTTTAAGACCGTTGCAACTAAGGCCGTTCCTGCTAACAATTTTTCGGGTTTGAAGTAATGCAATAACTTTTCAACGTGGCCCATGCCATTCATGCAGGTCAATACGTATTGGTGGCCGTTAAAAGCGTGCGCGGTACGAGTTAAAAAATCGGTTAGTTGCATCTGTTTGGTAAAAACGACCCAGACGTCGGGATCATCGTGATAATTTTCGGGAGTTGAGACTTTGACGGGAACTAAGTGTCGATTATGGTGGTCGCGGGCCACGTAAACGCCACCTTGATGCTTAATTTGATCAACATTTGGTTGCCAAGTATCCACAAAATCAACTTGATTGCCTGCTTCTTGTAATAACACACCGTAACGTAATCCCATGGCGCCTGCGCCGAGAACTGTAAAATGCATATGTATGACCATCCTTTAAAATGATTTATTAATAAATAAAGATAAAACGCCCGGCAGACTAACTAGTCTGCCGGACGCGAGCGCGGGTTACCACCGGTATTCATCAGCAATTTACATTCCTGACCTTGAGCACATGATTAAGATGTGTCACACGATAATGGGTGTTAACCAGCCCAGGTTACTTTGATTTTACCCGGACACTCACAGTCGATATTCGTGATACCGTGGTTAGGTCTGCTTGCACCATCTCAGACTCGCTAAGGCTAACAATTGGCCACTACTGAACTGTTCGACGCTTTTTATCATCATTTATTAATTGTTTTCTAATTTAATGGTGCTACTCTTGAAAGTCAAGTTGTTAATTAAACACGTTATTATTTAAAGTGACTGGGTGCTTAATTAGGTATTAATCAGACCACAAAGTTAAGATTGTTCAGAAACATTGAATCAAAATGCGGTGGTTCAATTATTTTTGAAAGCGATTTCCATTCCGAGGTGGAATAGCGTACAATTGTAGGTGTAAATACGTAGGAGGAGTTCAACTATGCCAAAATACTTAGTCTTTATGGACATTGACGGTACGTTATTAACTGACCATCAATATGTCTCGGAGCGAACTCGAGCAACGATCGAACGGTTACAGAAACAAGATGTATTGTTTTATATTGCAACGGGGCGCATGTACGAGCTTGCGAAAATTGTCCGGAATAAATTAAATTCAGATGTACGGTTAGTCACATCTAATGGTGCGGTTTTTGATGGTATCCAAGGTCGCGAGATTACTAAGCTGGGTGGGGCTGCGGTTGAGCTCGCCTATTTGATTGCTCGTCGTGACAACCTACCAATGATGTTATTTACCCCGGATATGGCTTATTATACGGAGCAGATTCCCAGATTTGTGGCGCGAAATGCAGCTAACTTTGATGCGGATGAAGTTTCGATCGGTTATGAGGAAGTTAAGAATTTTACGCAGTTAGCGACGATTGAAGATCAGATTACCAATGGAGTGATTCTCAGTCGTGAAGACATGTCGCGGTTAGATTCTGCCCGCGAAAAATTAACAAGTAGTAAATTATTACGGTTATCATCATCTAATCCGAACAATATTGAAATGATCCCCCTTAACACTGATAAGGGGACGGCGGTCAAACAAATTCAGCGTGAGCAACATATTGATGCTGCCCATACATTTGTCTTTGGTGATGGCTTGAATGATGTTGGCATGATGGCAGAAGCTGATCTATCCGTAGCGATGGGGAATGCGTTACCACAAGTTAAAAAAGTTGCTAATTATGTGACCGATACGAATTACAATGATGGGTTAGCCTTATTCTTAGAAAAATATTTTGCGGCGCATCCGTTAACAGCTAACTAAGTAAGGCCAGCTTACAGGATTACTCGTTGCGGTTGCCTATGCGATAATGTATATTAAAAGCGATTCCTGAATGTAAAGGGAATCGCTTTTGTGGTATTATTAAAATTTTGCTATGACTTAAGTGGTGATGATTGACTTTTACGTCAAATTTGGCACACTTAGTATTGAAGTGTTTTTAGGAAGTGATAACTGTTGAAAATTGAAATTTTACCGACGACCACCGCGGAGATTCCGCTAGCCATTTTGTCGATGACGAACCTTGATAACCGTGAGCTGAACCCGGCAATTGAAAAACAATTAACGACTCAGCAGATTCCGGTTGCCCGGCCGCAAAGTGCATTGGCTGACTTGATTCAACTGATTCAGGCGCGGCATCCCGTGAATATTAACGCGTGGGACATGAATGCATTAGGGTTCGATCAAGTGCAGTTACAAGTGACGGTAACGGGCACTTGTTTGTTCGCTAGTTCGGCGGTTCCCCTGGCCCCTAATTTGGATAGTAAGAGCAGTCGGATCTTAATTGTAATTGGCGACAAAGCTGCTAGTGAAGCAACGGTGCATGCGACGGGGCAGGAACTCCAACGAAAGATCAAAGCTTTTTTTGGTGTTCAAGCGCGACTTCAATTCCCAAGCTGTACGACGCAAGCAGTCAGTTTGGAAACAACTAGGCCCGTTTCTTAGGTGTGATGTTAATGTCGATCAACTTAAATTGGCGATCCTGGTAATCGACGCGACTAACACTAGTGTTTTTGAGGAGACGCGTGGGGAGTTCACGAGGACTGATTTGATATAGAAACGCGCTGAGCACCAGACCATGGGAAACAATCAGAATATTTTTGTCGTGATCATTGTTTTGTGATTCGTATAAACAGATTCGGCGGAGGGTGCGGCTGATTCGGTCAGTAACACCGACTAAGGTTTCAGCAGCGCGCGTCTGATCCAGTGAATTAAACACCCAGAGTAAGGTTGCAAACCGTTCTCGACTTAACATCAGTTTAACAAACGTTCCAATGCCCAGTTGTTTTCGAGCTTGATTAACGATCCACATATTTCTGGTACCTTCAAGACCACCAAAGTTAAATTCACGTAAGCCGACGTCAATTGTCGGCTTTTTTATTTCAGGATGATGTGCGATGATAATACGACTCGTTTGTTGAGCGCGGCCCAGATCACTGGCGTAAGCAGCATCAAAATGAACATCAGCTAGCATCCGCGCTAACCGCTCGGCAGAACGAACGCCGTTATGGGTAAGTTCTGAGTCATAAATGCCTTGTAGCCGGCCCGCAGCATTAAGTTTAGTTTGTCCGTGGCGAACTAAGTATAAATGAATCGTTGTCATCACTAACCCTCCCATGCAATTAATTAACATAGTCCAATTGTAAGGCGTTACCTGCCATTCAACAAGCCTTTAATTGTTAATTGCCACTTTATTTTGCAGGATGGTAGTTGATGGCATTAAAAAACGCACCCAAAGATATGGGTACGTTAAGTAGCTACTGATTATTCCAATCTTCGTTCAAAACTTGTTTGTTTTCTTGCTTGAGAATTTTCAGCATTTTACGGCGCGCAGTGAAGAATGGAATTCCAATGTGGGCAAGGTTGCTTCGAAAACGCCAACGATAATGGTAAGTCCGGTCCGGTACGTATTCGGAGGACTGTACGTAGTTGGCATAACGAAAAGCAAACAATTGATCTTCAAGAAAATCAATATCTTCATTGAATTTTAGGTGATGGGTGGTAATAATGCTGCGAATGAAGGCCTTATTCCATGAGAAACCACCAACTGTGCCGAAGTTAATGTTGGCAATCAAGTCTTTTTGGCTGTACGTTTTGGCGGGACTAGGGACGGCTAAGTAGCCGTAGTGTCCACACACAACAAGTTGCGTATTCGGCGCTGCTTGATAGGCGGCTAAGAAGGTCGCCAAAAAGTCTGGCTCAACCCAATCGTCGCCATCAACAAAGCAAAGGTACTTGCCTTTGGCAGCAGCCATACCGGAGTTGCGAGCTGCGGAGACGCCCCGATTATGGGCGTGAGTGATCACGTGGAATCGGTCGTCGCCTTTGATTAACGCGGCAATCTGTTCACCAGTGTCGTCAGTCGAACAATCGTCAACCACAAAGACTTCAAAGTCTGTTAAGGTTTGGCGTTGTAGACTAGTCAAGCAGCTATCTATAAATTTATGCTGGTTGTAAGCTGGTACAACCACTGAAAAAAGGGGTGCTGACACGCTAATTCCTCCATCGTAAATTTGGATACTGTTACTAGTATACCCATAAATTGTGATGAATTTATAGTGAATCGTCCTTTTTTAGCCATAAATTAATTATTTGCTAGGTTGGTAGTGTGAAAATAAAGCGCTAGATCAGGATAAACGAAGACGGTATGTGAGAAATCAAGGAGACCGTTATTTTTATAATAATTGCAGGAGTCTAGTGCCAGATAGGTACCACCATGATTGAGCCCCATTAAGTCAGCTTCTTCTTGGTTTAAGTTGGTCAGTGAAAGGTAGTCATCACTATTGGCAATCCCAATTCCGTAAGCTTCATTAATGAAATCCCAAATTGATGAATTAACTGCTTCGGTCGATAAGTAAGGAATCACTGAACGTAAATAGTAAGCTTCTTCTAGACAGTAGAGTTGTTCATGCCAGTAGCGTAGTCGGATAATGCGGTAAAGTTCTTCATCGATAGGAATTCCGAGCTTGCGGCTCAACGTACTATCCCCCTGAATCGTATCAAAAGTAAGAATCTTTGATTTCAAGTTACGGGGATGGAGGTTGCTATTAAAGAGCGAGCGGGCCGACAAGTTAACGACCGTTTTGTGTTGTAGCTGAATATTAGTAATATAATAGCCGCTACCTTGGACGCGGCGCAACAAGCCTTGCTGGTAAACTAAATCAATCGCTTTACGAATCGTATTTCGACTGGCTTGATAATGATCCATTAACTGGGCCTCAGTAGGGAGCTTAACGGTAAAGATGCCGTCTTGAATGGCGGTAACAAGTTTTGTTGCTATTTCACGATACATGATATTCACTTCTTTCAAGTTTTAAGTTGACATTGAATAACTTGTGGGTACAAATTAAATAAATTGCAGATATCTGATTAATAAGGCTTGTCAAATTTGTACCCATGACTTATAATTCTAATTGTAATGAAAGCGGTTTATTAAAGCAACCGCTGTAACATATAAATTTAAAACGATCTAGGAGCGTGTTTATTATGGCTGAAAGAACAATTATGTTGGTATGTGCTGCTGGGATGTCAACGTCATTATTAGTTTCAAAGATGCAAAAGGCTGCTGAAGCAGAAGGTATCGATGCAGATATTTTTGCAACCGCTGCCAGTGACGCTGATGCTAAGTTAGCTGAAAAGAATCCTGACATTTTAATGCTTGGACCACAAGTTCGTTACATGTTAAGTGATTTCCAAAAGCGCGTTGATATTCCAGTTGAAGTCATCAACATGCAAGACTACGGTATGATGAATGGCGAAAAAGTTTTAAAAGAAGCCGAAGCATCAATTGCAAAAGCAAACTAATGATTTAATTGTAAGTGCTGCCAGTCCACGGTAGACCTATCGAGGATGGCGGCATTTTGGTTATGGCGCACACGAATAAATGCTAAAAGGATGAGGGTTAATGGCAGAAGAACAAACAAAAGAAGTTGAAGCAAGTCTCGAAACCATCATGGGTTTGATCGTTAATGGTGGTAACGCAAAGAGTTCCGCTTTCGAAGCAATTAAAGCTGCTAAGGAAGGCGACTTTAAAACCGCTGATGCCAAGTTGAAGGAAGCAGATAATTTCTTGACGGAAGCACATAATTCACAAACTTCAATGTTAACGGCGGAAGCACAAGGGGAACATACCCACGTGTCATTACTATTAGTACATTCACAAGATCACATCATGAATGCCATCACCTTCCGCGATTTAGCTGGTGAAGTCGTTGACGTTTATCGACGGTTAGCTGCCGATGAGGCGAAGTAGTTAATTAATTTGAGCCTAGGCAAATACCTGCTGGTGTTGGTCTGGGCTTGTTTTTTCATTCATGCCGTAGTCAATCGTAATGGCAGACACCCCAATAACGATTACGTGGCGGTTACACGTTAATCATTAGTTAGGGTAACAAAGACTGTAACTCAGGAATAGACTGAGCAGCATTAATGGAGGGAATTAGTTCATGACAAAAGGATACAAAATGCCTAAAGGATTTCTGTGGGGCGGCGCGGTTGCAGCTCATCAATTAGAAGGTGGCTGGGATGTCGATGGCAAAGGTGTTAGCATTGCCGATGTGATGACAGCTGGTCGTAACGGGGTTCCCCGTAAGGTAACTGACGGCGTCAAAGAAGGCGAAATCTATCCGAACCATTGGGGGAATGATTTTTATCATCGTTATCCAGAAGATGACAAGTTATTCGCTGAAATGGGCTTTAAATGTTTTCGAACGTCAATCGCTTGGACGCGGATATTCCCAAATGGTGATGAGACAGCGCCTAACGAAGCGGGATTGAAATTTTATGATGACTTGTTTGATGACCTGTTGTCACATGGCATTCAGCCAGTAGTGACGTTGTCACACTTTGAAATTCCGTACCATCTTGTCAAAGTATACGGCGGCTTTAGCAATCGCAAGATGATCGACTTCTTCGTACGATTTGCGACCGTCGTCTTTGATCGTTACAAGGACAAAGTTAAGTACTGGATGACTTTTAATGAGATTAATAATCAGACCGCGTGGAGTGATCCCCACCCATTACTTCAAAATTCAGGGCTACAATTAGGCGCGGACGACAACTGGGAACAAGCGATGTACCAGGCTGCCCACTATGAATTAGTGGCGAGCGCGTTAGCTGTCCAAGCAGGTCACGCCATCAATCCAGATTTCCAAATTGGCTGTATGGTGGCAATGTGCCCAATCTATCCATTGACGGCTAAACCAGCGGATGTGATGATGGCGGAACGGGCCATGCAAAAACGGTACTGGTTTGGCGACGTACACTGCCTCGGCGAGTATCCAAAGTGGTTGCCAAAATACTTTGAACGTAAAGGTTTTGACATGGACATCACCGCAGCCGACCTAGCGACGTTGAAAGCTGGTACGGTCGACTACGTTGGGTTTAGTTATTATATGTCATTTGTCACTAAGGGTCGCGACGGTGATCAAGAATATGACTTTAAGGAACCGGATGACTTTGTTGAAAATCCTTACGTTGAAAAGTCCGACTGGGGTTGGCAGATCGACCCGACTGGTTTACGGTACGCCATGAATTGGATGCAAGATCGGTGGCACTTACCACAATTTATCGTTGAAAATGGCTTTGGTGCTTATGATAAGAAGGAAGCCGACGGGAGTGTGCATGACGACTACCGGATTAGTTATTTCCGTGATCATATCCTCGCGATGGAAGAAGCCGTTGCATTAGATGGGGTCAATCTGATTGGTTACACACCATGGGGATGTATTGACTTAGTTTCGGCAAGTACTGGTGAAATGGCAAAACGTTATGGGTTCATTTACGTTGATGCCGATGATAATGGTCATGGCAGCTTTGACCGTTCTAAGAAAGACTCTTTTGACTGGTTCCAACAAGTTATTGCGAGCGATGGTGAAGATTTATAGTGAAAGGATGATAATGCATGGCAACAACGAGCGGTTTACGATCTGATTTCTTATGGGGCGGTGCGGTCGCTGCCCATCAACTAGAAGGCGGCTGGCAAGCTGGTGGCAAAGGGGTTAGCATGGCTGACGTCATGACTGCCGGTGCCAACGGTGTTCCTCGTGAAATCACGGATGGCGTGATTGCGGGTAAGAATTACCCGAACCATGAAGGAATCGACTTTTATGGTCACTATAAGGAAGATATTAAGCTATTTGCTGAAATGGGTTTTAAGTGTTTTCGGACATCGATCGCCTGGACGCGGATTTTCCCGAATGGTGATGAAGAAGAACCCAATGAAGCGGGTTTGAAGTTCTACGATGACATGTTCGATACTTGTCGGCAGTATGGTATCGAACCAGTGATCACGTTGGCCCACTTTGAAATGCCATACCATTTAGTTAAGGAATATGGTGGCTGGCGTTCACGGAAAGTCATTGACTTTTTCGTACACTATGCTGAAACGGTCTTCAAACGCTATAAGAACAAGGTTAAGTACTGGATGACCTTCAACGAAATTAATAATCAGACGACTTATACGAATCAATTTCTGATGGCGACGGATTCTGGTTTAGTGTTGAAGCCCGATGATCCTGACGCTGAAGCGTTGATGTATCAAGCTGCTCATTATGAAGTCGTTGCCAGTGCACTAGCCGTTAAGATTGGCCATGCCATTAATCCCGACTTCCAGATTGGTAATATGATCAACATGACACCGATTTACCCTGCAACCGCCAAGCCACAAGATATCATGCAAGCTGAAAAGGCCATGCAGCGGCGTTATTGGTTTGCAGATGTCCAATCATGGGGCTATTATCCAAATAATATGGAAGCTTACTTCAAACAGACTGGTTTCCGCCCTGATATCACGGCCGAAGACCGCCAAATCTTGAAGGAAGGCACTGTTGATTATATTGGCTTTAGTTACTATAATTCCAACACGGTCGCCGCTCAGGATGATAATCCAAGTTACCACTTTGTCGGGACCGAAGCCATTGATAATCCATACTTGAAGACGAGCGAATGGGACTGGCCAATTGATCCAGAAGGTTTGCGGTATTCTTTGAATTGGTTACAAGACCGCTATCACAAGCCAATGATGATTGTTGAGAATGGGTTGGGTGCCCGCGACAAAGTCGAAGCCGATGGTAGTATTCATGATCCTTACCGGATTGACTATTTACGCGCTCATATCAGTGAAATGATCAAGGCCGTCACCGAAGATGGGGTCGACTTGATTGGCTATACGCCATGGGGTTGTATTGACTTGGTCTCAGCTGGAACTGGTCAGATGTCGAAACGTTACGGCTTTATTTATGTCGATAAGGACGATGAAGGCAACGGAACACTAGATCGTTCCAAGAAGGATTCGTTCTATTGGTATCAAAAGGTGATTCGGACCAACGGGGCCAATTTGAAGTAGGAAACTCGGTGTACCTAGAAGACTACTGAATGATTATGCAGTTCGAACGACGATTATTAGTCAATTAATAACCACTAATTGAAGACGACGTTCAAAGTGAGTGAACTTTGAACGTCGTTTTTCGTTTGCCTTATTAGCTTGTTTGATTGGTCAATCAACAATTATTGTTAATCAGTGTCTAAAGATTGTTTCTAAGCATCAAATGTGGTTAAATGATGGACAAAGGTGATGTTATATTATCTAACATGAGTTGTGATTGAAGATCGTTAGATTCAGAGAAAAGCCACTAACTTAGGTTCGGTTGAAAGGGGCGGGTTGGGGGAGACTTATTGGCTCAGTGCGCGCTATATCGACTTATCGGCATTTGTGCTGATTGTGGTGATTACCTAGTCTCGGAGGGTCGGAATAGGCTGAACGCATGCAGACGGCCATCGAAAACTGATAATTTTAACTCACGATACGTAATATGATGCAATTAAATGAAAAGGACCTGAAAGTATGGATACAACGGTAATGATTGAAGAACACCCGCAGATTAAGGAATTGATGGCAAAACGACCAATTGTTTGGCAGAACCCAGATTATGGGAAGCGGGCGGACCTGCCGTTAACACGGGCCGATATTTTTGACGCGGTCGCACGTTGGGAACGTTTCGCACCATTTTTGGCCGTTGCTTTTCCAGAAACGGCAGCTATGAATGGGATTATTGAGTCACCATTGTTACCACTTGAGCAGATGAAACCAGCATGGGAGGCTCTCAACCACCAGTCATTGGCGGGGCAGCTTTATTTAAAAGCTGATAGTCAGTTGCCGATTTCGGGTTCGATCAAGTCACGTGGTGGGATTTACGAAGTGCTCAAGTTTGCTGAACAGGTTGCCATGGCCCATACGGATTTAACGTATATGGATGATTACAGTGTCTTGGCAACGGCCAAGTATCACGAGTTATTTTCACAATACGGCGTCATCGTTGCATCGACGGGAAATTTGGCACTCAGTGTGGGCATCATGGCCGCAAAGTTTGGATTTAAGACGACCGTTTATATGTCTCACGATGCTCGTCAGTGGAAGAAGGACAAACTGCGGGCAAATGGCGTCACCGTTGAGGAACTAAATACCGACTTTTCAAGTGTGATTCCGGTGGCCCGCGCCGCCGCGGCCAAGGATGACCATAACCACTTTGTTGATGATGAAGGATCACGTGACTTGTTTTTAGGCTACGCCGTTGCCGGGGTGCGATTACAACATCAATTAAAAGTGCAGGGCATTAAGATGGATGCACAACATCCGATTGTTGTCTATTTGCCAGCTGGTGTTGGTGGTAGCCCTAGTGGTGTGGCTTTTGGTCTCAAGATGATTATGGGCGCTAATATTTATCCCGTCTTTTGCGAGCCGACCCACGTACCGTCGGTGACCCTTGGAATGATGACCAAGCTGAATGAAAAGATTGCCGTTCAAGATATTGGCTTAGACGGCCTAACTGCTGCTGATGGGCTAGCCGTTAGTCGGCCATCAAGACTGGCTGGTAAGGTGATGCGGACGTTATTACTCGGAACAGCGACATTTGAAGATGATGATTTATATCGTTATTTGACTGAACTAGTCGATACCGAAGATGTGATGGTCGAACCGTCGGCCGCAGCCGGTTTTACCGCGATTGCTCCCATCATGGCTCAATTTCCGATGCTCGCTGGCAAAGACGTCACCCACATTGTCTGGGCAACTGGCGGCGACATGATGCCGGAATCGGAGCGGCAATTGAATTATGAGCTAGGACAAAAATTGCTGACCAAGATTAACAATCGTTAAAACATTGCTAACGCTTATATCAGTGCTGATATTTAATTAAAATGCGACATCCCAACAACGGGGTGGCGCATTTTTGTTTGCAATGCGGTGACAAATGGGCCGGAAATAAGATGAGTGAGTGGCAACTCATTTTGCTGTTGACAAACCGAGATGTGCTGATTATACTAAAGCCATTAAGTGAGTGAGCGTACACTCACTTCAAGAAAGAGGGTTATTAAAATGGCAACGGATTATGTCATCGCCAAGCAGGTCAGCAAGCATTTTGGTCATCAGCAAGTGCTCAATCAGATTGATTTGACACTGCCGGCTGGAATGATTTATGGCTTGATTGGGCCATCAGGAGCTGGGAAGACCACCTTGATCAAGAGTATTTTAGGGATGGAAGCTGTGGACAGTGGCACTGTTAAAGTCATGGATACGGTGATGCCCAATAGGGCGGTAATGGCACAAGTAGGGTATATGGCCCAAAGTGACGCTTTGTATGAGACACTAACGGCCCGTGAAAACCTGACCTTTTTTGGGCAATTAATGAGTGTTCCAAAAATAAAGTTAGCACAGATGATTGATTATGCAGCCGGATTAGTTGATTTAACGTCCCAATTAGACAAGCGGGTCAGTGGCTATTCGGGTGGGATGAAACGGCGCTTGTCGTTGGCAATCGCCCTGATTCAGGATCCCCAATTATTGATTTTAGATGAACCGACCGTTGGGATTGATCCAGAATTACGGCAACAAATTTGGACCGAACTAAATAAACTCAAGGATACCGGTAAGTCGATGCTCGTGACAACGCATGTCATGGACGAAGCAGAACGGTGTGATTATCTCATGTTGATTCGGCACGGGATTGCGCTTGCTGAGGGGACACCCGCGGCACTGAAACAACAGTATGCAGTAGATACGATCGAACAGGTCTTTTTGAAAGCGGGGCGGATGCAAGATGCGAACGATGGCAATCGTTAGACGAGTTTTTAAGCAAATGTTACGTGATAAGCGTACCTTGGCGCTGATGTTTTTGGCACCACTCTTAATTATGGCGTTGATGTATTTTTTGTTTCAAAATAACACGACTCAAGTGGCGACTTTAGGTGTTCACAATGTTGATCATCAGGTGGTCAAAGCCATTAATACGAAGCATGTCGATATTCACCATTACAGTAGTAACCAGGCAAAAGCGATGATTAAGCAGCATGATTTGGATGGATATTTGACGCAAAAAGATGGCAACTTAACGATCACGTATTCTAATAGTAATCCGACCAATACGTCATTGATCAAAGCTTCTTTGCAAAGCGGACTGGTCAAATTAAAAATTCAAACGTTGGTCACGGCTACTAAAGCACAAAAAAAGGTGTTGCAAACGCAACAGGTGGCACTACAAAAGTTGACCGCGGCGCAAAAACAGGCAACGGTTAGCAAGCTAAAGACTGCCTTGGCCCAAGCACAGGCAAGTGGGAATACTGCTGCTGCGGCTAAAATTCAAAAGCAATTGAGGCAGGCTACAGCGAGTGCTGCGGCGCCAACAAATAGTCAATCACAAACGACGACCTATACCACTAGCAGTCATTATATTTATGGTAGTAGTGATTCAACGTTCTTTGAAAACTTTTTGCCAATCTTTCTCGGTTTCTTTGTCTTCTTCTTTGTGTTCTTGATTTCTGGCGTTTCACTTTTGAATGAGCGCACTACTGGAACCCTAAGCCGGCTACTTGCAACTCCAATTCGACGGAGTGAAATTATTATGGGCTATCTAATTGGTTATGGGGGCTTTGCCATCATTCAGACTGTCCTGACCGTTGTTTTTGCAATTACGGTCTTCAAGATTCACTTAGTTGGTAGTATTTGGCTGGTCTTTCTGACTAACTTATTATTAGCGTTAGTGGCTTTGACCTTGGGTATCTTTATTTCCACCTTTGCTAACTCAGAATTTCAAATGATTCAGTTTATTCCACTGATTGTTGTACCACAAATCTTTTTTGCTGGGTTGATTCCAGTCGATGGCATGGCGAGTTGGTTGCAAGCAATTGCCCACATCATGCCGTTATACTATGGTGCTAATGCGTTGACGGCTGTTGTGACAAAGGGTGCTGGGCTTGGCGATATTGGTGTCAATTTGTTAATATTAGTAGGGTTTATGGTCGTACTAACAATGTTGAATATTGTTGGAATGAAACGTTATCGGAAGGTGTGAGGATATGGAACGACCACGGATACGGGATTATTTTCAACATGATCTAAGTCAGAATGAAACGATTACACCTAAGCAACGGGCCATCCTCCAGGCAAGTCTCGATTTGTTTGCTGAAAAGGGTTTTGACCAGACTAGTACTAGTGATATTGCACAACGGGCCGGCGTTGCGGAGGGGACGGTCTATCGGCGGTATAAGACTAAGGCTGCCTTACGGGATGCCATCTTAGCACCAATTGCCGCACACATTGTGCCAATTTTAGCGAGTGATTTTTCAGAGGATGAATTACGGCAGCGTTATCCCAGTCTACAGGCATTCGTCACAGCAATTTTTACGGACCGAGTTGCATTTGCTAAAGCTAACGTGAAAGAGTTAAAGGTCATTTTTGAAATGGCAGCTTTTGACGCCGAACGACGCGAACAGATTCTTAGCCAGATTGCGCCTAAGATGGTCAAGCAGATGGGAAGTGTCATAAATCAACTAAAAGCAGATCATTTGATTGTGGATTGGCCGAATGATTTGATACTGCAAAGTTTGTTATCGCAGCTATTCGGTTACCTAGCGCGGTTAATGCTGGAATTGCCGGGAACTGAAATTGAGCGCGAACAAGCGTATTTGATTACGGTGATGACCAAAATATTGACCCCGGGTGAACATGATCAAATTACTGGTCAGTGAGCTAACTGTTACTTGTTATAAACTAAAGCCACTTCTGTACTAAGCGGTCATTTGAACGCTGATCAGAAGTGGCTTTAGTCGTTGCTACGCGTGTTCGTTTGTTAATCTGCTAGTATCGTCATTTTATTCAACAAACTAGTTTGTAACTGGCTGAGTGTGGTTGTCATGTAGACCGGGTAAAGATCTGGGTTGACGAGCCGCTGGGTTGTTCGTGGGAGCTCGGCAAGTTTAGCCTGGGTCGTTGCCTGAATGGTTGTAACCGGAATTGACGTGGTGTTGGACAAATCTACCGGCGCGAGTAAGGGCCGGGCTTCAAAATGGGTGAGTCGCTGTTGGCGGTCGACACTGAGTGGGTCACTGTTGACGACGGTTAGGCTGGTTGCATCGACGATCGTCTCGGTAGCTAGTGCAATCAAGTCAGCAAAGGCCCGCTGAGTTCCTGGTTCGTACAGACGATAGACTTGCTTATCACCAGGAATCGTTAGTTTTTCGCGACTGGCACTGACCTTGATCTTGGGGGTGCTCTGACCATTGCTCTCAGTTGCCGCAAGCTTGTAGACGCCACTTAGAACCGGTGCGGACGCGCTAGTGATGAGCTTTTCACCGACACCAAAATTATCGATCGGTGCGCCTTCGTGCAACAGCGAAGTAATGATGTGTTCATCCAATGCGTTAGAAATAGTGATTTTGGCATTGGGAAAGCCAGCCGCGTCCAATTGTGTCCGGGCAGCTTGTGATAAAGTCGTGACGTCCCCCGAATCGATTCGAATACCGACGGGTTCATGCCCAGCTGCTCGTAGCTCCTTAAAGACCGTCACCGCGTTAGGAATCCCAGAGTTAAGCACGTCATAAGTATCGACTAGTAGCGCACTATTGTCAGGATATTGTTCGGCCCACTTGCGAAACGCCGTTAGTTCATCCGGGAAGGCCTCAATCCAACTGTGGGCCATGGTACCAGCAACGGGAATATCAAACAGCTTCGCAGCGAGAACGTTTGAAGTACTATTGGCGCCACCAATAATGGCTGCCCGGGTGCCGTAAAGCGCGCTGTCCGGGCCTTGCGCACGGCGCGCACCGAATTCCATAATTGGACGTCCTGCCGCAGCATAACTCAGTCGACGAGCTTTAGTGGCAATCAGTGATTGGTGATTGACGATATTTAAGACGAGTGTTTCAAGTAATTGCGCTTGCTCAAGTGGTCCAGTGATTGTCAATAGTGGTTCACGAGGAAAGACCGGGGTTCCTTCTGGTAGTGCCTTAATTTGGCAAGTTAACTTAAAATTTGCCAGCATGGCTAAGAAGGATTCATCCCATAGGTTAAGTTGACGGAAGTAGTCGAGGTCACTGTTGGTAAAATGAAAATCTTGTAAAGCTTCGACAACTTGCTGGAGGCCGGCCGCAATGACAAAGCTACCATTGTCAGGAACCCGGCGATAAAAAAGGTCGAAGGTGGCGTTGGTCTGAGGTAAGTCGTGATGAAATCCATTTGCCATTGAGAGTTCGTATAAGTCGGTTAATAAAGATAAATTGCGCATTGCTAATCAATCCCGTTATTAAGATTTAGGTGTCTTGACACCTATGGTAAATGAACTTAGTTTATCATAATTTAGTATTTGATGAAAGCTATTCTACTGGTTTTCTGGTAGAATGATTCTATTGAAAGAGTAAGAAGGGTGAGTCATGACAGGATCAGAACGGCGTGAACAAATTCGATCAAAATTATCGCAAACGCAGGTCCCCGTAAGTGCAACAACGCTAGCGAAGCAGTTTAACGTTAGTCGTCAGACCATTGTTGGGGATATTTCATTATTGAGGGCTCACGGAACGGCCATTGTTGCTACTCTTCAAGGGTATGAATTAGAAAAAGCGGATCAGCCAACTGCTGTCCTAGTTTGCCGTCATTTTCCAAACGAAGCGATGCAGGAAATGGCCTTGATCATTCACGCAGGGGGCATAATCAAGGATGTTGAAGTCGAACACCCATTGTATGGCCGGCTCCGGGGTGAATTAGAGATTCGCTCAGTTGGTGATGTTAATCTGTTTATGGGCCGGCTCAAGAAATTACAAGGCCATTTATTATCAGAATTAACAGATGGCGTCCATAGCCATACGGTTGCTTATCAGACCCAGGAACAATTAACAGCCATCAAGGTAGCTTTACGGGATGCGGGTTATTTGTATGAAAATTAATGTCAAGACATGGTTAATATTACATTGGTAATCAATTGATATTCGTTAGTTTTATTTACGCACGATGCTGGTGATTAACCAGGATAATGTCAGTAAAAAGATGTTTGGAGATCTAGTCGGATCTTCAAACATCTTTTTTGAATAGAATAACTATTTGCCGTTGCAAAAGCGCTAGTTGTTCATAACGATTGGTCGTGATGTTGATCGTAACATTGGCTGGTATAATTCCTAGGTATTATGTCGGTCGTTAATCAATAATTTGTTTATTGGCGGTTTTATGAGGGCTCGAAGTGATAGAAGCACGGTGGTGAGCCCGTTGAAAGTCGAAAGCAACGTTTTCCATCGCAATCGGGATTGTTAATTGCCTGATGATACGTGACTCATGGCTGTTCACTATGAATGGCCTGATTTAATGGCCGCAACAGCAGTAACGTATACCCAAGTAGTAGAATTCCGTTGATGATTAGTACGAGACCGCCATGAGTGGTACTTTGAAAGATTAAAGTGAACATAAGTGTTCCGATTGGCATGATTGAGCTATTGACTGTTGTTAATGTTGCAACGACTCGGCCTAGTAATTTAGTTGGCACGGTTTGCTGCAAGTAGACCTGAAAAGTTATATTAAGAATAACAAGCGCGAAAGCCAATATTCCCATGATAAAGCTACCAAGCAGGGCATATCCAGTTGGTGATTGGGACGTCATGAACAGAACACCTAATAGCAATATTTGGCTATCAAGAATAAGTACCGGAATAATTAATTTTAAAAAGAGACGTTTCTGACCGGTTGGCGGTAGCAAAGTTAAAAGTAGACTGCCAAGTAGCATACCAATTGCGCTCCCGGTTTCAAGCACGCCAATAGGACCATTACCTGTGTGAAGCTGATCTTTTAAGATGTACGGAATTCCAATCGTAACAGCAGTATATAAGAAGTTCAGAATAACACTCAACAGAATTGTAATTTTAATCATTGTTCGCGACCGCATGTAATTTAGACCAGAATGAAATTTTGCAAACTGACTGTGCGAAGTTACTGGGGCGTGTTGTGAATTAGCGAATTGATTAGTTGCGTGATAATGAAATTTCATTGTGAGCATAATGCCAAATGAGGCGAGTGTGGCAACAATCTCTAATATAACGAAGCCAGAAAAGCCGACTAAACTGTATAACCCAACGCCTAACGCTGGTGATAGAATCGAGGAAAGAGAAATTGCACTTTGGGTTAATGAACTTAGACGTTGAATGTTGTGAGCGTTAACAAGCTCATGGGTGGCGGCAGAATAACAGGTATCATTAATATTTGTCGAAATTGCATCGATAATTAGAAAAAGAACGATTGGAATGAGTTTTGCTGTTGCCGTAAATAAGTTGATACTAGCAGCGAATAAAATTAGTGCAAGCGTGCGGGCAGTCAGGCTACCAGTGAGAATGGTTTTGTGCGGATAAGTATCAATCAGATTGCCAATTGGGACAAGGCAAAGCAAGCCAACAATTGGACTGATAATCATGTTGATACCAAAGCTAATGGCAGAGTGTGTTTCATCGAGTAACATGAGTCCAAGGCCAAAAGTGAACATTTTACCGCTTAGTGAACTAATGAAATTACTTGCGGCAGCTTTGAAGATTTGCAAGCTAGATTGATGATTACTAATGTTGATGGTTAAATCAGGTTGTTTGATGGCCATGGCGAGTTCCTTTCGGTAGTATGAATTGATTAGAAATGAAAAATGGCTAATCTAATATAATTTTAATGTTTTTAATTGAATTGTCAATTTTCGCTAGACAGCACCTATTCATGATGAAACAAGTAGCCGGTAAGTATTTGTATAGTTGGTGAAGATTCTGAATATATCTGGAAGATTAAGCATGATTGCTCAAATGAAAAAGACAGATCTTTTTGGAAAAATAGTGGTTGCTGTCATATTTAAGCAGTCGCCCATTCGAATCTAATCACATCGGATTCGAATTATGGTTGATAGTTTGTAAGTCGATATTCAAATCCAGTGCCATTCAACAGTGTGCTTTTAAACTAGTTGCTGGTTTAATTTGATGGGCGACAGGGATAATCATGAAGGCTCGTCGGTTCAAGGTAAATGACAGTTGTTTTTTAGAGATTGCAGTGTGTTCAGCAAATTCGGTTTAGGTCACGTGGTAATAGGGCATAATTTGTTTAATGTATTAGCGGGAAATGTCGTTGGCGTTGCAGTGATAGCGACAGCATGATCATGATTAACGTGATTTATTCGAATAATGACCTCACTTTCTAATAGCAATTGAAGACTACTGCGTTGGAATATTCCTGTCGAGTAAATAACCAACGTATTTGCTAAGGTAGCTTAAACATGGAGACTAATGAGGTCCGTGATTTGAGGGCAATTCATTATTATTAAGTTGATTTGCTCACGGCTCCAGCTTAATCGACTGGTGCTAGTATCTGTTGCCATCTGATTCGTAAATGACTTAATCTATGCAAATCTCAATACCAGTCAGCGTCTGAACAAAAAGTGGGCCGCCAGAATGATTATTCTGGCGGCCCACTTTGAGTCAGTCATGCTGCTTATCTAAATTAAGCACTTAGAAGTAGTCAATAAGTGCTGGTCGTTCTTTAACTAGACTAGTGTCAAGTCGGTTGATCGCATTCACATCACCGGTGATTAATCCGTGTTGGTACGCCCGGGCTAAGCTCTGGGTGCCAAAGCAAGCAGTGGTTAATTGCTGAATCGTTAACTGAATGTCAGCCGGTCCAGTTAATTGGTCGCTAACCCGATTGAGCGTTACTTGCCCGTTGTGCCGCGTCAATGACCAGATTCCTTGATTAGCAGGGAGGGTAGCGTCACTGACTGCTAGGCGAATTGGTTGGATGTCCGTGAGAAACGGATAGCGCTTGATAAAGTCATATAAATCAACAATGCGGGCCATCATGTACGGCTGGACAGTCACTTTTAAACGGTATGGGTCGGCTAGTAGGTCCAAGCCGTTGGTCGCACTTGGGCTATCATAACTAAACGTTTCAAAGGTGGTGCCATGCTTAGTGATAAAGTTAGCCAATCGTTCGAAAGCGGTCGGCGTGCTAGTCACCCATTCTTGAATTGCAAAGTTAGTGGCCTGCCGTTCATAGATCAAATAGCCCTCGATATTGGCAGCCGCATTGCGGTAAATTGCGACCGACCAATGATGTTTGAGAGTCAGGTAATGTTGCCACCAGGCTGGTCGAATCAGACCACCACGCTGATTTTGCGGTTGTCGTGCATAAAAATCGTTGATTTGGGCCAGCACGTCATTGCCATAGCGGGTGATCGTACCAGACCAGTCCGTCGGTTTGACACGTGGTAGGTCTGGAGCGGCCATGACTTGGTGCGCATGGTCGAAGACGTGTTCATAGCCAAAACGTCGATAATAGCCGTATGCGAAGGGGGCTAGATACGACAAGGTCACGTGCTTAGCAGCCATCTCTTCAAGAGCTGCCGTCAATAGTTGTCCGGCGCCGCCCTGACCAGCGTATTCCGGAGCGGTCATCACATCGCCAATCCCGTTCATCTTGTAAGTGACACCATGTAAGTTGACTGCTAGCGGCAAACTGTATAGCCCACTGACCAGTTGACCATGATCGTGACGGCCGTAGATCCAACCATGTTGGTAGCGGTCCATGAAGAATTGACGTCGCGCGGGGGTATCGTGATTATTGAACGCGTATTGATAAAGTTGGTAGAAAGCTTCGCGGTCAGCATCGCTAGTTAAACGGTAATCAGTTGTCATTAATGCGACCCCTCCATTCGTTGAGTACTATTTGGCAGCGACAAATTTAAAGTCGGCCCATGGTTGTAGCAAGTTAAGGCAAGGTAAGTCACTCTTGGTAATATGACCAACCACATTGATTCGGCCAGTATTTTCAAGATTTTGGCGTGCAATCTGCAATTCACCTTTGTATTGCCCAAACTCATCGTTATCGATCAAGACATCACCGGTATGAATGGCATCTAGGTGATGAGCAGGAAAGGCTTCGTCTTTGTAGATGACCCGGGTCTGAGAGGAACGAATAACGTAATCTGAAAAATCACCGCGATAAGTTTGTGGTTGCGCAAAGAGTACGTTTTCTTCAACTGCCGATAGATCAGCAACGGTTTCGACGTGTAGCAGTGGGTAAGGGCTGAAGAAGACTTCAGCGGCAGCTTTTAGTTCGGCTTCACTCGCGTAGGCGTTACCAATTAAGACGTCGTCGATTAGCCCCGTCATTTTCAAATGTTGAACTTGTGCCGCAATCGGTAACCCCCGATGATCTTCAAGGGTACATAACCCGTCTTGCATGGGCCAAGGCCCATAAGTCGCATCATTTGATGAAACAAACGCGGCGGTGTTGATGCCATACTGACGGTATTGTTCAGAAGTCTGAACAAAATAATCATAACCAAGACCAGTGTATTGTTGTGGGTAGAAGTTATGTGAGCCTAGTAAGTTATCTTTTTCAGGTGAATAATCCATAATCGTGTCAACATAGTGAGTCCCTTTGGACATGTTGACTTCAATCTTAATGCCGAATTCGTTGTGCGTCATCCGGGCTTCTTCTTGACCAGTGAATCCTAGGTCGAGGCGGACACCCCAGGCACCGAGGTCGTGGAAGAATGACAAGTCGTCATAGGACACGCCAAGTTGTTTGAAGAGGTCAGGATTGACGTCGACCATTACTTGCAAGCCTAATTGGTTCGCGTAAGTGATCACTTTTTTAAAGTTGGCAACCACTGCGGCTTGGTCCCCTTTGATTTCAAGCAGTGAAGTGAATACCCGTTGATAGCCATATTTTGCGGCTAAATCGAGGTACGCCGCATCCTTCTCAAAGGTTGATCGTTCGGGATAAACGGAAACACCGAGTTTACTCATTTAAAATTCCTCCAAATAATAATTAGTTTCTGTATTCGCTTACATTATCGCACAAATAATTGGTCCGTACCAGTAAAATGGACAATTTGTTGGTACCAATTTTTGCCTGTCACTCCCCGCGGGATTATGATACGATTTGGGTATTAATAATTGGAGGTATCATGATGACATTTGAAGCTATTTTACCTGAATTAAAAGCTGGTAAGCGCGCTGTTCGGACTGGTTGGGAAGGGACCGAATTGTTCGTCGAATTACAGACGGCAACCACTTTCAACGGCGACCCGCTGAACCCGTACTTTTTAATCAAAACGGCCGATGAAGCCTATAGTATGTGGTCACCAACGGATTGTGATATTTTAGCGACGGACTGGCAGTTGGTTGACTAATGCAATTTGATGAATATCGTGGACAGACTGTCTTGGTCACTGGAGCTGCCTCCGGGATTGGTTTAGCCCAGGTCCAGAGTTTCCTAGCCCAGGGGGCTGACGTGATTGCCATCGATCGGCAACCACAGCCATCAGCGCTAGTAACGACGTCAGCCCTGTGCTATGAAATTGCTGATGTGACCGACGCTAATGCGCTCGTCGCGGCGATTAAATCAGGAGTTAACGTACTCGGCAAGCCAACCGTCGTGTGCAATACGGCCGGTAAGTTAGACGGCTATCAACCAACTTTAGCAACGGATCTGAAAACGTGGCAAGATATTTTGGCGACGGATCTGACAAGCCAGTTTATCGTGACTAATGCGGTGCTACCTGCAATGTTAGCCGCACAACACGGCGTTTTCGTGAATATGGCATCGATCGCTGGACTGGTGGGTGGCGGAGGCGGCGCAGCGTATACCGCAGCCAAACACGCCATCATTGGTTATACGAAACAACTTGACTTGGACTATGCGGCTCAGGGAATTCGCGCCAACTGCATTGCGCCGGGGGCTATCGATACCCCGATGAATGCTGCTGATTTTGCTGGCGATGGTAAGATGGCGAAATGGGTTGTCAGTGAGACGCCCGCAAAACGGTGGGCCCAACCGCAGGAAGTTGCAGATCTGACGCTATTCTTAGCGAGTCAGCACGCTGATTATATTCATGGGACGGTGGTTCCAATTGATGGTGGTTGGTTAGCAAAATAGGAAGGGGACTTTGGTATGGCTTGTATTTTTTGTCAGCCGTTGCCGTATATTTTGCAGAATGACCTAGCAGCGGCCTTCTTCGATAAACAGCCGGTGAGTCCGGGGCATTTGTTGATTATTCCGAAAGCACATTATGCCACGTATTTTGATGTGCCCACGGCGACCAGGAATGCGATGCTCGCCTTACTGACCCAAGCAAAAGTGTACCTAGATGCGCACAATCATCCGGATGGCTATAATATTGGCATTAACGTTGACCCGGCTGCGGGCCAAACCGTAATGCATTGTCATCTCCATCTGATACCGCGATATCAAGGTGACGTGCCAGACCCCGCGGGTGGCATTCGTAAGATGCTGCCGGATGGTGTACCGGATTTGAGATAGATTAAGGAGTAGTGAATGTGTATGGCAGATTTATTTGAGAAAGTTGGCCGGCCCGGTAAGGTCCTATCAACGACACCGGTGTACCATGGGCCGATTTTTGATTTGGTCAAACAAACGATTGAAACACCTGATGGATTAGAAGTAAAACGCGATTTGATTCAGCATGGGAACGCCGTCACGATTTTAGCCATCACCGCGGATGACCAAGTCGTGCTAGGTTCAGAGTACCGGGTCGGTCGCAATGCCGAGACGATTAGTTTACCTGCTGGCCTCATTAATGCGGGGGAAGATCCGTTAACGGCCGCGGCCCGTGAATTACAAGAGGAGACGGGCTACATTGCCCATGAACCACAAATTATGACGCAAATTAGCTCGTCGGAAGGTTTCACGGACGAAACGGTCAGCTTGATTTTGACTCACATTGATCCGCAAGAACATGGCGAACGGCATTTTGACGCGGACGAATACGTGAATACGCAACTTGTCCCGCTCAGTAAAGTGATTGACCTATTAAAGAATGGTCAGATTCGTTCAGCACAAGGAATCTGCGCAATAACATGGTACTTGAATTTTATTCGATAGAAGTGGGGGTGCAGAATGAATTTAGATGAGAAGTTTGCGTATATGGCGACTGGTCAGCCGTATCGAGATACGGATGCAGAACTAACGGCGTTGCGTGACCAAGCGACGTTGACAACGAACGCGGTCAATGCGACTGCTGATCCAGAGACTAAAGAAACTTTATTGCGACAATTGGTTGGTTCAGCTGGTCGCAGGCCATTTGTAAATCCTAATTTTCGCGTTGAATTTGGACGGAACATTCATCTAGGTGATAACTTTTATGCCAACTATGATTGTGTAATGTTAGATGGGGCGCCAATTACGATCGGCAGTCAGGTCTTGTTGGGGCCAAAAGTCGGCCTTTACACGAGCAACCACTTGTTTGATGCAACCGAACGAATTAGGGGCGGTTGCATCGCCCGACCAATCACAATTGGTGATGGTTGTTGGCTAGCCGCTAACGTCACCGTATTACCAGGAGTGACCATTGGTGCTAACACGATTATTGGTGGTGGGAGCGTGGTAACCCACGATATTCCAGCTAACGTGATTGCGGCTGGCAACCCTTGCCAAGTTATTCGACCAATCACGGCGGCCGACCGCACTGGTTACACCGGGGCGCAATTCGAATTGTCATGATGAACGACAAAATACCACCTTCACAGGTTGTTACCTGACGAAGGTGGTATTTTTGTGTTCAGCGCATAAAAGTATTCTGACAGATACGTGCAGTGTTATTAGAAGATTTACCAGCCAGCAGCTTAATCGTCCTTGGCATTGTGAGTTGGTCACTCATACGGTGGCTGTTCCACCGGTATCAAGGTTTAACTTTGATGCCGTTTAAAGCAGCGGCCAAATAAGCAGCCTGATCAATATTGACGATCATACCGCGTGCTGCGGCAGTATCAAGTTCGAGACGCTCGAATTGACAGGTACTTAGGTCAATATTTTTGAGGGCGGTATCGTTGAAAGCGACTTGGTCAAGGTTGGTTTCGTTAAACTTGACGGTCGTTAGTCGATTGTTCATAAAGCTGGCCCCATTCAGCCGACAGTGATCAAAGGTCACGGTTTTGAACCGCATGTCGCACAGCATGGCTAAGTCGAGCTGACAGTGGTCAAAGGCGACGTTATTGAGGGCAGCCTCGTTCAAGTCGACACCGACGAGCTTACAATCTTTGAATTGAACGCGTAGCCAGCTGGCTTTTTCAAACTGGCAATTAGAAAAGTCACAATTGATAAAGACAGCATCGGTCAAGTCAAGCCGTTCAAATTGACTGGCCGTAAACCGGACATTTTCGAAGTGCACGTGATCCAGCATGGGGTGATCGATGTGCTGGTGACTCATGTCTTCTTCACTAACCTGAATATAACTTAAGCTGTGGTCCTCATCTGCTAAAATATCGAAAAAAGCGCCAGTCGTTAATTCTGCTGGGATAATGCGGGGATCTTGCATGGGACACCTCGTTAGTTTGATTTTGAGTGGTTGTGCTAAAAAAGAAGCCCGTTACAGGCTTCAGTTGGGGATCAGTTGAAGTAATTTTCTAGGAAAACGGCGACCCCGTCCTCGTCATTACTCAGCGTGGCATGGGTGGTTGCAGCCTTGACCGCAGGAATCGCATTCGCCATCGCTACGCCAACTTTGGCGACGGTTAGCATTCCTAGGTCGTTTTCTTCGTCACCGAAGGCCATCAAGTTGTCATAGTCTTCATTAAAGTGACCGAGCAGTTGTTGCAAACCACTGGCCTTATCAGTATGCGGTGGTAAGAATTCCAACAAAGTCCGCCGGGATGGGACCACGTGGAAGAAATCGGTAATTTGACTTGGTAATTTGGCCTGGACCGTTTTAGCATCTTGACCAGCACTAACGACTTTACCGAATAGATCATCAGCAGGCAGGTCGGCAAAACGAACATTCTTAAATGGCATTAAGCCTTGCAAGAATTCTTCGTACGGTGACTTGCCTAGATCCGTAATGGAGTAGACTTGCTTCAAATCAATCACGTCTAAGTAGAAATGATCGCGCTGGGCTTGCTCAAATAAGGGTTGTAAATCTTGTTTGGTTACACTAGTACGAGCAAGGACGTCACCAGTCGTGTTTTGCTGAACGAGCCCACCATTAAAGGTAATCGCGTAGTCAGTTGGTTGGTTGAGTTCAAGTTGTTGTAAGTATGGTTGAATCGCCTTAATTGGTCGCCCAGTACACAGTACGATCCGTTTGCCGGCCGAATGCAGCTGTTTGAGAACTGTTTCAGTTCGCGGCGAAATCGTCTTCTCAGAAGTTAATAACGTATTATCTAGATCTAACGCAATGGTCGTAATCATCTTGGTCACACTTTCTAGTTAAGATTTAAAATTGTTTTAATGGTCGTTCCCATATCATCAACATCCGCAACCCGCTTATGGCGCACGGGCGCAGTACGGAGGGCTGTGACCGTTGCTGGAATGGGCGTTTGAATCAACTCATGTAACTGATCAACTGCGGCTAGGCCATCTACCGCACTAATCTCACCAGTAATTGCCGTTAGGACGGCCTGTGGGAATTTATACGGACTAGCGGTTGAAACAACCACCATGGGCCGCTGATCTCTGGTTGCGGCTTGATACTGTTTGGCAACCGCCGAGGCCACGGCCGTATGTGGATCGATTGTGTAGTGATGGGCATGATTCAGGTGATGAATTTCAGCTTGATCTTGGCTTTCAGTCACGAAGCCGGCCCAAAAATCAGCTAAGTTGGCACGCATTGCCGGTGTAATCGTATAACGGCCGGTCGTTTGCAAATCAGTCATTAGTTTAGCAGTCGCCGTGGCATCTGATCCTGTCAAGTAGAAGAGGAGCCGTTCCAAGTTACTTGAGACTAAGATGTCCATGGACGGTGAACTCGTCAAGAAGAATTCACGGTTTTTGTCATAAGTCCCGGTATTAAAGAAATCGGTGAGAACGTTATTGCGATTGGAAGCACAGATCAGTTTATGAATGGGCGTGCCCAGTTGTTTGGCATAGTAGCCAGCTAAAATATCCCCAAAGTTCCCAGTTGGAACACTAAAGTTAATCTCATCACCGTTCTTGATTTGCCCCTGCTTGATGAGTTGAGCGTAGGTGTAGACATAATAGGCCACTTGTGGGAATAAACGACCAATATTGATGGAATTAGCGCTTGAGAATTGGAACTGGTGGGCGGCTAATTCCGCGTGTAGTTGGTGGTCGTTTAACAGTTTTTTAACCGTTGTTTGGGCCTCATCGAAGTTACCATTGATCGCAACAACACTAGTATTGGCTCCGGTTTGGGTCACCATCTGCTGTTCTTGGATTGCGCTGACACCATCTTTTGGATAGAAGACGATGATGCGAGTCTGATCAACATCAGCAAATCCGGCCATGGCAGCTTTACCAGTATCGCCCGAGGTGGCCGCTAAAATAACGACTTCGGCTTGTAAATGGTTCTTTTTAACTGCCGTTGTCATCAAATGCGGTAGGATTTGAAGGGCCAAGTCTTTGAATGCAATGGTCGGTCCATGAAAAAGTTCAAGGTAATACTGCTGACCATGCTTAGTGACCGGCGCAATTTGGGGGTCATCAAACTGATCACCATAAGCCGCGTCAATGCAGGCGTGTAATTCATCAGCGGTATAATCCGTGAAGAAGAGTTTAAGGACCTCGTAAGCAACTTCTTGGTAGCTCATCGTGGCGAGCTGGTCGAAGTCAAAATTAGCGGTCGGTAGCGTTACGGGCACAAAGAGACCACCATCCGGCGTCAGGCCTTGAAGGACGGCTTGTGATGACGTCATGGTGTGACTTGCAGTTTCGCGGGTACTGCGATAAAGTGTTTTCATGGATAACGTCCTTTCAACTGATTTTGACTAAATGATACACTAAAATCGAGGCGAACGGGGACGTTTTCACCAAAATCATGAGGATAATTGACGTAAATGGTCTAGTTAATAATGTAATCGTTTACATAAAAGGAGATCTTACAATGCAACTAGCTGGAATTAGGCACCGTCCTGAAAGTGAAGATACAGCCGTCTTAGCCGCACATCAACTACAGGTGCGACTACAAACTGCGCGTGATGATGTTGCCCAAGTGGAGATTTTGTTTGCCGATTCTTACTTATGGCAAGAAGGAACAACAACGCTAGGGCGGCGGGTAATGCAGCCCGGATTAGCGACGCAGGGCAACCAGTACTGGCAAACGACGCTGACCGTACCGACTAACCGGGTGGTCTACGCCTTTCTAATCACGGATACGACTGGTGAGACGGTTGGCTATGGTGAGGGTGGCTTCTTTGACGACGTCGCCACTAATTGGCAAACGGTGGGCAACTATTTTCACATGCCATATATGCACCTCAGTGATGCGGAGCTGCCACCGGCATGGGTCAAGGAGACGGTTTGGTACCAGATCTTTCCTGAACGGTTTGCAAATGGTGTGCGGCAAAATGACCCGGCCAATGTTCAACCGTGGGGAGCTGGAACCGTTCACCGCGATTCATTTTATGGTGGGGATTTGCCCGGAATTACGGCACATTTAGATGATTTGGCTGCTCTGGGGGTCAATGGCTTGTACTTGTGTCCCATTTTCACGTCACCATCTAATCATAAGTATGACACAATCGATCACTTTGAAATCGATCCCCACTTTGGTACGAAAGCCGATTTTCAGGCGCTAGTCGATGGCGCCCATGCGCGCGGTATGCGCGTGATGTTAGACGCCGTCTTTAATCATTTCGGTGAGCAGTCACCACAGTGGCAAGATGTCATTAAGCATGGTCAACAGTCACGCTTTGCTGATTGGTTTCATATTCATGGCTGGCCAGTGGGGCGTGATCCGAAGACGAAGCAACTCAACTATGAAACCTTTGCGACTGGTGCAGCAATGCCAAAAATCAACACACAAAACCCAGCAGTGCAAGCTTACTTGCTTGACGTGACTAAATATTGGATCGAACAATTTGGTATTGACGCTTGGCGTTTTGACGTTGCTGATGAAATTGACCATGGTTTCTGGCGACAACTGTGTGGTGCCTTGCGCGCAATTAAGCCGGACATCTACTTGTTAGGTGAGGCTTGGCATAGTAGTCAGTCGTTGGTCGGTAACGGTCAATTTAACGCTGTCATGAATTATCCGCTGACACAGCCGATTATGGCGGTATTTAATGGTGAGCTTAGCCTTGAAGACTATGTCAGTAAAACGAATCTTGAGTTAATGATGTATCGGCAACCTAACCAACAAGCAATGTTCAATGCTTTGGATACACATGATACTCCGCGGTTACTGACAACGTTGCATGGTAATCTAACCAAATTTCAGTCTGCACTAGCTTTATTGATGCTGTTGCCGGGAAGTCCGTGTATCTATTATGGGACGGAAGTAGCAATGGCCGGTGGCGCCGATCCCGACAACCGGCGTTGCATGAATTGGCAACCAGACAAGCAGGAACAACAAATTCGACAATTTGTCACTAGTTTAATCAAGTTTCGACGGCAACAGGCGGATTTCTTAGCGACTAGTCAATTGACATGGACGATTAATGGTCACTGCTTGGTCCTAACGCGAACGGATACTGAGCAGATGATTCAGGGCCGTTTTAACTTAGGCACACAGACGGTCCCAACAGTGAATGTCGCAGCGCCGATTTTAACAGCTGGCGTCACAACTGATGAACTGGCACCGGGTGGTTTTGAATTGACTGTGGCTTAGTAATAAATTATTGTTACAAGTTGACTGGCAGAGATTATTCTAGTTATTTAGTTACTGTGTCGCCTAACCTAATTTTCTTAAGACTAACGTGGCTCAACAGCTATCGATGTCAGTAATCGAAAAAATCTTATAAAAATGATTCTCAATGCTTTTGAGAGTCATTTTTTTTGCGGTTGATACGATGTACAAGTTATTTTAAGCCATGATATAAAATATGTGGCGCTAATTGGATTCTTTTTAGTCAGTAATACACGTCTCATTCTAATCTCTAGGGGTGGGTAACAATGTCGTTGTATTTGACAACGAAAAAACGCCTAGCAAGTTACTGGGCGTTTAAAATAATAATTATTTGGCTGTTTCAGGCTTGGTGCCCCGACCTTGGATGAATTCAATCACAATCAGGACAACGTAGCAGATTAGGACGATGCCTAAGAGATTGGTTGTCTTAACGGTGCTGGATAGCCAATAGTATTGCCAATCTTGGTTGTTGAAGACCCACCATACTAAGAGACCGGCTAAGGCACCTAATGTATTCATAATTGCAATAAAGAAAATGTTGCCGTTTTGTTTTTGGCCGGCCCAATATGCGGAAAGGATAGCCATCCAAACACCCCAAACAATCAAGCCAACAACGACGACCCAATAAATCAATGACGCGATCATGTGTACTCCTTCTTTCTACAAGTTAATAACTTTATTTTACCATGAATTCGATTACATTGGCACCATTTCAGTGATTATTTTCACAATCTGTCTCTGAATGATGCCGGTGAATTTGTTGGATTACTTGTTATTTGGGGGCGGATTATTTACAATTAGAACATAATAATGTAATTGAGAAAGGATTGGCAATCAATGACTTCTGCATGGAATTGGATTGGGATCATTGCGTGGATCATTGTTTTGGCGTTAGTCGTGTGGGTATTTCATCATATTCGCGTACGACGCATCAAGATGATCGTGGAGCGTAAGCATACGTTTGAGTGGGGAAATCTTATTATTACCACCATTGAATTAATCGTCAGTCTCGGATTGTTGGTTGGCATGGGTTATGTGACTTTTAACCATCAAGTTGATCTGTCAGATACTAAAGACGTTAAGGTGAGTTATCAAGTAGAACCCTTAGTTTTACGTGTTGGCACCAATGGTTCTTACTATGTTGCGGTTGATCGGGGAACGACGCAAAAACCAGTGCATATTTATAACTATTGGGTCAATGGCGCCAAGTACACTGTTTCTAGTAACAAAGCGACAGTAGTTACGAATTTGTCACAAGTTAAAGTTGCGGATGCTGGTATTCCATGGTCACAAAAGCAATTAGTTAAGCAGGATCGTGCCCATGAAAAAGCATACGCGGTTAAGCTAACGGCTACTTATCAGCCATCATTTTGGAATGGCTTGGGTGTTCATGTTGGTCATCAAGCGATGACTCGCTGGCTGATCCGGGTACCAGCGCAATCGTTTATTAATACCACGGATGTTCAATCTAACTAATCATAAACAAACTAAATTAATCGAACCTTGTGCGTTTTAGTAGCCAAGATTCGATTTTTTTCATAGAATTATTAAAAGTTGTTAAATATTTATATTAGTATGCTTTTTTTAGGAACCTTATCATAATTATACGGTAGAATGTAATTGTTATATTTTTATAGGCTAATTAATTTATCTGCTTAATCGTATGACTGAGAGAAGGAAAAATTGATGATTAACGAACCAACAAGTAGTCCACTATTTGTTTGTGGTATCATTGGCGATTCAACCGCCATGGTCCTTAATAAATGTTTAATAGGACCGTTTAAGAATCGTTATGATTTAGTGACGACACCAGTGACGACGCGGGCCACGTTGAGTGAGTCCGTTAGTCAGATCGCACAACTTCAAACAGGACTGCAGACTGTTATTTCTAAGCAACTAGGTACCGTCCAGCTCACGATTCCAGCCTTAGCAGCATTAGAGTTACCAACAACGTTGATTAATATTTATTATTTATTAGAACCAGTGGGCGGACATTTATTGCGTGACCGGCCACACTATACTGAAGCTGTATCGGCAGGTGCCGCACGGATTCCCTTGGATCATTTGAATTGGGCGAATAGTTCGCCAAGCGTGATGCAAGCCAAGCGTTTCCTACAAACTGGCGCGTTTCCAACTGCGGAACAGCGGATTGATGGTTATCAGGTTCGCGAGCAAGTGCCATTTTAAAGATGTTGTTGACAATTTGATGGTCACGATGTAACTTAGATACAACGTGAAAATTAAATGTTGATGAGAAGAGTAATGATGAGTTGATGTCTAGCGAGTCAAAATAGTGGTGAAATTTGACCATTAGCTTATTGTGAAGATGAACTCGGAGTTGGTTAACGGTTGACGCTGCTAGCCCGGATTGACCGCCGATAAGCAGGTTAAACGTAACGATCGTGTTGCGTGAGCGACAGCAAGGCTGTAATAATAGGTGGCACCGCGGAGTATAAACTTCGTCCTTAGTAAGTTAAGGACGAAGTTTTTTTGTTGAGAAAGAGGGCCTTTAAGATGGAACAAGCAGCATTTATTAAAAAGTACGCAACAACGCGCCGACATACGGATTCATTGAAATGGGATGCATTACAAGCTCGCTATGGTAATCCTGATTTATTGGCAATGTGGGTCGCCGACATGGAATTTAAAGTCCCAGAACAAGTAACCCAAGCGTTGCAGGAGCGAGTCGCCCAAGGTGTGTACGGCTATTCGATTACCCCAGAGCGATATTACCGTGCTTTTATTGATTGGGAGCAGACGCGCCACGGATTAGCCTTGAAGCGCGATTGGATCCGTTTTGGTAGTGGGGTCGTTAATTCATTATACGCACTAGTGAATATTTTAACGCAACCAGGCGATGGCGTGCTAATCTTGACCCCAGTGTATTATCCATTTTTTAACGCGGTCCGGGATAATCATCGGCAATTGGTCACGTCGGAATTGTGCAATGATCATGGGCACTACACCATTGACTTTGCGGATGTTGAGCGACAAATCAAGACGAACCAAGTGAGGTTATTCATTCAATGCTCGCCACATAATCCAGTTGGTCGGGTGTGGACCGAAGCGGAGGAAACGCGATTATTAGCATTATGCGAACAGTACCATGTGCTCGTTATTTCAGATGAAATTCATCAGGATTTAGAAATTGATCGGACCAATCATCCGTTCAAATCAGCATTAACGGTAGCCAATGGGCGGTTTAGTGACCGGGTGATTGTCGTCAATGCACCGTCTAAGACGTTTAATCTTGCGGCGCTTTTGAACTCACAGCTAGTAATTCCTAATCCAAAATTACGACAACGCTATGATGCACAAATCGGGCGCTTCAGCCAGACTGAGATCAGCGTCTTAGGCCAAGTTGCCGGCCAAACGGCTTATGAATCGGGCGCGGCCTGGTTAGACCAGATTTTGGCAATCGTCCGTGATAATTATCATTATTTATGCACCACCTTTGCCGCCCACGCGCCTAAGTTGGTTTTAGCCGATTTGCAGGGGACGTATTTGACGTGGCTAGATTTACGTGCGTACGTTCAGCCAGCTGAAATGAAAGCATTTATTCAAGATCGATGCCAGCTCGCAGTTGACTTTGGTGAGTGGTTTAGTCCGGATGCTCAGGGCTTCGTACGATTAAACTTAGCGACTGATCCGAAAAATGTCCGTGAAGCAGCCAAGCGTATCGTCACATGCTTAGAACAGATTCAAAAATAAGATCAAAAAATTCCGACACCAACGTGTTGGAATTTTTTAACGACTTTTATTGGTGATCGTGCGCTGCTTGAGTGAACGTCGCCGAACGATCTCTCGGCGAATGAAGGAGTAAGCAATCAGCCCCAGTGCCAGTACACCAATGATGACGGCGGTTTTAACGTAACCGAATATCCAGAAAAAGACCGCAATAGCGAACGTACAGTAAACAATTAAGAACATGGAAGCCCTCCTCCAGTCAAGTGGTTGTGTTATTTAATAAAACCATTGTACCGAGAAAAAATAGCTAACTCATGATTGAAATTTGAATTTTCTGTTAAGGATTACCAACTAGTTTTGAATACTGTGCCAAATACGGTCATGTTGAGTAGCTTAATCGTGGTACCGACGATTTAGTCGCCGTTCATTAGCGTGTGCGAGTTGTTCGGCCGTGAGCTGATAGGTGGTGGCAACTTGAAGTTTCTTCAAACCAGTTTGAAAGGCCCCCAGCTGAATTGTATTACTGGCTTGTGGCTGAAGCTTAGCACTGATTGCTGTTAGCATAGTTAATTCGGGTTGGAGCGTCTCGTGAACTTGTTGGTCATATTGATGTTGGCTCAGGCTGTGAGTCTGCCACCGGTTCACACGGCTTAATAGGGCCATTAATTGGTTGGTTAATAGGTTCATAAGATAATCAGTTTCTTGGTTAGTGAATGTCATCAAAAATAAGCCTCCGATAAATAAAGTTTGTTAACTCAAATATTAGCATGAGTAAGGATAATTTAATTACTATTTTAATAAAAAACGTTAAAAGCAGCTGGCGATGAGTTTTAATCGCAAATATGTTTGTGAAGCGTGATACATTATCAATAACTAAGTGAAAGGAGTGGATCATCATGATTGGACATATTACATCGATGCAACCGGATTACGATCAGGGAATCTTAACTGATTTTCATGGACGACACTTTAAGTTTCAACTAACCGCAGTTTTGCCGGTAAGTGCGTTGCATATTGGCGCGGAGTTTTATTTTAGTCCCCAGTTAACCGCGGCCGGTTTAGTTGCGGTACAGTTACGATATCAGCGTCATGATGGGACTTGTTTATCCGTTCGACCACCGACTGATGTCAGTCAACAGGTGGTGGTTTGGATTGGGGAGTTAGTCTTAAATACGGATGAGATTCAATACTATGCATTGACGACGGATCAGGCCGAAGTCCGCAATGGCTATGCGTCGTCAGCACGCCATTTGGTGATTAAGATGCGCTGTGGTCGCCAATATATTTTCTATAATTGGGACGGTGTTAATATTGATGATGTGGTCATGAAGTTAGCAACGCTACCTATGGTGCAACGTCAATTTGGGTGAAATTAGGTAGTAGATTTAAGTGTCAGGAGAAATACTAGTGGGAGATTGTTATGATTGAAATAAGCGCTTTAGAAATTCAAAGAATTCCTAAAGCGCTTATTTGGATGCTTGATTTGGTGAGATTTAATGGTCGCGATCTTTAAAAATAAATAATTTACTAAAGAACCAATTCAGTAAAACCACAATAATCTGGTCAATTAATTTGACGATAAGGTCGTTGCCATGAAGTAACGAGACCCCAATAATCATGATACCTTCATCAATGAAGAAGCTTAATAAACGAAAGCCAAAGAATGAAGTCATTTCAATTAAAATGGTGCGAAAGGTCGGCGTCTTGGAATCAAAAACCCAAAGTTTATTTGTGATGTAGGCAAATAGCACTGAAATGAACCAAGCAATTGTATTAGCTAGCCAGTATGGCCAAAAATGATTAAAAATGCCAAAAACAATAATATTGACCAGGGTGGTTAAGCCCCCAAAGATTAAATAAGATAGGACGCTTTGATAGCGTTGCCAGAGTTGCTTGATAAATTGTCCCACAGATTATTACCCTCACTTTAGCTGATTATTACTAGCTACTATCCTATCATATTAAGATAGCTGTGTGTTGGGTAATTTTAGCGCGGTTCAAGTTGGTGAAGCTGGTGACTAAACGCATTGCGGGCCGTAACCAAATCGTGATAGCAAGTGTGCATGACGGTCAGACGTCCCAGTGTCGTGGTTGCAATGATAATGAGTCGGAAGGAATTGTGCTCCAAGTATAATTTGCTTAGCCGCACTTGATATGAAAGGCCTTCGTTGATGACGATTGTATGACAGGCAATTAGCCCCGGTCGAATGCCTAAAGAAAGCATACAACTCACCCCCCAGTAGATTGATTTCAATTGTAAAGGTCAACTGTAAATATCACATGTTGTTGTTGTAAATGTTATGTAAATTCTATGGTGATGATGGACGAGCTATTCCTAAATGTATTAGGCTGAGTTAGCGAGTTTCTATAAATGATAACGCAACCAACGCTGATAAATGGTAAAATAAAGTTAATAGATGGAAAGGGCGTGACGTCAATGGTACAAGAATATTCGAATATTTTAGTTCCCCTAGATGGCTCACAACAAGCTGAGATTGCACTTGATAAGGCGGTTGCTGTTGCCAAGCGTAACGAGGCGCATATCGATGTGTTAGCAGTTATTGATCCTGGTCAGTTTGGGTATAACTTAGCGGGCTTGGCGGATGGTGACATTACGTATCAATTAGTTCAGGACTCTGAAGCTTATTTGAAAGAAACAGTTGATCAAGTCAAAAAGGATGGCTTTACGGACATTGCCTTCCACATTCGAATGGGCAGTCCCAAGCCCATTATTTCACAGGACTTCGTCAAGGATCATCATAATGATTTGATCATGATGGGGGCCACCGGGTTAAATGCCGTTGAACGAGTGCTGGAAGGGTCGGTTACAACGTATGTGCAGCGTAATGCGTTGACTGACGTGATCGTAGTTAAGACGGATTTACAAAATACGCAAGTTGAAAAGTAGCGGTAGTAGCAAGTTAGTTATCAAGTGATACGATGCTTGTACTAGTAATTGAAAAATGAAGCAGGTAGCGAAGTGGTTGACTTCGCTACCTGCTTCATTTTTGATATTGCCGGGTAGTTTGTGACAGGCTTAATTTCTGATTCTTAACTTACGGTTGAACAAGTAGGCGAGACCACCGATGATACCGCAACCTACCAGCATCGTGATGAATGGCATGGTTGGGTTAAAGTAACCAGTTTTAGCTTCCTCGTGGCCGGGATAACCAATAATAAATTTCAAAAAGTTCTCAAGCCCCGTGTAATTATAGGTCGATTGATTACGAGCCATAATGAGGGCCATTATCCAAATAATAAGCATGCCAATGATGGGGATACTTATTATTAAAATTGTTTTGGCCCATTTACCGAACAAGGCGAGTAGTGTGCCACAAGCCATGCCGGTAAGGCCAACCCCGATGTAGAAAATCCAATTAAAGAGCAAACTAGCTAAAATGTTTAGCCAGACTTGGCTACCGAGGGCATAAGCATACAGTGCATAGCCTGATTTCATCAATGCGGTGTTGGTGCTCCACTGTAAATATGGAGCATGAACACCATAGTAATAAATAGCGTTGATGATGACAAACAAACCACTCAACGTGAGTAATGCGAGCACCCGAGCCTGAAAATAGGTTTGTCGTGAAAGCCCATTTTGAATAAAGAGTTTAAAATTATCATAGGTGAGCGCTCCAACAATGAAAATAAACATGAAGAATAGAGCTCCAAGACTTAGGTCAGCAAAGTTAGCGAGCGGGGAATATTGCCGAATATTACCTGTAATAAGCGCGAATAGTAGCGGTAGTACCCCGAATGCGACGAACAAAGTGAGTATTGACCACCCAACCATTTTCAATTGTTCCGTTAATAAATAACGGGTGGTATTACGAACTTTAATTGACATGTGCGGCGGCCTCCTCCTTCGTATTAGTCAGGTTAACAAATAGTTTTTGCAGATCTAAATGCTCGACTTTGACCGTGTCAGGAATTGGTCGATCGTCATTTAATGGCCCGTAGACATAGTGGGCTGTGATACCGCCAAGATGATCCTTACCAATAATGTTTAAGCCGTCCGTATAAGTGCTAACATCGATTTGTGGGCCGGTCACCGCGTAAGACTGACTTAAAATATTAGTGACATCGCCATCAACAATAATATGATGATTATCCAGTATGAAGACGTGCTCAATCAAGTTTGTGATTTCTTCGATTAAATGGGTCGAAATCACAAATGTACGGGGGTGGTCACTATACGTTTCAATCAATTCTTGATAGAAAATTTCGCGGTGATTAGCGTCCAATCCTAGGACTGGTTCATCTAAGAAGATGTATTCAGCTGGCACACATAACGCAATAATCAGTTTGAAAATCGTTCGGTAACCGGTCGATAATTTGCCAAAGCGTGCATTTAAGTCGAGTCCGAAGGTATGGGCCAGCCTGTCAGCGTAAGCGGTATTGAAATCGCCGTATAATAGGGCCGTGGTCTTGAATAACTGTTTGACCCGCGAACGCTCAGAATAGAGGTTGACTTCACTCATCAAGTAAACCTTTCCTAACGTGCGGTCGTTATCACACATGGATTCGTTGTCCATGGTGACCGTTCCGCTGTCAGCAAAGATACGATTGCTGATAATGTTCAGCAAGGTACTTTTACCAGCACCATTGCGGCCTAACAAACCGTAAATCGTGTTTGGTTTGATCGTTAGGTTAAGATTATCCAGGACGGTTTGACCGCGAAAGGCTTGCTGGACAGCCTGAACTTGAATACTCATGATTCGGAAAACCCCCGTTCAATTAATTTAGCTAATTCATCTTGCGTAATGTGGAGCTTTTGTGCTTCAGCGACTAGTTTTTTAACGTAGTCGGTGTAGAACTGATCCCGGCGCTTTTCAACGATCCGTTGTTGGGCCCCCGTGATGACAAACATTCCGACCCCGCGCCGTTTTTCAATCAATTGGGCATCCACTAAGATGTTCATGCCCTTAAGCACGGTTGCAGGATTAATATGGAATTCTTTAGAAATCTCGGTTGTCGAAGGAATTTGCTCACCTTCAGCGAAGGTTTCCGTAAAGATAGCTTCTTCAATTTGGTCGGCAACCTGCAAGTAGATTGGTTCCGTGCTATTAAAGTTGAACTGCATTTTATTCACCTCATTGCAGTGATTGCCCTATTTCGTTGTGGCCTTTTGTTGCGGCTGGTGCAGTTGTCGTTCGGTACGATCAATACGGGCAGCAATCCAACTAGAGAGTAGGAGGAGGGTACCCAATACGGCCAGTAGGGTGTCTTGATGTTCAAAGACAACCTGGGTAGCTAAGCCTAGGTTAACGCCGAGCCACAAAAGCGGCATGAGTGTCCCTAACCAGAATTGACGACGATTTGCGAGCACGTAACGGTGTAATGGTGTAATAACGATTAATAAAGCGACTAATCCAAAGTATACCATGATTTTTCCCTCCTCCGAAAGGTTATTGTAAAACGATTCGCCGGTAGATGGTGATCGTAATGAGATAATAGAGCAAGTAGAGACCAGCAAAGATCAAGAATGGCAACCAAATGCCCGTATATGGTGATGTGATCATCATGATCTTGAACATTTGTAGTCCGAATAAGACGTGCACGATGCCGACGATGCCAGGAAGAATAAAGAGAACTGCAATTTCTTTATTAATGGCACCGGTGAGTTGCCGTTTAGTGGTACCGACTTTATCAAGCATCTGGTACCGGTGTTGATCAGCATCAGCACCGGATAGAATTTTAAACATCAAGCAACTAGCAAGCATGGCAAGAAAGGCAATTCCAAGGAACATGCCCATAAATTCAAGGCCAGAATACATACTGTTGACCATCAGATACATTGCATAGCGACCGCCGAATTGTTCGGGACTTGTGGTATGAAAATGGTGCTTGGCCAGTTTGTCTAGGGCAGTTCGGTGCTCGATGACACTGCTAGTTGCGAATACTGTCAGTCGTTGCTCAGGTTGGGCGATTTTAGCGTAAGCCGCTTTTGATAAGAACATTGGCGTTGCGGTTACCATAACGCCACTTTGAAGTTGCATTAATTGATAATTTTCAGCTGACTTTTGTAATTTGGTAGCGTCGTTACGAACAGTACTAAAAGTTAGTTGCTTTTTGTCTTCGGTGTGAATAGTAGCAAAAGGTTGTCGGTTAAATTCATCAGCTTGGAAATAGACAACTTTCTTAGTTGCTTTGAAACGATAGGTAGCAGTTGTCTTAGGCTTCATCGCGGCAATTTGGGCCTTTTCGGTTTTGCTTGCGTTGACTAACCCCATATCATAGGCGTTGTTGATGTTAACCATTGATGGAATTTGACTGTGAAAGCCCATCCCAACAGTAATTGCGCCAAGCGCTAGTGCAAATAACATTGCCACAATTGACAACATCTTAGTGTAATTACGGATTCGGAAACTAAGCTGTGACAAAGTAAAGCCGTTCAGACCACGTTGGGCGAATGAGAAGCGCTTGAGTGCGACCATTAGCCAAACAAAAATGGCATTAAATAAGAGGTAAGTCCCCAGAACAATTGTTACTAGGGCGATACCAATACCCATGAGTTGTAAAGTTTTTAAGTTAGCCATTGACCAGTAACCAATTGCAATCGCAATAACGCCGACAACGATTTCAATCAGTTGGCGAGCTGGTTTTAGTTGGGGCCGGTTAGGTTGGTCGTTGCTGTGCAGTAATTTCAGGGCCGGTGTCTTAGTTAATGCTAGTAGGTTGAATAAGCCAGCAATTAGGAACAAGCCGACATATAGTAATAGGGTAGCGATGGCAGCTGGTGTATACCAGGCCGCAAATCGGTGGAGCGTTAAACCAAGGCTATTAATTAGAATCTGACTCACACCGACAGTTAGGCCCGTCCCAACGAGAATTCCAACAATGGTTGCGGTGACGCCGACGAGCAGTGTCTCAAGCCAAATCAATTGGCCAATCTTACTCTTGCGCGCACCAACGAGCATGAAAAGCCCGTAGTCACGCTTACGCATACTTAATAAGAATGAATTGGCATAGCCAATGTAGACTAACGTGATGATGGTAAGTAACACAGAACCGAATTGGAAGATGATGCCGACCATACTAATGCTCGTATTTTGTTTTAAGAAATCTTGATTGGTGGCCAGCGCTTCAAACATATAAAAGATTGCGCTAGACATAATCAGTCCTGAGAAGAGGACCAGATAGTCGCGCCACCGGTGTTTGAAACCGGTCATTGCAAGTTTAGTTAACATAGTTTAAAGTACTCCTTTTACTGTTTCGACTTACTGTTCAAACGTTCCGAGGTTATCAAGCACCTGTTGATAAAAGTCACTGCGACTGAGATCCCCACGTTTGAGTTCCTGACCAATCTGTCCGTCCTTAATAAAGAGAATTCGTTGGCAGAAGCTAGCTGAAAATGGGTCGTGGGTCACTAGCAAGATTGAGACGGCTCGTTCTTGATTGATTTTGGTGAATAAATCAAGTAATTCACGCGCTGACTTAGAATCAAGGGCACCAGTTGGTTCATCACCAAATAGAATAGCGGGATCGTTAATCAAAGCTCTGGCCGCCGCGACACGTTGCTTTTGACCACCAGATAATTCATTAGGGTAGTTCGCCAAGAATTCTTGAATCCCCAATTGTTGCGCGACTTTTTCAACGGCTGGTTTGATTTTTTTTACCGGTGTGTTTTGTAGTGACAATGGCAAGGCAATATTCTCATAAGCCGTCATTGTTTCTAATAAGTTGAAATCTTGGAAGATAAACCCAATCTCTTTGGCCCGAAAATCAGCAAGCTGATTACCTTTTAGATGTGTAATCGGTTGTTGACGAATGGTGACTTCCCCACTAGTCGGCTGGTCTAACGTGGCAAGCATGTTGAGTAAAGTGGTTTTCCCTGAACCAGATGCGCCCATGATGCCGACAAATTCCCCTGGTTGAACATTGAAGTTAATTCCTTTTAACGCTTCGTATTGTTTACTACCCGCTTTACCATACGTTTTGTGTAGGTCGCTGACGGTCATGATTGGTGTAGTTGTCATTTTAAATACCCCTCTTAAGCTCGTTAGTTTGTTACTTGGTTAATTACTTATGTAACTAACTATAAAGGCAACTAGCGTAACTGTCAATCATTATTTCTCATTTTAGGGTACTTGGGCTGAACAATGTTGATTTAATAGCATTTATAAGCAGGCCCGTCAAGTGGTTAGCGTTTGGGAGAAGCCCACAATAGACTCGTGATTTTGAGCTGGATATTGAACCCGCTAACTAAGCTATGATCGGAAATGACACTAAGTGGGACATAATCAAGTTCATGATTATGGGGACACTTGTATGAGAATCTAAGGAAGTTGTTATGAAGAACGCGTGAGGGTAGATTGCAATTAAGTGGTGGCAGGCCTAAAATAATTTTACTGATAGCTAGTGCGTAGGCACGCGATAAGATGAGGAGGAGCAAGCTTGAAGAAGATTTTGGTATTACACACTGGTGGTACTATTGCAATGTCAGCTGATGAATCCGGTAATGTGACTCCCGGAGATGAAAATCCATTAGATAATTATCAAAGTTCATTTGGCACGGATATCGAGTTAGAGACCGAGGATGTCTTTAACGTACCATCGCCCCATATCACTCCGGCACGGATGCTGCAACTAAAGCAGCGCATTGATAAAGCCGCGCATGAAGGTGTCGACGGGGTCGTTGTGACACACGGTACGGATACTTTAGAAGAAACGGCCTATTTTTTAGATCTTACTTTACCAAATGAGCTGCCCGTAGTGATTACGGGTGCCATGCGGTCAGCCAATGAGATTGGCTCAGATGGACTGCATAATCTGGAGACTGCCATCCAAACGGCTAGTACGCCGGATGCTGCCGAAAAAGGGGTGTTGGTCGTAATGAATGATGAAATTCATTCGGCGCGCTATGTTACTAAGACGCATACGACTAACGTAGCGACTTTTCGGACGCCAACATTTGGCCCTATCGGTTTGGTTGCTAACAAGGGTATCGTCTTTTTTGAATCATTATTACGGTCAACAGTTTGCCCGATTCAGACCGTGACGGATAATGTTTTTTTGATTAAAGCGTATGCTGGGATGGGGCCAGAACTTTTTGACGCCATCGCTCAACCAACGACCCACGGGGTGGTTATTGAAGCGCTGGGAGCGGGCAATTTACCACCGGCGACGTTACCAGCAGTGCAGAAATTATTGGATATGCAAATTCCAGTTGTCCTAGTTTCCCGCTGCTTTAACGGGATTGCCCAGGATGTTTACGCCTATGAAGGCGGTGGTGTTCAATTAAAGCAAATGGGCGTCATTTTTTGTCAGGGTCTGAATGGTCAGAAGGCCCGTATTAAATTGTTGGTGGGCGTGAGTGCCGGCATGTCGACGGATGAACTGGCGCGCTTTGTTGCCACAGCTAATTCATAATTAGCTTTATCAGCAGTGATGGATTGGTGAAGCTACTCTTGAAAGGCCACTTTAGATGATGCGCTGTTGAATGGGTGGCTTTCGCCAAGTCAGCAAATGAAATGATTTTGATAAAAATAGCTTATCCCTTCAAAGTTGAAGTAGGGATAAGCTATTTTTATTGGATGAGTATTATCGTTTACGATGTGATTGTATTATTGGTTGATCAGATTTTGCCGAATCAACCGTGCCACGTAAGCCTCGTGGAGCAAATCACCGTGACTGATTGATTTTTGGTTAACGGTCATGGCGGTATAGCGGGTCACGTTATTCATAAATAAATCGCCACCAGCATTCACACTACTAAGCGGTACAATGTCATCATCACCATTCCCGGTGTCACCAGCAACGTTAATCACAGCGTGTAGTTTCTTGAACTGATCTTTGTGCTTGAGAAGCGGTGTATAGAGGGTTTTATCTGGGTGCTCAGCATCAATACCTAAAAATGGTGTGCCAATTAACATCAAATCGTGAATTGCCAATGGTTTCGAGGTGCTTAAGCCAGCTAAATAACGACTCCAAATTAAACCACCATTCGAATACCCTAGGGCGTTAGCTGTTTTAAGATGTTGGTGACGTTGTAAGTACTGAATGGCGTTAGCTAAGCCGTCTGTTTGAGTCATAATGTTTTCTGCTGAATCAGCACTATTTTCGAAAAAAATCACGATAATCGCGTCGTTAATATTAGTATTTTCGACCCGCTTTTCCTTGAATTGTAGTTGCTGATTCGCAGTAACAGTCAGGGTGATTAGTGGGTGACGCTGTTGCGCATTGAGCGAACGTACAATATCATCGAAGTCAGTACGCCGACTACTACTGCCAGCAATCATAATTAATGGTCGTTTTTGGGTGGTTAACACGTGGCTGGTTTCATCTTGGTGGATTTGGGTTGTTAGCCCCAAACCAATGATTAATAACAAAAATAAGCCACTGGCAATTAACCCCCATATTACTTTTTTAGGCATCAACTCACCCCATTAGAAATTATTTAGAAGCGTTCAGCGATGATTGGTCGGTTATTTAATGGTTGAAGCGCGCGATTATTTGCTGTAAATAATTGCTGATAAGTTGCTAACTGTTGTTCGCCAATCATCACGGTATCAGCACAGACATACCATTCAACCGTTTCACTTAGTGGCGGAGTTGTTAATGATCCTAAGTAATGATAGACTACGCCGGTATCGGGTAAGAGTTCGGTTAAGTTAACGGGATCAGCTAGTTTTTGACTTACTTGGGGCGTAAATTGATCGAGTAAGCCTTGCAAACTGGAATTGGGCTTGCCAATGCGGCCGAAAACGGCGACAACGGCTAATTGACCGGTGACACTTTGATGAACGAGGTGCCATTCAATTGGGGCGGCCTGACCATCAATAAGATGTTCTGCCGGTGTGTGAAAGTGAATTTGTTGAAAGGCGAAGTCACGATCATTCAAATAGGCGGCACCAATGCCACTAGCCTTTAATGTAGTGGCTTCACCAGTGATTGCTTGTGCCTGGTAGAGTCCTCGCCAGCTGATAGCGGATAGTTGTGATTCTTGAGCGGTTTTAGTCTGAATGTCAATTGGTGATTGATGCTGGCCACTAGTCATTGGCCAGTCAGTTTGATGTGCATAATCAAATGTCATCGAAAGATCCTCCGTTTATTATTGACGTTATTGAATTTAAAATAGTTGAAACTAGTTAGGACACCTGCTGATAATTGTTGACGCTCATAGTAGTGACAGTGTTGCCGGTTACAAGTCAACATGGACAATGATTGGATCATGCGACGCTTACAAGTCAGTGACAATCGGCTGAGTCTCGTTGAAAGCGGTCATTCAGAACCGGTTCGATAGCCGTTAGCCAAGCGCTAACGGCTATCGACGAACAGCAACCTGATCCGCGGGTTTCCGACAATATTTGACGGAAATTACATACGGGGCTATCGTCAGTATAATACAGTTATCCATGCAACTTACATTATAACACCCATTGATAGGAGGGCGTATGCTGGCCGATTAGGGCAATAAAGATAATAACGCGTTAATCAGCCATAAGTCCTGATTAAAATAAGCCAGTGCCTAAGTTTAAAAACAGGCAGCTCGATGTCGGCGATGCTCCAGCGATGCCCCTTAGTCTTGGAAGGCAGAATAGTGCCAATACTGACGAACAGGAATCCTGAGAACGGAATGTTTAATTATCGTTAATACCTGACACCAGGCGTCGATAATTATTCGGTAATTGACGCACCTTTAAACTGACCGATAATGTTAGAATAGAAGTTGAAAAGTTAACAGATAGGTGGCTTCAACAATGACAAATCAACGTGTATTAACTGTTCCAGGCGGTATTAATTTCCGTGAACTCGGTGGCTACTCGACTAAAGATGGCCGACAAATTAAATGGCATAAAGTTATTCGAACGGGGGGACTTGACCAATTAACGCCCGCTGGACAAGCTTTGTTAGGTGATTACGGTGTCCGCTACGATATCGATTTTCGTTCACCACAAGAAGTTCTGGACGCTCCTGATCGGATTCCTGGCAGTGCTAAGTACGTGTACGCACCCGTGTTTAATGTTGACGAAACGCTTAATTCAGATGGTACTGACAAGATGACGGCTAATTTGGAAAAACATCCGGATAGTGGGTTTGAGCACATGCTAAAGGTTTATCGGATGGTGGCCAACGAGCAACATGCCAAAGATGAATATCGGCGCTTCTTCGATAATTTACTGGCCAATGATCGACCTGATTCAACGTTGTTATTTCACTGTACAGCGGGGAAGGATCGGACCGGAATGGGCGCAGTTTACTTACTAACAGCACTAGGAGTTGACTTTAAGACGATCAAGCAGGATTACCTGCTAACAAATCAAGCTTCAATTGGCCGAATCAAAGGGGCAGTTATGGACGCGCGGGCACAGGGTGCTTCAGCGGCAACGGTTGACAGTATTCGGGCACTGTGGTCGGTTGATGCAGCCTATTTAGATGCGGCCATGACTGAAATCAAACGGCAATCAGGCAACTTGAATCATTATTTACACACAGAACTTAAATTAACTAATAATGAAATCAATGATTTACAACGGATCTATTTAGAATAGGAAGTGTGACAATGCGCTATCTTGCTAGTTCCAGTCATGACATTCGAACAAACCTGGCTATTGAGACGTATTTGATGGAACACGCTGATTTAACCGAGCCAATTTTGTATTTTTACATTAATGATCCTTGCATTATTGTTGGTCGTTATCAGAATGTTAAGGCGGAAATCAATCAGGACTATGTCGATCAGCACCACATTACGCTGACACGGCGAACTTCTGGTGGTGGTGCTGTATATGATGATCTTGGTAATGTTAGTTTTAGTTTTATCACTAAGGATGATGGGAACGGTTTTGGTAATTTTAAGCGATTCACAGCGCCGGTCTTAAAGGCCTTGCATGCCATGGGGGCCACCAATGCGATGATGAGCGGCCGCAATGACTTATTGATTGATGGCAAGAAATTCTCGGGTAACGCGATGCACGTTGAGAATGGCCGAATGTTTTCCCATGGGACCCTGATGTATGATGTTGACCAAACGCAGATTGCTCAAGCACTGACGGTGCCCACGGACAAACTAGCTTCTAAGGGAATCAAATCAGTTCGGAGTCGAGTTACGAACTTAAAACCTTACATGGCGCCAGCATACCAACACTTAACGATCGAAGCCTTTCGAGATACGTTAGCCCGTGAAATCTTGGGTGTGACTGATTTAAGTCAAGCTAAGTCGTATCCGTTAGATGATGTCGCTTTGGCAGGCGTGGCGGAATTAAATCAGCGATATTTCAAGAACTGGAATTGGATTTATGGACAATCACCGGCGTTTACCGTCAAGCAGCGGCGGCACTTTGATGCCGGTACGGTTGAGTTTCAGCTCAACGTGGATGCTGGACGGATTAAGACGGTTACGATTTATGGTGATTTCTTTGGTGCAAAACCAATCACACCAGTCATTGAGCGACTGACTGGTGTGAAATATGAACGTCAAGCAATTACGTCGGCACTAGCCCCCCTTGATTTAACGGCCTATTTCGGCCATATTAATTCAGCCGAATTAATTGATTTAATCGTTGCGTAGTGAGATTGTGAAAAAGGCTATTAACAACGATAGTTGCATGAAAAAAGAACGGGCGGACTGGATTTGCTTAATGGAGTGTGGCGACTTGTCTTAAGCTAATTCAGTTAGTTATTAAATGAAGTTGAAAGCGCTTAAAATTGTTTTGCTTTCTCTAGTGAAATCCATTACAATATAGTTATTAATTTAGAAATTATATAATATTTGACTATTTGATTATAAGAAGGAGTTGTTTTTAATGCACAAGTTTATCGCGATGGTTGGAACTAATTCAGATCAATCGACTAACCGTAAGTTATTGCAATACATGCAAGCCCACTATGCGGATCAAGCAGAAATTGAGTTAATGGAAATTAAAGGGTTGCCAATCTTTAATAAGCCAGAAAATCGTCAAATTCCAGAACAGGCCCAAATGATGGCCGATAAGATCGAACAAGCGGATGGGGTGATTATCAGCACACCAGAGTATGACCATTCAGCCCCGGCCGTTTTAATGAACGCCTTGGAGTGGCTCTCATTTCATATTCAGCCTTTTGTTGATAAACCGGTGATGATTATTGGTGCGTCGTATGGCGCGTTGGGAACTTCACGGGCCCAGGCCCATCTTCGGCAAGTCTTGGATTCACCAGAATTGCGTGCACGGATCATGCCGAGCTCAGAATTTATGTTAGGCCATTCGTTACAGGCTTTCGATGATGAGGGGAACCTAACCGATGAACAAAAAGTTGCTAAGCTAGATGGTTTGTTTGCTGATTTTCAAGTTTTTGTAGCAATTACGAAGAAATTAAAGCATGCTAACGCAACGACGCATCAAGAAGTTCGCGATATGGACTGGGAAAAATTATAGAGAGGGCGACGACGAATGAAATTAGTTGGAATTGCAGGTTCAATTGAAGATAAGTCTTATAACCGATTATTATTAAAGTTCATTGCCAATCATTTTAGTGACATGGTTGACGTTGAAATCTTGGATATTCAAGACGTGCCCATGTTTAATCAGAGTGACGATCAAACAGAAGGCGAAGCAGTTCAATATCTGAAGCGGAAAATTATGCAGGCGGACGGCGTGATTATTGCCACACCGGAACATAATCACACGATTACGGCCGCTTTGAAGAGCGTGATCGAATGGCTATCGTTCAAGATTCATCCAATGTCTGGCAAACCAGTATTGATCGTAGGGGCTTCTTATTATGATCAAGGTTCTTCGCGGGCCCAGTTAAATTTACGCCAAATTTTGGAATCACCTGGTGTCGATGCGGTTGTAATGCCTGGAAATGAGTTCTTGCTTGGTGAAGTTAAGCAGGCCTTTGATGATCAGAATAATTTAAAGGATCCACGAACTGTGTCATTTTTACAAGAAACGTTAGGTAAGTTCCTGAAGTTTGTAAAGATGGTCAATGCGATGGACGCAGAAGCCCATGCTGATGATTGGAAAAATGAAGATCTTGAAGCTAAGGGTGAAGTTGAGACGACCATTAAAGGTGTTGATATGCATGCTGCTGATTGGGTTGAACAAGCGGCTGCTAAGACCCATGCGGCTGAAGGTGACGATTACGTTAAGCTAGACCGGGGCGTACTGACGGTTAAGCAATTAAATTGGTTCTTAAATTCGATGCCAATGGAATTGACTTATGCCGACGCCAACAATCAGTTCTTATACTATAATCACCAAATGGATGGCGATAAGATGCTGGCTTCACGGACACCAGCACAAGCCGGCAACCCATTAGCTGATTGTCATCCAAAACGGGCTGTTCCGGGTGTTAAACGGGCCGTCCATATGTTACGGACAGGTGAAACCGATCTCTTTAAGTTACCGGTACCTGGTATTCCTAATAAATATGTGATGCACTATTACCAAGCCTTACATGATGATAAGGGCGAATACAAAGGCATTAACGAGTTTGTACTGGACCTATTACCAATTGTTAAGTATTACCTGAAGCAGACTGGACAGATGTTAGCGCCTGATCCAGATGCTAAGACGGATGCCGTTTCGGGGGCATCGTCAAAAGCCAAAACACCAAAGCCTGATGATGTCTCTGGGGCATCAGCAGATACAGATGTGGAACCAACTGTTGACGATGTATCGGGTGCATCGGCTGATACCGAAGCAGCGCCGGTACCACCAACAAAGCTGGCAACACCTGAAGTTGACAGTGTTTCTGGCGCTTCAGCTAAATAGTCAAGCAAGTTCTTAACCAAGAAGCTTTGAGGATTGATAGTCTCAAAGCTTCTTTTTTTGTGGTTAGGTCAATTGTTCGGTAATTTAGATATAAATAATATTATGATGATGGTCACTCATAAATATTAATTAGTGATGAATAGTAGTGAATCGATTGCTAATATTGAGCGTTTGGTCAAAATCTAAAGTAATATTAGTCAACTTGTTTATTTTAAAAACACGAACATTAAAATGTTAATTAATCAATAAAGTTAAGAAATTCGTTGACAGCAAGGCGGCTGGTTGCTAAACTAATGGTGAAAACAGAGAAAGAGGGATCGTGATGGCGAAAGTTGGTTTGATAATGGGGTCAATTTCCGATTGGCCAACCATGCAATTAGCGGCAGAGCAGTTGACAGCGCTAGGGGTATCTTATGAGCGGCACATAATTTCAGCGCACCGAATGCCCCAGACCTTACAGTCGTATGGTGAACAAGCAGCAGTGCGCGGCATTCAAGTGATTATTGCGGGAGCGGGTGGTGCCGCCCATTTACCAGGAATGTTAGCCGCCAATACGCTATTACCAGTAATTGGTGTCCCTATTAAGACGCATACGTTGAACGGGGTCGATTCATTATTGTCGATTGTCCAAATGCCGGCGGGAGTTCCTGTCGCGACCATGGCGATCGGGGAAGCTGGAGCTAAGAATGCTGCCCTAATGGCTGCCCAAATTATTGGTTTACGTGAGCCTGAGGTACAACAGGCTATTAGTGATTTCCGTATGCGGCAACGTCAGGAGGCTGAACAAAGTGAACGTCAATTTTAAGAACGCCATCTTACCACCGGCAACGATTGGCATCGTTGGTGGTGGCCAGCTTGGTCAGATGATGACGCTTAGTGCTAAAGCGATGGGTTATCATGTGGGGGTTCTCGACCCGATATCTAAAGCACCGGCTGCCCAAGTTGCTGATTTTCAAATTGTCGCTGCTTACGACGATCAAGCGGCATTATTAGATTTAGCGCGGCGCAGTGATGTCTTAACTTATGAATTTGAAAATGTTGATGAAGCCGCACTGGTTGCCGCCCAAGCCTATGCGCAATTGCCACAAGGAACCGCCTTACTTCATATTACTGGGGACCGACTCAATGAGAAACAATTTCTTCATGATCATGGCATTCCGGTTACCCCGTTTGCACCAGTGACAGATTTACAGTCATTGAACTATGCCCTTAATCGTGTCGGTACCCCGGCGATTCTTAAAACAGCGGCGGGTGGTTATGATGGCCACGGACAAACGGATTTGGCAACGACCACGGTGACGGATGCGGCCCACGCACTGTTGGCACAATCATGTATCTTAGAAGCCCGCCAGGAATTTCGAACAGAAGTTTCAATGATGGTGACGCGCAGTGCTGCTGGTGTGGTGACACCCTTTCCATTAGTCGAGAACCAACACCAACATCACATCTTACACACAACGATTGCACCGGCCAACGTTCGTCCTAGTGTTCATGCTGCCGCGCGTAAAATTGCGGTTTCGATTGCAGAGGCCTTACAACTACGAGGTGTATTAGGCATTGAATTCTTTGTTCTACCGGACGATACTTTATTGGTCAACGAGTTAGCGCCGCGGCCCCATAATTCGGGACACTATACGATTGAGGCCTGCAATATCTCACAATTTGAAGCCCATATTCGAAGTGTTTGCGGTTTGCCGATTCCAGCCATCACTCAGACAAGTCCAGCGGTAATGCGCAACCTGTTAGGCGCGGACTTGACATTGGCACGGCAACAGTTGATCAATCATCCAGAGTGGCATTTTCATGATTACGGGAAGGCTGACATTAAGCCACAACGCAAGATGGGCCACGTGACCGTTTTAAATCACGATATTGATGCAGCATTAGTAGCCCTTGCAAGTTTGAAAGGAGAACAATAATCATGACAGCCCCAATTGAGAAAAAAACACTACTATATACTGGTAAAGCCAAAGCGATGTATGCCACTAATGATCCCGAAATCTTGTGGGTCGAATATTTAGACCAGGCAACGGCCTTAAATGGAAAGCGCAAAGTTCCGATTGATCAGAAAGGCCGTTTAAACAATCGGATTGCAAGTCTGATTTTTAAAGACCTAGCTGCCCATGGGATTGTGAACCATTTCATTGATCAACCTTCAGACTACGTGCAGCTTGTGCGGCGCGTTACGATGATTCCACTAGAAACCGTCGTTCGTAATGCCGCGTCAGGGAGTTTTGAGCGTAAGTTTGCAGTGCCACATTTAACTAAATTCACTGAACCGGTACTGGAATTTTTCTACAAGAGCGATCAATTAGATGATCCCTTTATTAATGAGTCACAGATCCAAGCGTTGAACGTGACAACGCCAGCGACTGTGACTGAAATCAAGCGGCAAGCCTTGCAAGTTAATCAACGGCTAACGTCAATTTTTGCGGCAATGGGTGTACAACTCGTTGATTTTAAAGTCGAATTTGGGTTGACGACCACAGGTAAAGTTTTATTAGCTGATGAAATTTCACCGGATAGCTGTCGACTGGTGGATTTAAAGACTGGGGCGTCACTTGATAAGGATGTCTTTCGCAAGAATCTTGGTAATTTGACGAGTGTCTATCAGGAAGTATTGTCACGGCTAGCAACCGTTGAGGAGGCCTAACATGTACTTAGTTAAAATCTATGTTACTTATAAACAATCAATTTTAGATCCCAAGGGTGAGGCCATTCATGATGCCTTACATCGGCTGGGATATACGAATGTGGATGCGGTTGAGTTAGGCAAGTATTTTGAGGTTAAGATTCACGCAGATGATCGACCAGTAGCTGCTGAAATTGATGAAATGTGTGATCAGTTGTTAGCTAACGTCAACATGGAAACCTATCGTTACGAAATTACTGAGATGGAGGCTTTATAATGCTGAGATTTGCCGTACCAGTTTTTCCTGGTTCTAATTGTGATCATGATATGGTAAACGCTTTGCGCGATGTTTTGCACGTCTCGGCAGATTTGATTCCAGCAACGGCGACGTCACTGGCAGGTTACGATGCGGTCATTTTACCGGGTGGTTTTTCGTACGGCGATTACCTGCGAAGTGGTGCCATTGCTCGCTTTGCACCGATTATGCCAGCCGTAATTGCGTTTGCTGATGCAGGTAAACCAGTTATCGGTATCTGTAATGGTTTTCAAGTGCTGACTGAGGCTGGGTTATTGCCGGGGGCCTTGCAGTCGAATCGTTCAGCCAAGTTTATTTGTCAAGATAGTCGGTTACGAATTGTCAATCATGAGACAGCTTTTACGTCCACGTATGGTTCAACGGACCAAATCAGTTTGCCAATTGCGCATGGTGAAGGTAATTATTATTGTGATGAAGCGACGTTAGCTGAGTTACGTGCCAACCAACAAATCATTTTTGAATATGTCGATAATCCTAATGGTAGTACGGCAAACATTGCTGGTATCATGAATCGAGCCGGTAACGTGTTAGGCATGATGCCCCATCCAGAACGGGCTGTGGAAATGATCCTTGGTTCCACGGATGGTCTGGGGATTTTTCAGTCCGTCATTGCTAATCAAGAGGAGGCCGCACATGCTTAGAAAGCAATCATTATCACCGACCGATGTTCGTGATTCCAAGGTATATCGGGATTGGGGTTTGACCGATGCTGAATATCAATTATTAACGGATGAAGTGCTTGAACGTTTGCCTAACGAAACCGAGACTGGCCTATTTTCTGGCATGTGGAGTGAACATTGTTCGTACAAGAATTCTAAGCCAGTTCTGAAAAAATTTTGGACACAAGGTGAACAAGTGCTTGAGGGCCCTGGTGAAGGGGCGGGTATTATTGATATTGGTGATGGTCAAGCCGTTGTTTTTAAGGCCGAAAGTCATAATCACCCGTCGGCGGTCGAACCCTATGAAGGTGCGGCGACCGGCGTAGGTGGCATTATTCGCGATATTTTCTCAATGGGGGCTCGTCCAATTGCCTTATTAGATAGTTTGCGCTTTGGTGAACCGACGGATGCGCATACTAAATACTTAATTTCACAAGTCGTTGCCGGAATTGGTGGTTATGGCAACTGTATCGGAATTCCAACGATTGGTGGCGATACCGTATTTGATGCGAGCTATCAAAAGAATCCGTTGGTGAATGCCATGTGTGTTGGTATCTTGGATCAGGCTGACATTCAAAAGGGACAAGCGACAGGAATTGGGAATGCCGTTATTTACGTCGGTGCCAAAACAGGCCGCGATGGCATTAACGGTGCTTCCTTTGCTTCGGTCGAATTTAATGATGCCAATGAAACGCAACGGTCCGCTGTCCAGGTTGGTGATCCCTTTATGGAAAAACTATTGATGGAAGCGTGCCTCGAAGTGATTCATAATCACCGGGATATCTTGATTGGTATTCAAGATATGGGGGCGGCCGGGCTCGTATCATCTTCGGCCGAAATGGCTTCTAAAGCCGGAAGTGGCTTATCCTTGAATCTTGACTTAGTCCCGCAACGTGAAACTGGCATGACGCCTTTTGAACTGATGCTTTCTGAATCACAGGAACGGATGCTACTGTGTGTTAAAGCGGGAGCGGAAGCTGAGATTTATCAAGTCTTCGAAAAGTACGGGCTGGATGCGGTCACTATTGGTAAGGTAACGGCTGGTCATCAGTATCAATTATTTCATCACGGTAAACTAGTCGCTGACGTTCCAGTTGATGCGTTGGCAACCAAGGCCCCCGTCTATGAACGAGAAAAGAAACGACCGTCCCGGTTGAATCACCAGAGCCATCATCAATTTATGCCGCGACTAGTTGATGCGACCGGAACATTGAAGAAGATGCTGCAACAACCAACTATTGCCTCCAAGGCATCGTTATATGGCACTTATGACTCGCAAGTTCAGACGAATACGGTCGTCAAGCCAGGCTCAGATGCAGGTGTAATTCGGATTCGGCATACGGATAAGGCCTTAGCAGTTACGACTGATGTGAATGGGCGATACTTATACTTAAATCCACGGATCGGTGGTGAAATCGCCGTCGCAGAAGCGGCGCGTAATATTGTGGCTTCGGGTGGGCAGCCTTTAGGAATCACTGACTGTTTAAATTATGGTAATCCAGAAAAACCAGAGCAATTTTATGATTTAGATGAGTCGGCCATGGGAATTGCGCGTGCTTGTCAGTTATTCAATACGCCAGTCATCTCTGGCAATGTTTCGTTGAACAATGAATCTAATGGTGAAGCGATTTATCCCACCCCGATGATTGGCATGGTAGGATTGATCAAACATCAAAAAGATATTACCACCAGTGATTTCAAGCATGCTGGCGATGCGGTCTACGTATTAGGAACAACGGCAGCCGATTTCAACGGCAGTGAACTGCAAAAGATGTTGACCGGGACGATTAGTGGTGAACTGTTTGATTTTGACCTCGTGACTGAAAATCGTAATCAACGATTATTATTAACAGCAATCCAAAAAGGATTAGTGGCCAGTGCCCATGATGTTTCTGAGGGTGGGTTAATTACCACGATTGCGGAAGCTTGTTTCCCACAAAATATTGGGGTGGAACTGGCTAGTGATTTACCTGCTACCAATTTCTTTGCGGAAACGCAGTCGCGGTTTGTTATCTCGGTGACACCAGAACATCAAGCAGCTTTTGAAAGCTTGATGGAACCATATGTGACTTATTTAGGACAGACGACGGCAAGGGATCGACTACATGTTCAGACTGCTGATCAAGCCTTTGATATCAAAGTTAGCTTTGCAAAACAGTTGTGGGAAGGGGCGTTACCATGCCTACTGAAGTAAGCAGTCTAAATGAAGAATGTGGTGTGTTTGGTGTTTGGGGTTCGCCGGATGCGGCTCAATTGACGTATTTTGGACTTCATGCATTGCAACATCGTGGTCAGGAAGGTGCTGGGATTACTGCTAATAATCATGGTAAGCTTCAGACGGAACGGGGGCTCGGTCTATTAGCGGATGTCTTCCGTGATCCCCGGCGCTTGGCACATTTGACGGGACAAGCGGCCGTGGGGCACGTTCGGTACGCAACGGCTGGCAATCATGGGTTGGAAAATATTCAACCATTGAGTTTTAATTTTAGCGACGCACAGTTTGCCCTCGCTCATAACGGCAATTTGACTAATGCGGTGACATTACGGCGGCGCTTAGAACAACATGGGGCTATCTTTCATGCCAGTTCTGATAGTGAAATTTTAATGCATTTGATTCGGCGCAGTCCGGCAGCCACGTTAACGGAGCAAGTTAAGGATGCCTTACGACAAGTGCATGGTGGCTTTGCCTACTTATTATTAACAAATGATTGTTTGATCGCGGCTTTGGACCCTAATGGGTTACGACCATTAGTCGTAGGTCAGTTACCCACGGGCGGGTACGTCGTGTGCAGTGAGACCTGTGCTTTGGATACGATCGGCGCTACGTTTGTTCAAGACGTTCAGCCGGGAGAACTGTTAATAATTGATGATCATGGTTTGACGATTGATCACTATACAACTGATACACAGTTAGCCATCTGTTCGATGGAATTTATTTACTTTGCGCGTCCGGACTCGGATATTCATGGTGTCAATGTTCATTCTGCCCGTAAACGAATGGGAGCTCAGTTAGCCATTGAGCAGCCGGTAGATGCCGATATTGTTGTCGGGGTCCCGAATTCATCCCTGTCGGCGGCGACTGGCTATGCTGAAGCAAGTGGTCTGCCTTACGAAATGGGATTGATCAAAAATCAGTATTCATCAAGGACTTTTATTCAACCGACCCAAGCACTACGGGAACAAGGGGTCCGGATGAAGCTCTCAGCTGTCAAAGGGGTTGTTGCCGGAAAACGCATCGTGTTAATTGATGACTCAATCGTACGTGGAACGACTAGTCGCCGTATTGTTAAGTTATTGAAGGATGCGGGCGCAAAATCAGTTCATTTGCGGATTGCATCGCCACCGTTACGCTATCCATGTTTTTACGGAATCGATATTCAATCGACTAACGAGTTAATTGCAGCTCAACAAACGATTCCTGAGATGTGTCAGACATTTGGGGCTGATTCACTAGGCTTTTTGAGTGAACGAGGGGTCATTGATGCGGTTGGCTTGCAGACTAGTGAACCGTATGGCGGATTGTGTATGGCTTATTTTAATGGCGACTATCCGACGGCACTATATGACTACCAAGCAGAGTACGATGCAGAAATTGCGCAAATACACGCCAATCATGAAGGGGTGATCAAGTGAGTGATGCGTATAAGCGGGCTGGTGTTGATATTAATGCCGGCTACGATGTCTTAAAGACGGTCAAGCAGATGAGTGGCAATCAACAACTGGGTGCATTTGGTGGTGCTTTTCCACTGAGTTCTGACATGACGACCAATGATCCCGTACTAGTAGCTGGTACGGATGGTGTTGGTACTAAATTGTTGGTAGCGATTGCGGCTGATCAGCATACAACGATTGGTATCGACTTAGTGGCGATGTGCGTAAACGATATTTTAGCACAGGGGGCCATGCCACAATTTTTCTTAGATTACTTAGGTTTAGGGCATACAGATCAGGATCGGGTCAAGGCCATTTTGACCGGAGTCATTGCCGGTTGTCAGCAGGCACATACGACTTTAATTGGCGGCGAGACGGCTGAGATGCCTGATATGTATGGTCAAGATCATTATGATCTTGCTGGTTTTGCAGTGGGGATTGCGAATCGTGCCGACTTATTATCGCCAGCTAATGTGATTGCTGGGGATGTTCTGATTGGTTTACCATCTAATGGGCTACATGCTAATGGTTTTAGTCTGGTGCGCGATATTTTATTCAAACAGCATGATTACCAATTAACAACGGTTTTCAAAGAACTTGGTCATGACCTACAGACCGAACTTTTACGACCAACGACCATCTATGTTGATGCCGTTCAACCATTATTACAACAAAAATTAGTGGCGAGCGTTGCCCACATTACTGGTGGTGGCTTAATTGAAAATGTTGCGCGGGCATTACCGGCCGGTTTAAGTGCCCATCTGGAGTTGGGACAATGGCCGGTACCACCGATTATGCCGTTATTGGCTGAACTTGGGGACTTAACGGCAACAGACTTACGGTCGACCTTTAACCTAGGATTAGGGATGGTCCTGATGGTTCATCCAGATCAAGTGGCGACGGTGATAGCGAAGTTAACAGCTAATCAGCAGCCTTATTATCAAGTTGGAACAGTTCAAGCTGGTTCGACTCCGGTTGTTTTTGAGGAGGCCCAGCATGGTTAAAAAAATCGCGGTATTTGCTTCGGGCAACGGGACGAACTTTGACGCTTTACAGCAGGCTATTAAGGTACGCCAACTACCCGTAGTGCTTGGCTTGCTTGTGTGTGACCAGCCAGATGCACCCGTGATTGCGAAGGCCCGAGCTGTCAATGTACCCATACTAATTGTTGATTTTCATGATTATGCCAACAGGGCGGCTGCGGAGGCCATTATTTTAACGGCACTGCAGGCGCGACAAATTGATGTCGTGTTATTAGCAGGATATATGCGGATTATTGGTCCCACCCTGTTGAATGCTTATGCTCATAAAATTATTAATATCCACCCGGCTCTGTTACCGGATTTTCCAGGTCGTCACGGCATTGAAGATGCTTTTGCGGCTGGTGTTACTGAGACGGGGGTGACGATTCACTATATCGATGCTGGTATCGATACTGGGCAAATAATTGCCCAACGCGTTGTTCCAGTTGCACCCGATGATACGTTGTCAACGCTGGCGACGCGTATTCATATTTGTGAACACCAATTTTATCCAGATGTGTTACAGACACTCATTAATGAAGGAGCAATTTAAGATGACAAAACGTGCGTTGTTAAGTGTTTCTGATAAGCAAGGATTAACTGATTTTGCAAAGGGACTCGTTGCGCTAGATTACGAGTTGATCTCAACTGGTGGGACGAAAAAGGCACTCGAAGCAGCGGGCATTCCAGTGATTGGGATTGAAGAAGTGACCGGTTTTCCTGAAATGCTTGATGGACGGGTCAAAACTTTGCATCCCAAGGTCCATGCGGGCTTGTTGGCTCGGCGTGATCTACCAGCACATATGGCCCAATTAGAAGCAGCCGGGATTCAGCCAATCGACATGGTCGTTGTTAATCTTTATCCATTCAAGGCGACGATTCAGCGACCCGATGTGACACAGGCCGAAGCCATTGAACAGATCGATATTGGTGGCCCATCGATGTTGCGTTCCGCCGCCAAAAACTTTGCTGCCGTACTACCAATTGTAGATCCGGCTGATTATGATCAAATTTTGGCGGACCTACAAGCGGACGCCATTACACCAATAGTACGGCAACACCTTGCTGCCAAGGTCTTTCAACATACCGCGGCTTATGATGCACTGATTGCCCAATATTTAACGACTGAGGAATTTCCAGATAAGTTAACGCTCACTTACGACAAGCAGCAAGCCCTTCGTTATGGTGAGAACAGTCATCAGCAAGCGGCTTTCTACGAAAATGCACTACCAACTGACTTTTCAATTACGGGTGCGCACCAAATTCATGGTAAAGAGCTTTCTTACAATAACATCAAGGATGCTGACGCGGCGTTGCGGATGGTCAGTGAATATCAACAACCGGCCGTAGTGGCGATGAAACACATGAATCCTTGTGGTGTTGGGTTGGGGACGACGATTGAGGATGCTTGGGATAAGGCTTATGAAGCTGATTCGATTTCCATTTTCGGTGGCATTATTGCACTCAATCGACCTGTCGACTTAGCAACGGCGGAAAAAATGCACGCGTTATTCTTGGAAATTATTATTGCACCAAGTTTCGATGACGGTGCCTTAACCGTCTTATCCAAGAAGAAAAACTTGCGTTTAATGACGGTTGATTTTGATCAGGCCCATACGGCTGATAAATTTGAAACCATTTCAGTTGGTGGTGGCTTATTATGTCAAGAGGTTGATGCAACCTTTGAAACGCCAGCTGATTTTGCAGTTGTTACTCAGACGCAGCCAACACCGGAGCAGTTAAAAGCTTTAGCTTTTGGCCAGCAGGTTGTTAAACACGTTAAGAGTAATGCGGTGGTCGTTACGACGGCGGACCGGACGTTGGGAATTGGTTCTGGACAGATGAATCGGATCGACGCCACCAAGATTGCAATTGGCAAGGCCATGCAACAGGCTGGTTATGAGCAGGCTATTTTAGCTTCTGACGCTTTCTTTCCGATGGATGATTGTGTCGAATACGCGGCTCAACATGGTATTCGTGCCATCGTGCAACCAGGTGGGAGTATTCGCGATAAGGATTCCATTGCGATGGCTGATCGGTATGGTATTACGATGGTCACAACTGGTGTCCGGCATTTCCGGCATTAATTAGTGAAGGGATGGTGCGAACATGGCAAAAGTATTAGTAGTTGGTGGTGGTGGTCGTGAACATGCTATTGCCAAGGCGATGATGGCAAGTCCGCAGGTCAGTACTGTTTATTGTGCGCCTGGTAATCCGGGAATGGTACCGGATGGGATTCAGACGTTGGCGATTAAAGAAATGGACTTTGCGGGTTTAGTTAACTTTGTGCGGGCCAATACGGTCACATTGACCTTCGTTGGTCCAGAAGTACCGTTAGCAGCCGGCATCGTTGATTACTTCCAGGCAGCAGGTCTTGCTATTTTTGGCCCGCATCAGGCGGCTGCACAGTTGGAGAGCTCCAAAGTATTCGCCAAAGCCTTTATGCGTCGCCACCACATTCCGACCGCCGATTATCGCCAATTTCACGAGTTAGCGCCTGCGCTGACTTATAGTCGTGAACAGTCATTGCCACAAGTTATCAAGGTTGATGGACTGGCGGCTGGCAAAGGTGTAACGGTCGCAATGAGTTATGAACAGGCGGCAACGGCAATTATAACGGCGTTTGCGGCCAGTGCGACTGTGTTGATTGAAGATTATGTGACCGGTTTTGAGTTCTCACAAATGGTCTTAGTTGGTGGCGAGCACTATGTATTGTTACCAACGGCGCAGGATCACAAACGGTTACAAGATCATGATCTGGGACCAAACACGGGCGGGATGGGGGCTTATTCACCAGTGCCACAAATTACGCCGGCAGTCATTGAGCAGACGGTTACCACGATTATTGAACCCACAATTGCTGGAATGAAAGCGGATGGGTTGAGTTTTGAAGGTGTCATCTATGTTGGTGGCATGCTCACTGCAGCTGGCGTTCAAGTTATTGAATATAATTTGCGATTAGGTGATCCTGAAACTCAAATCTTATTACCGCAACTACAGAGTGATTTCTATCAAGTTGTTGTCGATTTGCTTCGGCACCGGCAACCGCACGTTCAGTGGCAGACGACTGCTAGCTACCTCGGAGTTGTGCTAGCCGCCCCCGGTTATCCGGGGGCAGCCGAAGCGGGGGTGCCCATCCCAACCGTGGCAGGAGTTGATTATGCGAGCGTAGCCGGTACACCGGATCAATTAGTCAGTGCGGGCGGTCGAGTGATGATGGTAACGGCTAGTGCCTCCAACTTGATAGCAGCACAACAGGCAGTTTATCAGCGAATTGACCAACTGGAGATTGGCAGTCTGATTTATCGAACCGATATTGGGGCCAAAGGAATTGAGCAGTTGCGCTGATTAATGCTTGACAATCAGATTATCCCATTCTATGCTAAGTGCATTACTTAAATTCGTTATAAAATTTGAGGTTGCGTGTTGGAAATGACCAGCACCAACGTTAAAATCGTCCTTTTTAAGCGAAAATAAAGGGACGATTTTTATTTTGATATGTTGAAAGCAATTTGGAGGCTAAGTTAGTATGGAAATGGGCGCTTTGATGATGGTAGTTAAGCGGCGCATACATCATTGGCATGTGGCTGGTAGTCGACATGGTTATCTGCAACGAAAGTTAACAACTTTAAGTGTCAGCGCAGCCGGACTTAAAAATGTCGAGGATGCTGCGTTTATTCACCATATCCAAAAACCGGTTAATAGTGGTGAGTCGCGTAATCAAAACTGGTGGCATCTCAATTTCTTTTGGGGGTTACAGGGCATTGGTCGAGCATCAACGCCCCAAACACCAGCATTTGCACTTACTGGTAAAATTAGTGGTTTCAATCATCCGGCTGTCGCTCATTTTGAATTTATGCGTGACCAGATTAGTGGTGGGGTAGTCGATAAGCAAATACTGCCAGCTCCTACACTTTGTTTGGCGGAACTTAAGCGGCCAGCTAATGCAACTGCACTCAGCCAAGTCTACCAGTCAGATTCAGAAATGGTGCACGATTTGGCAGCGGCGTATCATCAAATTATGAGTGATTTGTACCAAGTTGGTGCGCGCCAGATTCAGCTGAATAGTTGTGCACTTGGTGGGCGTCAGGTCATGACGATTGCTGAACTTAGTACACAAGTTAGCCAAGAGGCTGTCCGTAATTTGCCGACTGATCTTTGTGTGCAGTGGCACGTGACGCATGGCAATTGTTGTTCAGTGTAAGCGCACTGACCGTAGTAAGTTTCATTAACTGGTACTGCTTGCGGCAGGCCTAAGCTGGCGGATTTGGGATATCGAAGATTTAGAAAATATTGATTCATAACAGATTATTGCGGTGTTAGTAGTTAAAAATAAATCAAATCGTGCGGTTAACTGAGTGTGTCTCGGCTAATCGCACGATTTTGTTAGTAGGGTCAAATTGGTGTGTGCAAACATGATGGCGCGTCATTGGGTGCTCTTGGTTAGTTTGTTGTCGCGTTCGGTTACTCGAACGTTACTTTTTGTTCTGTAAGGATTGGCGTTTTGGGCTGACCCATGTCCCGGAGCCAAAGCCTAAGATGGTTTTTAGTGCCGGAACGAACGTTGCTACTACAGTAAGCGGGTTAATCATCCAATAAAACAACATGTAGAGCGGTGCAAAAAACCAATATTTTAATTTTGCACCGTGATGATCTAGTAGTAATGCGGCCAGTAATTGCATGAAACCTGCCAATAGTTCAAAGCTGACGAAGACAAATGACAACATTAAGCCATGATAGAGGCGTTCGAAGTTACCGGTTATTAAGAACCAGCCCATGAGGATTAAAAACATTAGGGAAGTAATGATGAAGAAAAACGACCAGATGATCGACAAGGTTGAATCAACGAACATCGACAGTTGATAACGATGGGCAATCGGGTGTAAAAGAAACTTTTTAATGTTTGTTAACCAGACCTCGGTGCCACCTTGAGCCCAGCGTTTACGTTGATGGTAAAGATCGCGAATCGTAGTGGGAACATTCATGTGAAAGACGATGTTGGGCGCAAACCGGGGGACGGCCCCAACCATTTGATGGTCCCACGCAATACTAATATCTTCGGTAGCCCGATTTTGACGGAAGCCGCCAACATCAACGAGAAATTGTTTGCGATATAACGTATTAGCGCCACTGTAAGCATACATTGAATCATTGATGGATGTTTGGCTACGTTTGATAACGCCCACGATGCTTGAAAACTCGACAGTTTGTGATTTACCTAGAAGGGACGTGCGATTTTGAACATCCATGTTGGCCGTAACGGCGGAAGTATTCATATCACGGTCATGGATGAAGAAGTTCATGTACTTCATCAAGGCGTCCTTTTCAGGAATCGTATCGGCATCATTGCTCAGAATATAGTCACCCTTAGCAAAATACATTCCAATGTTGAAAGCATGGGCTTTACCCTTGTTTTTCTCGATCTCAACGGTCCGCAGACGTGGATAACTTGACTGCAAGCGCTGAATGATAGCGGCGGTCTTGTCAGTCGAGCCATCGTTCATGACCAAGACTTCATAGTTCGTATAATTGAGTTCGTCGAACAAATAAGTGATGGTCTCTTCAATCATGACCTCTTCATTGTGAGCGGGGATCATGATAGTAATCATAGGTTGTTGGTCAGCCGGAATGGCTTGCCAATTGTCATCGCGTTTGTTGGTCTTAATAAAGCGATAGGATAATGAGCCAGCAAACCAAAAGAATGAGCCAATGACGGGATACAGACAGAGAATTAGGAGGGCCAGATTGACAATCGTTTTTAAGAACGTTGCTTCAAATAAGTGGTCAATAAAAATATTGGTCATGGTGACTTCCTTCCTAATCGTTTAAATCATTCAAATCATTTTTTTGGTAGAGTTGTTGAATTTGATCCGTATCAAGATTCTGTTCCGGTTTGACACGGTAATAACGAGTGTTTTCTCGAAATTCAGCGTTACCAAAACGGTCATCCATGAATTTTGCTAACAGTTGTTGCCGTTTTTTCTGATTGATGGGATTAAAGGTCGGCCACTGCTCAACGACCCGTTCGCGCTTACGGTTCTGAATAATAGTCATGGTTACAGCAAAGAGTGAAGCAAGTGCAAAGCAAAAGACCAGCAGGATACCGATAAACTTAAATTCAAAGATGCCCTCATGATAATGCCAGAAACGAGGAATGTGAGGATTATAGCTTGACCAGATGGAAAGGATCGTAACTGTGATTGGGATAATGACAGCTAACCAGCCTACTAGTCCGACAATGGTTTGCCAAATTTTAAGCCCCCAGTGGTCAGAATCAAAATAGGCATCAGAATAAAGTTGCTGCCGGTTGGAATCTTCATTAGGTTGTTTGGTCATGCTGATCCTCCTTGGTTGTTGGTTGGTCGGGATTGATGGGATGGCCGAATAAATAGCCTTGACGAATACTAATCTGGAGTTGCTCGGCTAGCTGTTCGTCAGCTTCATTTTCAATTCCCATTAAGATTAAATCGATATCGTTATCTTTTGAGAGTTGATTCCAAAATTGAAGGTTCAAGTCTAGCCAAACGGAAGGATCTTCCTTACGAAACGAACGCATTGAGCATTTTAGTGTGTCGATATCTGCTAGTAACCATTGAATATTCTTCAAATTAGCTAAACTAGCCCCGACGTTATCAATCCCAAGTTTCATGCCGTATGTGCGGGCTTCACGGATTCGTCGCCGAAATAGCTGTTTGTTGATGTGGCGTGACTGATACTGTGGCGTATATTCAACAGCTAAATGCATCGGCTCAATATTCGCGATGGCCCAGCGAACAAAGTAGCGAAATTCAGGACTAATGATTTGTTCATACTCCAAGTTGATTGATAGTGTAATGGCTTCATCAGGTAATGACTTAAAGGTATCTTCAAGTAAGAAGATCACGCGTTGGAGTGGTAAGGAGTCCAGTTGTGGTGGCAATGACCATGAACCGTCAGTGTTATGTTGACGTAACAGACACTCGTATCCGGTCGTCTGTCCGCGAAAATCGACCTGTTTTTGAATAAAATAGCGAAGTTTAAAATCGTCGTTTTCAAGATAGTTATTGGAGTGCTTACGAGAGTACCAGTAATAAATCGCGATTGTGAGGATAAAGCCGACGGTAATTAAACCAGTCAACCAAAGTAATCCTGTTTCTAATTGCACTAGGTTCATTTATATATAATCTCCACAAAAAAACTTATGACAGCAGGAAAAACGTCCAGCAGTTATAGTTGATATAGTTAAACATTCTTGACATTATATGCCTATATTTGCACAGTTTCAATCAATATTATATGCTGATAAATAGGATTGTCTGCTGAATGTTATCAATCAGATTAAGCTTATGAAGAAAACAGACAACCATCCACTGACATTGTCGGGCTAACATAATTACGAATAATTGACGAGGTTTTAGTGGTCGCTTATAATCGATAATGACTTTGAGAGACAACGTAGATTAAAGAAGAAGGTTATTGTGAAATGGAAATTGTTTTAACAGGTTCGATCGGTCGCATTAATCAGACCCTCGTTCCTCAACTGACCCACAATGGGCATGATGTGACGGTTATTAGCCATCAGCCTAGTCGTAGTGGGCTAATCAAAGCTTTTCGAGCAACGCCGGCAATCGGCCGTCTCGATGATGAGGCATTTTTGACACGGACTTTCAAGGGAGCCGATGTTGTCTACTTAATGTTGACCGGCGTGTTGGCTAGTGATGATATTTATGTTGCTGCCAAACAGCAAGCGGAGATCTATGCAGCTGCAATCAATGCAGCTGGGGTGAAGCGAGTCGTTAACTTGAGTAGCGTGGGTGCTGATTTAGGCCCAGAGGTTGGTTCGTTGTATATGTATCACATTATTGAACAGACGTTAATGTCGGCTTTACCAGATGTTGACTTAACGTTCATTCGGCCAACTGCAATGTACTATAATCTATTAAACAGTGTACCAACAATTAGAAAAAGTCATCGGATTTACACTAATGCTAGTCTCGATGTTAAGAACGTATGGGTGGCGCCGGTTGATGTCACACCAGTTATCATTAAAGCTTTGACTAAACCGGTTACTGGACAGACGGTGTCCTATGTTGCTAGTGATGAACAGACTTATTTGGAAGTTGCGTCAGCATTATCGAAGATGCTCAAGATGCCAGATTTACGTGTCTCACAAGTCCCCGATGAGGTCATGCAGGACAATTTAGTGACGGCGGGAATGCCAATAGCTTTTGCAAGAGAGTATGTCAAAACGGTTGCTTACCAACGTGAGCACGATTTTTATGCGGACTATCGGGCTCACCAGCCACGATTGGGGACTGTCAAGATGGCCGATTTTGCACAAGTCTTTGCTGAAGATTACCATAATCAACAGGTCATCAAACACTAATTAAGATCAGTTATATGAGCAATGAAAGTCAAAAACACCCACGAGTTTTCGAAAACTCGTGGGTGTTTTTGACCTTCTATGCAGTTGCTAGACTAACCAATGGTGCCTTAAGCAACAAAGGCGAAGTACAGGATAAAGACGACCATCATCGTCCACATGAGGGCATTGACTTCACGCCAACGTCCTTTGACGGTCATCGTGACCGGATAAAAGATAAAACCAACGGCCAAACCTTCCGAAATGCTGTAAGTAAGTAGCATCATAATCATGGTAAAAAATGCTGGTACGGCAATTTCAAACTTGGTCCAATCAATGTACTGAACGTTTGAAAGCATCAAAATACCGACGATAATCAGTGCTGAAGCAGTAACCGCAGACGTAATCACTGTTAAAACTGGTGAGAAGAAGGCGGCAACGGTAAACAGGAGCGCAACGAAGACCGATGATAAGCCAGTTCGTGCCCCAACAGCCACACCTGAGGTTGATTCCACGTAAGCCGTCGTTGGTGACGTCCCAAAGATTGCGCCTAAGGATGTCGCGAGCGCACCGCTAAAGAGTGCTTTACCAACTCCCTTAACTTCACCGGACTGCTTATCCACCATTCCGGCTTCGGTGGCTACCCCAACGAGTGTCCCAGATGTATCAAAAAGCCCAATAATGAAAAACGTTAAAATAACGATAATCATTTGAAATGAATTGATATTGCCAAGATGGGTGATTGCTTGACCAAAGATAGGTTGGACACTCGGAACACCACTGATGATGCCAGTTGGTAAGGGAATGATGCCAAAAATCATGCCGACTGCGGCTGTGATAAACATGCCCCAAAAGATACCACCAGTAACGTTAGCAGTGACTAACATAATGCCAACAATAATGCCGAAAATTGCTAATAAAACGGTCGGACTGTGTAAGTTGCCAAGGGCCACGGCATTTGACTTGTTAGCAACGATAATACCAGAAGTTTGGAGCCCAGAAAAGGCAATGAATAATCCAATCCCGGCGGATACGGCATACTTTAAGGCGCTCGGAATCAAATTAATCAATTTGTCGCGTAATTTAGATAACGTTAATAGAATAAAGAGAATCCCAGCAACCAAGACACCTGCTAGGGCCGTTTGCCATGGAATATGCCATTCTTGGACGACTGTGTAAGTGAAGAAGGCGTTCAACCCCATCCCAGGCGCAAGCGCTACGGGGAAGTTGGCTACCAATCCCATTAATAGACAACCAGCAATGGCGGCTAAAATTGTTGCGGTAAAGACAGCAGTTTTGCTCATGCCGGTACTGCCCAATAGTTCGGGATTTACGGCTAAAATATAAGACATGGCTAAAAAGGTCGTCAGACCACCGATCAATTCGCGGCGGACTGAAGTACGGTTTTCACGCAAATGAAATAATTGTTCTAGAATAATGACCCACTCCTAAAATTAATAAAAAACTAACAATTCAACAATTGTCTAGTATAACATACTGTTTTTTAGGGTAACAGGGAATTTATTGTTTTATCTCTTTCGGTTGACTTAATTCCAACATCGTCAGGGTAGTCTCAAGCGACCATGCAGTCATTGTCCACTTTTACCAAAGTATCATGAATGATGATCAAAACATGCCAATTGGTTAAGGTCAAAAGCACCAGCTTAAACCCGCTGGAAAAAGGTCGAACTAGCGTAAACATGTTTGGCTTGAGCGTCCTAGACCGACTTCCAGGCATTTCTGCCAATTGCTGGAACGCGATGGACACAGATTTAAGCCGAAACCCACGTCTTAAATGCTGGTCTTCCATAGGCGTGCAATATTGTCGAAACGTGTTCGGGCCAACCTGGGTCTGCGGTTAGCTACACAATATTGCCAATCGGGGAAGACCATCCGCTTAGCAACATCGCTAGGCTAATCCTCAACCCAACCCGGTTGGACCTCACACTCTTGAAGTGCTGAGCATTGTCAGAAACGCCTTCCAGTCGGGACAGTGTTCGAATGGCAGATATGGACGTACCCAACTTTTGATGAATTGATCATTATTTTTCTCAAACGATAATCCTGTCAGCAAACTGTCAGACTGATAATCCTATTTTGACAGATCAACTATGCCTAAATCACCATATTAGTATTGGAGTAGCTAAAATGGACGATGATAACTTAACGTTTAATTGAAGTCCCAGTATCAAAATATTCAACGACCGATTGTACCAAGTTAAGTGGCTGTTCATCAGCCATTCGAGCGGCTTCCCGACTGGAGGGGCTGGGTGACAATGCTCAGTAGCCAAATTATTCTTAGCTGGGAGTGGGGTGCTTCCGGCTTAGAATAAGACTCGTATTTGAGATTGCGCAGTGGGTTTCTGCGTGAGCTCAAATCGACGTCGGCTGCGTTCCAGCAATTGGCACCCAGCCCCGGAGGTCGGATTAGGATGAACACGTGCTGACGAACAGCAATCCGACTAACTGGCACGTTATAATCATGATTCATGAACGGTTGACTAGCGAAGCGTGTGGATTGGTTGTGTTCAGTGAATGCACGTCAGCATAAACTCGATTGGAATGATGATTAACAAGATTTGATGTGGCGCATCAGAACAAAAAGCAGCGGGTCACATCCTATATTGTAGGAATGTGCCCCGCTGTATTTAAGAATAACGATTAATGTTGTTCAGTTTCGTTGAGACCGACTGATTCATCATCGACGGTGTTTTCAGCTGCATGCCGGTTGAAAAGCAGATTAAGGCCAACCGCGGCTAAACTACCAACGACAACCCCGTTGCTTAACATGATCTGAAGGGCACCAGGTAAGAATTGAAAGATGTTTGTTTGAACTGTGACCCCTAAGCCGAGCCCAATGGAGACGGCTGCAACGAGCAAGTTATTATTATTACGAAAATCAACTTGAGCTAACATTCTAATTCCTTGAATCCCAACGATCCCGAACATGACGACCATGGCGCCGCCTAGTACTGGGTCGGGAATAATAGTAGCCAACGCACCAATCTTAGGCAATAAGCCCAAGACAACTAAGAAGGCTGCGGAAAAGTAAATTGGTTTCCGTGTTTTGACACCGGATAATTGAACGACCCCGACATTTTCGGAGAAGGTTGAGTAAGGGAAAGTACTGAATAATCCACCAAGGATAACGGCAATCCCTTCTGCTCGGTAACCCCGCTTTAAATCATCACTTTCAATTTTACGACCAGTAATGTCGCCAAGGGCAAAGAAGACCCCGGTTGATTCGACCATTGTGGTCAATGAGACGAGGATCATCGTCAGAATAGATGACCATTCAAAATGGGGCGTACCAAAGTAAAAGAGGGTCGGTAAGTGGAACCAGCTGGCTTCGGCGACGGGTTTCAAGGAAACCATGCCCATGGCACCAGCAATCAAGGTACCAACTAAGATCCCGATTAGAATTGAAACGGACTTCATAAAACCTCGTGCAAAAACACTAATTAATAAAATAATGGCAATCGTAAGAAAACCGATACCTAGTGCTTGCAAATTACCAAAATCTTTAGCACTAGTATCGCCACCACCCAGGTTCTGAAAGGCCACTGGAATCAAGGTGAAACCAATGATTGTAATTAGTGATCCCGTGACGACGGGCGGAAAGAGGCTCTTGATTTTTGAAAACAGTCCGGCAATCAAGAAAATAAAAATACCAGCACCAATAATTGAACCGTACATGGTCCCCAGACCGTACGTTTTACCGATTTGAATCAGTGGATTGACGGCTTGGACTGCACAGCCAAGCACGACGGGAAGTCCGATCCCTGTTAGCGGGGTGCGTTTTAATTGTAGGAATGTTGCAATGCCACACATGAAAATATCGATTGAAACTAAGTAAGTTAATTGTTCTTGGCTGAAATGCAAGGCTGCCCCAATCAATAACGGGACAAGCACATCACCCGAATACATGGCTAACAGATGTTGAAATCCTAAAACGGCCGCCTTAATGTTGGTAATTTTAGGTGCTACGGATACTTCCTTCAAATCAATCTTCCTCTCTCGATTAAGCTGATTTGCCTATAAAAAAAGTCACCCCGGCAAACGGGATGACCTCGTTTGCTTATAGTCCAACCTTTACGGGGTTGGGTAGAAACTCGTCAACCATATCATGACATTATATAGGCAATTACCACTTATTTGAATGAGACTTATTCTAGCACAGATGAAAACCGAATACAAATGTTGCCGAATAAATTAATGTTCGTAAAAACGACATTTTTGTGAAAACTTAAAATGAAAACGTTCACTTTTGCGATTGCTGACTATGCCAAAGTAACACGGCCATTTCAAGTGTTTGGGTCTGTTCAGGATCGTCCAAATTTAACATCAGCATTTTTTCGATTTTTTTGAGCCGGTAAATTACGGTATTCCGATGGATGTCGAGGTGACCAGCAACTTCCGCGATATTTTGATGGTAATAAAAGTAACCATATAGAGTCGTCAGTAAGTTAAGCTGCTCGTGAGCACTAACGCTACTGACAAGTCCGCCTAAGACACGTTCGACAAAGGATCGGGCTTCGTTTTGTGGAATCAATGAAATCAGTTCTTTGACGTATTTAGGTCGATAAATCGTGACCGCATGGGGGCTATTCCTGCTGAGTGCTAAAGCTTCCGCGGCTTCATTATAAATGGTTGCGAGCTCAGTCAAGGGCAACGTCGAATAGCTGTAACCAGCAATCAAACGAGCTTGTTTGTCTAACTTAGGCTGAATAAACTGAACGAGAGCCGTTAAAAAGTGCTGGGCATTTTGTTGGTCATTAATTAATAAGACCAATTGTTGTTTTAATGAAAACACAATGACGGCTGCTTGGTATTCTTTAATAAACCACAGTGTGAGTTGTTGCACTTGTTCTAAGAGGTGGTTGCTTAATAATGCTTGATGAGTCGTGGTCACTAGAATGGTTGCGCAGTGGAATTTGGTACTTGGATCAATGTTGCGTGCTTTCAGAGTCTTATTCACAAGCTCATTGGAAATACCGCCGTCCATAACATTCAAATAGAAGCCACTTTGATTACGAAAAGCTGATTCGTTCAACATGTCTACGCGGCTGTTGACGAAACTTAGAGTATTAAGGACGACTTGTGTGAGCATCTGATCAGTTGAATTGGCTGGATCCAGGTCTAGAACGCCAACAAAAGCCTTGTTTTCTTTGTAGGCTGAAAACAGCGGCATAATGGTTAAGTCAGTTGTCTGGTAGGGGAGAATGACGCGGGTATTAAGGTTGAAATAGTCGATATCGGTCTGGTTACGTAAAAAGTTTGTCAAAGTGTGACGCGTCATTGGCAGGTCTTGTGAGGCACTGACAACGCGAAAATGACTGTCCATTAAAAAGATTGGGTGGTGGATGAGCTCGCTACACTTATTCAAGACGGTCGTATTAGTTGGGTCTTTTAACAACAAATCGGCAAGTGCTTGGTTAGCCGTAACGATCCGACTAAGCTCATTAGTCTGGGATTTTAAAATAATACTTAACATTTTACGCATGGTTTCAGAAATCAGCTCATCGCCGGGTGTGATAATAATTGGAAAGGCTAATTCATCCGCTAAAGCGAGCACCTTTTTGGGCAAATGGTCAACGTAACGATGATCCTTAAAGCCAAGACCAGCACAATTGGCATTGTGCATTGCTTTGATTAAGGTCGAGGGGTCCGTTGTCGTATTAATAAATGGGTAGCCATTTGTAATCAAAAATTGACCATTGGCGAGATAGTTGGCGATGTCGGGTGATTCAATCATTCCAATATTACTAATTTCGCGCTTGAGACCGCGTTCACCCGCAATTACCCGCATATGTTGCATTGATGGTGTTTGTAATAGTGTTTGTAAACGCATGGTAAGTCCCCCCTAAAATTAGTTATCTTTAACAAGTAGTATACCGATAATTTGGCAGTTTGACTATAATTAAATGAAAAATAGATTAAAAACAAATGAAGTGCTGAATTAGTATCATAGGTTAATAGATTTCAATGTTGGTAAAACGTGCCAGTTAGCTGGATGCCTGTTCATCAGCGCGTGTGGATCTTATGCTGATTTCCGGGGCTGGGTGTCAATTGCTGAATCAGGGTGGACATCGATTTGAACTCACGTAGCAGCCTGCGGATTAATGTGTGAGCTTATTGTCAGTCGATTGGCGTAGCCAGCACAGCCTTCAGTGAAACCAAATGCGTTTCGACAGTGTCACTTTGAAGCGTGGTGGACTAGTATTTAAGGTGTGGGCATTGGTTTAAATCTGTGTCCATTACGTTTTAGCAATGCTTGGAAACCGGCATGCTGACAGAGTAAGGTTACACTAACGTGACTTTTTTTCAGCAATTTATACTGACTATTTTGACTAAGGGGTATGGCGTGTTGGACCAATGCTACATACCAATATTAATGGTAAACGCTCAAAGTCAACAGATAATTAAGGTACTCGGGTTGATTAACCCTTGACAGTCGTGGTGGAGTTCGTTACACTTAGTCCAATTAAACAAGCACCTTTAACTTAGTCCTGTGAGGCTAACAAGGGGAACGGTCATGTTAGGGTCGCCCACGCTTTTCACAGGAAAATGGGACGGCCTTTTTTTCAACCCGCAGGTTAAGGTGAAATTACAGAAATGGAGCTGACAAACTAATGGCACGAGAAGTCGTTGATGCAATGACCATGCGCCGCGCGCTGACGCGGATTACTTATGAGATTATTGAGCAAAACAAGGGTGTTGGTAACCTGGTGTTTATCGGTATCAAGACGCGCGGGATTTTTTTGGCCCAGCGATTAGCGCAACGATTAAAACAGTTGGAAAACGTTGATGTGCCAGTTGGTTCGTTAGATATTACGTTATATCGGGATGATCATCATGCGGTTGATGTTGCCGGACAAGCCAAGCTAAATGGTGCTGATATTCCTGTTGATATCAATGGGAAGCATGTAATTTTAGTGGATGATGTCTTATTCACTGGACGGACGGTTCGGGCCGCCTTAGATGCCTTGATGGACCATGGACGTCCCGCGAAGATTTCTTTGGCCGTATTAGTTGACCGTGGCCATCGTGAATTGCCAATCCGGCCCGACTTTATTGGCAAGAATATCCCAACCGCCTTAGATGAACAGGTCAGTGTGGCGCTTGAAGAACACGACGGTCATGATGGCATTAGTATTGAAAAATTAGAAGAATGATTTAATTGAATAAAACCATTTAATTGTTTCCAGAGAGGAACGAAACGGTTTGGTCATGCGTGACCACTTAATCGGAGTCTAGCCTCTTTGCAAACATTTTTGCGGAAGCTAGACTTTTTTGTACACAAAGGAGACGGCGATAGCCATGAAAACGAGTCAAAACCTAGTTAGTGTTGAACAATTCAGTAATCAAGACGTGATGGCCTACCTGAAGTTGGCGCAGGCCTTTAAGAATGGTAAAACGTTGCAGTTGGCACAGCCAACATTTGCGATGAACTTGTTTTTTGAGAATAGTACTCGCACACATACGAGTTTTGAGATGGCCGAACGACGGCTAGGCTTGCAGGTCATTCCATTTGACCCGAGGACCAGTTCGGTGACTAAGGGTGAAAGTTTGCTAGATACCTTGAAGACGATTGAGGCGATTGGGATTAATTTAGCTGTGATTCGGCATCCGCGCGATCGTTATTATCAACCGTTACTTGAGGCTGGCTTTGATATGGGCCTGATCAATGCCGGTGATGGGAGTGGGCAGCATCCGTCACAATCGTTACTAGATATGTTAACGATTTATGAAGAATTTGGGCATTTCGATGGTCTAAAAATTGCTATCGTGGGTGATTTAGCACATTCGCGGGTGGCACGTTCTAATATGGCGTTATTGACACAGTTAGGGGCTAAGGTCTACTTTGGTGGCCCGAAGGAATGGTATGGCCGTGACTTTGAAGCATATGGCGAATATCAGACGATGGACCAGTTAGTCGCAACGATGGACGTCATGATGTTATTACGGGTCCAACACGAACGATTATCGCAAGTGAACAATCAGGCCTTCGATGCTTCTGCCTATCATCAACAGTATGGGCTAACAGCTGAACGCGCCGCACGAATGCCTAAGCAGGCCATCATCATGCATCCGGCACCAGTTAATCGGGGTGTTGAATTAGCAAGTGACTTAGTTGAAGCGCCGCAATCACGAATTTTTCAGCAGATGACAAATGGTGTTTATATTCGGATGGCAATGGTGGCGAGCGTCCTCGCTCATCAAGGGTTAATTTCAGCAACTCAAGTGGAGGTTTAACGCATGACAACATTAATTAAGAATGCGCAAGTGTGGCAAGCTGGGCAGTTACAAACAACGGATATCCTGATTGCTGAGGGCCGAATTAAGGCGATCGGGCATCAACTACACAATCAGTTTGGGCCGGCGGATCACGTCATTTGTGCCGATCAGCACTTTGTTAGTCCGGGCTTTGTCGACGTGCACGTTCATTTACGCGATCCAGGCCAAACAGCGAAGGAAACGATTGCGACCGGAACGTTAGCCGCGGCGCACGGCGGTTTCACAACGGTCGGAGCAATGCCTAATGTGGATCCGGTACCCGATACACCTGAGCGGGTCGCGACGATGGTGGCGCGTAATCAGCAGGAAGCACATGTTCACGTCGCACAATATGCCAGCATTACGACTGGGCGGACTAGTGAACAGCTCGTTGACTTTGCCGGCATCAAAGCGGCGGGGGCCTTTGCCGTCAGTAACGATGGTTCCGGTGTTCAAACGGCCGGAACCATGTTTGCAGCCATGCAAGGTGCTGCTAAAGCTGGGTTGCCATTGGCGGCACACGTTGAAGATGATTCGCTTTATCACCATGGCGTGATGAACGCGGGGCCCGTTGCTGACCGGCTGGGATTGCCTGGTATCAATAATGTTTCAGAAGCGGCCCAAGTGGCCCGTGATGTCATGTTAGCAGAAGCGAGTGGGGTTCACTATCATGTTTGTCACGTCTCAACGGCGGAAAGTTTACGCGTGATTCGTAATGCGAAAGCAGCTGGCATCAACGTGACTTGTGAAGTATCGCCCCATCATTTACTCCTTTGTGATGAAGATATTACGATGGATAACCCGATGCTAAAGATGAACCCACCGTTGCGTTCAGCCAAGGATCGCGCAGCGTTAGTTGCGGGATTATTGGATGGCACGATCGATATGATTGCGACGGACCATGCGCCGCATACTGATGCCGAAAAACAGGGCAGCATGAAGACGGCCGCCTTCGGGATTACCGGGATTGAGACCGCTTTTGCCACGCTATATACGGCGCTGGTCAAGACCCGGTTACTGACGCTCGGTCGTTTAATTGAACTGATGAGCACGCGCCCGGCTGAACTATTTGGCTTAAATACAGCTGGCCGGTTGGTAGTGGGGGCACCGGCTGATCTAACCATTATTGATTTAGATCATCAATATGAAATCGAAGCGGCCACCATGTTATCGAAGGGGCACAATTCCCCGTTTATCGGTTGGCCCGTTTATGGCAATGTCTTAATGACACTAGTTGACGGTAAGTTGGCATATGGAAAGGAAACGCAAGCATGAAACGATACTTAGTACTTGAAGATGGTACGATTTACCCCGGTACGGGTTTTGGTGCGACAACGGCGACGGTTGGTGAATTAGTCTTTAATACCGGCATGAGTGGTTATCAAGAGTCGATCACAGACCAGTCTTATAATGGCGAAATCTTGATGTTTACGTATCCTTTGATTGGAAATTACGGCATTAATCGGGATGACCATGAGTCAATCAAGCCAACTTGTAAGGGCGTTGTTGTTCACGAAGTTGCCCGGCGAGCCAGTAACTGGCGTAACGCTCAGTCATTGGACGATTATCTAAAGCAGAATGCGATTCCTGGCATTATGGATATTGATACGCGGGCGGTCACTAAACATATCCGAACGAAGGGCGCGATGAAGGCCACCATCGTTGATAACGTCTTACCAGATACGGTTGATCGGCTCAAAGTCACGGAATTAAATCGGGCCGTTGTTGCTCAGAGTTCAACGAATAACGCCTATCCCAACCCAGCGACAGGTCCCAACGTGGTCGTTGTCGACTTTGGTTTGAAGCATTCGATTTTACGCGAACTAGCAAAGCGTCAATGTAACTTAACGGTGTTGCCGTACAATACCACGGCCAGTGAAATCATGGCTTTGAATCCGGATGGTGTGATGTTGACGAACGGCCCTGGTGATCCCAAAGATGTTCCGGGGGCCTTAGAGATGATCAGAGCAGTGGAAAAACATGTGCCGCTATTTGGAATTTGTCTCGGACATCAACTTTTTGCGCTAGCAAACGGCGCGGATACGTTCAAGATGAAATTCGGGCACCGCGGATTTAACCATCCTGTTCGTGAGATTGCAACTGGACGGATTGATTTTACGTCGCAGAACCATGGTTACGCGGTTGATCGGGACTCACTAGGTCAGACTGACTTGCTAATCACCCATGAAGAGATTAATGACGGTACCGTGGAAGGTTTGCGACATCGTGATTACGCGGCCTTTTCCGTGCAATACCATCCGGATGCAGCGCCAGGTCCTCACGATGCTGATCATATTTTTGACGAATTTATTGATTTGATGGCCGCTAATCAAGCCGCCCGGAAAGGAAGCCATTTCGATGCCTAAACGGACAGATATTCATAAAATTATGGTAATTGGTTCAGGACCAATTATTATTGGTCAGGCCGCAGAATTTGATTATTCTGGGACACAAGCTTGCCTGGCATTAAAAGAACTCGATTATGAAGTGGTCTTGGTCAATTCTAATCCCGCAACGATTATGACGGATAAAGAAATTGCGGACCAGGTCTACTTGGAACCAATTACGCTTGAATTTGTTTCACAGATTCTCCGCAAAGAACATCCGGACGCGATTTTGCCAACTTTAGGCGGTCAACAAGGCTTGAACATGGCGATGGAATTATCCAAATCAGGTATTCTTGATGAGTTGCACATTGAATTGTTAGGGACGAAGCTCAGTGCAATTGATCAAGCAGAAGACCGGGAACAGTTTAAGGCACTTATGGAAGAATTGGACGAACCAGTGCCAGCTTCTGGCATTGCGCGGACGGTTGAGGAAGCGCTGGACTTTGCAGCCCAAGCGGGTTATCCAGTGATTGTGCGGCCAGCCTTTACGATGGGGGGCACTGGCGGTGGAATTGCTGAAACACCCCAACAATTACACGACATTACTGAAAATGGGTTGGCGTTGTCTCCAGTGACCCAAGTTCTGATTGAACAAAGTATTGCCGGTTACAAAGAAATTGAGTTTGAAGTAATGCGTGACGCTGCCGATAACGCGATGGTCGTCTGCAATATGGAGAATTTTGATCCAGTGGGGATTCATACCGGTGATTCAATCGTCTATGCACCAGTTCAAACGTTAGCAGATCGCGAAGTGCAATTATTACGGGATGCGGCTTTGAAGATTATCCGGGCTTTGAAGATTGAAGGGGGCTGTAACGTTCAGTTGGCCCTCGATCCGAATAGTTTTAATTACTATATTATTGAAGTAAATCCGCGGGTCAGTCGCTCATCAGCGTTAGCCTCAAAAGCGACTGGTTACCCAATTGCCAAGATGGCCGCCAAAATCGCGGTCGGTTTGTACTTGGATGAAATTAAAAATCCGGTGACGGGCACAACTTACGCTGAATTCGAGCCAGCGTTGGACTACGTGGTTTGCAAGATTCCCCGCTGGCCGTTTGATAAGTTCACTCATGCCGATCGCCGTTTGGGGACCCAGATGAAGGCAACCGGGGAAGTCATGGCGATTGGACGTAACATTGAAGAAGCCACACTAAAGGCGGTTCGATCATTAGAAATTGGCGTGCACCACGTTGAAGAACCCGCTTTGCGCAGTGTTGACGATGATGTACTCAGCGATAAGCTCATTCACGCGCAGGATGACCGGTTATTCTACTTAGCGGAAGCGATTCGCCGCGGTTATCCGATTGATGAATTAGCCGAACTCACCAAGATCAACGTGTTCTTCCTGGATAAGCTATTACACATTATTGAAATCGAACAAGCCTTGCGTACCCATACGGATGACATAGAGACACTAACTGTCGCTAAACGCAATGGCTTCGCCGATCAAACGGTAGCTGACTATTGGCACGAAACGATCGACCAGGTTCGCGACTTCCGCTTAGCGCATAAACTAGCGCCCGTTTATAAGATGGTCGATACTTGTGCCGGTGAGTTTGCTTCGGAGACACCTTATTACTACGACACTTATGAGTTTGAAAATGAGAGTATTGTCACGAAACGCCCATCCGTTTTAGTGTTAGGGTCAGGGCCGATTCGCATTGGACAAGGGGTGGAATTCGACTATGCCACCGTTCACTCCGTTAAAGCCATCCAAAAAGCTGGCTATGAAGCGATTATCATGAATAGTAATCCGGAAACTGTCTCGACTGATTTCTCAGTATCAGACAAATTGTACTTCGAGCCACTGACGATTGAAGACGTCTTAAACGTGATCGAACTCGAAAAACCAGTGGGCGTTATTGTGCAATTTGGTGGTCAAACAGCGATTAACTTAGCAAAACCATTAGCTGACCATGGTATCAAAATCTTGGGGACGAGTGTGGCGGATGTCAACCGGGCGGAAGACCGTGACGAATTTGATAAGGTCATCAAAACCTTAGCCATTCCACAACCGGCTGGTGATACGGCAAGTGATGAAGCAACCGCGCTAGCTATTGCGGATAAGTTGGGCTATCCCGTCCTTGTCCGCCCTAGTTATGTCCTTGGTGGCCGGGCGATGGAAATTGTCAAGAAGCGGGCCGACTTAGACTATTACATGCATAACGCGGTTAAGGTTTCACATGACCATCCCGTTTTGGTGGACAGTTACTTGGTCGGGAAGGAATGTGAAGTTGATGCCATTTGTGACGGTCAAATGGTGTTGATTCCAGGAATTATGGAACATATCGAACGGGCGGGTGTTCATTCTGGTGATTCGATGGCCGTTTATCCACCGCAGTCACTTTCAGCGGCGGTCCAAGCACAAATTGTGGATTATACTGAAAAATTAGCCATTGCGCTCAACTGTGTCGGGATGATGAATATTCAATTCGTGATTCACGACGACCAAGTGTATGTGATTGAAGTCAATCCGCGTGCGAGCCGGACAGTGCCATTCTTAAGCAAGGTCACGAACATTCCGATGGCTCAAGTCGCGACTCGGGCAATCCTTGGCCAGTCATTGGCTGAACAAGGCTATCAGACTGGCTTAGTCACACCGGGTCCCTTAGTACACGTCAAAGCGCCGGTCTTTTCATTTTCAAAGTTGAATCGTGTGGACAGTTTGTTGGGACCAGAAATGAAGTCAACGGGTGAAGTCATGGGCAGCGATGTCACGATGGCAAAGGCGCTTTACAAAGCCTTTGAAGCGGCTAAGCTACACGTGCCGAGCCACGGTAATGTATTATTGACCGTTCGCGATGAGGACAAACCGGAAACGGTGGTGTTAGCCAAGCGGTTCCATGCGCTAGGTTATCAATTGCTGGCTACTCGCGGGACCGCAACTGCCTTGATGACAGCAGGCTTACCGGTAACGACCGTCGACAAGATTGATAGTGGCGAGCATGATTTACTGCATCGCATGGAAGCCGGCGAAGTCCAAGTAGTCATTAATACGATTTCGGATGAGGAACAGGCTGAAAATGATGGCACCCTGATTCGAAACACGTCAATTATGCACGGTATTCCGTTGTTCACGGCTTTAGATACGGTCGCGGCTATCTTGCAAGTACGGGAGTCACAATCATTTGTAACGCAGGCGCTCTAAATCAGGACACCCGCTGACAAGCTTGATCATTAGGAGGAAAACGATGGGACGATTAACAGTAAACCTAGCTGGTGTTACGCTCAAAAATCCAGTTATGCCAGCCAGTGGTACGGCGGCGTACGGTCAACAGATGGCTCAACAGTTAGATCTGAGTGCGTTGGGAGGCTTGGTTATCAAGTCGACCACCGCCGAACCGAAAGTGGGTAACCCACGACCAACGACCGCGGAAACAACGGCGGGGTGGCTCAATGCAATCGGACTCAAAAATCCAGGAATTGACAATGTGCTGGCCGACAAACTACCGTGGTTAGCGACCCATTATCCGGACTTGCCGATTATTGGGAGTGTCGCGGGGGCGAGCTTCGATGAATACGTAGCGGTCGCACGAAAAATGGCGTCGGCACCTAACGTCAAATTATTGGAAATCAATATTTCATGTCCAAACGTCGACCATGGCGGCCTAGCATTTGGAACTGATCCAGCGACGGTAACGGCGTTGACTAAGGCGATCGTTGCCGCGGTCGATAAACCAGTCTTCATGAAGCTGACCCCGAATGTCACTGACATTGTCCCCATCGCACTCGCTGCCGAAGCTGGTGGAGCGGCTGGACTGACGATGATTAACACGTTAACGGGTATGGGCATCGATTTAGCCACACGCCAACCAATCTTAGCGCATGGTACGGGTGGTTTATCTGGAAAAGCCATTCATCCACTCGCTGTTCGGATGATCCATGACGTGCGTCAACATACCAAGTTGCCGATTATTGGCGTTGGTGGCGTGTTCACGCCGGCTGATGTGCTGGAGTTTTACTTGGCTGGTGCAAATGCTGTCCAAGTTGGGGCCGCAACGTATGGTCACCCGACTGCTTGTACCGACATTATTGCTGGCTTACCGGCGGCGATGGATCAGTACGGAATCACCAGCTTGCAAGCGTTGATTCAGGAGGTCCAAGGATGAAGCGACCAATTATCATTGCGTTAGATTTTCCCACCGCCGAACGGGCCTTAGCTTTTTTAGACCAATTTCCGGCTGAGTTACATGTCACTGTCAAAATCGGCATGGAGTTATTTTATGCAGCGGGACCGAGGATTGTGACGGACGTGCAAGTTCGCGGCCATGCGGTTTTCTTAGATTTGAAACTACATGATATTCCCAATACCGTCGAATCCGCAATGCGGGTGATTGGGCAGTTAGGGGTAACCTATACGACGGTTCATGCTGCGGGTGGGCACGTGATGCTCGCAGCCGCCAAACGAGGATTGGTCGCGGGTGCAATGGCCGCTGGAGTTACTGCTCCCAAGCTGTTAGCGATTACGCAGTTAACTTCGACTAATCAAGCTATTTTGAATCAGGACCAGCAGATCATGGGAACGGTACGGGCGAGTGTCGTGCATTATGCCAAACTAGCACGGGCGAGTGACTGTGATGGCGTCATTTGTTCCGCCCAAGAAGTTCAGGCGATTCACACGGCCGTCGGTGGCGATTTTCTCGGAATTACGCCGGGAATTCGCCCAGCGTCGGCGCAGTCAGATGACCAGCAACGGGTGATGACGCCCGCCGCCGCTGCTAAAGCTGGTAGCAATGGTCTCGTCATCGGACGACCAATTACGCAGGCCGCTGATCCGGTTCAAGCGTATCGCGATATTATGACAGAATGGAGTAACTAATATGAGTGAAATTGCAGCAACTATCGCTACGGATCTATTGGCAATCAAAGCCGTTACACTACGGCCCAACGACCCGTTCACCTGGGCTAGCGGCATTAAAAGTCCGATTTATACAGACAACCGATTAACGATTTCTTATCCGGCGGTTCGTCAACATATTGCGCAGGGCATTGCCGCTATTATCAAGCGTGAGTATCCAGCGACCGAAGTGATTGCGGGGGTCGCAACGGCTGGCATTCCCCATGCAGCCTGGGTGGCGGAATTGTTAAATCTACCATTGATCTACGTTCGTGCTAAACCCAAGGATCACGGTGCTGGCCGCCAAATCGAAGGGGTGTTAAAGCCTGGTCAAAAAGTTGTCATGTTGGATGATTTGATTTCGACCGGTGGTAGTGTTTTGCAGGCGGCCAAGGCCGTTCAAGCAGCAGGTGGCGATATTCAGGCCGTTGGGGCAATCTTCAGTTACGCTTTAGACGCTGCGACACAAAACTTTGCCGCTGCGTCATTACCACTGTTCAGCTTGTCCAACTATCCTGAATTGATCAAGGTTGCCCGCCAGGCCGATTACATTGATGACGCGGAATTAGCTTCATTGCATACGTGGCGTCAAGATCCGGAACACTGGGGAGTGACTGATTAGGATTACTCACCATAAATGGCTGGCATATTTAAAATAGTCATGAAAATTAAGCTGGATTATCCAGACGATTTTCATGACTATTTTAGTTACCGGCTCGTGCTAATATTAACCTGTGACAGATTGTTAAGACAAGATAAAGAAATGAGGGAATATTCGATGTTAGCAGTTTTAGTTGGCTTAGCAATCGGGATTGGGTTACCAATGCAAACGAGTATTAATTCGCGATTGCGCAATTCAGTGGGGTCCCCATTTGGCGCCTCCCTAATATCTTTTGCTGTGGGGACGTTGTTTTTGGCGATAATGACACTAATTGATGTCCATACTTTAGGATTTTCGACGACGTTATTTACGAGTCAACCGGTTTGGATTTGGCTGGGTGGGCTGTTGGGGGTCGTCTACTTAACTGGCAATATCTTGTTGTTTCCGAAGCTGGGTAGTGTTCAAACCGTTATTATGCCCGTGCTTGGTCAAATTTTGGCCGGGCTATTGATTGATAATTTTGGTTGGTTCGACTCACCCCAAAGTACATTGACGATGACCCGATTTTTGGGTGCAATTTTAGTTTTGGCGGGGGTCATCATCACCGTTGCGGCTCAGGGGTGGCTCGAACAGCGGCATAATCGAATCACTGAAACAGCGGAAAAAGATACAGCTACTGACACTGACCAAAGTGGCCTTGGAATTTGGCGTGTACTAGGTGTGGTTGCCGGAATGCTCAGTGCGATGCAAACTGCGGTCAATGGGCACCTAGGTCGGGTGCTTGGCTCCACAGTGCACGCGGCATTTGTTTCTTTTTTAGTTGGTACTCTGGGGCTGATCGTCATCGTGTTAGTCTTGCGACCTCAATTCAAATTGATTAGGCCAACTAAGACGCCTAATCCTTGGTGGATGTGGATTGGTGGCATGATTGGTGCGCTGTATGTTTTGGGTAATGTTTACTTGGTTCCGGTCGTTGGTACTGGTTTAGCGGTCGTCATTGTTTTAGTCGGACTAATGGCCGGTAGTTTAATGATTGATCAATTTGGCTGGTTTGCTTCAAAAAAGAACCCAATTTCGGGGGTCCAGTTGATGGGCTTGCTCGTCATGATTGTGGGGGTTGTGCTAATTCGCGTCTTTTAAGCACTCTGAGGATTGGCAAGTGTCACCGGATGATCGGTAAGGTGTTTTTGAGGTCGGGACTTGCAGCCGGATGAATAAGCGGCCGTGCGAGTTGCCCACATTAAGCCGTGACCACGTTCGTTAAAGCTTCTAAAATTTAAAATCAGGATGACAAGACGATACTGGACGCCGGGCACAATAAGCCATTATAAATCCGACGCATATCTGGCAGCAGTGGCCGTCAACGTTGAGAATTAAGACGTGCAGCACATGGGTCATTTGGCTGAATAACGTGGTATTTAATGGACGCGATAATAAACATCTAACTTACGGGTTAGGTGTTTTTTTAGCCGGTTAAATATGCGATAATGAGACTAACTTAATGAGAACGTTTGTTCAGTTCAGAGGAGGAATTAGTGGTGAGCTTACAATTTGTATTGGGACCAGCTAAGATGGACCATCGCCGTACCATGGTGGCACAGTTAGTGGCAACCTTGATGGCTAAGCCACAAGATCAGTTTTTCTATTTGGTACCGAACCATATTAAGTTCGATACTGAAGTTGACGTGTTGAACCGCTTGGCACAGGCATTTGGGCAACCAGATTTGTATGCCCAGACTCAGGTTCAGGTCTTTTCATTTACCCGTCTCGCTTGGTACTTGATGAAGAATGAAGCAGCTTATCAAGTGCCACGACTCTCCGCTGCTGGGATTGACATGCTATTATATCGCATTCTACAACGGCATGCCGATGAGCTGCGATTGTTTGGTGGTGAAATCTCGCAAACGGGTTTTGTGACTCAACTAGCTCGTGAAATTAATGAGTTACAGACTGCTAATTTGCAGCCAGAAGATGTGGTTCAATTGGCAGCGACTGCTCAGGCGGGTGACTTGCAGGCTAAGCTACATGATCTGGCGATCGTTTACAAAGACTTTGTGGCGGCGACTGCGGATAAGTATCTTAAGCCCGCTGATATTCTCGTTCAATTGAATGCTTACTTACGGCATCAAGACTTGCACGGAACGCACGTTTATGTGGAACTCGCTGGCTTTGCTCAATTACCGGCTCAGGAACAGGGAATTATCACGACTATGCTGGAACAGGGCGCGGACGTGACAATCAGTTTGATGCTTGATCACAAAGTCGTTGACCGGGCGCCAGAAAATGGCACGCTGTTTTATCAATCTGGCCGGCTTTATTATCGGCTATATCAGTATGCACGTATTCGTCAGATTCCGGTTAGCCAAGATATTTATGCTGACACGCCGCGCGTGGCTCCCGGCTTAGTGGCTCTCGATGATTTTTGGCGTGGTCAGCCCCAAGCGGCTACCGGTCACGAGGAGCCGAATACGAATGTGCATTTATTCCGGACCGATAGTCGACAGACCGAATTGGCACAAGTTGGCCGCATGATTCGGGCAATGGTCGCGAAAAAGCATGCCGATCCCGCCGACGATTATCATTATCGGGACTTCTTGATCATGACACGGCACTTAGATGCCTACCAAACGATGTTAGCGCCGACTTTTCATGAATTAGAAATACCATACTTTGTGGATTTGCAGCGTTCAATGGCCGACCATCCGTTAGTCGAGTTGATTAACGCGTTGTTTGATATCGACGCGCAGCAGTATCAATATCGTGATGTTATGCGAGTTTTAAAGACTGAATTATTACTACCGATCATTGACGGTCAGCCGATGGAACGCCAAGCTTATCGTCAAGCGGTGGACTTGACCGAAAACTTCATTCTGAAAAGTGGCTATCACGGCCAGCGGTGGGTACAAAAGGAAGATTGGCAATACTTTCAATTAACCGAGGGTGATGCCGGGGTCGAGACGGATCAAAATGCTGAAATTTCGCGACAAATCAACTTGATTCATCACTTTGTTGCTGAAACGTTACCACCGTTTTTTAAAAAAATGCGGCAAGCACCGGATGGCAAAGCAGCCGTGACATTGCTGGTCAACTTTCTGACAAGCCAGGGCGTTACGGACCAGTTATTAGCTTGGCGCGATCAAGCCTTGGATCGCCAAGATGTCCGGGCAGCTGCCGAGCCTGAGCAGACCTGGCAAACTTTCTGTGGGATGCTAGATGAATACGTGACGATCTTAGGTGCAGAGCCATTTGAAATTACGGACTTTTTGGCACTATTACAAGCGGGCTTTGAAGGTGCTAGTTACTCGCAAATTCCGTCGACGTTGGACCAGGTGTTAATTTCAGAGAGCGGAATGGTTCAAAGTCAGGACCATAAAGTTGTCTTCATGGTTGGAGCAACCGATTTAGTGATGCCTGACCGGATTATGACGAACAACTTATTGAGTGATGTGGATAAAGAAAATTTGCAACCAACGCTCAGTTCGTTAGATGGTGATCACTATTTAAATGATTCAGCTGTCGTTCAGCTTGGTGATGAAAGTTGTCTGAATTATTTGGCCTTTTTAAGTGCCCGTCGACACTTGTTTTTCAGTGCCCCGTTAAAAGATGATCAAGAAACAGATTTAAATTGGTCCAACTATGTGCGGCGAATTCAACGTCAGTTCAATTTGCGAGAACATACTTATCTTGGGACGCCTGATCCGACTAATGCCGATGCTCGGCCATTTGTTGGGACTAAGCGCCGGACGATTAGTCATGTGATTCAGGTTTACCGCGATGTGTTAACGACGAATACTGACCGTAATCGTGTTGGCGCACCATTACAACCTGCTCCGGTTTGGGTGTGGTTACGGCAACAATTGACGCATGACCCCCAATTCGGTGAGCTAGCACGTCAATTGATGGCTGGATTAAGTTATCGCAATCAACCTGTCAAGCTGACACCAGCCAGCGTTGAGGCTTTGTATGGGTATCAAATTTATACGTCAATTTCAAAACTAGAAGAATTTTATCGTAATCAGTACGCTTATTTCTTGAAATATGGGCTCAAACTGCGTGAGCGTGATGTGTTCGAGTTATCAGCTGCTAGTACTGGGGAGTTTTTCCACGCTGTCTTAGATGGGCTCATCAAGGCGTTACGGTCTGATCAAATCCCATTGGCCCAAGCCAGTGATCAGCAGTTAGGACAGTATTTAGAGACTGTGACCCGTCAAATCTTAGATCAACCACAGTTTACAATTTTGACGAGTTCTAACCGGATGGCTTACTTGCAACGGCAGTTAATCAACACAGTCCGGCAGATTGCGTTTGCGATTCGCAATCAAAGTAAACTGTCAGCCGCTGAACCGAAGCAAACCGAGGTCTTATTTGGTAACGTTGGCAAGGAACACGGATTAAAAGCGCTCGATTTTCAAATTGATGCAACGCATAGTGTGCACGTGCGGGGGAAGATTGACCGTCTCGACCAAATCCAAGTGGCAGATCAAAGTTACCTGGGAATCGTCGATTATAAGTCATCCCAACATAAATTTGATTTTCAAGAGGCTTACTATGGTCTCGCAATGCAAATGTTAACTTATTTGGATGCTGTGCTGCACAACGAGCAAGCTTTAGTCGGTTCTGATCAAGCTGCGGTTAAATTAGCCGGCGCACTTTACATGCACATTCAAAATCCAACTCTGAAACCAAAAGATATTCAGGGCGGTTTTGAAGCAGCGCTCCTAAAGAAGAATAAGTATAAGGGAATTTTGCTCGATGATCCGCAGCTATTGGAACATTTAGATAGCGAACTACAACAAGGTAACGGGACCTCGAAAGTTTACCCATTCGCACGTAAAAAGGATGGGTCGTATAGTGGGGGGCGTGCAGCTTCACTGGTGACGAATGACCAGTTAGAACGATTATTACAGCATAATAGTCAATTGATTATTGCAGCTGCTGAAGCGATTTTCGCTGGAGAAATTCAACTAAATCCAATCCGGCTGAACGATAAGACGACTGCTTTACAGTATTCGCCGTATCTATCAATTATGCAGTTTGATGCAATGCTGGCAGAAAATGCTTATCGGGATCTACCGCCATTATCAGCCAAACAGGTTCTTGATTTACTGAAGACACAGAAAGGTGGAGAAAACCATGAGTGAGGGTACACACTATACACCCAGCCAGCAAGCTGTTATCGCACAGCAGGGAAATAACTTGTTAGTTTCAGCTTCGGCTGGTTCTGGAAAGACAACCGTATTGATCGAACGTATTATGCGCAAGATATTGGCCGGCACGAATATTGACCAGTTACTCGTGGTGACGTTTACAAACTTAGCTGCCAAGCATATGAAACAAAAGCTGGAATCGCAAATCAATAAGCGAATCTCACAGTTAATGACGGACAATCCGGCGCAAACCACGGCGTCACCAGCGATTCGGCAATTACGGCAGCAATTAAATTTGCTCGGGGTAGCCAATATTAGTACGCTGGATGCTTTTTGTCTCCGCGTGATTCAGCGTTATTACTACGTTATTGATTTGGATCCTGTTTTTCGCCTATTGACGGACAACACTGAGGGGTTACTCATTCGTGATCAGGTTTGGGACAGTGTTCGTGAACAATTATATGATGAAGATGGTACGTTATTTGACTTATTAACAGCGAATTTTTCTAATGATCGAAGTGATGATGGTCTCAGTCGATTGATTTTTCGGTTATTTGATTTTGCCCAGTCGACCCCGGATCCGGAAGGCTGGCTGAGCAAGTTGCCGGAACCTTATCAGGTGGATGAGGAAGCGTTAACGGCCAGTGCCTTTTATCAACAACAATTATTACCATTGCTCATTAATGAAGTCGATGGGATGCAAATGAAATTACGACAGGCACAAAAAGTTGCGACGGATGCTGACTTAGTCCCGAAAACGCTTGAGGTACTCGCTACAGCACAAAAAGCGCTGACGACGCTCCGTGAACAATTGGCAACGGCAAGTTGGAATGAGTTACGTACTCAAGTCGCCACTTTCAAGATTGGAGCTCTCAAAAAAACTTATAAGGACGAGCCGGAGAAGACTGCACGGGCCAAAACTATGGGCACATTTGTTGACGGTGTCAAGAAACAAATGACCACCCTTAGCGAGACCTATTTTGCGGCCGATGAGCAGCAAGTCTTAGATATTATGGTAGGGGCAAAGTCAATTGTGACTGAGCTAGTGAATGCGACCAAGCAGTTTAAGACGGCTTTTGCAGCTGAAAAACGGCGGCGACACGTCCTGGACTTTTCGGATTTGGAACACCTAACGTTGCAAATCTTAACGAGTGACAATGAAAGTGGTCAGGCAGCTTTGGCGCAGTTACGGGCCCAATTTGAAGAAGTTATGGTTGATGAATATCAAGATATTAACTCTTTGCAAGAAAGTATTTTGCAGCTGTTGGCGCGCGACCAGCCAGGAAATATGTTCATGGTGGGAGACGTCAAACAGTCGATTTACCAGTTCCGATTAGCTGATCCGTTATTATTTTTGCACAAGTATCACGATTTTGGGACGAATCCCGAACACGGGGAACGAATCGTATTAGCTGAAAACTTCCGGTCGGTGGCGAATGTCGATCATTTGACTAACCTAATCTTTAGTCAGCTGATGGACGCGCCGGTCGGGCAAATTGATTATGATGAAGCGGCTTACCTCAAGTATGGGCCCAAGGATTATCCGGCCGATATGCCACAAACGACGAATCTATTACTTTACCAGACGGAAACTGACAAGTCGACAGAGGATGTTTCCACGGATGAAACCAATTTTTCAATTGATGATCCTGCCGTTGGGAGTATCACGATGGTCGCCCAAAAGATTTTGGCACTTAAGGCCCAAGATAAGCCAATCTATGAACGTGCTAATGGGGAATACCGACCGTTTCGTTACAGCGACGTGGCGTTACTAGTACCAACACGTAATCATAATTTAACAATTATTGATGTTTTCAAACGGTATCACATTCCCGTTGTGGTCAATGATGCCCAGAATTATTTTCAAACCACTGAGATTCGGATCATGATGGCACTACTCAGTATTATCGATAACCCATATCAAGATATTCCGTTAGTGGCGGTTCTACGCTCGCCAATTGTCGGATTAGACGAAAATCAATTAGTTTATTTGCGTATCCAGAATAAAACGAGTGATTATTTTCAAGCCGTCCAGGACTTTTATCATCATTATCCAACTGGTCCGGCGACTGAATATGGTGATCAAGTTTATGCTAAGATCGAGACCTTTTTGACACAATTGACTGAATTTCGAGATCTGGCACGACGTAATCAAATCGTAACCCTGATTTGGCAAATCTATGAACGAACTGGTTTTTTAGACTACGTTGGCGGAATGCCAGCTGGTAAACAGCGTCAGGCTAATCTCCATGCTTTATATGAACGTGCTTATACGTATGAACAGGGCAGTTTTAAGGGCTTATTTCAGTTCGTTCGTTTTATTCGCCGGATGCAGGAAAAGGACCAGGACTTGGCAGCTGCCGTGGCCGAGACTGATGCGGAAGCGGTCAACGTAATGACGATTCATGGTAGCAAGGGGCTTGAATACCCCGTGATTTTCGTGATGGATATGGATAAGCAGTTCAATCAGACTGATACGCGCTCGAGCGCGCTATTGGACCGAGAAGCGGGGATTGGAATTACTTATTTGGACCCGGAAACGCGTGTGAAATACCCGACCTTGCCACAAGTTGTGACTAAGCAGGTAGTCAGCAAGAAGATGCGAGCCGAAGAGATGCGGAAACTATATGTCGCGATGACGCGAGCTCAGCAACAGCTCTATTTGGTTGGAACAATCAAGGATATTGATACCGCGACCGAAAAATGGCGGCGGGCCTTTGCTAGCGACGGGCGCGTTTTGAGTGCTCAGGCACGAATTGCTACGACTAATCAATTAGATTGGGTCGGTATGGCCGTGATGCGGCATCCGGCCATGAAGGCATATTGGGGAGATGAATGGCCCAATTACGAATTGACGGATGATCCGACCAAGCTAGCCGTTGAATTGGGAGATGCCACCACCGTCCTGGCGGAGCAAAGTGAAGCGGTAACGGGTACTCAACCTGATGCGCTTGAACGAGTTGAACAGCAAGTCACCATCGATGTTGATCAAGTAACGCGTGATTATCTGACCACGTTACTGAATTTTCATTATCCACACCAGGCTTCCACGACGACGACGGCATATCAATCGGTATCAGAAGTGAAACGAATCTTTGAAGATCCGGATACCCCGCTGATGAATGCGAACCCGACTGTTAGTCAGCGGCGTTCACGACCGACATCCCGGTTTGTGACAGGGTCACTGGAGTTACCACAATTTTTACAAACTACGCAGGCGCCAACCAGTGCGGAAGTTGGGAGTGCGACCCACTTAGTTTTAGAACAACTTGATTTGACCAAACCGGTCAATGAAACGACGGTTCAAAGTACGATTGATGGGTTAGTGGCTAACCGGGTCTTAACGACCAATGTCGCGAAATTGATTGCAGTTGACACCATCGTGGCTTTTTACCAGAGTGCGCTGGGCAGTCAAATTTTGGATAATCCGGCGAAGGTGCACCGCGAAGTGCCATTCTCGTTACTGATTCCAGCACGTCAGATTTTCGATGTTGATGAACATGAAACGGGAAAAGTTCTGATTCATGGAATTATTGACGGCTATTTAGAAACGGCTGATGGGTTAACCTTGTTTGATTATAAGACGGACCACGTCAAGCGGCCTGAAGATTTGAAGACGCGCTACGCTGGTCAAGTTAAACTATATGCAGCAGCGCTAGCGTCGATGTATCCAAGAAAGGTGACTAAACAGTATTTGTACTCACTGCCACAACAGGTGTTTGTGCCAGTTAATTAAGTTTGGCTGTCAGGTGGTGCTTACAAAGTTGGAAAAAGCACGTCAGAATAATCTGGCGTGCTTTTTATTGAGTTTGGTCTTAATTAAAGTGTTCGTGATGTTTAAAGCCGAATGGCGAGGGCCGCGTGGCTAACAAATATTAGTGTAGTAGTAATTGATAGGCATTCCGCTGGTCATTTTTGTCATGATTCATGTAGACGATACCGCGGTAATCGAATCCAGCTTTGGTAATAATGTGTTGCATCCGCTGGTTTAACAAGTGCGTATCAATCCGGAGTTGTCGAAAACCGAGTTGGTAACTCATGGTAATGAGATTACTAAAGTAAAAGTCAGCTAGGTGTTGTCCGTGGTAACCACTGGCAATGGCGATGCGGTGAATCGAGGCATAACGGTGGTTCTTAGTAGGCGCCCAACTGCCATCATAAATAGCAGCATAATTGGGGTCAGGTGTTGTTAACAGTGCAGCCGTTCCAGCAATCTGATTATCCACGATGAGCACCCAGGCAATTTTAGCATCAATATCAGCTTGAATATCAGTAGCCAGCGGATAACCGTCTTGCCATTGGGGAATCTGGTCGGCAGCCAAGGCTTGTTTGCCTTGTTCGATAATGGACATTATGGCTGGCAAATCGGCACTGGTGGCCTGACGAATGTATTTTGACATAAATTATCACTACTCTCATTTAGATACTCATATTATAAGCTAATTCTGTAAACTGGACAAATCAGGAACAGAATGATACTTTTTTGCACAAGTAAGTTTTATAATGAAACTTAATTAAAGGACAGGAGTGACCCAGATGAAAATCTTTGTGATTGGCGCCCACGGGCAGATTGGTAAGAAAATCGTTTCCAAGTTAGTGGCTCAAGGTGATCAGGTGTACGCAGGTATTCGCCAACCAGAACAGGGCGAAGCTTTCGAGGATGCTGGTGCCCAACCAGTACAATTTAACTTAATGGCTCAGCCCGAAGATTTAGCGCTGGCTTTTAATGGCATGGACGCAATCGTGTTTGCAGCGGGATCTGGCGGTCAAACGGGTTATGATATGACTTTGATGATTGATCTGGATGGTGCTGTCAAATCAATGCAAGCGGCTGAAATTGCGGGTGTTAAGCGGTATGTGATTATCAGCGCTGAATTTACACCGGATCGGAGTCGTTGGCCACGAGCATTACAACCGTACTACGTGGCGAAGTATTATGCTGACGAATGGTTAAAAAACAGAACCCAATTGGATTACACCATTTTGCAACCAGGTACGTTGATTAATGATGCCGGTACTGGCAAAGTAACCGTTAACCCTGACGTTGGCGGTGAGATTACGCGTGATGATGTCGCAACTTTTACAGTTCAAACGTTACACACCCCCGAAACGGTCGGTAAAACCATTGCGTTGATCAATGGCGATACCCCAATCTCGGAGGCTGTTCAACAAGCTTAATCTGAGGTTGAGACGGGTTAGCGACCATGATAGGTTACTAAAACTTGTCTGTTTAATGACCTGAATTTGGCGACCTAACTTGACGTACAGTCGTTATAAAATCCACCGTGTGAGCTTATCATATTGATAAGCTTACACGGTGGATTTTTAGGTGCTGGTTAGTATGCGTGCCAATCGACGGATTGAAAAGCAGCGGTCAGTCGTTGGATCAGGTCGGCTTGGGTTGGACTAAACGTCATTGAGTGGCGGTACGCAACGCCGACATTGAACGTGGGCGCTTGTGCGTCAGTTAGGGGGAGCCGGTATAATCCCGCCGGTAATTGGACGGCGTTACTCAATAAGGCAATGCCCACATGCTGACGAACCATGTTTAAGATACTGCCGATTTCGTTGGATTCAAAGACAATCGTTGGCCGAACATGATTTTGATGACTGAGTTGACGAAACGCCTGGCGGTGGACAAAGTTATCTTTGAGAGCCACAAAATGCTGATGACGCAACGACCTGAATTGAAGTTGTGAGTAGGTTGCTAGCGGATCGTCAGCTGGTACAACAATACTGAATGACTGGGTGTCAAACGTCGTGAGTTGAATGGTCGTATCCGTGAATTCATTGAGGTAAGCAAGTACGGCTAAGTCTAATTGTCCGTTTTTTAATCCTTTGAGCGCCGCGAGTGAACCTTGATTGATAGGTTGAATCTGGCTGAATAAAGCCTGTGGTAATTGACTTGCAATCCGGGGAAAGTAGTTGATTTCAATGATTGGCGGCATCCCGATGACAAGTTGATCGGTTGTGGTGTGGGCAACTTCTTGGCACATCAGTTGGTGCTCTAATAGGATCTGATTGGCGTGTCGTTGGACTTGAATCCCGGTCGTGGTGAGTGCCACGGGTAAGTGGGGATTAGCCCGAATTAGTAATTGTGTTTTCAGTTCGGTCTCCAATCGCCGAATAGCAGCCGAAATGGTCGGTTGACTAACGTGAAATTGGGCTGCAACTAATGAAAAATTTTTCAGCTGAGTTAACGAAACATAATATTGCAAATCTTTAATATTCATCTTAAAGTCCTTATTTGATTGATACTTAATTGTTAGTATTATGATTTATTATTATAGCATGGTTATTTGACTATGGTAATCGTTGTGGCTATTGTAGGGCTATTAAGAGAGAAGGGAACGTTGCACATGTTTACGTTCGGAGAGTTAATCGTTATTTTAGTCGTTGTTGGGATTGTTGCGGGTATCGTTAGCACTGCAGCGGGGTTAGCGTCGCTGGTTTCGTACCCGGTCCTACTGGCGCTGGGACTGCCGCCCGTTACGGCTAATGTCACTAACACCGTGGGCTTAGTTTTTACTAGCTTTGGGGCCGTGCCGGCTTCACGCCGGGAACTACGGGGGCATGGTCAGGAATTGAAGACGCTCATTCCACTGACCTTAGTTGGGAGTATTGTTGGGGCAATTCTGTTATTTATTATCCCGGCAGCGACCTTTGCGAAGGTCGTCCCATTTTTTATTTTGATTGCAGGAATTTTAGTGCTGATTCCTCGTCATATTCATGTTAAACAGCCCGGTGAAATTGTTGTGACACCTAAATGGATGACGGCTTTAGCTTGGTTGGGCATCTTTTTAGTCGGGGCTTATACGGGGTATTTTGGTGCTGCGGGTGGTGTCTTGATGTTGTCGATCCTGTCTTTCACGAGTACCGCACCGTTCGTCGTCTATAATGCTCAGAAAAATCTGGCGTTGGGATTAGCCAATATTGTTTCAGCCGTCGTTTATGGCTTGCAAACGCCAATTCAGTGGCGCTATGTATTACCCTTAGGCATTGGTTTTCTGATTGGTGGTAGCTTAGGACCACGAATTGTACGCCACTTACCTGCCAGATTACTTAAAATTGTGATTGGAATCGGGGCATTAGGACTGGCGGCCAGTTTGTTCAAATCGGCTTATGGATTGTGAGTGAAAATAAGTTAGTGGGACAAACTCAATAGCAATGTTAAGGCGGTAAACTTACTGACGTTACTATCTTGAAATTAAGTCATCGGGTCTAAATCAACGTCTAGGCTGATGTTATCAGGTAAAACTGCAGGTCACCTGAAATGGGGAGGGCTTGACCCGGTTGGCTGATCCCTGATGATGGAACAAAAAAGACTTTCAAGCCGTGCCTTGAAAGTCTTTTTGACTATCCCAATGAGAACTTTAATCGTGATGGCGTGAACGTGTCCCTAAAAAGTAAGCACCAACGGCTAACAGAATCAGTAAGCTGATAATGCCAAAGCCGCCACCCATCCACATCAAGGGCATACCGCCAGTAAAAGCCCAACCGCACATCATGGTCACCACTTTCCTAATTATTTTAGTTTCAGTATACACGCTTTTGCCAGGTACTACCAACCGTTCTGCATTACTTTAAGCTGTTGAGTAGTTGACTTTGTTCATTGGTAGTTAACGGTAAAATTGGTAGGCGCGTGCTTCCGACTAACCAGTGTTGGGCGTTCAGCGCCGCTTTGACGGGTGCCGGTGAGGGTTGTGTGAATAGTGCTGCCATCTTCGGCATTAAACGTCGTTGAATTTGCCCTGCTTGGGTGATATCGCCGTGGTTCAAGGCGCAACGCATCGTCGCCATTTCATTTCCAAATAAATGACTCGCCACTGAAATTGTTCCCTGACCACCCAAGACGAGGGTGGTCAAGCTCTGAGCATCTTCGCCCGTGTAAACGAGAAAATCTTTAGGCGCCTTTTCAACAATTGCGGCCAATTCTTCATCGGAACCACATTGTTTGATTCCAATAATGTTGGGGTTGTGGGCCAAAGTCAGAATCGTCGTGACCGTCATCTTAACGCCTACGCGACCGGGAATATTATAAATTATAATGGGCAAGTCTGATTTTTCGGCAATGGCTGTAAAATGCGCCATCATCCCGGTTTGGTTGGGTTTGTTATAAGGCGGGACAACGACGAGGGCGGCGTCGATGCCCTCGATTTGACTGACAATGTGGGTGAAATGAATTGTGGCGGCAGTGTCATTGGTCCCCGTATTAGCGATGATTGGAACTCGCCCAGCAACGATCCTAGCTGTCTGCGTGTATAAATCTCTTTTTTCAGCGATGCTCAACGTGGGGCCTTCGCCAGTCGTGCCCCCGACTAATAAGCCGTCCGTGCCAGTTGCAAGTAAGTGTTCGATCAGTTGCTCTAAGCGGTGGAAATCAATGTGTTGTTGGTCATCAAATGGGGTGACCATGGCGGTAATCAGGTGTGCGGATGCTAAATTCATGTGGCTAATCCTCCTGTGTGGTAGTTTGGGCGCGCCATAAGGCTAAACGATTTAGCCCTTCGCGTAGTGCCGATTGACTGGCTGCATAACTTATTCGGAACCACCCCTCGCCACTCATACCGAATGCTGAGCCAGGAACGACAGCAACTTGGGCCTCGTGTGCGAGTCGGGTCGCAAAGTCCCAGCTGGTGCCTTGGAAATCCTGTGGTAGTTGGACAAAGATATAGAATGCGCCCGTCGGATAAATATAATTGAATCCAATTTCACTCAGACGTTTGACGACGTAATCGCGGCGTGTTTGATAGACGTCACGCATTTCTGAGCCATCATCCAGACCATGGGTAAGTGCTTCGATACCAGCCGCTTGGGTGATTGAACTCGTTGAAGTAACGAGGTACTGGTGGGTCTTCTTCATCTCGGTAATCAAGTTACTTGGGGCCATGATGAATCCCAGTCGCCAGCCGGTCATGGCATGCGATTTGGAGAGGCCATTGATTGTGATCGTTTTGTTTGGATATAGTGTGGCAAAAGCGGTATGGGGCTGTTCATAGGTTAGTTCACTGTAAATCTCGTCGCTAATAACGTAGATTCCAGCGGTAGCAATGACGGCTTGCAAAGCCCGTAATTCATCATCAGTGTACGTGACGCCGGTCGGGTTGGTCGGGTAGTTTAGAATTAAGGCCTTGACGTGATCGCGACGATGATCATCTAGCGCAGCTTGTAACGCACTGGGTGTTAATTTATAACCCGTTGCAGTTGTGTCAATGGGAGCTAATTGTGCGTTTGCGATGTCAACGACGGGTTGATAGCTCGTGTAGGCCGGTGTTGGCAATAAGACGGTATCGCCAGGATTAAGTAAAGTGAGCAGGGTCGTTGCCACGGCCTCACTAGCTCCGACTGTTGCAATGATTTGCTCAGGTGCATAGGTGAGTTGGTATTTCTGTTGAAAGTAGTGACTCGCAGCATCTTGCAAAGCGGCAAAGCCCATTAGTGGCGAGTAGTGTGTCCAATCATTATGAATAGCTTGAATTGCCGCTTTTTTTACGTGACTTGGGGTGGGTAAGTCAGGTTCGCCGACCGTTAATCTGATAATATCGGGAATTTGACTGATTGCTTCATCGAAGCGTCGGATGCCAGAGACTTGAATTTGTTGGATCCGAATATTTGTATTCATCATTAGGACCTTCCTCTCAACGTGATTACCGTTTATAATAAACAACAATCGTCCGGTTAGAAATAGACAATTTTGATAAAAATGAAAGGACAGTTGTGTGATGCCATTAAATCGTCAGTCAACGACACCGTTATATATTCAGTTATACCAGCAGATGCGTGATGACTATGATGCTACTCAAGCCAACCACCAGTTATGGTCAATTCGTAAAATGGCACAAAATTTGGGAGTTTCCAAGACCACTGTCGAACAAGCTTACGATCAGTTGCTAGCAGAGGGCTATGTTTATACCGTTCCCGGGAGTGGCTACTTTTATCGCGATCGGACACACTGGCCAGCAGCTAAACAGGCGCTGGAGACTGTGCCACAGCCCACTAAACCCAGGGCGTTCACTTATGATTTTCGGTATGGTGTGACTCAGTTGTTATCGCCAAGTTGGAACGCTTGGAAACGGGCTGTCCGACTAGCGTTGCGTCAGACTGAGCAGCAACCAACGGCCGTTTATCCGGATGCGCAGGGCTTACCGGCTTTACGTGAAAACTTGGTTCGATTTTTGAAAACGACTCGTGGTGTGCGGTGCACAGCGGACCAGATTGTCATCACGAGTGGGGCTAAGGCAGGTCTCAGTATTCTACTTAGTATCTTGCCACGCGGAACGGTCGGGATTGAGAATCCAGGCTACCGCGGTTTATCCGAATTGGCGGCTAGTTATGGACAGACGGCGGTCCCCATCAGAGTGACGGAAGATGGGCTCGATTTGACACAAGTTCGTGAGCGCAATCCCCAGATCATTTATACGACCCCCGGCCATCAATTTCCATTAGGAGTCGTCTTGCCCATTGAGAAACGATTAGCGTTGTTACAATGGGCGGGGACTCAGCATCTCATCATTGAGGATGATTATGATAGTGAATACCGCTACAGTGCGCACCCATTACCCGCGCTACAGTCGCTAGCAACGGCTAATCAGGTGGCTTATTTGGGGACGTTTTCGCGGGGAATTGATCCGACATTACGGATGGGGTATTTGGTCTTACCACCACAACTGGTGGCAACTTATCATCAACAGTATCAATATCGGGCTGAAATGGTGGCTGGCCTGTTACAACAAGCAATGGCTAATTATTTTGAAGATGGGGCGTATTATCGGCACCTTAGTCGAAACCGAGCTGCTAATCGACAAAAGTATCGGGTACTTTGTCAACAGTTAGCGCGAACTAAGCGGATCCGGCCGATTGCAACCGGCGCGGGGGTGCACTTAGTTGTTCAGATTCCAGGCATTGCACAGGCCAAATTATTAGGAGCCCTAGAACAGCAACAGGTTCGGATTTATCCGCTTAACTCCAATTGGCGCGACATGCCCACGGCGGACTATTACTTGTTAGGGTTTGCCGGGCTGACACTGTCAGAGTTGACGACCGGTGTCAAACGGTTGATTCAAGTTTGTGAACAACTGGTAAGGTAGGCTTTTATAAGCAGAATGGGTGGTGTTAGGGATTATTGCGACGCTAGTTAAGCTAATCCGCAGGCGCAATCCCGAAGGTCAAAATAAACGTGTATTGCCGACGGGCAGCAACCCATCCAATTGTTAAAGCAATATAAAAAGGACCAGTTATCAACACGTTGTTAGGTAAGTGTTGGTAATTAGCCCTTTTAATTAAGCCATTTAAGTGACTACGTTAGGACGGTTAGTTGCGGTAGACCCAGCGGTGACCATCTTGACGTAATAATTCATCAGCCGCATCTGGTCCCATCGTACCAGGGCGGTAGTTTGGAAATTCAGGTTGGTGTTCATCCCAGTACTGCTGAATCACATCGACAAACTTCCACGAGTCAGCAACTTCTTGCCAGTGGGTAAAGTTGGTTGCATCACCATTCAAGGCATCGTGAAGTAGACGTTCGTAAGCTTCAGGACTGCCTGCCGTGGCTTCGGCATCATGTGAATAGTTCAACTTAACTGGGGTGGTTGCGAACCCTTGACCGATTGCTTTCGCATTCATCCGGAGTTCAAAGCCTTCAGTTGGTTCAACATTGATCGTCAAGATGTTAGGGTCGAGACTCGTTGCTGCGTCATCATTTGCACGGACGTCATCGTGATTAAAGATATTTACAACTGGTCGTTTGAAAACCACGTCGATCCGTGTAAATTTATCGGCTAACCGTTTTCCAGTACGAATGTAGAATGGTACCCCGGACCAACGATAGTTATCAATCATGACTTTACCAGCCACGAAGGTATCGGTGTTTGAATCAGGTGAAATCTTATCCTCATCGCGATAAGCCTTGGCGCCATCATCACCCGCACCATATTGGCCACGAACAAAGTTAGTTGCGACTTCTTCAGGTTTAAGTGGTCGTAAACTCCGTAATGCCTTGACCTTTTCGACATCAATATCATTTTCAGTAAATTCAACGGGTTGATCCATCGTTAGGAGACTCAAGATTTGTAAGATATGGTTTTGCACCATGTCCCGCAAAGCACCGCTATTGTCGTAATAAACGGCCCGTTCTTCGACACCTAGTTTTTCACTTAATGTGATCTGAATATTGTCGATGTAGCGATTGTTCCATAATGATTCCCAAATATTATTGCCAAACCGAATGGCCGTGATGTTTTGAATCATTTCCTTGCCTAGGTAATGGTCAATTCGATAGATTTGATTTTCGTTAAAGGTTGCTGTTAATTGATCATTTAGCTCTTTGGCACTTTCAAAATCGTGACCAAATGGTTTTTCGATGATGACCCGGTTAAAGCCGTTATCAGTTAAAATGTTTTCGGAACGTAAATGTTGTGCAATTGTACCAAAGAAATTTGGTGCCATTGCTAAGTAGAAAATCCGGTTGCCTTGTAGACCATATTGAGCGTCCAACTTTTCAGATAACTTTTTCAAAGTTCGATAATGTTCAGCGTCAGTCACATCATGCGATTGGTAATAAAAATGGCTCGCAAACTGTGCAACGGTTTCCTGATCAGCATTGAGATCAGCCAATGAGTCACTAATGACTTCGTGATAATGATCATCAGTCCAAGGACGCCGAGCCGTACCAATAACGGCAAAGTGATCTTTAAGATAGCCCTTTTGATAGAGCTTAAATAGTGACGGGTACAGTTTACGCTGGGCGAGGTCACCGGTACCGCCAAAGATGGTGAATAAGGCAATTTTTTCGTTACTCATCAATTTCACTTCTTTACTAAGAATATTTTAAACCAGGTACTTGTTCGTAATCGTCAATTAACATTAAACTACCATTACTAATATTAAGCCATTCATCGTAATGGTCAATTATAAAGTGCTAATGTTGGGATGATTTTGGAAACTGGTGTTTCAATTCACGTTCGGTTGCGACATTTTGCATAATTAAACCAACCGCCAAGGCGATGGCTTGAAAATTAAAGTTTTGCAATAACGGAATTCTGAACAGACCACCAATAATCGCGCCGATTAACAAAATGGAGAAAATCTCGATGCCAAACATTGAATAGAAGCGTTGTGCAAACCGCCATGTTTCTTCGTTTTCAATCGCGCGTCGCGACATGTAGCCGGCGAGTGAGCGCATCTTTGGCATGCGCACACGTTGGTAGATCCAGAGTAACAAAATCACCAAGAAGCCTAACGCCAAACCAAAGCTATTATTCGCCATGTTGTCACCTCAATTGTTGAAAAATTACACCTGTTGGCAGTGTTTGGCTATATTATAACAATCATTAGGGGCAGTAGTCGACAATCAGGTTCAAAAACCGGACATTTCAATTTTAATTTTTTAAAATTGTTAAATAAATATCAATGTGACCAGTTTGCTCTGGTCGAAAATTTAGTCAGAGTTTGTCAGGACAGTGGCTTACTAGTTTGCGGAGATGGCAGTTATGTGAATGATATTGGCAATTAAAGTGCGTGACAAAATTAAAGGGTATTCGTTGAATAGCTTCAGTTGCAACCAAATGCTGCTATAACTGCATTCGGATTGAGTTGTAAGTTCAATTGAAAATAAGTTTTCAGAAATCAAACTGGCTTCTGAAAACTTATATTTATTCGGTACTGGTAGCCAGAAGCTGTGTCAACCTGATCGGGCTTACCAAGCCACAGTAGTCGTCATTAGTTAATCTGCAACGTGAATGACAATCTTACCAGTGGTATGACGACTTTCGATAGCTTGATGCCCCTTAATGACGCTGGCTACGGCAAATGGTAACGTCGCAATGGTTAACTTAACTTGGCCGTTGATTGTTAACTTAGCTAGATCGGTGAGGTCTTCCGATGAGCCTTGTGTGAACTGAAAAGCAGCTTTTTTCTGTTGGTCATGCTGCTGAGCGTCTGTTGGCTGAGCCGCAATGGTTGCAAGTTGACCATCAGCTTTTAGGACCTTAAGACCAGTATCGATGTCACCAACGGTATCAAAGACGGCATCATAATCGTGTAAGACGGCGGCAGGATTGGTTTCGTGGTAATCAATCACTTCGTCTGTTCCCAGATCAACCAGTAAGTTGCGGTGATTAGCACTAGCGGTGGTAGCGACGTAAGCATCAAAGGCTTTGGCAATCTGAACGGCAAAAAGGCCAACACCGCCAGCACCACCTTGAATCAGAATCTTTTGTCCGGGTTGAAGATTGAGATTATGTTTCATCCCGTAATAAGCCGTCAGTCCGGCGATTGGTAAAGCGGCGGCTTGATCAAATGATAACCCTGATGGGAGATGGGCCAATTCTTTGGTATTAACGGTAATAAACTCACCATAGGTCCCATTGTTAGCCGCGTGGGCTGATGCGGCCGAGCCAAATACAGCATCTCCAGTTTTAAAGCTAGTTATATCGGAGCCCACTTTAGTAATTACACCAGAGAAGTCCCAGCCTAAGACCAATGGGAAAGACCATAAGTCAGTAAAGGGTGATGACAAAGCCCCCATCCGACCGGCAATATCCATTGGATTGAGACTAAAGGCATGAATGGCGACTTGGACTTCGTCAGCTTGTGGTTCGGGTTTAGGCATGTTGATCATTGTGAATGCTTCCGCACTACCGTATTGGTTAATAGCAATTGTTTTCATAAATCGTAACCTTCTTTAATTTAAGTCTGGCGCTAGTATAAACTATCGTGTCCACACGATAGCAAGCAATCAATCAATCAAAAAGTTGGTTAGTGATCTGGCGAGGCCTTAAAGTAAGCAATCTTATGGGCTAAAAACTGATCAGTTGCTTGTAAGTGAGCGATTTGTTCTTGAACGGTAGCACGATATGAGCGCAACTCTTTAATCCGTTGCTCACGGCTTGGAATATGGCCGTCACCGCTGAGTAATTTTAGATCCAGACCTAATTGCCGAAAAGTTGCGACGAATTGCAATCGTTCTAAATTTTGATGTGAGTATTGCCGGTAATTATTGTGGTCACGTGGTACCGGACCAATTAACCGTTGTTGTTCATAATAGCGGAGGGCATCTTTAGTCATTTTAGTAATAGCAACGACTTCTTTAGTGCTAAATGCTGTCTGGTCGGCTGGAATAGTGAAAAGTTGCATGTTAACGTCTCCTTACTTTTGATTCCAATGTTCGTGTCGTTATGTACGGCGCATGTTCATTGATTATAAACCATTACTTAAAGTGAGTGAAAATTAAAAACCAGGCAGGCACCTCATTAAAACGAGCCCAATTAGGTGTGATACACAAGCAATCGTGCGCACCATTTCTAATATACGATGGGTAGATTTGCACTGACGTCACACCTCAAATATTGGCGTAGAAGTTATTGTAAAGCTTGATTTAAACGGGATTATTAGCGGACTAATGATCTTTTTCGGCTGATTGGTAGGTAAAAGTCACCAAGCGGCGTATACTAGCTAGGGTATTGTTTTTGCGATGAATAAATTCAATTAAGAAATGTGGTGAGGAGATGCAAAAAGAAGTTCGGTTGCGTTGGCTGTTCTTAGCTAATCTGTTGAACAACGCTGGGGCCGCATTTATGTGGCCATTAACAACGGTCTACATGCATAATTATCTCAAGCAAAGCTTAACTTTTTCAGGGATTATTCTCTTTTTGATGTCGTTGGCAATGATTGCCGGTAACTTTGTCGGTGGGCGTCTGTTTGACCACTGGCGACCATACTATACGGCTTTGCTCGGCGGGGGAATTTCAACGGCGATTTTAACAACGTTGATTTTCTGGCATAGCTTGTGGTCATACGCAATCGGGTTAATCATTGTTGGGTTTGGTGATGGAATCAGTATGACAGTTGTCAATGCTTATGCGGCGACAGTTACGACCAGATCCAATCGCTATGTCTTCAACATGCTCTACTTAGCTTTGAACGTTGGGGTCGTTATCGGAACGTTGTTGGTAGGGTACTTATTAGAGCTTGGAATCAGCGTGGTCTTTATGGTGGCGACTGTTTGTTATATGGGGCTGATGGTCATTACCTTAAGTACATTTAATGTCACACCTGCTATTCGGACGGAAAAAGTCACGACACAGAAGCGTGACACAACGCCTAAAAATCATCGCCAGTTAATTTGGACGATTTGTTTGATGATTTTCACAATTTATTTGAGTTATGCATTATGGGAGAGCATTCTATCCGTGCATATGACCAACTTGGGGATTCCATTCCGTCGATATAGTGAAGTTTGGACGATCAACGGGTTGCTGATTATTGTGAGTCAGCCAATCGTTGCATTATTTAACGAACGATTTAAGATTGGAACCCAGATTGGTTTTGGAATTACGCTATTTGCGCTGTCGTTCTTGGGGTTGGTATTTGCCCGACAATACGTTGATTTCATCATTATTATGGTCGTATTAACGATTGGTGAAGTGATTGGATTACCGATTGCGCCTGCCTGGGTCGATGATATGGCAGCTGATGATCAGCGGGGAAAATATCAAGGCCGTTACAACATGGCTTTGTCGCTAGGGCGAGCCGTGGGACCGTTGTTTGGCGGAATGATGGTCGCTCAGTTTTCATACTCGGTACTTTTTATTACAGTAACTATTTTTATGTTGGGTAGTTTAGCATTAGTATTGTGGCGTGCCCGGCGTGAACATTTATTAAATGGTTAATGAGTGCTCGTACGAGAATCCAAGCTTTCAAGGCCAGTCGCTTTGAAAGCTTTTTTGATGACTTGCTTGTGGGCGTGGAGACGACTGACGATACAATTTTTTAATAATCGGATACAATTAATACACGTTCTACTAGTTATTATTTAGTATTAATTATGATTAGAAATTTCCTAAATACGTTTCAGCAAGTCGTTCAATTAGCAGATGAACGGTCGCTGAACTTGGTACAACAGGTCTTTGTATATTTTAATACTGGTATTTCAAATAAACATTAAGTTGTTGGTAACTTCAACTGTTTGGCATGTTTTTAATCATGATTTATGGTCGATTAACTAGCCTGATGTGTAATTAATAAATGATTAATAGTGGGGTGAGTACGTGAACTTGATGGTTTCAAGCTTTATTTTGGTGTTAGCTGCGGTCATTAGTATTTTTATTTCCCGGGTAATTCCACAAATATCAGTTAACTATTTGAGCTTGTTAGTAGGAATTGGACTATTTTTTATCCCAATACTAAGTAGTCATATTGAAAATTTTAATTCTGAGATTTTTATTGGTCTGATTGTTGCTCCACTCTTGTTTTTTGAGGGGCAAGCAACCCGACTCAATGCTGTTGGTAAGGAGTTAAAACATATTATTCAAACGACGGTCGTGTTAGTCATTCTTGCATTAATTGTGGCGGGATTTGGTTTGGCAGCGCTTGGCCTAGTTGGACTGCCATTAGCATTTATTCTTGCAGCAATTAGCACGCCAACTGACGCCACGGCAATGGAATCAGTGACCAATGGTTTAGAGATGCCACCAACCGAGGGAACCTTCTTGAAGATGGAATCACTGTTTAATGATGCTTCCGGTATTATCTTGTTGAATATGGCGGTGTTGTGGTACACCAATGGTTATATTAATTATGGTCAAACCATTATTGACTTTATTATTTCAGCCGTGGGTGGCGTGCTCTTCGGGTTTGTGAGTGCGTGGATCATGGTATTGTTTCGGCAAGTGCTATTACGTTCCTCGTATAACTCGCTGAACGCGTCATTGTTAATTTACGTGATTACGCCCTTTATTTTGTATTACGCTGCCGAAGCAATTCATGTGTCAGGCATCATCGCAGTTGTGGTAGCGGGATTGGTGCATAATGCGGAAGCCCAACGGAGTCGACTGATTAATGCCCAACAAGTTCATTTTGCTTTCGACTTGGTGGGGATGATTACTGAAATCTTTAACAGTATGGTATTTGTTGTTCTTGGTTTTATGTTTATCAAGATTCTTGTAAGTGAGCAATTTGGACATGGTTCATTGAATTTCTTGATGATTGGTTTTGTCTTATATATTAGTAACGTGTTGGTGCGTTACGCCTATGGTCGCTTACGGTTGAGTTTTAAGAATCGACCTGCTTGGATATTTGCCTTGGGTGGGGTGCACGGTGCCGTAACACTGGCTTTGGCCTACACCTTAACGGATACCACAGTCGGTCAAGCTGATTTTAACTTGGTTTTAATGGCCGCTAGTACGTTGATTATTCTCAGTATGATTGTTCCAACGATTATCTTTCGGTGGCTACTAAAACCGGCGTTGACCGACGATGAAGCTACTGGTGAGATTGATAAGATCCGAGTTGCCATGGTTCATCATGCAATTGATACCGTTCAAAAAATGTATTTGCCACCACACGTGAAAGAGTCCGTTATTTTTGATCTGATGACGCAAAAACAACGAACTAAAACGCGTGACTTTGCCCGGGCTTGGGTCGATGTTGTTCGCCGACCGGAATTTACTGGGGCGGAAAAAGAGCTAGAGATGCGGGCCTTTATGAATGCGCTCGAACAAGAACGGCAATATTTGGATATGATTTCGCAACGTGAGGTCAAGTATCAGAAGTACGTGTTTAAACTATACAATGAAACCTTACTGGCGGAATCACTCATCATTGGGCCAACGATCTTTGATAAGGATCAGGAAACGGAATAGGTCCACTGCGTGATGATTAAGGCTAAAGCAAGGCAGTGATTAACAAAACGGAAGCCCCAAGCAGCAATGTCGTGCTGACTGGGGCTTCCGTTTTGAATAATATCTAAAAAGTTTGATTGTCTAAGTAGGCCGCTAAGCGATCTTTCATGACATTGTAGACACGTTCAGTATCAACGGAAGTGCCGCGAAGTTCATAATCGGCAATCATATCCGTATCAAGTTGTTCGGCGTAACGCCGAGCAGTTAGACAGTACTGATCGTTAAAGTTACGATTACCAGAGCCAACGACGCCGAGACAAAACCGTGAGTTTTGGTCGTAGTTCAGGTATTCACCTAATACGTTGGTCATTAACTCCTTAACGCCATTATCGATCCCGTTGCCACCGTCAAGATAAGTTGGGACAAAAGCAAAGTAGGGTTCTGTTTCAATGTCAAAATCTGACTGTTCGGTGATTTCTTTCAAGGTAATTAACGGGTTACTATCATCGGCAGCATGCTGGGTCTTAGCATAGTCTTGCATACCAGTGACAAATGAGCGGGTGTTGCCTTCAATGGAAATATAAATGATATTGATTGTTGATTCACTCACAGCAGTTCCTCATTTCTGTTTTACGTTAGTATTAGTTTACGCCGGGCACTACTTAATTGCAAACAACTGCGGACCTCAATTGTCAGAGATCGTAATGACTGCGATGGCTTTGAGGAAACCTTGAATTTTAATGGTGCGCATCTTAAAGCAGTGTGATCAAACCCATATACATTAGGCTAGTTGTTATTAGCAGGGCTCAACTGAGTTTGGTGCGGGTTGCAATCTAAAATGGTACCTAAGAAACTAATTTTCTTAGGTACCATTTTAACTAATCTACGTCATTATTTAGTCTTGTGCTTGCTTGTCACTATGATTGTCAATTGAGTTGTCAGTTTGAGCACTGACCTCAAACCAATTGATATAGGCATTTTCAAAATCAAGGGCTTTGAAGTTGAAGTTACCGATTTGAATTGTATCGCCGGCTTGAATTTTTGGGAAATTATCCAAAATATAACCAGTCAAAGTAACGACGTCCGAGTCTTCAAATTCTTGTAAGTCAGTCTTGAAATAACGTTCAAAGTCGTAGATGGTCATCTTACCACTAATGCGGTAAGTCCCATTTGCTTGCTTTTCAATGTATTCGTTAGAAACATTGTCAATTTCATCGTTGACTGTCCCGAATAACTCTTCATAAATATCCTTATCAGTAACAATCCCGCTGGTACCACCATATTCATCGACCACAACGACGATTGGCGTTTGCTTGTCGATCATCTTTTGAAGGATGGCTTGAATTGGCGTTGTTTCAGGAATTGTAATGATGTTACGTAATAGCTTATTAACACGAATATCATCGTCAACTTCACCTTGACGAATCAAATCATAATTGTAAACGTAACCAAGGATTTTATCCTTATCATTGTTAGCGACAACGGGCAATCGGCTAAAGCGTTTCTGTAAATAAACGCGAATGGCCTGCTTAACCGTATCATTAATGTCGATAACGACTAACTGAGTACGGTCGATCATAATGTCCTTAGCAATCTTGTCATTAAACTCAAACGCCCGTTCCATATAGAGGTAATCGTTACGTTCAAGTTCGCCACCAGTGACAGCATTTCGAGACAGATTGAGAATTTCAGCTTGTGAATAAACATCGTTATCTTCATTGGCAACTGGAATACCTAACATCTTGACAACACCGGCCGATGATACGTTCAATAACCAGACGAATGGATAAAACATGACGTGGAACCAGCGTAATGGTGTCGTAATGACGGCCATTACTTTGAGTGGCATGTCGATCGCAATATTTTTAGGCACGATTTCGGTGAGGACCACTTCTAGGTAAGTTAGTAAGAAGACCCCAATGACAATACTAATGCCGCGTAATACCGCCGTTGAGACGGATAGGTTGAAGAGTGATAGGAAGTCAAGTACAAAGTGTTCAGTTGTTTGTTCCCCAATCCAACCTAAAATGATACCAGCTAACGAGACCCCTACTTGGGTTGTTGAAAGATACTCATTAAGATTACGGACCATGTGTAAGGAAGTTGCGATCCGTTTTGATGGCTTATCTCGTTTTTTCTGTTCTTCTTCGAGGGCGCTTGGGCGGGTCTGAACGAGTGCAAACTCGCAGGCCACAAAGAAAGCAGCGACGAAGAACGTAATGACAATAATGACTAAATTTAAAATTATCTGGCCACTGTCCAAAGAAACATTCCTCATTTCATATATAGTAGTTAATTTAAGTATAACGCGAAGTAGCTATTATTATAAGGCTTATCGCCGTTTTTGTCAGCCTCTGTGACGGTTAATTAATTGGTCTATCGAGGTTAATCGGCGAATTAGCAATACTCTGAGCGGAAATCATAAGGCTACGAGAAAGATGGTTAACGTTTCCAATGAATGGTGCTAAACTAAGGGTATACCAAGTAAAGGGAGATCTTTAATGATGCCAGTAGAAACGAAAACTAAGATTCATGAGGATTCGAAGAAATTGGTTTATCAAGATAGTGATGTCAAAAAAGCGATGGATTTAATTCGTGACCGTGGTTACGTGACCCGTGCAGATTTCAAGCAGATGGACGATGCGGATTGGGCGGCAGGCTTTGATAAAAAAATTGAAGCCGCTTTCCTTAAAGTGGAAGGTGAAGATCCGTATATTTATTTCGAACAGTTTGATTTCAAGGGTGGCGACATCGATTCAATCATCTTTGATATGGATCAAGTTGGGACGCGTGACCATGCCTTAGATTTACTTGCTGAAGCGATTCACCAACAGGCTTATTAATTAATTATTGATTGGATACGGAGGTTATTGACATGCGCCAGCAATTATTAGGTCATCATTTGGATGACTTGTTAAAACCAACTAAGTTATTAAAGCGGGCTCACCGGGAAGCAGAAAACGTTTTAAACGCACACGTTGGCATGAAAACGGACGTAGTCGAACATGATGATGATTACACAGTAACGGCAGAATTACCCGGTTTTGATAAGGAAGCCATTACTGTTAACTATGCTGACGAGTGGCTAACCATTCGAGCGCATCGGTCACAAGACGATCGTAATGATGATGGTCGCATACTACATCGCGAACGAATGGATGCGGACTTTACCCGGAAGTTCCATCTGATGAACGTGAACCGTAACCAGATTCAGGCGCACTATCAAGCTGGACTGCTGACCGTAACGTTACCAAAAACGGTTGCGGACAGTGAAGGTAAGATTGAAGTACAATAAGTGAAAACACCGCCAACCTAGTGTTGACGGTGCTTTTTGGGTCATAATAATTAGCGTGTTGGAAACCGTTAGCCCCTTAAAATTAAGTCTCGTCATCCTGAGCAAATCTTAGTGTTGGGTGGTGTGATTTAATAACAGCTTATTTTTGATCTGCTGATGCGTTGGTTGGTGTATCTTCATCTTTGTTAGCATCAGAGATACTCATTTGAATGGTGCGGGGACGGTCCTTAATAATGACGATGGTCCCGTGGCCGAGGAAGTCTTTGGGACCGGCATAGGCCATTTCGTACTCATTAGCGAATGAGCCGGATTTTTGAAGGGTCATGAAGAAAATTTTGTTATCCTCATAGTCATCACTGAACATGATTGCTATCGTACTATCAATCAATAATTTTTCTTTCCGCATTGCTTTGAGTCGGTCCCAAAGCCCAGCAATCACGGCTTGTGGAATCAGCTCCTTGACATCATCACCAACGCGGAGTTTCTTAGTCATTTCATACATACAACATAACCTACTTTTCATTTGTATTTGCATTAACTCATAAATGATAACATATTCGGAAATTAATGTGATTTACAATGTCATCTAGTTTACAAGACTAGTTAATCTAGGTATAATTAATGTAATCAATTTACCAGAGGAGGCAACATAATGGCAGCTAATGAGACTTACGCCGACTGGCAGGTTCGGATGGGAAAAGTAATCTTGCCTAAATGGACCGAATTACCAAATTTTGATTTATATATGGATCAGGTGCTATTGTTAATCAATGAAACATTGCAGCCATTAGGTGCCGATCCAGTTACCGCTGCGATGATCAATAATTATGTTAAACACAAAGTAATTTTGTCGCCAGTAAAGAAAAAATATCAAATTATGCAGTTAGCCGATATTATTGTGATTAGTTTGTTGAAACCAAGTTATCCATTGGATAAAATTCGGCAGGGCATTGATCAAGTGACCGCAACAGGTTATCCTAAGCGGGCTTACGATAATTTTATCACGGCACTAACCAACCAACTCCATCATCCTGATGATCCGATTACAGTTTTCGACCAAGATCTCAGTCATAGTCTAACTACGGCAGCAGCCCAGTTAATTGTTAATAAGCTACGGACAGACGAATTATTACGACTCAATCAAGCGCAGACCAAACCGCAACAAATTGAAAAGTAAAAATTAATGCGGGTGGCCCCATGATGCTAATTATTTGGGCTACTCGTGTTTTTTTGGTTGCTGTAATGGTGGGGCTTTAGTATGATATAAACTGATTGTAAACAATTTAAATTGGGCGTAAGGTAAATTATTTAGACGGTTGGTTTGTTAATTTACTTTACATTGGGAAGAGTGATTGATATGAAGGTGTTTATCAGTGACGATCAGGAACAGCAACGTCTCTGGCTAAATGACATCATTACGACGCAGCTCGAGGCATTGCATTTTAATTATGAGCTAGTCTCGGCGTGGCAGCCGTCTGACGTGTTAGCAGCGGTGAAAAAGGGTGGCGGACCAAATCTTTATTTTTTAGATATTGTTTTGCAGCGTGAAATTAATGGCATTCAATTGGCCTCAAAGATTCGTGATTATGATCCCGATGGTTTTGTCGTCTATGTGACGGTGCGGGATGACATGATGCCGGATACGTTGAATGCGATGACGACGCCCACTGGGTTTATTTCAAAAACAAATATGTTCAATAAAGAAAAATTTGTGCCACAAGTACAACAGATTCTTCAAATTGTCAAAAAACGGTTAGTGACGTTACAACAATCAGCCGAACCAACTTTAACCTTACGAAGTGGCGCGTTATTATTAACATTGAAGCTTAAAGATATTCTTTACTGTGAGAAGGAACACGGGTTACGGACAACGCGAATTGTCACGACAACTCAGTCCTATGTCGTACATAAGAATTTAAACACGATTAAAGAACAGCTTACAGCAATGCAATTTTTCAATGAGTTTCAAAGTTATGCCTTGAATCTTGATCATGTCATTACGGTTGACTTTAATAAGGGTATTATTAGCATGGACAATCGGGATCACCTGACCTTTAGTCGGGGGACTATCAAGAAATTACGGGCGTATTATCAAATACAGGAATAGGATGAGAGTATGATAACGGAGGGGCAATTAATAGCAATTCAAGCTTACGCTTTGCGGCAACTGGCTCAGGATCATAGTGGCCATGGTAGCGATCATTTACAGCGAGTTAACCGCTTGGCACGACGCCTTGCACAAGCTGAGGGGGCTAATTTGAATTTGACTTTGGCAGCCGCATGGTTACATGATGTGATCGATGATAAATTAATGACGGACCCCATTAAGGCTCATCAAGACTTGGCTAACCAGTTGACTAACCTACACGTCACACCGGCCGATCAAGTGGCGATTTTTGATATTATTGATCATATGTCATTTAGTAAATCCTTCAATGGGGTACAAAAATTGAGTCTGGAAGGTCAAATCGTTCAGGATGCTGACCGGTTGGACGCAATTGGCGCCATTGGGATTGCACGGGCACTTTATTATTCAGGTCATGTCGGTGAGAAAATCTATGATCCAACGATCGTACCTCGTGAACAGTTGACGCGCGACCAATATCGTAACCAGCCCGGAACTGCCATCAATCATTTTTATGAAAAACTATTCAAGTTAGCGGATCTAATGAATACGGCGTCCGCCAAGGCCTTAGCAGTGCACCGAACTACGGTGATGCACCAATTTGTCGATCAGTTTAAAGCTGAGTGGACGGCGGATGACAAAGCGTGAGTGTTGGCGACAGTTAATCTTCGATTGATACTTTTAAAAGTAGGTGTTGCGGCCGATATTGAAGCTGATCACGCTAAAAAAGGACGTTTCAAGAATTCACAGTCAATTCTTGAAACGTCCTTTTTAGGCGTGATCTAATCTTAATTTCTGAAATCGAGTTTAATTGATATTAGCTGAAGGGCGAGGGCACCGGTGTTAAGCACGGTTTGTTAAGAGATGGGTTATCAACATGACGACAAGTGACACGAATAGTGAGTAGCCTAAAATGATGGCCACCATTAGTCCCCAAGTGACTAGTGTGTGAATCCAACTAGTAATACCAATTAAAGTTAACAACGTCGTCAGTACAAGAAGAATGCCCACGGTACTGTATAACCCAATCGTACTATTTTGATAATCAGCGGGACTCAAATCAAAGCCACCAATCACAATGGTAACGGTCAATATTAGTAATAATAGCAGTTGCCACCAGCTTGTCGACGTGCTTGTTAAAGTTTGCCAACTAGCCGTCCATTGCAGCTGTTCAGGTGTGTCGGCCAATTTAAAAATAGCCTGAAAAAGTCCGGGAGCTAGTAACCAATCAAGCCCAAGGAGCGCTGCGGTGCATCCAAAAATTGGTGCCACACCAATGAACAAATTACCGATGACTTGATATAGGCTGCGTCGATTCCATGTATGGTTAACGTAGCCCAATGCTAAATCGTCCGCTGATTCATTCTCTGGATGGAGGTGTGGTCGCTTGAGTAGCCTGACGGATTGAATACCGTGCCGAAAAATTAGTGCCAATACCAAATGACTGAGTTCGTGGATGATGATGCCTAAAAAGCCACAATAGACTTGACTATTAATTCCATAATGGTTGACCAGATTTGCTTTAGTCTTCCGGTTGACAATTGTTAGTAACCAAGCAAAGAGCCCTGGTAAACCAATGATGATCAACAGGACAATACTGTTATTCTTGATCAAGTTTTCCACAAGATTACTCCGTTATCGGTCCAAAAGTGCCGTGAACGAGCTTGCGTAAGTCATCAGCGTCAATTTCAATCGAACGACCGATTTTACCTGAAGATACCAGAATTTTTCCTTGTTGCTTAGCCGTTTCATCCAGATAGATAGGGAATTTCTTAGTCTCCCAAATACCAACGGGCGTATTCGCACCATGTTGATAACCAGTCGTCCGTTCCAAGTCTTTTAATGGAATCATGCCGACCTTTTTATTGCCTGATAGCTTGGCTAATTTTTTATAGCTCAGGTGTTCATCTAATGGTAGGACACCAACGATGGGACCAGTCTTGTTACCAATTAACGCCAAGGTTTTGTAGATATGATGTTCATCAATACCGAGGTGGTCGACTTGTAATTGTTGAACGTCGCCTTCCGTTTCGGTTGGGAATTCATATTGTTGATAGCTGATATTTGCTTTATCCAAAATCTTTTCAACAAGTGTTTTACCTAATTGATCTTTTTTCTTCTTTTTTGACATTATTATTAACCTCACATTTATTAAAAATACGGTCCAATTTTATAAATGGACCGGAACAATTCACCCAAACGCCATTAATTCTGCTATACTTGAGGTATGAAATAACCTCAAAGGAGGGATTACAATGGCTGACCTAGTTTATCAACAAGTCATCAATGATCTCAATAAACGGATCATGGCGAATGAATTTGTTGATAAGAAGCTTCCAGATGAACGTAGTCTTAGCGAACAGTATCAGGTAAGTCGTAGCTCGATTAAGCGCGCGCTTAACGTGCTAGCCAATAAGGGCCTGATTTTCAAGAAGCGGGGTTCGGGAACGTTCATTAATCCATTATATCTTAAAAATCAATCTTCGTTTAAGTATGAAGGAACTAACCTAGGAATTACGGACAGTTTAAATACTGAGGGTGCTAAGCCCAGTATTCAATTATTAGACTTTCGCGTCATTCCTGCAAGTCAAGAGTTGCAACAAGACTTATTTTTAACGGCTGACGAGTTTGTTTATGAAATCAAACGGCTGCGATTACTGGATGACCAGCCTTTCATGATTGAAAGTGGCTATATTCCAATCAAGCTTGTGCCCCAGTTGAACCGGCAAGTGGTCAGTGGTTCGATCTTTAATTATGTACAGGAGACGTTGCATGCCGCAGTGACTAAATCATTCTTATCGATTGCGGCCGATGCGTCCAATACGACTGATCAAGAGTTGCTACATTTGCAGCCGAATGAACCGGTGGGCCTGATGAGTGGGATCTTCTTCTTAGATGATGGGACACCCTTTGAAGTGTCTAATATGCGACTACATTATCAATATATGAAGTATACAACGTTTGTGTCAACGAATAGTTAGGAGTCTGAGATGTCATGGCACTGATTCGTATTAATTTTATGGCGGCTAGTTTACATCGGACCGTTCCCCTGATGGTGTGTTTACCAACGGATAAATTGGTCCCAGATGAGCAGGGCGTGCCGCGCCCGATTCAGGGTCCGTTTGCCACCCTGTACTTATTGCACGGTATCTTAGGTAGTGAAGTCGACTGGATTAGTGGCACACGAATCCAGCGCTGGGCCGACGAACGGAACCTGGCTGTCGTGATGCCAGCGGGCGAGAATAGTTTCTATACTGATCATCCTTGGTCTGGGGAGACGTATAGTCAATTTATTGGTCAGGAATTGATTGATTTTACACGCCGGACGTTTCCACTATCACACCAGCGTGACCAAACTTTTATTGGCGGATTATCAATGGGCGGTTACGGGGCGCTGTATAACGGACTAAAATTTCACGATACTTTTGGGGCCATTGTGAGTTTATCAGCCGGACTGAATGTGCGACCCGGAATGGAAAAGTTACCGGCAAAGCCTCAGTGGTTTGCGGAAACGGCCGCATATCAGCATGGCGTTTTTGGCCCAGATCTAGCAGCTGCTGGTCATTCGGAATTAAACCCGCAAGTGCTCGTAACTAATTTACTGGCAGCTCACGTCGCTTTACCCGCGATTTTTATGGCGATTGGCGATCAGGACGGCTTAAAGCCAGCGAATGATGAATTTGATCATTTTCTAACGGCCAAAAAAGTTTCGCATGAATATGTGGTCGGTTCTGGAGCGCACGAGTGGGATTTCTGGGACCGCTATCTATTAAAAGCACTGAACTGGTTGCCACTAACTAATCAGGGCGCCGGTGTTAATTCTGGGCATATTAAAGCTAATTGATGGGCTACTTCAATCACTCTGCGTACAAATTATGAAAAAATATATTAATCTAAAATCAAGGTGTCCCAAGGGATGAGCCTTGTTTTTTTGTTTTAATTTATAAAATTGGACCGTTCCAATTAACAAAAAGGTTGATTTTTTTAAATGAGTTGTTAAAATAGAACTTGTAAACGAAAACATTTAAACAGTTAGCGTTCAAGTGAAAAGCAAATTAAGGAGTGTTTTGAAATGACAACAGATTACTCATCACCAGCATATTTGCAAAAAGTTGATAAGTACTGGCGTGCTGCCAACTACTTATCAGTTGGTCAACTTTATTTAAAAGATAATCCACTATTACAACGGCCATTGAAGGCCAGTGACGTTAAGGTTCATCCAATTGGTCACTGGGGGACGATCGCCGGTCAAAACTTTATCTATGCTCATCTTAACCGGGTCATCAACAAGTACGGTTTGAAGATGTTCTACGTCGAAGGTCCAGGTCATGGTGGTCAAGTGATGGTTTCAAACTCATACCTTGACGGTACTTACACCGATATTTATCCAGAAATTACGCAGGATGTTGAAGGGATGCAAAAGCTCTTCAAGCAATTCTCATTCCCAGGTGGGGTTGCTTCCCATGCGGCACCTGAAACACCCGGTTCAATCCACGAAGGTGGCGAACTTGGTTACTCAATTTCACACGGGGTTGGGGCAATTCTTGACAATCCTGACGAAATCGCCGCGGTTGTTGTTGGTGATGGGGAATCCGAAACGGGTCCATTAGCAACTTCATGGCAATCAACGAAGTTCATCAACCCAATCAACGACGGGGCTGTGTTACCAATCTTGAACTTAAACGGTTTTAAGATTTCTAACCCAACGATTTTTGGTCGGACTTCTGATGCTAAGATTAAGGAATACTTCGAAAGCATGAATTGGGAACCAATCTTCGTTGAAGGTGACGATCCTGAAAAGGTTCACCCAGCCTTAGCTAAGGCGATGGATGAAGCCGTTGAAAAGATCAAGACAATCCAGAAGCATGCTCGCGAAAATGACGATGCGACATTGCCAGTATGGCCAATGATCGTCTTCCGTGCACCTAAGGGCTGGACTGGTCCTAAGTCATGGGACGGCGATAAGATCGAAGGTTCATTCCGGGCTCATCAAATTCCGATTCCTGTTGATCAAAATGACATGGAACATGCGGATGCTTTAGTTGATTGGCTCGAATCATACCAACCAAAAGAACTCTTCAATGAAGATGGTTCTTTGAAGGATGATATTAAAGAAATTATTCCTACTGGGGACAGTCGGATGGCTGCTAACCCAATTACGAATGGTGGGGTTGATCCGAAAGCCTTGAACTTACCAAACTTCCGTGATTATGCGGTCGATACGTCCAAGGAAGGCGCGAATGTTAAGCAAGATATGCTTGTTTGGTCAGACTACTTGCGGGATGTCATCAAAAAGAATCCTGATAACTTCCGGTTGTTCGGACCTGATGAAACCATGTCTAACCGCTTATATGGTGTCTTCGAAACCACTAATCGTCAATGGATGGAAGACATTCATCCAGATAGTGACCAATATGAAGCACCAGCTGGCCGGGTCTTAGATGCTCAGTTATCTGAACACCAAGCTGAAGGTTGGTTAGAAGGTTACGTCTTAACTGGACGTCATGGGTTATTTGCCAGTTATGAAGCGTTCCTACGCGTTGTGGACTCAATGTTGACGCAACACTTCAAGTGGTTACGTAAGGCCAATGAACTTGATTGGCGTAAAAAGTACCCATCACTTAACATTATCGCGGCTTCAACTGTATTCCAACAAGACCATAATGGTTACACCCACCAAGATCCAGGTGCGTTAACTCATTTGGCCGAAAAGAAACCAGAATACATTCGCGAATATTTACCAGCCGATGCCAACACGTTATTAGCTGTCGGTGACGTCATTTTCCGGAGCCAAGAAAAGATCAACTACGTGGTGACGTCAAAACACCCACGTCAACAATGGTTCAGCATTGAAGAAGCTAAGCAATTAGTTGACAATGGTCTTGGTATCATTGATTGGGCAAGTACGGACCAAGGTAGCGAACCAGACATTGTCTTTGCAGCTGCTGGGACGGAACCAACGCTTGAAACTTTGGCTGCCATCCAATTACTACACGACAGTTTCCCAGAGATGAAGATTCGTTTCGTGAACGTGGTTGACATCTTGAAGTTGCGTAGTCCTGAAAAGGATCCACGGGGCTTGTCAGATGCTGAGTTTGACCATTACTTTACTAAGGACAAACCAGTGGTCTTTGCTTTCCACGGTTACGAAGATTTAGTTCGTGACATCTTCTTCGATCGTCACAACCATAACTTATATGTTCATGGTTACCGTGAGAATGGGGATATTACCACACCATTCGACGTACGGGTCATGAACCAGATGGACCGCTTCGACTTAGCTAAGACGGCGATTGTGGCGCAACCAGCCATGGAAAACACCGGTGCGGCCTTCGTTCAATCCATGGATAATATGCTTGCTAAACACAATGCATACATTCGGGATGCCGGAACCGATTTGCCAGAAGTTAATGATTGGCAATGGAAGGGTTTAAAATAAGCAGTTAAAATCTTAATTTGAAAATAGCGTTGCTACTGGCCTGTGCCTCCAGTAGCAACGCTATTTTTTGTGCTATTAATTGTGCCGATTGAATACTGTCAACTTAGCATGGGCGACGTATTTCAGATTGTGTGTATATCAAGCAATACCAGTGGCGTTTTAACAAGTGTTGATTGAGGCCGGAATGCAGTCTATGACGTCTTAATCAGCACCTAGCTAACTGACGTTTAGTCAATAAGCAACTTGCAATGACTAGCATAATGTGAATTGTGAGCATATTTTAATTGGTTTTTAATTATTCCTGTTATAATAACGCTACCTAAGCTGATACTAGTGATGGTGATTAGTTAAGGATGAACGGGTCTGACGCAATCAGCTCAGCCTAACATCGTCGATTCCGGTTCCATGAACCGAGTTTATGTGGAAAGGAGCGACTGGTTGTTTAATCGCCAGTCAACGATGCTAATGAAAATTTTGATAACAGTCGAGAATTTAGTGATGGATGGTGTCAAACGAGCGGCGACGGTCCTCGGCAATGCGTTGACCTCGCAAGCCGATGTTGCTTTTTACTCCTTGGCCCAACCCCGGTCTTTCTATGAACTGAGCGCACCGCTTATCACGGCGCGCCGGCCCGCAAGTGCGACGGTACTTAATTACTTTGGCGCTGATCCGTTGACAGTTTATGCGCCTCAAATAGATGATTTACTCACGACGATTGGGTCGGGAACTTACGATGCCGTTATTCTCCCGGGAGGTTTACTGACGAGTTTTGCTCCGGCAATCAAACAACGTTTTCCACGGATCAATGTCATTGCGTGGATGCACAATAATGTTGATATCTACCTCAATCAGTATTACGTCCAAATGCAAGATGAACTGGTCGCAGGGCTCTTAGCGGCTGATACGGTCGTGACATTGACCGATTATGATTGGGAAGGCTACTCACGTTTTAACGCTCATACGGTCAAGATCTATAATCCACCGACCATGCAAGCTCATGGTCAGCAGGCCGACTTGGCGCAACACATCATTGCCTACACTGGTCGTATTGACCTGCAACATAAGGGACTCGATTATTTGTTGACAGTTGCGCGGGCTTTGCCCGATGATTGGCAAATCGCAGTCGCGGGAGCTGGTCCCGAAGCGCAATTAGCGACGTTCAATCGGTTGATGGCTGAACTCGATGTTCGCGACCGCATTATTTATCGGGGTGCGCTGAAGGATACTGAGTTACGGGCGCATTATCAACAGGCGAGTGTCTTCATGATGACCTCGCGTTGGGAAGGGATGCCATTAGTTATGGGGGAAGCGATGACGATGGGATTACCGATCGTCTCAATGTGGAATACTGGCTCAGCCGAGTACTTGCAGGGTGGCCAGTACGGTGTGTTGACTCCGGCCCGCGATGTGAATGCTCTGATTACTGGCTTAATGCCGCTGTTAACTGATTTTGACTGTCGCGCTGAATATGCCGCGCGCGCTCGGCAACGCAGTCATGACTTTACCCTGAGCAAGATTGTCCGGCAGTGGCTGGCACTATTGAATCGCCAATATGTTCCGCAAACGGTCGTCGAATCAAATTGGCCTGCGGATTTGAGTAGTGGGGGACGTTAGCCTGTCATAGTGGTCATGATAATCGCTCAGTACCTAGGACCTGAATGGTCGGTGCTGAGCTTTTTTGTCATTGATGGTGGGGATTTTCTTTTGATAGAACTATTATATAAAAATTATGAATTCTATTAATCAATTTGCAATCGCGTGACGACTTTGATACACTCAATCAAAAGGTCAGCGGTGCCTGACCGCATTGGAGGAGCTTGCTATTGAAGACAACGTGGCTGGCTAGTTTACTAGTCACAATCTTTTGGGGCGCCGTATTGGGTCTCGTTGTAACGTATTTAGGTGGGGCGATGGTCGAGGCTTTGACCGCCACCCCCATCGTTCGTGAACCACTCAAAGCCATGGCGGTGGGTATCATATTGGCAGTGATGAGTGGGTTATTAGTGACAACGCATCATTAAGAACTGCATGCTGGCTTTAAGGGCGCTTAACTGACCGCTAATAAGTTTGATAAATTAAAAATGATTCGCCTTCCTGCTAGAGGAAGGTGAATCATTTTTTAGTGTAGATGAATCGCGGGGTTCAATGGTGAACTAACTGTCCGGGGGGCGCTGCACAAATGCTCACGATTTGGATAGTCGGAGTAGTTTGAGTAACGTACCGGCAAGTTCTTCGCGTTGATGGGCTGGCAGATCACTCAGGTAGTCGAGTAATGCAACAATATTAGGTGATTGGAGAAGCTCGTCGCGAAAGAAGTCCGCTATTTTTAAATTCAGAGTTTCAGCGATTGCGGTCAAACTTTGTAGTTTAATGTTATCGACCTTACCACGTTCGAGTCGGGAAATTAGCGAGATTGAAACATTCGATTGTTCGGCCAATTGCTCGATGGTGATGTCGTGTTGCTGTCGGCGTTGCCGAATGATTTTGCCTATCTCGGTTAACATGGGAATCCTCCTTAATCCATTAAGCGTCTTAGCACTAATTTTAGAGGTTTCGCTATGCTTGAAACAGAGCTGTAAGTACCTTATAGGTGCCATTATAAGGTCATTAAAGCTTTTGATACGTGATGCTGATTAAATCACGTTACTTTGCTTTCAGTTATCGAACTCATGCTGAATTTGTGATCCGTTGAATGTGACAAAGCAATTATTAGGTTACGGTTAATGATAAAATAGCAACATACTATAAAGGTCTTTAAATACTTCTTTTAGTCGTATATAATGTTATTAAAGCTTTGTTATAACGCTATTAAATAATTAGTATAGCTTGCAAAGCAGAATAGAAATCAGAGTGTTGGGAGGAGCTTATTTCATCGGATGTCAAATTAATGGAGGAGTGTACCAGAAATGAAAATATGTCCAAATTGTCAGCATGAAAATGAGGCTGATAATGTTTTTTGCGAAAATTGCGGAGCGGATCTGACTCATATTGACAGTGCTGAACGAACGCAAGCCAGTGGAACGGAGCAGAAACTCGGGGATTCAAGGCAATATCAAGCTCATAAACCAGCTAAGACGCAGCAATCAAGGTGGTTGCGAATCAGTGGAAGCGTGCTCGCAGTCGTCATTATTGTGGGAGGTGGATTTGGGTTTTATCAATATCACACTGGTAAAAATCAGCAGATTGCCGCGGAAGTCGAAATGATGACTAGTAATAAGCCCACGACATTGTCGAAACACTTAGTTAGCGATAATACTGGGTTAAAAATCACAAAACAGTCCGTAAAGCCCTTAATGACCTATATCCAAAAACATCCCCAGTACGCACAAGATCTGAAAACAGACTTACAGCATAACGGTTATTCTAGTGATCACACGTTTGTTGTTAAGCAAATCGGAACTAAGTGGACACTATTCCCAACTTACAAATTACGCGTCACCACGATGCAGCCGTTAATCACGACCAATCTAAAAAATGCCACACTGGAAGCAAATGACATCGAATTGGTGACCACCGAAAGTGCGCATGCCACTTATAAGGTTGGTCCGCTGTTTCCGGGGACCTATACGTTTAAACTAAGTAATTCTGACACGACAATTACGCACAAGGTTAATCTGATGGGGCACGCGAACGTCCATGAATTAATTTCGTTAGTTGCGAATAAAAAGGCAGCGACAACGTCAACGGCGAATACTGATACCAAAGCTACCACTGCCAGTGATGAATCAGACTCGAGTTTAATCAACAGCGAGAGTGAATCGCAGAGTGGTACGGGCAGTGCTTATGATGATTTGTCTAGTTCAGCTCAGACAGCTGTGTCAGAAATTGCCGCGGCTACCGGTGGGGATATTAGTGATTATGATTATACGGCGAGTGAACCACACACGGATGTGTATGAAATTAAATGCTATGTTAGTGGTACTAATGATTTAGCAGATACTTATCGATATGATGATGTTAATGATATTCTAGCGCGCTACAACACGAGTACCGGTAAGTTTGAAACGGTAGATTCAAATGATTAACGAGAAATTTATGATTAATTTGGAGGATGTTTAAATGAATAAGCAGGCACTTTTTTGCTCGCAGTGTGGCAATCAACTGAAAGCCGGGGCGAAGTTTTGCCCGAAATGTGGTGCTGTGGTTGCCCCAAACCAGGAAATTCCGGATCAAGGGCAGTCAGTTGCCGAATCCGAGAATACGGTTGAACGTAGTAGTGATGATACCGTCAATAAAATTTTGACCACAGATACCGTCCAACATGTCAAAAAGTTCTCTGGAAGCTACTTTTCGTGGTTTAAGATGACGATCCGGCATCCCGGTCATCCGATTGAACCGACTAATCGGTACTTTGGACTAACTTCGATCGGTCTTGAGGCTTTTTTACTGGTTTTATCAATTGCGTTAATCTTACGTAAGGCACAAAATGTCGCCAATGATTTTACTAGTTCATTGACTGGTGGTAGTTCGGAAGCTGCGATTCATGCTGGCAGCTTTATCCTAAAAACGAGTATGCTGGTGTTTTTCATGGTTCTTGGGATATATGCGATTTATGTTAGCATTGCCTATGCCTTTCGCCGCGTTGTTAATACTGGTTCGATGCAATTTAGTGATTTTATCAATCAATTTGCAGCAATTACGAATTTGATTCTAATCTTTAATCTACTCACGTTGCTTTTGACGATTCTCACTGGAACTGGTAATTTTTCTGGCATGACTGGATTGTTCTTCTTTATGATCCCAACCATTGGGATTATGAATCTGGCATTTATTTATATCATTATTGATAATGTTGTGAAGCCCCATATTGACAAATTTTATGCGTTAATCATTGCTGAAATCGCATTAGGGTTTGCACTATCTGTTTATGTCATGATATTAGCCGTTTTAGGTGGCAATATGCTTTTCTCACAACTATCGTCACTATTTTCGTAAGTGTTAGTACCGTCGGATTACCGGCTTCGTCAGTTGCCGTGACGGATTAGTTAATTTTAAAAGAGACGATGCCATGGATTCAGAGCGGAAAAAAAGGGGACCAGATTTTGAAAAAAAGTGAAACTGTCTGTATCAGTATGCTATTACTGTTATTTATTAGCGGTTGTGGTAGCTCACAGCAGGCCTCGCAAGCTTCACATGCGGATAAGAAGCATGGCGTTAGTGTGGTCAAAGTGAAGCCCAAAGTGATTACTGATAAGGCGCACAAAACAAATGATGCAACTAAGGCAACGAGTACGTCAGTCAACGCAAGTTCTCAGTCGACAAAAACAACGTCTCAACAACGGGGGGGCTACGACTATGAATCTTAATGAGATCAGTCAGGGCTCCTATGGGAGTTTGTTAGGTGACTGGAAGGAAGTTGCTAGTAGTGTCAATAAGCATGATACTAAGGGCAATGTTTGGCAATCTCCCGAGGCTGGCGCTAAATTAACCGTAAAAGACACGAAAATCAGTGACGGTGAAATGGCCTTAGCAAGCGGGAAATTTGAAGATGCGAATGGTGATGAAGAGGCTGTTACTACTACCATTAAACAGGAAAAAGGCGCACTGCATATCGATGGTGATATCGGTGCAGCTGCTGTCACGTACTGGTTTTATCCTAAGGGAGTCGCAATCAGTGGCTGGGGTGATAACGTTCCTGCCACCATTAAGACGGATACTGAGCGAATCATAACGCGCACAAGTAATAATTCTTATGTAAAAGTTTTTGAACGTCAAACGACCGCCGCCAATACGGGAAACCGCAAGTCGACAATGGCGCTCGGCCAGATTAAAACTGGTGATTATTCAAGTTTGAATGGGACTTGGCAAAATGGACAAGGAAATCAAATCAAGATTCATAATCAGCGGATGAAATTTAGCGATTTTGGCCTGACGCAAGACGCTACTCCGGGGACGATTACTAAACTCAAAATGGATGTGCCATCATTAGATGATCAGCAAGGAAATCCTAAGACGGTTGATGGATTGAAGTATCATCAACAATTAACTTATCAAACCTCAAACGGTGCCAGCATGCTTCAAGGCAGTTTTTCAATATCAGGCTCATCTGGCGGACTTTATGATGTGGTATTTATGCCCGGTGGAAATAATGCTGACCTAAATAATGGTGATAGTAGTCGGGACCGTATTGCGGCGTTAGGAACGCAAAATGATCCCCAAAACATTCCAAGTGATAAGATTTATTATCGCTCAAATTAACAGTTTAGAGGCATAATAAAGCTCTTTGTGGCTAAGATAAATATGCAGGTGTCAAAAAAAGGAAGCTCACTGAGCTTCCTTTTTGGACCCTTCAAGATAGATACTTTCATAACAGTTTGATGGCAAGCGTCGGTAGCCAGCTGAATGAAGTTGAACTTGCTTAGTCAGTAGCGCTCGATTAGATGCGGACTATTAAATAAACTTGGCAATGGGGCCGGTACCGTCACCCGTGTGGTGCTAAATGGAAGTTGTAGATCCAACAATTGGGCATGTAACATCAGCCGAGGCGCCGACTCCGCTTGCGAGTCGTAAAGTGGATCACCGATAATCGGGTGGTCACTGGCGGCCAAGTGGACCCGTAGCTGATGGGTGCGGCCAGTATGCAGGGTCAGTTTAACTAAACTCTGATGGGCGGTGGTTGCACATACTTCGTAGTCGGTGAGTGCTGGCTGGGCATCGGCCGTGTTGACCCAGCGTTTGCGTTTGTCGGTAGCATCGTGACCGATTGGCGCGTTGAAATGCCCAGTTGGCGTGGCAAAGTGACCACGTACCCAGGCATAATAAGTCCGGCGAATTTGCTTGTCACTGATTAAGCGGTCCAAAATCGGGACAACAACCGGGTTCAATGCGACTAGCATCGCACCAGAGGTCATTTGATCTAATCGGTGAACCATGTACGGGGCTTGTTGAGTTGGCTGGAGTGTGGCTGCTAGGTCGTTTAAAATTGATCCAGTTTCACCCGGTTGATTAGGATGCGATTTCACGCCAGCGGGTTTATCGACGACTAACAGATCGCTGCTTTGATATAAAATCGTAGCCGGGGCCGTGGCAGCCGCAATATAGTTCGAGGTCGGGGTCCGAAAGTCACTGGGGATAAACGTTAACGTCAGGCAATCACCAGTATTAACGAGTTGTGCAATCGACGTTGGTGCACCGTTCAGTTGGATTCGACGCGTTTGGCGTAACTGGCCCTGAATGCGCTTGGGAATCAGCCAAGCCTGAAGACAAGTCCGAATCGACTGTTGATTCAAACTAGGCGGGATGGTGAGTTGATAAGTCCAGGTCATGAATGAAACTCCTTTATAACGGGGAAGACGAGGCAACGCACAGAAGCCACTAAAAAAGTCTGGAACGTATCCAGACTTTTTTGTTAGTCTTCTTTTTTGGCTGCCGGTTTAACAATTAGGACATCACAAATTGCATTGCGACTGACATAAGTTGTTACGGAACCGACCATTAAACGCTCAACGGCGGATAAGCCAGTTGAACCAATCATAATTAATTCGTTGTGATGGTCAGCTGGAAATTCACGAGCAATGACTGTTTTAGGATTGCCAAAACGAACGTGAACATCAACGTCGGTTACCCCAGCGTCAAGGACCTGTTGCTTGAGTTCACCTAAGCGTTTTTGAACATCTTCTGATAACTTGTAGATTACGTCACCACTGACCGCGCCGCCATACGTGTCACTGAATTGGTTAACTTCCAACACGTTTAAAATGTCGAGATGTGTCTTGTTACGCTTAGCGACTTCGATGCCCCGACGAAGAACTTCATCGGTGGCCTTGGAGCCATCAACTGGTACCAAGATATTTTGATATTGTTGTAACATAATGGTTACCCCCGTTTGATATGGCTAGTTAATATCTATATTTTAGCATTAATTTTCAATGATGTAAGTATTTTAAACCGATTTATGAACATGTATGTTTAGCTAGACTATCTGAGTAAATAGTAGTCGAGTAACAATAGCAAGGAAAGTGTTTTTCTAGAATCATTATCAGTGGCAAAGATTATCTACAAGTAGTTCAAAATATTAAACTTATCGAAATTGCTGTGCACCGTTTAATTTTTGAGCATTACGACGCCAAGATGTAGGTGGTTCGAAAGATATATCTGAAGTAAGAGAGTGTAAATCGTGACAAGCTGTTCCCAGTAGAGCTAATAGTTATCAACTTTACTGGGAAAATTAGGCTGGGTGCAATTGTTAGTAACAAATTTTTAACAAGTCAGTTATGTAATGAAGTGGTATGTATATTAATAAAATATCGGTTATGACTTATTAATATATGGAGACACTATTGTTTGACCGTTCTAATAACGTTAAATAGATATGGTATTATATTTTGCAAATATCATGTCGCAAACCGATGTCATAATAGTATTATATGTTTTATTAATCATAAATTTAATAATAAGTAGTTTGCTTGGAATGTTAAAATGCTGGATCTTTACTTTACTCAATTAGTAATCGTAACGTGGCGTGATAAGGTTTAAACTAATAATGATATGTTTGCTTTACGTAAACTATTAGTACTTATAACTATAAGAAAAAAAGAAACTTGTGTGTTGGGAATGTCAAAAACATCTGAAATCTTAAAAATAAAATAGAAAACCGCCAATGTAAGCGTTGACATGAGAATGATGTGGTGGTTTAATATTGATGTAGGTTGTTATAACAACATAACAAGTCATGGAGATAAAAACAAAATGACTAGTTCAAAAATTGTTCCACTTTATCAGAGCATGCTTAATGATTTGATTCGTCAGATTGAGTCTGGTGAGTTGGTAGAAAATGCTAAGTTACCATCAGAGCAGAAACTTGGTGAAAAGTATGATGTTTCCCGGATTACTGTTAGACGCGCACTAGCAGAGCTGGAAAATAAAGATTATATTTACAAAAAACAAGGACAAGGTTCGTTTGTAAAAAACAAAGAGGACATTGATTTAGGTATTCATTACCTAGATGTCCGCAAAGCAATTGAAAATATGAATGCTGTTCCAGAAATAAGACTTGAAGCGTTTAAATTGATTGTGGATGGTTCGGAGTCTGATGTTCGAAAAGTAATGGAAATAAACTCCGATGTTTATTTGTATTATCTACGTTATATGGTTTATGCGGATCATCGACCTGTCTTCCATGAACAAGTCTATTTACCTTTTGAGCGCTTCCCACGTATTTTTAACAGCGAGATTGTTAATAATGATTTGATGCCTTTTTTGGTTAAAAAGTATGGACTAAAGGCTAGTTTCTTTTCACATACTCAACCTGCGTTAATTACTAAAAGTAACCGGAAAGAATTTGACTTAAATGTTGGCGATCCAATGATTTATATGCAGACACGTGGAATAGAAGAGAAAGAAATAATTTACTATAGAAAAGCAGCCGTGGTAGGAAATCTGATTATGTATATCGTAGGTTAATTACTATCCGCTGTGAATAGAGGGATAAATATGAGTGAACCAAATATTGTGCTTACAAGAATCGATAACCGACTAGTTCATGGACAAGTTGGTGTTGTTTGGACTTCTTCTGTTGGAGCCAATTTATTATTGGTGGCTAATGATGAAACTGCTAATGATCAATTGCAACAAGAATTGATGGCTGCAACTGCTGAAACATCAGGAGTTGGAATTCGATTTTGGACAATTGACAAGACTATCAGTACTATTCGCAAAGCAAGTCCGCGACAACATATCTTTTTGGTGATTCGTAATGCCCAAGATGCGCGTCGATTAGTAGAGGGTGGTGTTCCAGTAAAAAATCTTAATCTTGGAAATATGCATTTTTCAAAGGGAAAGGTTCAAGTAACTAAATATACTTATATGGATGAGCAGGACAAGGCTGATTTGAAATATTGTGCTGATCATGGTGTGAATGTTTATGTGCAAGAAGTTCCGGAAGATAAAAAACAACCTTTGGAAGAGGTGATCTAGATGCAAGTCACCTTAATTCAGGGCCTCCTGATTGGATTATTTGCTGTAATTGCTGGTATTGATTTTTGGTTAGAGGGTTTGTATATATTTCGACCGATGATCGTATGTACAGTAACTGGTGCTATTTTAGGTAATCTGACTCTTGGTATTATTGCCGGTGGATTAACAGAGCTAGCTTTTGCGGGGTTAACACCAGTTGGTGGGACACAGCCACCTAATCCAATTATGGCAGGGATCATGACAGTTGTATTAGCGTATACTACTGGCAAAACACCTTCAACGGCTATTGGATTGGCACTACCATTTAGTATTTTAATGCAATATATCATTTTGTTTTATTACTCTGCATTTTCAGTCCTTACTAAAAAATTAGATGCATATGCATCTAATGTTGAAACTAAAAAGTTTACAAGACTGGCACTGTTGCCTACAGTACTTGTTGCATTAACGTATGGTGTGATTGCTTTTCTTTGTGTCTATGGTGCTCAAGAGCCAATGAAAGCATTAGTTAATTCGATGCCCGTCTGGTTAAGTCATGGTTTTGAAATTGCAGGGAATATCTTGCCTGCAGTTGGATTTGGATTGTTACTTAAAAGTATGTTAAAAGCTGAATATGTTCCGTATTTATTACTTGGCTTTACCGCGGCATGCTTTATTAAGTTTGGTAATTTGATGCCGGTTGCGGTAATTGGGATTGCACTTGCTTTTATTGAGTTCTATCACAATAAGAAACAAACTGATAACGAGAAAAAAATTAAGTCAATGATTGAAAGTGCCAGTGGAAACGGAGATGATAGTGATGGCATCTAATTCACCGATATCAGAACGAGGTAAATTAACGAAACATGATGTACGAATGCTCGGTTGGCGATCACTGTTCAATCAGTCAGCAATGAACTATGAACGGATGCAGGCAGATGGTTGGACACTGGCAATGTTGCCATCACTAAGAAAAATTTATGGTAATGATAAAGAAGGCTTAGCTGCTGCTCTTGAATCAAACTTGCAATTTATTAACACTAATAATTATGCTGCACCATTGTTGATGGGCCTAGAAGCATCACTTGAAGAACATGGCGAAAAAAGATCGACAATTGATGGATTAAGAATCGCATTGTTTGGTCCGTTAGCTGGTATTGGAGACGCGATTACCTGGTTTACAATCTTACCAATTGTCGCTGGGATTACAGCATCTTTTGCTAAACAAGGTAGCATTCTTGGCCCATTAGTTTTTTTCCTAGTCTATTTGGCAATGTTTATAGCACGGGCACCAATTGCGTTATTGGGATATAATGCCGGTACAAAAGCTATTTCAAAGATTCGTGAAAATTCTGGAATTGTATCACATTGTGCTAGTATTTTGGGGTGCACTGTTATTGGGGGATTAATTGCTACCTATGTACAAATTACGGTCAAAACAAAGATTCCAGTTTCAGCAGGACATACGATTGCTATTCAAACACAATTTTTTGATCGGATTTTCCCTAATTTATTACCATTAGGGTATACCTTCTTATTGTATTGGCTATTGAAGAAGAAAAATGTGAGTCCCGTAATCCTAATATTAGGAACATTTATTTTGGCAATCCTTTTCTCATGGATGGGAGTTCTTTAGGATGAAGATAATAGTTAGTGGACACGGAAATTATGCAAGTGGGCTACATTCAACAATACATTTGTTAGCTGGTGATGTCGCTAATATTGAGTATGTCGATTTTACTGATAATATGAATGATATTCAGCTTAGTGAGCGATTTCAACGTGCTGTGATTGGTGAGGATAGTGCTGTTTTTATGTGTGATTTATTGGGAGGTACGCCATTTAAGGAAGCTGTTAAGTTAAGTCAAGTGAGTCAAAAGGATATTGCAGTTACAAGTGGTTGCAATGTTGGTGCATTGCTTGAAGTGGGGATTGAGCTTACAGCTTATTCAGCTTCGGCTGAAAAATTAGCTGAAAAATTAGTTGAAATTAGTCAGGTACAAACCAAAGTTTTTCATCATCGAGTTATTCAAGTTAATGATGAGGCAGAGGGTATTTAACGAAATATATAAATTGTCCGATTAACAAGTTATCCGTTGATCGGATTTTTTTGTTGAGAATATGCTATTTGGGATAGAAAAAGTGCGCCTTATAAATATTTTGATGCAGATGAAAAAGCATGACTTTTTTGGTTACAGAGTGTTTTTGAAAAATTAATAATTGTGAGTGAAGTTGGTTGGATAATCATCTGTTCTTAATTAGTTTAAAGTGCTTAAAAATAAAGTCAACTTTGACAAAGTTAATATTATCAAGGGATTTGGGCGATTGGTGATACTAGTCATGATAACCACCTGGTAATTGGTTAATAATTCAAAATGATAACGGTGTCAATCAATCGATATGAATAAAATAATTGGAAGCAATCAAGATTGAATGTGGGCCAGTGACATGCTAATATTATTCTGTAATAGCAGGTTTCACAAGGGAAATCAATCGGTTGTGTTAACAGCTAACTCACGGAAAGTTTGGGGATTTTAAATTGAAAATAGGAATGACAAAAAAAGTAGTAACTTCATTATTGTTGAGTACCGCTTTATTACCAATGTTGAGCGGTAAAGCTGATACGGCAACAGCAGATCGTAAACCAGCAGCTGCGACTAAGGGGAGTAGTACGGCCTCTGCTGCTAGTCAACAGGTCACACTAAGTGCAGGCAGTCAGACGGCTACCAGTGCAACTGATCAATCGGCTGCTAGTAATGCCAATTCAGCGGATAATAAAACTAATACAGTTAGTGCTAGTGCCACGAGTCGCGTGACAGTTCGGGCAGCTAGCGTAGCAACCAGTCAGGAATCTAAAACTGACAGTACAGCACTGCAAAGTCAGGTATCTGCCAGTGAAGCCACTAATGATGATACCGCGGCCAGTGCTACGGCGGCTACGACGACTAGTGCGGTCGAACAACTTGATAAGACGGCTAAGACTGGTGAAGTTGCGAGTCAGAGTGCTAGTGCTGAGCCAGCTAAGGCCAGTGAGGCGACAAGTCAAGCCAAGCAAGCTGTGACTACGGACAAGCCCGCTTCAGCAGTCGCTAGTGATGCCGCTAAGTCGACTGCGCAGTCATCAGCATCAGCGCAAGATACTAAGCGGGCCGTTGCTGCTAAGGTGTCGCCACAGATTGAGACGACAGTGGCAGCTGATGCGGTTCGTTCATCGGTGATGACGACGCGTTCGACCAAGGCGGCCACTAGTCAAGAAGTTTTCTTGGATCAAATCAAAGCTGGCGCAATCTCTGGTTGGAACAAATATCAAGTTTTACCATCAGTGACAGCCGCACAGGCGATTCTGGAAAGTGGTTGGGGTAAATCACAATTAGCAACTCAAGGTAATAATTTGTTCGGTATTAAGGGCAGTTACCAGGGACAGTCGATCTATTTCCCAACGCAGGAATGGAATGGCTCACAATACATTACGATTCAAGACGCTTTTCGGAAGTACCCGAATTGGTCAGCGAGTGTCGAAGATCATGGTGCCTTTTTGGTCGTCAATCCACGTTACAGCAATTTAATTGGGGTCACCGATTATCGGCGTGTTGCTAGTCTCTTGCAACAAGATGGTTATGCAACGGCCCCAACGTACGCGAGTTCACTGATTAGCATCATTGAATATAACAAGTTGCATGAGTGGGATCAAGAAGCAATTAGTGGTCAGCCTAGTGGCGGTAATAATAACAATCAGGTTCAACCCGATCAAAACGTTACGGCAACGAGTGGCACACATAAATTTACTAAGACCACGACGATTCACAATGCGCCAGACGCAGCCAGTGCCGTAGTTGGGACTTACAATGCTGGTGAAACCGTGAACTACAATGGTAAGTTGACGGTCGGCAATGCAACTTGGTTACGTTATCAGTCTTACTCTGGGGTATCACGTTACGTGATGATCAGCCAGACAACCACTAATAATGACAATAATCAAGCAACGGTTACACCTGCTAGTGGGTCATATAAATTTACCGCAAAGACCAACATTCGATCAGCTGCAAGCAAAACGGCTCAAGTGGTCGGCACTTATAATGCCGGTGATACGGTTTACTATAATGGCAAGATTACCACGGGTGGGACAACTTGGTTACGGTATTTGTCCTATTCAGGTGCTCAGCATTACGTGGCCATGAGTGGTGATGAGGTTGGTTCTGTGGCTAAACCAGACGTGGTTGCAACTAGTGGGTCGTATCGGTTCACGAAAACGACTGCAATCAAGAATTCACCCACAACTAGTGCGACAACGATCGGTACGTATAATGCTGGTGACACAGTCTATTACAATGGTAAAGTGACGACCAATGGGCAAACTTGGTTACGTTACAGGTCCTATTCAGGTGCCCAACATTATGTTCAAATTACTGGTGGGAGTACTTCGACTAATGTCAACAAGCCTCAAGTAACACCACAGAGCGGTAGTTATCGATTTACTCAGACAGCAACGATTAAAAACACACCAGCGGGCAGTGCCCCAAGTGTTGGCACCTATCATGCTGGTGATACAGTTTATTACAATGCTAAGGTAACGGCTAATGGTCAGACCTGGTTGCGGTATCTTTCTTATTCAGGTGCGCAACACTATGTCGCTATTAGTGGGAACGCGTCAACCGGGAACACGACATCTAAACCGGTCATGAATAGTCAGGGCGCCTTTCGTTTCGTAACGACGACTAATATTCGTACTGCACCAAGCACGAAATCGAGCGTAGTTGGCGCATATAATGCGGGTGAGACGGTTTATTATAATGGAACTGTTCAGGCTGAAGGTTACACCTGGTTACGCTACCTCAGTCGTTCAGGTGCCACCCATTATGTTGCCATGCTCAAGGGATAAGCATATTAGTTGTTCCGAGTTTTAAATGGCTTTATACTGACAATAGTTAAATGGATAGCGATTACGACCGCTATTAATTTTGCGGCAACCTGGTCGGCTTCGGCTGATCAGGTTGTTTTTTATTCGCGTTTGCAATCGCTTACATTATATGCTATATTGGATTTATCGGAAGAGTCACAGGTCAGTATCAATCGTTACCCAATTGTTGTAACAAACCCGTCAAGTGATAGCTAGTGCAGTATAGCAGCGTTTCCGCTAATTTCGGATAACTGACTGGCCCAACCTCCATCTATTGATGGCACGGTTATACCCACGGAGAACGGATTGCCGCCAATCAAACGTTCACGGATGTGGATAGTGAATCAGTCATCTTGTGGTATGAAGAATACCACGCCAAACTTTTTGTATGATTCTTCCAAAAAAAGGGCTCACATTGTGGGTCCTTTTTTCATCTTGCTGTATGATTAAAGTAACCTAAAGCTGAAGGAGATATTAAAACTATGTACTATGTCGCAATGAAAGATCATGAGATTGGCCGTAATCTGGCTACCGAACAATATTTAATGAATAACGTGGATTTTGATGAACCATTAGTTTTGTTCTACTATGAAGAACCGTGCATCATTGTTGGTCGTAACCAGAACACCCTTGAAGAGATTAATGCAGACTACGTGCGGGAACACCATATTACTGTCACCCGACGGCTTTCTGGTGGTGGGGCGGTGTATCAAGATCTTGGCAATCTCTGCTTCAGCTTCGTAGTGGATAGTGATAGTCAAGAGTTTGGTGATTTTAAGACCTTTACGAAACCAATTATTGATGCTTTACACGATATGGGTGCCACCACAGCAACGGTTAGTGGTCGTAATGATTTGTTAGTTGATGGCAAGAAGTTTTCTGGCAACGCGATGTATTCACGCAATGGCAAGACGTTCTCCCATGGGACGTTAATGCTGAACGTTGACTTGAACGTTGTGCCTCAAGCACTGACGGTACCAACTGATAAGATTGCTTCTAAGGGGATCAAATCAGTTCGAAGCCGGGTGACGAACTTGCGACCATACTTAGCACCGGAATACCAGAATATTACGGTACCTGAATTCCAAGACGCATTACTGAAAGAGTTATTTCATGTGGATTCATTAGATCAAATTGCAGACAAGGAGTACCAGGTCACTCCTGAACAACAAAAAGCTATTGATAAAATTTACGAAGACTATTATGCTAATTGGGACTGGGTTTACGGCAAATCACCAGAATTCTCAGTTAAACGACGTCAACATTTTGATATGGGAACGATTGATGCCCGGATCTCAGTGGATGACGGCTTAATTAATAATATTAAATTTTATGGCGATTTCTTTGGTAGTGGCAACGTTCAAGATATTGAAGCAGCCCTCAAAGGCGTGCGGTATGACCATGAAGCCATCGCCAAGGCGCTAGCGGATATTGATTTGAACCAGTATTTCACTGGAATTGAACGACCAGCCATTATTGACTTAATTGCCCAGTAATAGGAGTGATTTGTTGAAACTGACCCGCTTAGTTGCATTTGCGTTTGTATCCTTTTTTTGTTACGGTATCGTCAACTGGATGATGTCAACCAGCCATTTTCACTTACAATCAAAAAGCATTTCGGTGGCTGAAATGTGGCAGGGATTGTTAATTGCCTTAGTGTTGTATTTTTTGGGCGTGCTAGCAGTGTATATTAACCGCATGCTGGGTTTCTATGTTCTAGGGCTCGTCGTGTTGATTTATAGTCTGGGACTAGTCAGTGCGTTGATGTCCGGGTATCAGAGTACGGCTGGTATGGAGATCAAGCTGTTGTTAGAGATTATGGGTGTGATTGGATTGGGAATCAATTTTTATACGCTAGTGTTATTGACTCGCTGGCGGCGTGCAAATTAATGAAATTGAATAAATAAATGAGGGATAGTGTTTTATGCAACGAAACGTACAAGATTTTATCGATGATGTTACGGCTGAAAAGATCACGCAGGCAAGTTTAACGGGCGCCTATGCGCAATTAGCAACCAAGGCCAAGCCATGGCTAGCTAAATTATTGGCCGCGATTAAGGCCGACCAATTAGCCCAAGTGACTTTAACGGCCAAGCATGAGCCCGCAATTAGCTTTCGACTGGAAACGAGTGTCATTAACTTGCCACTGGCCAATTTAACTGAAATTGGAAAGGTCACGGCTGCTGATGATACGATGCCAATCAACGTCTATATGATTGCTGAGTCCGAAGCCTTACCATCTGGTTTGCGGATTGATGAATTGGGAACGGCCGATGATGTGTTGGCAGATCAAGCTAATGCTGAAAAATTATTAACGGATTGGCTAACGACGCAGACTGATCGGTTAGATCAAATTACTGCGGCGGAAGCTTAAACGTAACCTTTACGAGTTAATTACTGAATCTTTACATGACTATGGTAAGGTAAGAATTGATATTGGAGCCAAGCCAAAATCAAAATACCAATGGAATTGGGTGTGCCGGTTGCTAGTTAACGGGAACACCCAATTTTTTAGTGATGGTCGTTTTTATTAGTGGCAAGTAGTGCTAATAATAATGACAAGCAGTAGTTGCCAGCTGTGCTTCAGTCATCCACAATCAAGACTTGCATTTTATGGCTAGAGATGATATGGTAGTCCATGCGATGAGTCGATAGAGTCAGATCGTTAGTAATAACGGTTCCGCGCGAGCGGCTAGTGACTAATATTGATAGCGGGGCACGTTTCTCTGACGTATTTCAGAGTGCTTGGGTCACTGACATTGTGGAGTGTCACCCCCGCTGGTTTACCAGCGCCGCGATGAACGTGTGTTAACCATTTTCGGATGGCTGACACACGTTTTTTTGTGTCAAATAAAAACGGGAGGTTGACTGATTATTACTACTATCAGTCAACCTCCCGTTTATTTATTACTAAAAATATTAATCTTCTTCATCCATGGCAGCTACTGATTCGGTATTAGCAGTTGCGCGTTGCATTTTTCCAAGCACACCGCGGGCGATTGGGCCGACAATGATGAGCTGAAGTGGTAATGCAACAATCAAATTAAAAATCCAAGTGTGACCGTAAGTCGCTAAGACGTGACTTCCAGCCAATTCACCTTCCACTGCAATCCCGAAGAGGGACATGCAAGTGACCATGCCAAGGACCATCAAAACGGAAATGGTAATTCCAATCAGGACGACCCGTTTGCGCATGTAATCATTAATGATATATTTGAAAGCTAATCGTTTGGCAATTGGTCCCACGACCAATAAGTCTAAAATGATTGCAACGACTAAACCGAGTGGGTAGCCACTAAGGATTGCCATTACTAACCCGTTACTGAAGCCTTGAGCAAGGGTAACGTTGTAGGCGGTCATCACAAAAACCATCAGACCAGCCATGATGGCGGTAAAGACAACTTCTTCTTTTAAATTACGTGGCATTCTATTAACACACTCCTAATTTTAGTATCGGTTGATTACTATAGCATGTGAAGGCCGGTTTACATAAGTAACAATTTGATGACAAATTATGAACCGGTTACATTGTGAGATAACTTAAATCTAATCAAATAGTTAAAATTAAATCCAAAACAGGTAAACGTTGGTAAAGTTAGGCAACATAGCGTATGCTGTAGTTAGCATCAGACAATTAATCTTTGGGGAGTTGATTATCTTGAAAAAAATATTAGTTAGTTCAGCCGTGATTGCTGGAATCATTGCGCTGGGGGGCGGCTATTACTTAGAAGCTGACCATCAGTCTAACCAGTCGCAGGTTAGTGAAACTCAGTCGGTCGTGTCAAAGACTAAAGCTAACAAAGACACGTCATCTTCAGCGACGACAACTAAGAAATCAGCCGCGGCTAAATCATCGTCAGTTAAGTCATCGTCAACAGTTGCCAGTTCTGTTGCCGAATCACAAGCCGCAACTAGCACGAATAGTCGTCAGGATAATAACAATGTAACCGCCTCCGACCAATCACAAGCTAGTTCAAATCAGACGAGCACGACGACAACGGCTGGTCAGGCTGCGACTAGCCAACAGCCGGCGACGAGTAGTAGTCAGGTGGTTAATTCACGTCATTTAACAACTAGTCAAATCAATGATTGGGCTTGGCAGCAGGTTGCCAAGGACTATCAACAAACGGCAGTTAAGAAGCAAGACTTTGTATTCAATCAATATCAGAACGGTGGTTTAGTCTACGTGGAGGTCTATGAGAATCAAAACGCCGATGTCGCCCATTTAGCCGGTCGTTTCCGCGTTAACGCTCAAGGACAATTAGAACAACAACAATTAGCTCAGGGCGATGTTTGGCAAGTCGTTGCAACGCAACCTTAATTAATAAGAATAATTGTCCAAACGGATTATTAATAAGTATTACCAGTTAGGTGTTCAGGATTTTTATATTTTGAACATCTAATTTTTAGTCGTGATCAGCACTAGTAATTGGCAGAAAATCAAGGTGTTGAGCACACCGAGCCCGCTTGGTGGCTCAATAGTTTGATTATTAATAATTAATTAGTAGGCCTTCACCGGGTAATGTTAAATCTGTAACCGCCTTCTTGCTCATTGGGGCAAAATACGGCATACTAGATTATAGCGAATAAAGGTTGGTGGATGGATTATGGCAAAAGAAAAACATGAAATTTACGATGAAAAAGATAAGCGGCTGGGACGGTTAATTCTTAAAATTATGGGGATTGTTGCCATTGTCACTGGTTTAGTGGGGCCGTTTATTTTTTTATTGAATACTAACTGGGGGCGCGAGCTCGGGACATTAGCGGTTATTTGCGGAGGCGTCGCCATTTGTTTTGGTCCTAAGGGTCGAACTGCTGGGGGCCAGTGGTTGGCCTTACTAAAGACACTTGGCCTGGGTATTCTAATTTTGGTTTACTTTGCTATCGTCCAAAAATTTTTAGGATAAGTGATGTTAATAAACAATTGGTTAGTTTAATGGCGGTGTGTCGCTTAGTTGACAGACCGCTTTTTTAGTTAATCTTTGGCTAGTGTTGATTTTGGGACTTGCACGAATTTTATTATGAGAGTAAGATGAAAATATCATTAAATAACATGTTGATGAGAAGAGTAATTGGGTCACGCCTTTAACAGGGAGCCGTGGTGAGTGTAAAGCGGTAAGGTTACGCCCAATGAAGATGAACTCGGAATGCCCAGCAGCGGTTACAAGGCTGCACTGGCGGGACTGGCCGATATTCCAGTAAGTTAGAACATAACTTGATGAGTTTGGCGGGGTGACCCGTGATTGAACTTGGGTGGTAACACGCAACCGGCGTCCCTTGGAGATGGCGGTTTTTTTGTGACTGCTTTTGCACAGTCACGACTGTTTAGCGGGTCGCATAATTTAGATAGGACGGGATTGAAAAATATGACAAAACAAACTGATGAGTTACATATTGAAACACGGTTAGCACAAGCTGGCAATCGGAGCGATGATGAGAAGACCGGGGCCATTTCAGCACCAATCTACCTGTCGACCGCATACCGGCATGCTGGTCTGGGACAATCGACGGGGTTTGACTATCCTCGTGAAGCCCAACCAACTCGCTGTATTTTGGAACAGGTGTTGGCGGAGATGGAGCACGGGGTTGCAGCGTATGCGCTAACCTCAGGGATGGCAGCCACTCAGCTTGTCTTCACGTTGTTTAATAGTGGTGACAAGATAATTGTATCTGATGATTTGTATGGTGGCTCATACCGTTTCTTTGACCTACTGCATGATCATTACCACTTGGATTTTGTTGTCTGGGATGGTCAAGATCAAGCAACGCTGGCAGCTTTGGCCGACGATCGGACCGTCGCCCTATGGTTAGAAACGCCATCCAATCCGACAATGAAAGTCATTGATATTACAGCCACGGCAACTACCGCCCACGCTCATAACCTTAAGTTGATTGTTGATAATACATTTTACACCCCTTTGATTCAAAAACCACTAGATTTAGGAGCGGACATTGTGGTTCATTCCGCAACCAAATATCTGGCCGGTCACAATGATATTTTAGCCGGAGCGGTCGTCGTTAAGTCACAGGCGGATGCTGAGACTCTCGAATTCAATCTGGTAACAACTGGGGCGGTTCTCGATCCTTTTGATGCTTGGTTGCTATTGCGGAGTTTGAAGACTTTGCCACTACGATTGCATCAACAGGAGATCAACGCCCAGAAACTGGTCACGGTGCTTCAAGCGGATGAACACGTTGAACGTGTTTTATATCCTGGACGTGGTGGGATGATTAGCTTTTATCTCGCCACTGGTACGGACGTTGATGATTTTTTACGGGCCCTCCGTGTCATTTCGTTTGCGGAAAGCCTTGGTGGTGTCGAAAGCTTGCTGACCGTTCCCGCAGTTCAAACACATGCGGATTTAACGGAAGAACAACGACAAGCAAAGGGGATCACCGCCAACTTATTGCGGCTGTCCGTTGGGATTGAGAATAGTGCCGATTTAGCAGCGGATCTCAAGCAAGCCCTAGTCCAAGCGACAAAATAAAGCAAAAGGCTTTACTTACTTTTAGTATGTGTTAAACTATAACTAACATAAAGATATTGGAGGCATTTTTCATGGCAACTGCAACTTTAAGCGACGAAGAAATTCGCGAACGTATCAAGACGGGTAAGCACATGTTATTCTTTACGGCGGACTGGTGCCCGGATTGCGCTTTCATTAAACCAGTGATGCCCCAAATCGAAGCGAAGTACGATCAATACGATTGGATCACGGTTGATCGTGATGCCAACATTGAAATCGCACAAGACATGGGTGTGATGGGAATTCCTAGTTTTGTTGGTATTGAAGATGGTCAAGAAATTGGTCGGTATGTTGACAAATTCCGTAAAACCCAAAAACAAGTTGAAGATTTCTTAGATACGCTTGAAAAGTAGTTTTGAAGGGCACGACGTTAGCTAGTGGCTAACCGTGTTAAAATGAGCCAACCCGAGTATGTCCATGGTGGTTAAGCTTTAACCACGATGGTCGCGTTTGGGTTGGTTTTCGTTTGGGCTTCTGCTACACTATTAACTATTAATTTTGGAAACGGTGATAAATATGACAACAAATTTATTTGAAGACGTGGTGGTACGGACGACCAAATTTGGTGACTTGCCAGTACTACACGTGTTTGCAGCTAGTCAAGCACAAACTAAATTACCAACGATCATCGATTATCATGGCTGGACAAATCAAACAGCGACTGAACTGGGCACGGCTTATCAGTTAGCACGCGTGGGCTTTCGAGTCATTCTTCCGACGGCATATTTACATGGCAGTCGAAATGATGGGACTGATCTCGATCGGCATCCTGAACATTTTTGGTCGATTGTTGGACATTCAGTTGCGGAATTTCCACAATTAGTCGCGGCCCTAGTCGCGGCTGGAATTAGTGATGCTAATAAAATCGGTGTCATGGGAACTTCGATGGGCGGTATTACCGCTGCCGGTATTATGGCAACGCAGCCCACGGTAGTTGCTGGTGTCTCGTTAATTGGTTCACCAGAACCGGTGGCCTTTGCAACCGATCAAGTTGCACAATTACCAGCGGCATTACAAGCTAAGCTCCCAGCAGAACTAATTGAACAAACTTATCAACAATTGGCGAAGTTTGACTTATCTGAACACCCCGAAGCACTGGCAGGACGACCAATGTTTTTTTTCAACGGTACGGCCGATCAAATGGTACCTTATCAGTATATTCGTGATTTTAAGCACCGTTTTAAAGATGAGCCAGCCCTGAAGGCAACTGTCTTTAAACGCGCTGAAGGTGGCGTTCACCACGTACCTCACAAGATTCAAGAAGCTGCTGTCGCCTTCTTGGAGACCAACATTCTTGAATAATGCACACAGCACCCACACTGTTCATAAAACTGAACAGCATGGGTGCTTTTTATTGTCATTAATACCATAACCGTCGGACACTATGATAGCCTAAATCGCCTAAAAGTAGTGGTTCTGACAGTAACATTAGACAGCCGCGTTCCAGTAAGAAAATCGCGAGATTCATCTCATCATCCCAGCGCGCGACTCGTTCGTTGAGCCGGCAGTTGTATCTTGAGCTTGCCTTTAGAGCCAGTGAATTCATTTTAAGGGGGTTGTGGCGCAAGCGGGGAATCCGGGTGAGGAGCCAGGGATAGGCCAACAGGTCGGAACTGATCAGCCAATAAACGGGGAGACTAAAGGTCAGTTGCCACTGTCCGGTCGGTTTCGCGGTAAGCGCATAGTACGTCATTATTAAAACGGGGAATGCTGACAGTTCGGCAGTCAGCATATTAATCACTTTGTCTTTCATCATTATTTCACCTTGCCGATTGGTTAGATTAAACCGATGGATAAGCGTTCAATGTTTTCGAGAACAGCGGCAGGTTAACACGATTTCGGACCAGTGTCAGGTCATTGAATTTGGTTAGTTAAGACAATATTTATAAAATAATAATTGTTTACAATTGAATTTTGAACAATTTAGATGTATTCTGATAACTGTAAATGAAAACGTATACAATAATTAAAAAAAGAAGGCATTTACTATGGCAAAGATGATTGAAGCGTCTGTTGCAATGTTAAAAGTTATTGAAGCTTGGGATGTTAAAAAGATTTACGGCTATGCTGGTGGATCGTTTAACTCAACCATGCACGCGTTGGATGTTGAGCAAGAACGGCTCCAATATGTGCAGGTACGTCACGAACAAGTGGGGGCCCTCGCTGCGGCAGCGGATGCGAAGTTGACAGGCCAAATCGGGGTTGCCTTTGGTTCAGCCGGTCCTGGTGCCGTTAACTTACTCAATGGGTTGTATGATGCTAAGGAAGATCACGTGCCCGTGCTTGCCTTGGTAGGCCAAGTTGCTCACACCAATATGAACTATGATTATTTCCAAGAATTTGCTGAAGAACCGATTTTCAGTGATGTGGCGGTCTTCAATCGGACCGTCATGACACCAGAAAGCTTACCATACGTCGTCGATAAGGCCATTCGGACGGCTTACCGTGAGAATGGGGTTGCGGTGGTGACAATTCCTAATGATTTTGGATATGTTGAAATTCCTGATCTTAATTACGATTCAGCAAGTGTCCCAGCTAAACTGACCGGCATTCCTACTATTGATGATGAACAAGTTAAGACGGTGTTAACGATGATCAAGAACGCCAAGTACCCCGTCTTCCACGTTGGTCAAGGGACGCGTGGTGCAACCGAGGACATGATGGCGTTAGCGGAGCGTCTGCAAGTACCGATTATTATCACTGGGTTAGCCAAGGGCGTCATTCCTGATAGTTTTGATGGTAATATGGGAAGCGCTTATCGGGCAGCCTCGAAAGCGGCGGATGAACTGATGGGGATTACCGATTTGGTCGTTTCAGTTGGCGCGGATTATTCGTTCGCACAGATTATGTACACGACTCACGACTTCAAATATGTGCAAATTGAACTGGATCCTGGCAAGTTTGGTCGGCACCATCATTTGGATTTCGGGGTTAATGGCGATGCTAAAGTCTTCATCAAACGGGCCTTGGCATTAAGTGAACCAGCGTCACCGTCGCCATACTACCAAGCAGCTAAAGCAGATATGGCTGACTGGAAACAGTATTTGAAGAAGCTGAGTGAACGGACGACCGATCCACTTGAATACGAACAAGTCTACCAAGAAATTAACCGGGTCGCTGCCGATGATGCAGTTTTCTCAATGGATGTTGGCGACAATACGATTAATAGTTTCCGTTTCCTAAAGATGAATCCCAAGCAAAAATTATTGACTTCAGCACTATTTGCCACGATGGGTGCCGGCGTTCCCGGTGCGATTGCGGCGAAGATGAGTTATCCTGATCGGCAAGCCTTCAACATTGCTGGCGACGGGGCCTTCTCAATGGTCATGCAAGACTTATTGACCGAAGTTAAGTATCACTTACCAATCTTTAATATTGTTACGTCTAACCAAACGTTGAACTTTATTAAATCAGAACAAGAAGATGTGCCACAACCATATTATGGTATCGACTTGATTGATGCTGATTTTGCTAAGATAGCTGAAGGAATGGGCGTCAAAGGTATCCGTGTTGAACATTTTGATCAACTGCACGCAGCCTTCGAAACTGCGATGACCGAATTAAAGGCCGGTCGTCCGGTCTTAATTGATGCCAAGATTACGGACAAACGGGGGTTACCAGTTGAAATCCTTGATGTTGATCCAGCCAAGACATCGGATGCTTCTGTCAGTGCCTTCAAAGAAAAATATGACGCGAACGAATTGAAACCACTAACCAGTTATTTCAAGGAGTTCAACGTCGAATAGTCAGTGTGAACGAGCCTGCAATCAATTGATTGCAGGCTTTTTTGTTCACGGATAGGTCAGGAATCATTGTTAAAAGGTTCCGGTTAACTCGATTCCTGTTCGTCAGCCGGTGCGCGTCCTATGCCGACCTCCGGGGCTGGGTGCCAATTGCTGGAACGCAGCCGACGTCGATTTGAGCTAACGCACAACCCGCGTCATCTCAAATACGAGTCTTATTCTAAGCCGGAAGCAGCCCACTTCCAGCTAAGAATAATTTGGCTACTGAGCATTGTCACCCAGCCCCTCCAGTCGGGAAGCTGCTCGAATGGCTGATGAACAGCCACTTAACTTGGTACAATTAGTCGCTGACTATTTTTTATTGGAACTTTTAGTGAAATATCAGTGTGTATTCTCTACTTTGTCGAAATATTCAACTATTACTACGGTAATTCAGAAATGGTAAGTTATCACAATAGCATCTTCAACCTGACAGTTAATTGACAAATTACTGTTTGTAAAAAACAATGACAAGTCCAGCAAAAGTTCGGAACGCACGTGTCAGCCATTCGAACACTGTCCCGACTGGAAGGCGTTTCGGTCAATGCTCAGCGGTGAAATTCCACTTAGCAAGCGTCCTTGGCTTGGTTAGTGGAAGACCAGTATTTAAGACGTGGGTTGCGGCTTAAATCTGTGTCCACCGCGTTCCAGCAATTGACGGAAATGCCTGGAAGTCGGCGTAGGACGCGTTTAACCAAGCATGTTTACGCTGATTCGAACTTTTTCCAGCGGGCCTAAGCTGGTTGCTTTTGATCTTAAACCGGAACCTTTTAACAATATTTCGTGCAGAAAAGGCTTGGTATCATGTGGATATAATTTTAGGGCGTCATTCTGCTTGGTCTGGGAGTTTTAAAAGCGGATAATGAAGTTAATTCTAGGGGGAGTGATGAGGATGAAGCGACGGTTAATTGCAGCGCCTACGGGTCTTTTATTGGTGGGGTGGTTGATTGGCTGGGGCTTGCAAGCAATGCACCAACCGATGGGGACGGCTTGGACGGCCTACGCGTTTACGTTACTGATCTTATATACAATTTTGGCGACGTTTATCACTAGTATGGCGGATGCCTATCAGGGAAAGCATGGTCGAACAGTACCGGAAAAACAATTTTACTGGTATATGTGTACGTTATCAGTCATTTTGACAATTTTAGCGATTTATTGGATGGCACACAATTAGGGGGATTAATGCTAATGCAAGATGAAAGTGATTGGTTAATGCGGCAGTTACATGCGTTCGCAACGGGGTTAGGGTACACGCTTAGTCGTCATAAGGGAGGCACAACTGAGGTGGTGTTTCCGCAAGATCAAGATCAGCCGTTGCCACATCAAGTCGAATTGGCACAACTAATTGACAGAAAGGCTTATGCTCAAGCCGCTCAGCGGTTGTTAGCGTTGCAGTTCGCAATGACGGAAGCTGAATTCTTGCAGCTCGGAATTTGGCTTTATGCAACGCTTAATCAATTTGACGACCAAAGTCTCGCTGCCGGGGGAATTTCACGAACATCGTTGGTGGCGGGATTAGAACAACTGCAACAATTGAAAATGTGATGCTAAGATTTAAGCAACTTACGAATGAATTTGGCAAAAAAGGGATTCAGCTATAACGGAAAAATTAAAAGTCGTGCTCTCAGAATTTAATCCTGAAAGCACGACTTTTAATTTAACGCGTGTTCAATTATCGGACCACATAGACTTGATCGTGAATCAGATCGAATGGTCGGAAATGAGCATTTAACTTGGTAACGGCCTCGTTATCCTGATAATTAGCGTGGTCCCAAAATTGTTTGGAACCCGTGGCACCGTATTTTTCGCCAATGACGATCAATGGGATATCGTAAGGACTTTGCCGCATAGCTTGTAACAAGTCCCAATCAATAGTCAATTTGTCCGGTGACCAGGCCATAATGACGTATTTAATAGTTGCGGCGTACTTATTGAAGGCACTGACGGCATCCAACGCTTCAATCGTCGTGACTGGGTGGCGTCCCGTCTGATTGCCAGTTTCGTGTGTCCAATCCTTTGAATCCGTGGTATAAATTGGCTGACCAGGATGGAGACGTTTGAGGCCCTTGGAAATGTAGCCGTTACCGGCCATGACTTCCAGAACTGGCGCGCTGCCAGTGAAGTCAGCTAGGTCTTTCAGGAATGGCGCACTGATGTAGGCCCACATCCCATACTGATCTTCGATATAGTCTCGAAAGTTGCGTAGAAGTTGGTCAACTTTTGGGAGAGCGGCTGATAGTTGATTCCAAGCCGCATCACCAGCAGGATCACCCATGGCATATTGCTGATTGATGCGCTCAAAGAGATGGTCCTGAAAATCATCAGGGACTTCTAAGACTGGCAATTGTTGGGGAGCTAAGCCGGCTGCCAGCAAGCGGTCACTTTCCAAGACATTATTGATCAGTACTAGAATTTGGGGATCATCCTTAAATAAGTCGCGGTACTTCATCAACTGTTGAATATACGGGGCACCGGCTTGCTTTTTGACCCGCTTTTTTAATTGTTTTAACTTCTTGGGATTCATAAAAAACTCCTAGTCATCAAAGTGTAAGTCTAATTCTTCTTGGCCGGTCACATCCGTTGAAACCCGATGCTGGCGGCCATGTAAGTAACCATCCATCAACTGAAACAGTTCATAACGGTCTTCACTGGATAATTGTTCTTGATTAAATGTCAGCGGCTTGCCCGATAAAAAGATGCGGCCGAGGTCATACTCTTCTTGATCTGATTTGCCTGACAAGTAATCGGTCGTGACGTTAAAAAACTCGGCTAATTTACGAACTTCTAGGTAGGACGGGGTCCGTAAGTCCCGTTCCCAGTTACCAATTTGAGCGGCGGTATTTTGGCGAGTTGCTTTGTCAGCGGTCGGCATTTGATTGAGGGCCGCCGCGAGTTGAGCAAGGGTCATTTTTTGCCCCCGACGTAGTGCTCTTAAACGTTCTGGAAACATGTGCTCACTTCCATTCCTTAGATTAACGGTGCGGATAACGCCATGAATTCATCGATGTCCCGCTTGATCAAAGCTACACCAGCTTGCCAGAAGGCTGGTTTGGTCAGATCAACACCGAGGTGTTTGGCAGCTAGGGCTTCGGTCGACATGTTGGCGGTGTCTCGCAATAGGGCAATGTAGCGGTCTTCAAAGTCCAATTGTGTTTTAGCTTGAGCATAGATACCGAGACTGAAAAGGTAGCCAAATGTGTATGGAAAGTTATAAAACGGGACGTCGTCAATGTAAAAGTGCAACTTGCTAGCCCAAAACATCGGGTGGTAAGTATTTAAGGCATTACCATAGGCGTCTTTTTGGGCGGTTAGCATCAAATCTGACAAGGCATCAGGAGTGACGATCCCGTGCTGACGGGCGGTATAGAAGCGTGTCTCAAACAAGAAGCGGGCTCGAATATCAAGGAACATAGCTAACGGATTTTGCATTTTAGCATCCAATAAAGTTAATTTGGTTTTGGCATCATCGGCCGCTTTGACACTGGCGTCAGCGACAATCAGTTCGGCGAATGTTGAGGCGGTTTCGGCCACGTTCATCGCGTAATCTTGACGCCAAAGTGGTAGATCTTGAATGACGCTGCCATGAAAGGCGTGCCCTAATTCGTGGGCGAGGGTGGCTGTGTCATTAGGTGAACCCGTAAACGTCATGAAAATTCGGGATTCGTGGGTCTCTGGTAGATTTTCCATATAGCCACCGGGTCGCTTATTAGGGCGATTCTCAGCTTCGACCCAACGATGTTCAAGGGCGTGTTGGGCTAAAGCGCCCATCTTTGGACTAAATTGGCGAAAGTTGTTAATGACAAAGTCGGCAGCTTGGTTGTAAGTTTGGCTAGGAAGCTGTCCCAAGGTTAATGGGGCTTCAATATCTTGCCAATCTAGTTGATCTTTACCGAGTAACTGGGCCTTACGCTTCAGGTAACTTAGTAAAATGTCCTTGCTGTCAGCGACAACTTGGTACATTGTGTCTAGTGTCGCTTGACTCATACGGTTGAGTTCTAGTGGCTTTTGTAGGAAGTTCGTGGTACCATGCGCACGGTAATTGGCAAGTCGGAAGCCCGCCAAGTGGTTCAACGTATCAGCAAAGGGAGCGGCGTGAGTTTGCCAAGCGTGCTCCCAGTTGCGCATTAATTCGGCGCGTTGGGCGTTCGGCATGGCGGCCGCTAACATGTTTTGGGCTTGCCCCGCGGACAGTTGGTGGGTTACGCCATTCTCATCGGTATATGGCACTTGAATTTGACTAACTAACGTGTCGTAGTGGTCACTCCAACCCTGAAAACCATCGAGTGCTAAGTCGTTGATTAGGGCTTCAGTGTCGTCATCTAGGAGTGCTAAGCCTTGCTGACGCATTTCGGTTAAGTTAAAGGCGATGGCTTGTAGTGCCGGTTGTTGCACGAGCGTGTCAAAGGTGGCTTGATCTAACTTAACGAGCTGCTTCTTGAAGCGGGTTAATAAATTGTTTAACTGATTATCAAGTTGATAAATTTGGTTCAGTAGTGGGGCGGCTTTGGTGTCGTCCGCATGTGCGGATTGATAAGCAACCACGAAAACGGTAGCTTGGTCAATACCGGCTTGAATGGCTTGCAGACTGTTGACGAGTTGGGTAAACCAGTCGGCGTCTGGTGTGTCAGCGGCAGCGCGCCAGTGAACTAAGGTGTCTGCTGTCGTGGTCAACTGTTGTTTAATCGTGGACATTTTGGCAGTCAGTGCTGGGGAATCAATGCCACCAGCAAAGATACTGTCCAAATCCCACGTTTCGGAATAGTGCATAAAATAAAGCCCTCCTCAATATGGTCTAGTTATCTTTAATTATAACGGTTATTATGAAGGAGTGGCGAAATTTTCCCGCTTGAAACGGATTTTTATGAAATCAAGGAGTGAGACATAATGAAGAAATGGTGGATCACGCTGGGGGTGCTTGTTGTCCTAGTGGTGGGGACTTTGATCGGTGCCAGTAGTTATTTTTATCATGTGGCGATTGCGCGTGGTGACAAAGCGTTTGTTACGCAAAGCACCAAATTATCGAAAAAAAGTTCGGTTTATCACCAAAAGTATTGGTATTTACATGCACGTAAACAGACGTGGACTATTGAATCAAGCGATCACTTACGTTTGGTTGCTTGGTATCTTCCCGCTAAGCAGTCTAAGAAGACCGTCATTTTGGCGCACGGTTTTGCTGGTAATAAGTCATTAATGGGGGCGTGGGCTGGGATGTATCACGAACTCGGTTATAATGTCTTAGTTCCTGATTCCCGAGCAAGTGGTGCAAGCCAGGGAAAAGCGGTCGGCTACGGCTGGCTGGAGCGCCGCGACGACTTGCAGTGGGCCAAAACCGTCGTACATAAAACGGCCACAACTCAAATCGTGATGAGCGGTATCAGTATGGGCGCAGCTGGGATGACAATGGCCAGTGGTGAACAACAGCTTCCACAGATCAAAGCGTACGTCGTCGATAGTCCCGTTTACGAGTGCCAATGCGATTATTAGTTATCAAGCGGGGCAGTTGTACCACTTGCCAGCATTTCCGCTAGTCAATGTGACCAGTCTAATTACGAAGTTGCGCGCTGGTTATAGCTTCAAAGAGGCGGATGCAGTCGCACAGATTCGTAAAAACCACTTGCCTATCATGATTATCAGCGGTACCCGGGATGATTTTGTCCCGACTAGCATGGGCAAGACGCTGTACCGCAATGCTCACCAACCCAAGTCTTTATGGTTGGTGAAGGGAGCCGGCCACACCACGGCCATTACTCAGAATTACCAACGTTACAAGCGTCACGTCGCCGCATTCTTGGAACAATACGTACAGTAATGTTAGCTTGCTTGAATTAGCACTGATTTGTCATGAATCGTAATATTAAGAGGCTAACTTTCAAGGTCAAAAGCAGCCAGCTATGGACCACTGGAAGAAGTGCGAGTTAGCGTAACCTTGCTTAGTTAGTTCGTCCTACGCCGACTTCCAGGCATTTCTGCCAATTGCCGGAACGTGGTGAGCACAGATTTGAGCCGAAAAACCACGTCTCAAATACTAGCCTTTCACTAACCAAGCACAGGACGCTTGCTAAGTGAAATTTCACCACTGGGCATTGTCAGAAACGCCTTCCAGTCGGGAGAGTATTCGAATGGCGGACAGGGATATACCCAACTTTTGCTGGATTTGTCGTTGCTTTTCATAAACGGTAATTTTCTCAATCAACATAGTAATAATTGACCGTCTAGACAAAGCGGTTACTGTAACCTTAAATTTTCGTTGGAGGTTCCTTTGCCAAAATAGCCAACGACAGATTGTACCGAGTTCAGTGGCCGTTCATCAGCCATTCGAGCGGCTTACCGACTGGAGGGGCTGGGTGACAATGCTTAGTAGCCAAATTATTCTTAGTCGGAAGTGGGTTGCTTTCGGCTTACGTTCCAGCAATTGTCACCCAGCCCCGGAGGTCGGAATCGGACGATCATTGCTGACGAACAGGAATCAAACAAACGGCCTCTTAATATCACAAAAACTCCCAAATCGATTCGATCTGGGAGTTTTTGTGATATTAAGATAATTATGCCCGGTATGGGACCTGGCAAGGTACATCGACGCCATCTTTGAGTGTGATCAGGTATAACTGGTCAAGTACGGCGGGGTCTTGTGAATGACGAGCCCCCCAAGTAGTTAGCAACTGGTTTAGGCGGCTAGCGACTTGATGGTGGTCCGCAACACAGTCTAAGTCTTGTGCGGCCTTAGCTAAGGCTTGTTGTAATTCGGGAATTGCGCGTACTTCGGGGTCACTATAAGCGACATCGATGGCGCGAATTAGCGCAATGGCGTTTTCGTTTTTTAACATGCTACCATCCCTCTCCTGTGATGTGGCGAACTTAGTCCACGTCCTAATTTAAGTATAGCGCTCCTAAATTGAGATTCAAGTTACAAATGTAACCGCTATCACAAGTAACGGTAGGTCATTATTGTACTTTTGGTATCAGCTGTGTTATATTGTAATAGAAAAATAGAACACTAAGGAGGCCGTTAAATTGAAATTTGATGACAAGGTTCCGATTTATTATCAAATCAAACAGTATATTTATCATAAAATGATTGACGGAACGTTACCACCAGGGGCAAAGTTGCCCGCAGTCCGGCAGCTTGCGTTGGACTTGACGGTTAATGTTAATACAGTTCAGCGGGCACTCAGTGAGATGATTACGGAAGGCACTCTGACGTCCCAACGAGGTAAGGGGAATTTCGTAACGGAAGATCAGGCGCATATTATGCAATTGAGGACTACACTGGTGAACGAGCAATTAGCATTAGCGTACGACCAATTGCACGCACTAAATTTAAGTGACGCCGAAATCGTGGCGAGTCTGCAACAATACATTGCCCAACGAGAGGAGCACAATCATGACAGCATTGACGATTAAGGATTTACGATATAAACATAATCAACGAATGATTTTACAAAATGTTCAATTAACCCTGGCGCCCAGCAAGATTGTCGGTTTATTAGGTGAAAACGGGGCGGGTAAAACGACCTTGATGCGACTAATTACGGGTAGTGCCAAGGGTCAGGGCAGTATTGTGATCAATGGCGCGACAACTGCCGTAGCCCGTAAGCAGCAGGTAAGTTTCACGGATCATTTGACTGGTTTTAGTGCCGGTATGAAATTACAACAAATCGCGCAATTTTATCAACTTGTTTATCCTGATTTTGACGCCAAACGCTATCAAGAGCTGGTTGACTTTCTGGAACTCAACCAACAACAAAAATTGGGTGAGTTGTCTAAGGGGACCCGCGAGAAATTAATCATTGCGCTGACCCTGAGTCGCAAAGTGGCTTTGTACTTATTAGATGAACCGTTTAGTGGGATCGACAGTATGAGCCGCAAAAAAATTATTAACAGTATTATCAAGTGGACGCCTGCCGAAGCGACATTATTGATTAGTGATCATTATGTCACTGAAATCGCGCCGATTCTTGATGAAATCGTGGTCGTTAAGGACCAAACAATTGTTGTTCATCAGGGTGCAGATGAGATTCGCGACGAACATGGCATGGAACTTGAAGATTATTATGAGAGCTTATATATGGGAGGTGTGACGGATGACAAGTAGTTGGTCACTATTTAAGGCCCTCAGTTGGCCACGCTTTAAGCAAATGAGTTTATTGATTGGTATCGAAGCTTTGGCGGTGATTGTCACTAGTTTGTGGACTGCCATCAAAGGAAACTTCACAGCTGCCACATTATTCTATAATTTATGTGCTTGGATGGCGTTACCTTTAATCGTTGGGTTTATCTTATTGGCAGTTTCAAATGAAAAATTCTTCCGGGCGGGGACGTTCTGGTTATTGCCAATTAGCGATTGGCGACGCTATACGATTAATTTAGTCGTTTCGTTGGTTGATATTGTTTATGTTTGGTTGGTCCAAGTGATTTTATTCTGCTTAACTCTGTGGATTGGTTGGAATGAACTGATGGGAGGCTTAACATCAGCGTCGCTGTTCTTTAGCCAGTTTGATGCGGGTAGTGCCGTGCAGTTCGCACTCGGAACGTTGCTAGTCTTAGTTCTTGTGACGATTCTGATTTGGAGCACGATAACGCTTTGCCATTTTGTTACGAATGCGACCAAGGGCTTTTTACCACGATTTCGGCAACGGTTCGTCAATGTGATTATCACGGTGGTGGTCATTTACGTAGCTTTCCGCTTAGCTAATTTGTTGATTAGCATGGTCAGCTTTCTCTCCAGTCAGCTAGTCAACCAGGGACAAATCGATTCTTTATGGGTCGGTAGTCTCGTCATGTTGGCAGTTATCTTAGTTGAAGGTGTGTTGAATACCTTGATGTTGCAAAAATGGGTTGAGCCAACCTTGAATTAATTTAGTAATCCTAAAAAATCACTCATTCGTATTGAATGAGTGATTTTTATTGCGCATTTTTTAAACGATGGTTGCACCTAAGCTGTTTTTGAAGTGACGCAACGCCCATTCGTGATCAGCGGCGTCAAAACTAGCAACGGCATCCTGATGAATGACGAGTTGGTAACCCAAATTATAGGCGTCAACAGCCGTGTGAAGGACACAAATGTCGGTACAAACACCGACTAAGTGCAGGGTGTCAACATGGCGTTCTCGCAGACGTAAATCCAAATCAGTACCCGCAAATGAACTGTAACGCGTCTTGTCGAATGCCCAAACATTATCGGCGGCTTGATGATCAGCGTACCAATCTTTGAGTGGCCCATAGAGTTCACGACCCCAAGTACCCCGAACATTATGAGGTGGAAACAACTTGCTTTCGGGATGGTAAGGATCATGCGGGGTATGGACATCGGTTGGCAGTAAGACCCAGTCGCTTGCCGTAGCCATTTGGTTGGCGAGTTTGACGATCGTTGGTGCGAGCGCTTGGCCGGGTTGCCCACAAGTGAGTGCCCCGCCGTCAGCCACAAAATCATTCGTATAATCAATAATCAGTAAGGCTTGGTGACTTGCCATAATAAAGGCCTCCAATATTAGGTTTGAGATTGGTTTTACTGTAAACAACTCTGATGGGACTGTCAATTGTTTAACTAGCGTTGGATTGACTAAATAATTATATTAATGAGATTTGGAGCTATAAGGACAGCAGCTTGCTGAAAGTCTTTTCTGAACAATAAAATATTAATAATATTTTGTGGCCGACCAAGGCGCCAGGTATCGGGCGTTAATATAAATAATTGCGAATGGCGACTTATTAGCCGGCGTTCTGTTTGCTAATTGCTGATTTTTGCCCCAAATTGGCACAGTAGCCGCCGTCCTGTTTTCCCAATCGTTAAACTGAGATTGGGTTATTGTCAGTTAAATATAAAAAGTCTAGCCAGCGTGTTGAGTTCGACAACATACTGGCTAGACTTTTGGTGGGTAAACGAAAGTTGAGTCGCTGGCCTGATGATTATTCTGCTAGTTGATCAGTAATTGCCGTGACAATTTGGTCAGGGGTCAGCTTAAATTCATGCCGCAGTTCATTAGTTGTTTCACGGTCATTAAAGCGTTTGGCAGCACCAAAGTTCAGAACGCGCATAGCGCTGTTGCCATAGTAGCGACTAACTTTTTCACCAAAACCACCGCTGAGACTGGCTTCCTCAACCGTGACAACTAACTGATGGTCGGCCTTTAAGTTGGCCAAAGTCGTCGTATCGGGGTCAGAAATGTCCCGGGGATCAATGAGCGTCGCGTCAATGTGTTGCTCAGCTAATTGTTGTTGCACGGCTGTTGCTAAAGGCAGGAGACTGCCTACACCGAGTAAAGCAACTTGCTGACCAGCGTGTAATGTGTGCATCTTAGTTGCGTCAAAATCAGGCGCTAGAGGTACTGACTGGACGTCATTACTTGGTACCCGGATGGCAACCGGACCGTTATTTTGATGGAGAGCCCAGTGCATCATGGCTTGAAGTTCTTCCTTGGTCGTTGGCGCTAAGTAAGTTAAGTTAGGAATATTACTGAGCATGGCAACGTCAAAGATACCTTGATGAGTTGGATCGCCTGCGTTAATGCGGCCACCGGCAACCATGATCGTAACGGGCAATTTATTGATGCCAAGATCATGGGATAGTTGATCATAGGCCCGTTGCAAGAAGGTACCAGAATGGAAGACGATTGGCCGTAAGCCTTGTTGGGCCTGTCCGGCAGCAAATGTAATCGATTCTTGTTCGGCAATGCCGACGTCAAAGTACCGGTCTGGATATTGGCGAGCAAAGCGTTTGAGGTCATAAGTTCCTGGAACAGCCGCCGTAATTGCCGTGATAGGCGTCTTGGCTGCTAACTCATCGGCTAACGTGGCATGAATGACATCCGTATACGTTTCCTTGGTGTTGGGATGCAACGTCTGACCGGTCGCTAGGTCAAACGGCACGTGCCAGTGGAAAGCTTCTTTATTAGTGATCGCGGGTTGATAGCCGTGACCCTTTTCGGTATGGACGTGCAACACGATTGGGTGGTCGACATCCTTAATTTCCTTAAAAGTCGTTAGCATGGTCTCAAGGTCGTTACCATCATTAACGTAGCGATAATCGAGGCCAAAATCTTTGAACAAGTTATGGGAACTCGTGCCGTTAGTTTCGCGGAGTTCACGGAGATTTTGGTAAATGCCACCATGGTCTTCTGCAATTGCCATGCCATTATCGTTAACCAGAATAATGAGGTTAGACTTTAAGGTGGCCGCGATGTTTAGACCTTCCAATGCTAAACCACCGGATAATGAGCCGTCACCAATCACTGCCATGACATTGCCTGTTTTGCCCTCAAGGTCACGAGCAACAGCCATGCCAGTTGCCAAGGCAATCGAGGTTGAAGTATGACCAATATTGAAATAGTCGTGGGGGCTTTCTTCTGGGGCAGTGTAGCCGCTGACATCATTATAATGAGCGGGGTCAAGCCAAGCTTGCTTTCGGCCCGTTAGAATCTTGTGTGTGTAGGATTGGTGTGAAACATCCCATACAACCTTATCAACTGGTGAATTAAAAATGGTGTGAAAGGCAATGGTTAATTCGACTACGCCCAAGTTAGGGCCAACGTGACCACCAGTTTGACTAACTTTATTGAGTAGGACGTGACGTAACTCGCTTGCGAGTTGTGTTAATTCCGGCAAGGATAATTGTTTCAGATCGGCCGGCTGATCAATGCGTGCTAAAATCGGTGTTTCCATTATCTATCGCTCACTTTCTCATTCATGAATACTTTTATAGATTAGCACCTTAGAGCCACTCTAAGACAAGTGTTTTGTTTCAAAAATATCATAAAAAATGACGCCGACAAGTTGTCAGGCGTCATTAGGTTACCATGGTCACAAGATTGGGGGGCTTGTTGGGACGTTCAGTTGGCAGTTCGACCAATGGTACAACGTTAGTGTAACGGACCCGATGCCCAAATAGTGGTGTGGACAGTTGGTCACGTTATTGACATTACTAAACGAATTTAGTCGGTATTGATCGATTGCAAGTAAACTAACTGATCAGTTGAAATTTGTTCATAGAGTTGGTTACCAAGTTCTGAGCTGAATGTTTTATTGGCTAATTGGGTCTGAATGAAGTTATATTCCAACTGGAATGCTTCAATTAGAAGCTCATTTTGAGTTTCCTGGAAATCCCGTTCACCAGATAGGCGGCGATGACGTTCATCATAGGCGCGGCGAACGATCCCGATAGCTTGCTGATTTTCGGCAGTAATCGTGTCAGCTAAATAAGCTAACACGGCCTCATACGGCTTTTGTTCGATCTGTCGCATTTGTTGCCACATTTGCCGATTACGAGTCATGAGCTCAGTTCGACTCTGACCACCACGGGGCCGGTATTGTCGGAACATTTTACGTCGGGCACGAGCTTTTTTACTGAGCGACCATTTGCTGAGTGTAAACCGGAAAAATAATTTAAAGCGTTCGAAGAAAGTTTGTTGATTCTGCAGACGCGTCTGACTAGCGACGCGCATGTACTTTTCGGCGGCCTGGGGCGTGATTTCATTGTTGGCAACCATTTCATCAATAGTGGTTTGTTCAACTTTGAAAGTGGCGTCGAACAAGCTCGCCAGTTGCGAGCGCTTAGGACGACCATCTAGTACTCGTTGGCCGGACAGAATCGCAATCACTTTACTAGTGCCAGCATTATTACCATGGCGTGCTTGCATGAGATCAATAGCGTGAGTTACCATGTCAGCTTTGGCGGTTGCCAATTCATCTTCAGTGACCTTAACAACTTGTTTTGGCAACGTCAACGGTAACAAAAGTGTTGGCACCAGCAGACTAGTTAGAATGACCACTGCGGCAACGAAAATAATATCGTTGCGATAAGGAAAAGCACTGCCGTTGAGTGTTAGTGGTAATGAAAAGGCCATCGCCAGCGTAATCGTGCCGTGAACGCCGCTCAGACCCATCACGAATGCATTACGGGTCTTTTCATGATTATCCCACGCGCGAATACGGGCTAAGTCGAAGCGCGTCCAGAGAAAACGGGCGAACGTCATGATTAGGTAGAGCAAGATTCCCAGACCGACTAATACCGCGACCGAACTAGTATCACGTTGCTGTAAGTGGTTGATGACACTTGGCAACGACACACCTAATAACACAAAGACGATACCGTTCAAAATACTAGCCACGATTGACCAAGTCGTTGTCATCACGATTTGTAGCCGGGAAGTGGTCAACCGCAATTGATCGGACTGGACACCATGAATGAGACCGGTGGCAACAACAGCCAAGATACCGGAAACGCCTAATGATTCGGCTAAGAAATAGACGACAAACGGTGTCAGTAATGTGTAGGGGACGATCACAGAAGGCGTGTCGACTCGCATGTGAATAAGCATGATCCTGACGGCAACAATGACATAACCGATGATTAGGCCGACGAAGATTCCACCGGCAAAAACATATAAAAAGTTAGTGATTCCGTGCCAGACCGAAAACTTACCAGTGACGATCGCAGCAATCGCTAAGTTAAAGGCCACGATTCCGGAAGCGTCATTGAACAGTGATTCATTTTCAAGGGTCGTCATGACCTCACCTGGAATCGCAACTTTAGTCGTAATCGATGAGACCGCGACGGCATCGGTTGGCGTAATAATAGCGCCAAGGGCAAAAGCAAGTGCCAGCGAAAACTCGGGAATCAGTAAGTGAGTGACCGTACCAACAATTAGGATGGTCACGATGGCTAACACTACCGAAAGCGAAAGGGTCGTGCCAAACTGGTGACTGAGCTTGCGAAAGTTGGTGTTTTGACCATCGTTAAACATTAAAATCGAAATAATGACGAATAGGAAAATTTCAGGTTCCAATTCAAAATTTCGATACAGTGGAATCAGTGACAAGATTAAACCAGCACCAATTTGTAGAAAGGCAACTGGGACTTGATTGAAACGTGCGTAGACGGCGTTAGCAACGACGACCGCCGCGACGAGTAATAAGACTAAGAAAACGGTTTGCAAACCAAATTTCCTCCTAGATTTTGTAAAGTAGTTTAATTTTAACGCAATCATATGAATAAAAGTATTATCTGCAATGATTAATTTGGGGCTGGACCTAATGTTTAAAAACAGACCGATTAGAAGTTAATTATTGAACGTTTTGACCTAAAGTATGTCATTAGCTTGGCGTGACGTTCTAAGTCAGTATAATGAAATTATCAACTTAACTGGAGGACATCGTGATGTTAACAATTGCTTATATCGGCAACGGTAAGAGTGCTAACCGCTATCACTTACCATTTGCACTGAAACTCAAAGATCAAATTAAGGTGAAGACCATCTATTCACGTTCAGGACGCCAGAATTGGCAACCAATTGCGGACGTGCATTACACGACTACGTTAGCAGATATTTATGAGGACCCTGATATTCAGCTCGTAGTTGTTTCAACGCCTAGTCATACGCACTATTCGGTAGCTAAGGATGTCTTGAACCATGGTAAGAATGTCTTGGTGGAAAAACCATTTACGGAAACATCAGCGGAAGCCCGCGAACTTTTTGAATTGGCTAAGCAAAAGCATTTGTTTATTCAGTGTTACCAGAATCGGCGCTTTGATTCGGACTATTTGACGACACAAAAGGTCATTGAAAGCGGCGTCCTCGGTGACTTGCTGGAAGTCGAAATGCACTTTGATTATTTCCGGCCAGAGGTTCCAACCAATGTTGACCATTTTTCATTAGATACGAGTTATTTATATGGTCATGCTTGCCATACTTTAGACCAAGTGATTGCATACTTCGGGGAGCCGGATGACGTGCACTATGATGTTCGGCAACTATTGGGAAGTGACCGGATGAATGATTATTTTGATATCGACCTGTATTACGGTGCCTTGAAAGTCTCTGTAAAATCTAGCTATTTCCGCATTAAATCACGGCCGAGCTTCGTGGTTTATGGCAAAAAGGGCATGTTCGTAAAGGCGACTAAGGATCGTCAGGAATACGATCTGAAACATTTTTACATGCCGAATCACGCTGACTTTGGCATTGATCAATCTGAAAACTATGGTACGTTAACTTATATCGACGATGCGGGTCAGTATCATGAAGAGGCAGTCGTTTCGGAAGTTGGTGACTACAGTCGGGTTTACGCCGGTGTTTACGACAGCATTATCAATGGGCAACCTAAGTTAGTCAAAGATGAGGAAACGTTGCTGCAAGTGAAAATGTTAGAAACTGGTATTCAACAATGCCGACATTAGATCTTCTTGAGCACTGCACTAGTCTAGCTATTAGTACGTGTCGTTTTTAGATTGTTGTTCGTCTGCCGGTGTGCGTCCTAGGGGCTGGGTGCCAATTGTTGGAAGTCGGTGTAGGACGATGCTGGCCAAACATGTTTACGCAAACTTGAGCTTTTTTCAGCGGGCCTTAGCTGGTTGCATTTGGCAGGCATTAATTCGTTAATATAAATTATGAGGAGGATTATGATGCGATTAGGAATTTTAGGAACAGGCAAGATTGTTCAGGACTTCTTGCCAATGGTGAAGCGCATTCCCGCGATTGAATTGGTGGGGTTGCTGTCAACGCCGCGGAGTGTGGCGCGAGCTCGCGAGCTGCAAGCCACGTATCGTATTGGAACGGTCTACACAGATTATGCAGCTTTGCTAGCCGATACAACAATTGATACAGTGTACGTCGCTTTGCCGAATTCATTACATTATGACTATGCGAAGCGGGCATTGCAAGCGGGGAAGAACGTCATTTGTGAGAAGCCGTTTACGTTAGTGGCATCCCAGCTAACGGAACTAATCGAATTGGCAGGTCGCCAAGACTTAGTGTTAATCGAAGCAATTACGAATCAGTATTTGGAAAACTATCAGGCAATCAAACGTGATTTGACCAAGTTGGGCGACTTGAAAATTATCGAATGCAACTATTCGCAGTATTCATCACGTTATGATCAGTTTAAAGCCGGAACGATCTTACCAGCTTTTAATCCTAAGCTTGGTGGGGGCGCCCTGATGGACTTGAATATTTATAATATTCATTTTGTGGTTGGCTTGTTAGGCGCACCAACGCACGTGCAGTATTTAGCTAATGTTGAACGAAATATTGATACATCAGGCATCTTAGTGTTGACCTATCCGAATGTTAAAGTCGTTTGTATCGGTGCCAAGGATTCGACTTCACCGGTACGTTCCACGATTCAGGGGACGACTGGTTCGATCATTGTCAACGGTCCTACTAATACGGTCGAAAGTATCACTGAAATTGCACATGATGGAACGACAACTGATTTAGCGCTTAATCAAGCTGAGCATCGGATGTATGCTGAGTTTGTGGCGTTTGAACGTCTTATTGCTAATCACGATATGGTAACCGTTAAGCGGCAATTAGATCATTCCCAAGCGGTCATGGAAGTTGTTGACCAAGCGTTAGCGAGCGCGGGATTGCGATTGGGCTAATTTCCAAAGCTAATTATCAAATTATTATAGATTCGTATTAATGTGATTGAAAAGGCCGACTTCTTATAAAATTAAGAAGTCGGCCTTTTTAAAAGCGGTTATTCAATTGTAGAATGACAATTCGTCACGCTATTTTGTCTGTAGTGTCCCATCTTGAATCAATAGTTGAGTTGTTTTCAAGTGGGCTAAGTTTGTTTGGAAATTATTTGCGTACATGATAGCGAAGAGTGTGTCCAAGACGTAGTCAAAGGAGACTTGTGAGGCAAACGTTCCTAGTTTGGCGTCGTTCTGTTCGTTTTGTGTGATGACTAATTGATAGGTGGCGAATTTTTGTAGCGGCGAATCGACGTTTCCAGTTAATACTATGACGGGAATATGATGTGTTTGACAGTATTTGGCAAATTGTCGGTGAATGTTGGTTGTACCGGCATATGAAATAAACATGGCACAATCTTGTGGTGTCAGGCTGGCAATATTCCAAGCCTCATCTGCGTACATTTCGGCAATTTGGGCAAATCGGTTAATTTTAACGAGCTTATTTTGAAAACTACGAGCCCGTAGCTGAGAGTCACCTTGGGAAAAGAGCATAATATGCCGTGCGTTGTTTAGCAAATAAGCAGACTTTGTTAGTACTTCAGGTCTCAATTGATGTTGAGCATTGGCAATGGCATTGGTTTTTAGATCCGCCATTTTTTTGATGATTTCAGTGACCGCGTCTTTATCAGTGAATGGAAAGTTAGCATCAACGTTTGTTGTGGCCTGGGTGTTAATGACAACTTCAGTTGTTAGTGCTCGCTGAAAATCACGAAACCCATGAAACCCTAGCTTTTGCGCTAACCGAATGATGGCAGAATGCGAGGTATAAGTTTTAGCAGCCAATTCTTTAATTAAGATATTAGGCATTGCATCTTGGTGGCTCAAAATATAAGTTGCAATGCGTGTTTCAGTAGTGGTAAAGTCAGAACGATGGCTTAATTGTTCAATAAGTTGCATACAATCCCTCCAATATTAACATTGTACGATAAATGATGGGATTGTGCGAAATTCTTAACAATCACCGGGATGTTTGATTGACCTGGTACCGGTTTCACAGGCTACACTAGCGAAGTATTTAATATTGGCCAACAATCAATTAAAAATCAAATAATAGACGAAGGTGGAATTAATGACCAATATTCATGACATTGCTCGATTATCGGGGTACTCAGTTTCGACCGTCTCACGTGTAATTAATCATCAAAAGTACGTTGCGGATGATAAACGGCAAAAAATTGAGACATTAATTAAAGAATTGGACTATGTTCCTAATCGATTAGCACGGGATTTGAGTAAGGGGCAAACTAAGACAATTGGGATTGTCTTGCCATACGCGAACCATCCTTATTTTGCTCGAATTGTTGATGGGATTGTCAGTGCCGGTTTTGCAAAGGGTTACAAAGTCACATTGTTGCCGACTAATTATGATATGACAGTGGAACGACATTACCTTGAACAGCTCAAGAGTAAGGCTTATGATGCGTTAATATTTACATCACGTAGTAATTCATTGGATGCATTAGAGCGGTATCAGAAATATGGTCGGATTGTTTGTTGTGAAGATCCAGGAACAAGTAGTTGCTTGGCTGCGGCTTATACCGACCGTTTGGCATCATATGTACGCGCCTTGATGTGGGCCAAGCAACAAGGCTGTCAAAATGTAGGGGTGGTTATCAGTCGGGATAATTTGATCAGTGCGAGTTCTCGGGTGACCCGAATGGCCTATCAAGAAACATATGGGAAATTACCAGCAGCTAATCTTTTTACTGGTGCGGTCACTTTTGAAGACGGTTATCGTGCGGGGCGTTACTTTGCAAAGTTGAAGCCATCTGTTGATGCCATTTTAGCGAATGGCGACGATATTGGTGCTGGTATTCAGGACTATTATCGGGCACACCAGTTAACACCGGTAAAAATTATTGGCCAAGAAAATTTACTTTCCAGTCGCCTTATGCAGTTTTCAACAATTGACCATCACTTGGAAGCATTAGGAAAAGCTGCCTTTGAGTTGTCAATTAGTCATGGTCAGAAACACCAATTAATAAAATCAGAATTTATTGAAAGATAGGTCGGAGGAACAACTATGGTAGCAAAGTTAGCAGTTTTTGATATTGACGATACATTATTAGCAAGTAACAAGACGTTTTTAAAAAGTACGTTGACGAGTATTAAGAAGTTAAAGCAACAACAAATTAATGTTGCAATTGCCACTGGGCGCAATCTGGCGATGGCTAAGGCAGTCATTCATAAGCTTGACCTGAATGATTTTGTGCTTTGCAATGGCTCCGCCGCATTTGCCAACCATCAACAGGTTCATGAACATACGCTCTCGCGTGATAATATGGCGACATTAGTTGCTGCTGCGGATGCGAATAATATTGATATTATTTTTGAGTCGTTAGATGGCTTGCATGCGCACACGCATCTGAATGAACAAACACGCCAAGTACTGGATACTTTTCGGGCACCTGCTGTTGAATATGCACCAAATTATTATTTGGATAATGATATTTATCAAGCAATGATGTTTTATCCGCACCAACAGGACGCTAATTTACCGCATGCAGATGAATTCTCATTTGTTCGCTTTGATGTTAACGGTGTCGATATTATTCCCAAAGTGGGTTCAAAGGCGCAGGGTGTCGCCAAGCTGGCCGCATCGTTGAAAGTTGCTCCTGAAAATGTTGTTGCATTTGGTGATAATCAAAATGATCGTGAAATGTTGCAGAGTGCCGGTATTGGTATCGCAATGGGAAATGCTGCACCTGAAATCAAGGCTCAAGCTGATATGACGACTACTGATTGTGATCACGATGGAATTGAAAATGGTCTAAAATCAATCGGTTGGATTTAAATGAGATAAATAACGTCACAATGGTGTTTTTAATAATCATCATTGTGACGTTATTTTTGATTTAGTGTGTAGCGGTGGTCAAGTTTTGTTTTTTAGCAAGTGACTTGATGGTGCTTCCCTTACCATAAAGTGATTCCCAGTCAGTTGTAAAATCATTAATGGCAGCACTGATAGCCGGCGCTGAAAGCGCTGTTTCTAGAATGTCAGCACTCATCGTTGCAGCTTGGGCACCCATTTCAAAGGCTGAGTTGACCTGCTGTACGGTGTGGAAGCTGGCTGCCAAGATTTTAGTGTTACTGTTTTCACGTAAAATCTGGGTTGAAAGCTCGCCGATAACTTCATCGGCATTAATATTCATATTGACCATCCGGTTGTAATATGGTGCGAGATAATCGGCACCCGCCGTCATAGCTAGATAGCCTTGAAATTTCGTATAAATTGCGGTTGCGGTAACATTAATACCAGCAGCTTTTAATTGCTTGATAGCTGCTAATCCAGCTTCGTTTGTCGGAATCTTAATATAAACATTTTCATCAACATTTTTAAGAATTGTATATGCATCTTGTAACATTGCATCCGTGGTCTGACCAACGGCTTGAATGTGGAGCGTTGCTTGGTCACCAATGATTTGCCGAACGGATTGCATATGCTTGAAAAAGTCAATGCGACCTTCCTTCTTAACAATCGAAGGATTAGACGTTACGCCGCTAAGTGGTATGATATCCACGTATTTTTTAATATCTTCAATGTGTACAGTATCTAATAAGAATTCCATGATAATCACCCCTGTTTTTATTTACAACTATATGGTAACCGGTTGTGGAAGCGATACCAATAATCTGCAGAGTAATAATCGCTAGAATCCCGGTATAACAGGGATGAGCATCTTTTTATGATTGGAAAATGCACAAATGTGCTAATCGTCCAAATCCAGCACTCTTTGTGCGGTTTCGGCATCCGTAACCAGTGTATTTAGGACGCCCATTTTTAAGAGAGCTAAGATAGCGGGTGCTTTAGTTAATGAACGAGCAATACCTACTGAATTGGGAACGTGTGCTAATTGTGGTAGGGGAATCGCGATTGTGCGATCAAGCAGGTCACCAGTCAGAATTTTGCCATGCTTATCAAAAAAGGTACAACAACAATCACCAATTGCTTGTCGTTCCTTTAAAAGCTCACGGTCAGTATCGGTTAACAGATCGCGCCAACGGCTACTAGTATTGGAGAGTGGTCCCCCAATACCGAGTAGTGCAATATCTAAGTGGTTCCAACAATCACGAATCTGACGGAAGTAATTAGACGTCAAGATACCATCACGAATATATTTAGATTCTTGAACCGCAGCAGCATCTACAAATAAACTGTGACCACCAAAAGTACGTGCAGCGTCATAGACAATACCATTAACGTGGTATGCTGCATTTGATGGGCTAGGCCCACCGACTAGTGGCACAAAGGTAGCGTCAGTTTGGATAGGGTGTTGCAATTGGCCAATCATACCACTAAGTATTGATCCCCATGCAAAACCGACAATGTTATTTGGTTTGATGATTTGTTTGAGGTAGAGCGCAGCTTCCGTTGATAGTAGCTGTTCTTTACGCTGATGATTAGCGTGTGGCTCGCCAGCGATGATGACGGCTTTCTTTAAGTGATAGCGTTGCTTAAGTTTTTCTTCCAGAGTGAATAAATCAGAATTAAAATCATTTATTTTAATTTCGACAATGCCATCTTCACGTGCCTGCTTTAACATTCGACTGATTGTGGTTCGATAAATACTCAGTTCTTTTGCAATCTCTGCTTGAGTGTAATCACGTTCATAGTACAGGTAAGCGACTTTTGCAAGTAATTGGTGACGATTATTACCCATGAATATAGATTCTCCTTAATAGTTAGTTTGATGGCTTTTGAGAGCGATTCACATAACTGAAACAAGATGTGTTTGCTGATTAATTTCGACATATAGCGGATTCGTTGGAGATAGATTAGTTACGACATAATCGACTTGATTCCAATCTGCTACTTGAACTAAGGAAGACTGTTGAAATTTGGTTGCATCAAGTAAGACGATACTGACGTGACTATTTTTAATCATTTGACGTTTCATTTCTGCATCTGCGAAGCTTGAAGAGCATAATCCATTTCTACCTGCCACACCACTAGAACCAAGAAAGCAAAAGTCAAACAAACTATCAGTGTACATTCTAGACGGTCGCTCGCCCTGGAATGACATGTCGGTGACATTATATTTTCCACCAGTTACATAGATTTGCTGGTGGCTATTTTGTAATGCAATCATAGCAAGAAGCGAGTTAGTGATAATTGTGTCCCGAGTTCGATTTGCAATCAGATTAGCAAGTTGTGCAACGGAGCTTCCTTGATCTAATGCGATCGTTGATGGTCTGTCTGGAAGTAACTCAAGCGCTTCATTTGCGATTGCTGCTTTAAATGAAGCATTGACAGTTGTTCGTTGATGAACAGGGGCAAGGGTTGGGGCAACAAGAAGTGATACTTTACCAAATTCCTTTTTGACGAGTCCTTGAGTGCTAAGTTGTGATAGGTCTTTACGCACAGTTTCATCAGATATCTTTAAAATGTTAACTAGTTCGCTAACACGCATGGTTTTCCTAGACTCAAGTAATGTTAATATTTGATCACGGCGCGCTTGAATTTCGGTTGCTTTCAATATTGAAGACCTCCATTGATTAATGTATTAATTTAATTATAAAAGTATTTTCAGCAAAAACAATCAAAAAAGTTGGCACATTTGTGCTAATTCAAGCTTAAATTTAGTAATTCCAAACATTTTGTTGATTTTGTTCAGTAAAGCGATGACAATGTAACTGAAATCAAAGGAGTGATCAGGTATGACTGTGATAGTTCATGAACAAACAAAAAATTTTCAAAATTGTCGTCCAGAGTCTCGAATTAATGAAATGAAAGCGAATTTATTTAAACAAAAAAGACGGATTTCATTGGAACGGGCAAAATTATACACAGAGAGTTATCAGCAAACTGAAGGCGAGACAGTTATTATGCGACGGGCACGAGCTACAGTACATGTTCTTGACCATGTTAAAATTAGTATTCGTCCAGGAGAATTATTAGTTGGTAATCGCACTGTTCGTCCTCGTAGTGGAATCTTATCACCTGAAATGGATCCTTATTGGATCATGAATGAGATTGATACGATTAGTGATCGACCTCAAGATCAATTTGAATTTACAAGTGCAGATCAGAACTATTACCGTAAATATTTGTTGCCATACTGGTCTAAACGTTCAATGAAAGATTTTATCAACCAAAAAATTACTCCTGATGTTAAAAGAGCAGAAGCTGAATTGGTTATCAAACTCAATCAGACAGATAAGGGGCAAGGGCATATTATTATGAACTTTTCCAAAATTCTCAATACAGGATTGGGTGATTATATTGATCGAATGACGGCATTAGCGGTAGAACAGCCCAAAAATGAATTCTATAAAGCCGGATTATTAATTTTTAAAGCTATGCAGCGGCACTTTCAGCGATATGCTGATCTAGCATTGGCGATGAGCATGAATCGATCATGTCCAAGCTATCGTAGAATCGAATTGCAGGAGATTGCTACTATGTGTGTTCGGCTTCAAACACATGCTCCGGAAAGTTTTTATGAAGCATTACAGTTGTTATGGATGACGTGCATTGTTGGTCAATTTGAATCGAATGCTTCTTCATTGTCTTTAGGGCGGATGGATCAGTATATGTACCCATTTTATAAACGTTCACGAGAGAATGGGGTTCCAGAGTTCTTTATGCGCGAAGTTTTAGGCGACTTTTATATTAAAACCGATGATGTAGTGTTACTTAGAAGTGCAGAAAGCGCGAAATGTTTTGCGGGTTTTCCAACTGGTTACACGGTTGCACTTGGTGGTTTTGATAAATATAGTCAATATGCGGTTAATGAACTTTCTTATAAAATGCTAGATTTGTATCAAGATATTCAACTGCCACAACCAAATTTATCGGTAAGAATTAATGAACAGATTCCACGACAGTTCTTAAATAAGACTTGTGAAACGATTCGGCTAGGAACTGGTATCCCAATGATTTTCAATGATGAAGTATGTGTGCCCGGTTTTCTAAGCAAAGGGGTATCATTAGATGATGCACGAGATTATGCTGTTGTAGGCTGTGTCGAAACAACAATTCCTGGAAAAACTTATGGCTTACACGATATTGCACTGTTTAATTTAATGCGTATTATGGAACTTAGTATGTATGAATTACGTGATCAATCGGACTTGACATATGAGCAATTACGGCAACGTATACTAGATAATATTGACTATTATGTAAAAGTTGTTACTAAAGGATCTGACATAGTTGATCTGGGACACCGTGAGTTTGCGCCAATTCCGTTTTTGTCATCATTAGTTTCTGATTGCTTGAAAAATGGTAAAGATGTGACTGCTGGTGGTGCTCGATATAATTTTTCAGGTATTCAAGGTATTGGCGAGCCTAATCTTGCGGATTCACTATATGCGGTTAGGCAGGCGGTATTTAAAAATCATGAACTATCATTTTCAGAACTAGTTGACGAAATGGAACATAATTTTATTGGACAAACGGGTGAGCAATTACGTCAACATCTGATTCATGATTTTGATAAATATGGCAACGATAATGCTGATTTAGACTTAGAGTGCGCTAAAATATTTCGACATTATGCTTTGGAATTGGATAAGTATCATAATATTCGAGGTGGAAGATTTAATGCTGGGGCGTATACGGTCTCTGCACATATTCCATTAGGTGAAGACGTTGGTGCAACACCGGACGGTAGAAAGGCACATGATCAATTAGCCGATGGTGGTTTGTCGCCAATGGTTGGGAGAGATCATCTTGGTCCGACTGCAGTTTTGAAATCAGTATCTAAGATTGACAATACTCTAGCAGTTAATGGTAGTTTGTTGAATGTTAAATTTTCACCCAATACGTTAAAAGGCGACGCTGGTATTCGTAAATTTGCTGACTTTTTAATGGCTTTTACGCAGTTAAAAATTAGACATGTACAATTTAATATTCAATCACGGCAAACATTATTAGATGCACAACAGCATCCCGAAAATTATGCTGGACTTGTCGTCAGGGTTGCTGGATACAGTGCATTCTTTGTAGACTTAAACAAGAAGATCCAAGATGACATTATCAGACGAACAGAGCATGAATTATAGAGTGGGGGGAGTATCTTGCGTTCTAACAAGGATCACGGACTAGTTTTTAATATTCAGCGTTATTCGATTCATGACGGACCTGGTATTAGAACAATTGTCTTTTTACAAGGGTGTCCATTACGTTGTCCATGGTGTTGTAATCCTGAATCACAAGGGAGTGTTAGACCGGTAACGTGGGTGAAAAATGGCAAAGAAGAAACGATTAGTAAGTGGATGACTGTAGCAGAAGTTTTGACAGAAATTGAGAAAGATGAAATTTTTTATCGTACCTCTGGTGGTGGAGTGACATTATCCGGTGGTGAGTGTCTGTTACAGGCTGATTTTGCTGCTAGTATTTTAAAGAATTGTAAACAATTAGGGATTTCAACAGCTATTGAAACAACGGGCGCAATGCCGGTGACAGAAATAGAAAAAGTTCTACCGTATACTGATAACGTGATGTTTGATCTCAAAATAATGAATCCTGTACGCGCAAAACAAGTCATTGGAGATGAAGTTTCACAAGTTAAAGCTAGCTTTGAAACTGCACTAAAAACAGTTAATGTTCGAGTAACGCCACGAATACCGTTAATACCAGGCTATACAACTTCGACAAGTAATTTACAATTAATTGCAGATTATGTGCACAAAGTCGGTGTCCATGAGGTTCATATTTTACCGTTCCATCAATATGGAAGTCAAAAATATGATTATTTGAGTCGCAATTATGAATTAAAAGATACTGCGCTTCTAACAGAAACACAAGTAAATAACATTCATCAATTTTTTGAAAATGAACGAATAAAAACGATTGTAAGTGGGTTGGAGTAGTGTTTCCAATGTCAAATTATACTTGTTAGTATGATTTGACATTTTTTATCAATAAAGCTTGGAAAATCTAGATAAAAATTTTGATAACGCACAATTGTTGTGTTTAATTCAATAAAAAAAGTAGTTAGTGTAAGGAAAAGCCCAATATATAAGGATTATTTGGAAAGCGCTTCCAAAAGCGACTCTTAATTTGTTGCTTGTGTTGGCTATCACAAATACACTAAGTATGTAAATAAGATTAACGGAGGTTATCACATGGAAAAAATTATTGTGCCAAATTTAATTAATTTGGATTTAAAAGCGAATAATAAACAAGCCGCCATTAAGCAATTAGGCTGTTTATTAAATGATGCCAATCGACTACGAGATTACGATGCTTATATAAAGAATGTCCAAGAACGAGAAGCGTTAACAACAACAGGAATTGGTTTTGGAATAGCGATTCCGCATGGTAAAACGAATGCTGTTAAGGAAATATCGGTTGCGTTTGGACGATTGCACAATCCGATTGAATGGGAATCTTTGGATGGTAAGCCGGTATCGATGATTTTTCAGCTTGCAGTGCCAGAAAGTAGTTGTGGAGATGAACATTTAAGATTGATCTCAGCGCTGTCTCGGCAATTAATTCATGAAGAATTTCGGCAAGAATTACAAAAAGCTGATAGTTCAGAAGAAGTGTTAAAGATTATTGGCTCATCGCTTGAGTCCAAAATGGAGGTATAAATATCATGAAAATTGTTGGTGTTACAGCTTGTCCATCCGGAGTTGCACATACGTATATGGCGGCAGAGAGTCTGCAGTTAGCTGCTAAGAAACATAAAGATAGTTGTTTTGTCGAAACTCAAGGTCAGATTGGTATTGAAAATGAATTGACTACTGAACAGATTAAAGATGCCGATGTTGTAATTTTAACTAATGATATTGGTATTAAGGATGAAAAACGGTTTATCGGTAAACCTGTTTTGAAGGTCGGAACGAGTGATCTTGTCAACAAGTCAGAAATAATTATAAATAAATTAACAGAAAAGTTTGATGGGAGTGATAATTAATGTCAGATTTTATCTCTTTGATGAAAGACACGCGGAAACATTTAATGACTGGTGTTTCGTACATGATTCCCTTCGTTGTGGCGGGTGGTGTGTTGCTGGCACTAAGTGTTTTATTCTCTGGTCATTCTGCAGTGCCGACAACTGGAAATTTATTAAATTTAGCCAAAATTGGTAGTGCTGGCTTGAGTTTAATGGTTCCAATTTTATCTGGATATATTGCATTTTCAATGGTTGATCGTCCAGGGCTTGCACCTGGAATTGTCAGTGGCTTACTAGCAACTCAGATTGGTGCTGGTTTTATTGGCGGAATTATATCTGGATTAGTTTCAGGAATAATTGTTTTTTATTTAAAGAAAATCAAAGTACCCGCAAGTCTACAATCCGTAATGCCAATTTTCATTATACCGCTGGTTGGTACATTGGCTGTTGGAGCGTTAATGATGTGGGTGATTGGTGAACCCATAGCATCCATTATGATGTTTTTGAGCAAATGGTTAGCAGGAATGGGAACTGGCAATGTTATTGTATTGGGTCTAATTTTGGGCGCAATGATTGGTTTCGATATGGGAGGTCCAATTAATAAAGTAGCATTTAGTTTTGGTGCTGCTATGGTTGGCACAATTGATAAGGTTACTGGATTGCCATCACAGGCTGCAATGCTAATCATGGCTGGTATCGGTGTTGCAATTTGTATTCCACCGTTAAGTATGGGGCTGGCTACTCTAATTGCACCTCGTAAGTTTAATGTTGAGGAACAAAATTCTGGTAAAGCTGCAATTATTATGGGATTGGTAGGGATTACAGAAGGCGCGATTCCATTTGCGGCCTCAGACCCTTTAAGAGTAATTCCTAGCAACGTTATCGGATCATCTGTTGGAGCTTGCTTGGCCATGTGGTTAGGTGCAGGAAACCCAGCACCTTGGGGTGGTTGGATCGTAGCATTTGTTGCCCAAAAACCTTTAACGTATATATTGGCTTCAGTAGTTGGTATTGTGATTACAACGGCAATGGTTATTCTATTGAAGCCAGATCAAAAAATAGCTGTTAAATCTAAACCGACCGTTGATGATGACTTTAGTTTAGATAATCTTAAAATTATGGAATAGTTTTATTCAAGTCTTGTAAGAAAAGTGAAATTCTTGCAAGGCTTATTTGCAATAACGGATTAATGGCACGTCCATAATATTAGAAAAATTTCGAGAGTATTTATATGAACTATTACATCATATGAATAGAGTTTTAAAGCAAACCTCAAAATGAATAATAATTGAATATAACATGATGCTTGAAAAACTTAACCATAAATAATTTTAATTAATGATCAATTAAAATAGCCGTCCAGAATTTTAATTCTTCTGAACAGCTACTGTAAATAAGGTAGACGTTACAAAGATTGCTCCGTCCGTTCGATAATATCATCTTGGGTTTCTTTGGATAGTCCCACGAAGAAGGCGGAATATCCAGCAACCCGAACAATCAAGTCACGGTGCTTGTCAGGACGGTTCTGTGCATCAATCAAGGTGTCCCGTGAAACAATGTTGTATTGGACATGGTAACCATGAAGTCGGTTGAAGAAGGTCCGTAGTAGTGCAACCAATTTCATGCAACTCTCATCACTCCGTAGAATTTGTGGTGACATCTTTTGGTTCAGTAATACGCCGCCAGTGATATCCTTAGTAGATAACTTGGAAACTGATTTGAACACAGCAGTTGGGCCATCGGTATCCATTGCATGTTCTGGTGAGCAACCTTCAGCTAATGGTGTCCGTGCGTGCCGACCATCTGGTGTAGCCAAAGTGCTGTGCCCTTGACCAACGTTGGCCGAAATAGAAGAGGTTCCTGCGTAACGCAAGCCACCAATAGGGCCGCGACCGTAGCGCGTGTTTTTGTACTTGGCAATTTCATCAATATAAGGTTTATAAGCTTCAACAATCAAATCATCAACATAATCATCATCGTTACCATACTTTGGGGCATCATTAATGAGCATCTGCCGAATCTTTTCACCGTCTTCATCCGCAAAATCAGCGGTAAGTGCGTGCCAAAGTTGGGTCGTCGTCAACTTTTTTTCTTCAAAGACAAGTTTCTTAATTGCGGCTAGGGAGTCCGCTAGGTTAGCAATACCAACTTGTAATCCACTGATAAAGTCGTATACCGCGCCACCTTCTTTAATGGTCTTACCACGACCGATACAATCGTCGGTTAAAACGGAGCAGAGAATATCAGGATAATTTTGTTCCAAAGCCAAATCACAACTATTTTCGATAATCACACTTTGCCGTGTCATTTCGCGGAGGGCTTTGTCCCAAGCAGTCATAAGTTGATCAAAAGAAGTCATATCAGTGAACTTACCATAATCGGGTAATAACCGTTTGCCAGATTCAGGATCAATGCCACCATTCATAATGAGCAAGAGAACGCGTGGGAAGTTAATGAAGCTCATCCCGGTGCAACGATATCCCCATTTTCCAGGAATCGCTGTTTCGACACAACCGATAGCACTGTAATTATAGGCGTCTTCTTTCTTGACGCCACGACGAATAAACGACGGAATAATAATTTCGTCGTTATTAAACGCAGGCATGCCTAAGCCTTGTTTAATAACTTCGACACATTCACGCATAAACTTATCGCTTAAGCCATGGTGATAACGGACCGTTAAGTTGGGTTGTGGTAAATGTGCTTGCGCAATTGCTCGTAAAATCAGATAGGATGTCGGATTAACGGCATCTTTGCCATCTGGTGTTTGACCACCAATCGTAATATTTTGGTAGAGGGGACTCCCTGCAGAAAATTCAGTATGTTGCCATGAGCGTACTTTATTAATCGTTAACGTCTTAAGACATAAGTTTGTGAGTAATTCGGTTGCACCGTTGGCGTCAATAGTACCAGTTTTTAAATCGTGCTCATAGAATGGATCTAGGTACTGATCTAGACGACCATATGAGACAGAATGACCGTTGGATTCGATTTGTAAGGTCAGATGAACTAACCAGACGGCTTGAATCGCTTCATAAAATGAATTTGCAGGTTCGTAAGGAACCTTGTTTAGAATTTGAGCGATTTTTTCAAGTTGTGCTTTGCGAGTTGCGGATGTCGTGGTTTGAGATTGCTTGGACGCTAATTGGGCGTAACGTTTAGCAAAATGGTGAATGGCATCGATTACAATTAGGCCCGCTTTATAGAAATAGTATTGTTTTTGCTGGTTAAAATCAGTAAGGTCAAGATTAGCAAGTGCTGTCTTAATGCGGTCTTCATACCATTTAAGTCCCTTATTAACAACGTTCTTATAGTCGACCGCAATGTGACCATCACCAGAAGTGATATTACCATCGGCTCCAATAATACCTAAATCATAAAAAATACGACTTGCTTCTGGAAAACTAGCGTAGCCGCGGTCTTCCAAGGTATTATGTTTCCAGAAAGGCGCAATCGCACGAAGTTCTTCCTTAGATTTCTCCGTAATATAGAAAACGTCACCAGGACGCTTCTCAAATGTATCTAATTCATCAATGACCCAATTCATAGAATACTCAGGGAATACTGGTGCCCAACGATTTTGGCGTGCTTGGTTACCAACAATTAAAGTATCATCTTCAATGAAGATACTCATTTTATCAAGAACGTGTTCAAGCATTTTAGCCCGTAATATATCGACTTGTTCGTCTTGGTGTTGTCGATAAGTTTCGGTTGTGAGAATCGCCCGTTCTGGATCGACATAAGGTTTTGCATCAATGATGCTATCGCGTAAGCGATCCATCATTGGCGTCAATTTACCGAAGTGGTTAATAGTTGTCGTTGTTTTAGTTAAAGTTTCAGACATGATTATGCTTCCTTTCTATCGTTAGAAACAGAAATGACTTTCTTACGTAATAATCATAGCATCTTTTGACTAGAAATATCATCAAAATAATGAATAATTATGAAATGCACATTTGTGCAAAAATCAACGAATTAAGGAAGTGCGTATCGAAAAACCCTCATCGAAGTCGATGGGGGTAGCAGCAATAAGTATGCGGTTTGAGTCGCTTCGGTCATTGCGACAATTTGCTTAATGAGTCGCAACAGTCTGGACTTTGATTTGTTGAAAATTGAGTACGCGATGAGCCTCTTTTGAAAGCTGGTTATCGGTAATCACTGTATCAACTTGCTGGAATGGCAATTGATGAACAGTACTGGTTAATTCAAATTTACTTGAATCTGTTAAGATATAAGTCTTGTCGGCGTTATCAGCCATGGCATGGACCGTATCAGTGCGCATAATATCATTACCATAAAAGCCATAGTTACGATCGAAACCGTCAATACCTAAAAAAAGCTTTTCGGTGTGAAAGTTAGCTAGCATCGTTTTTGTTAGTGGTCCAACTGCCACTTGGGCATCGGATTGGTATTGTCCGCCTAAAGTGTAGACGGTAATATTGTCGTAGTGACGTACGTAATTAGCGATGAAAAATGAAATTGTAATAATTGTCACGTGTTTCCCACTTTTTCCTAGCTCTTCGGCTAAAAGTGCACAAGTTGATCCTGACTCGATCATGATGGTCTCATTATCTTGAACTAGAGTTGCGGCGGCTTCCGCAATTTTATGTTTAATGTCGTAATTTTGAGCAAGTCGAAAGTTCAGATTGTTTGGATTATTAATAATTGCAAAACCATGTTGCCGTTGCAGTAGACCACGATTTTCTAATTCAGTAAGGTCCTTACGGATGGTCACTTTTGAGACCTCAAGTAAGTTTGCTAACTCGTTCACTTCGACTTTTTTTCGTTGATTGACGATTTCTAATAATTGTTCATTGCGTTGATTCATAGATTTTCACTTCCTTGCTTTAATGATTATAACATTTTATTTGATTGAAAATTACTTTCGTTTGAAACTAAAAGCATTTACGTTTAATGCAATTGGTGTTATTCTGAAGGCAACATTAAGTAAAGGAGTGGTCATAATGCCAACGATCACAACTAAGACGCCCGTAAAAGGACTAATATTTAACATTCAAAAATTTAGTATCAATGATGGACCAGGTATTCGAACAGTGGTTTTCTTTAAAGGGTGCCCGTTACGCTGCAAGTGGTGTTCTAATCCAGAATCACAATCAGGTGAGCAAGAATCAATGTATGATGAACAGACCGCCAAGCAAACCATCGTCGGTGATTATATGACGGTTGATGATATTATGAAAGTTATTCTACAAGATAAAGACTTCTATGAAGAGTCTGGCGGTGGGGTAACCTTCTCTGGTGGTGAAGTTCTTTTTCAAGCTTCCTTTGCGATTGAGCTTGCTAAGGCAGTTAAAGCAGCCGGCATTAATTTAGCCTGTGAGACAACTGGTTACGCACGCCCTAAGGTTTTTAATGAATTCATGTCTTATATGGACTTCATGTATTATGACTGTAAACAATGGGACCCAGCCCAACATCGAATCGGAACGGGTGCCGATAACGGGGGAATTTTACGTAACTTAGCAACTGCAGTGCAAGCTCATCAAAAGATGATGGTTCGGATTCCAGTTGTTCCAGGTTTCAATTATACATTGAATGACGCGGATCATTTTGGAGAACTATTTAATCAGATTGGCGTAACCGAAGTTGAATTATTGCCATTTCACCAGTTTGGGTTGAAAAAGTATCAAGATTTGGGCCGAAAATATGCGCTAGTTAATGTTAAACAATTACAAGCGGATGACTTAGTCGATTATGCTACACATATTCGAGCGCATGGCATTAAAGTGCGGATAAACGGTTGGTAAGCTTTAAAGATGTTTTGCTGTGTTATTTTTAGAAGTAACTCAATTTTGTTAACGCTTTCTAAACACAAGCCGTTTTTGTGATTATGGAAGTCGAAAAGTAAATCTAGAAGCACTAATTACTAAGATAGTAGTATTGATTTAATTGAATCATGTGTTTTGAATGACTGCTAATTAAAAGCTAGTTTCACAAAAATTCAATTGTGGAACTAGCTTTTGATTATGCTGATGATAGTTACTGAATAATTCGCAATGGTGGTAATCACCAAGTATTTAGTTATTATCGCGTAGTATCTTTTTAATCGCTGCTACCGAGCGGGCGACTTGTTCTGGATCAACGGTTTTCTTTTCAGACGGAGCAGGGTTCAAAGTGGTGAGCTGCTCAATCCTCGATTGGACTGAGCTAGCCTTATTATTAGGGACAATTGCTTTTGCTTGTCGTGGACTAATCTTGGCCCCGGTCGATGCTTGTGCCCGTTGACCGGGGTGCATCTGATCCATGGTCTGGTTCAATAAATGGTCGACAAAGACGTTTCCCTGGTTAGTGGCGTGGCCCTTGGTCCAATGATAATGGAGTGTCGTGAATTCTGCGAGGAGTCGGTCGACTTTGCGCCATAATTCGGCGTTAACTAATGGCCCATTACTACGTTTCCAGCCCCGACGTTTCCAACCAGCCAGCCAGCCCTTGGTGACTGCATTGAGTACGTATTGTGAATCAAGCACGAAGAGAATCATAGTCTTAGTTTGGCCAAGCCGTTGTAATTGTTCGAGAGCTCGTAAGAACGCCATAATTTCCATGCGGTTATTTGTAGCGCCCCATTCACCGGCTGAATCAGTGACGAGTTGGTCGGGCATTTCAATCCGATAAGCCCAGGCTGCCTTGTCATCCTGGTGCACGTGTTGGCCGGCAATGTTACCCGTGTTCCGTGAACCACCATCGGTATAGACGGTAATTGTTGCGTTGATGGGGGCTTGATTAGGTGTCGATTTTGACTGGGAATGGAATGTTCGACTCGGGGTAGCCTTGCCAGTCATAAAAGCCCGAGCATCTCCCTCGCTTGTAAAGCTCTTGTATTGTGCTTGCGGATATCCGCTAACTTGTTGTTGTGTTTCTGGCCAGGTTCGGTAAATACCAGGTTGGCGGCCTTTACGAACCGCGTAATATTTTTGTGACATAACGCTGCCTACTTTCTGAAAGGTGATACTGTTAATTTACCATAAATTACCACGAAAGAACGAAAAATTAGCGCACACGTCAAATAAAATGACAACAACCGGATCACAGAAACGAACTTCTGCGACCCGGTTGTGATGATGAGATTTAATTAATGAGCTTTAAATAATGTAGTTAAGTAATCCATGAACGTCTTCAAGTAGCGCTCTTTGTCGACCATTAAAGCAACCGTGACGTTGGTGGGATCATTAAGTCGGGCCGGATCACCAATGGTACGACCGTAATCTTCGCCACTAGCCTGAACATACATGTTTAGGTCGAGCGTTGTCACAAAGCTGGGGTCCAGTGAGACTCCGACGGCTAATGGGTCGTGGAGGGCGCAACCGTGCAAGTCGGGACTGGTAATATCGTAGGCTGCAATATAGTAGTCAACGATGTCAGCAAATTTTTCACCAGCTGTCGTCTTCAAATCACGCCACTGTTGAGTCTCAGTTTTAGTCAATAATGTCCGTAAGGTGACATCGAGTCCAACCATCGTCAGCGCCATGTTGCTGGTGAAGACTGTGTTAGCAGCCTCAGCGTCCTGGTTGATATTGGCTTCAGCATAGTGACTGACATTACCTGGTACAGTCAGAGCACCACCCATCAACGTTACGTTACCAATCGTGCTCGCAATATCCGGTGCTTTTTCAAGGGCTTCCGCAAGGTTGGTTAGTGGTCCAGTTGGCACTAAGGTCAAGTCAGCGCCGTATTGGTGAACGGCATCGATTAAGAAGTCGACACCAGATTGTTTTTCAACGGCACGTTGTGGTGTTGGCAAGTCGACATCACCGATACCATTCATTCCATGGATTTGTTGTGAGATTGGCATGACATCAAAGTGCTCAGTTGTACTTGAATGGGGCTCACCTAGGAAGACGGGAACATCAGTAGCTCCGAGTAATTCTAGAATTTGTAAACTATTAATGGCGGCTTGGTCGACAAGGCAGTTTCCATAAGAACTAATAATTCCAATCAGATCAACGTTGGGGGCACCAACCGCGTAAGCAATTGCCATCGCGTCATCAATCCCAGTATCTAAGTCTAAAATCATTTTGCGTTTTGCCATGAAAAACATCCTTCCTAAATTAGGTCTGAAGCGCTGTGGAGCTATGGTTTCATTGTAAACGTTTCAGGTGACGCTGACAACGGCTAGCGGCGAATTAAATGTCCTTCAAGTTATAAATTGTTCGGAATTATTTTAATAAAATGCTTACTAGCGAAAATTAAATGTCTGACTTATACTGAAAGCCAAGGAAGGTGAAGTTAATGACAATTCAAAGTCCAGTAGAAGCAATGATGAATGCCCGGCATTCAGTTCGAAAGTATGACGGTCAAACTAAGATTGAGCCAGCCGAAATGGAAACGATGTTACAGACTGCTTTTCTGGCACCAACCGCACTAAATCAACAGCCAATTCGCGCATTAGTTATTACAGATTTGGCGCTTCGTAAACAGTTATGTGTGGCGACTGGGAATATCAGTCAACTGACCACGTCCAGTGCCGTAGTACTATTCGTGTTGGACCGAGAAAATCACCATCAAAAACCCGCGTTTCAAGCAGGTCAAGGTAATAATATGTTTAGCCAACAGTCAGACATGCTCGGCGCATTGGACACTGGGCTGGTTGCAATGCAATTTATGTTGGTTGCTAAGGATCATGGCTATGACACTAATCCAATGACTGGTTTTGATGCGGCTGAATTCACGTCTATCTTAAAATTAGATGCGCAACGTTACCAGCCATTACTACTCGTATCAATTGGTAAGGCGGCTGTTGCAGGTAAGATGGCGGATCATCAGCCGTTGTCGACATTAGTAGATTATCGCTAAAACAGAAAGGGGGCTGTGGTATGAACTTTGAAAAAAATTACCGATATACCGGTAAACAACAACTCGGATTGACGAAATTAGCAACGACTGTCGATCCGGAATTTGAAGATGAAAAGGTAATGAAGACACAAATTGCGAAGAATATTAAACAATTAACGGAGTTACAGGGGAAACTTTACGCCCAAGACCGATTTGGCGTACTAATTATTTTTCAAGCGATGGATGCGGCTGGCAAGGACAGTATGATTCGTCACATTATGAGCGGTGTCAATCCACAAGGTTGTGAGGTTACGTCATTCAAACAGCCAACTAGTCAAGAAATCGCGCACGACTATTTGTGGCGTATTCATAACCGTGTTCCTAAACGGGGCATGATTGGAATTTTCAACCGTTCGTATTATGAAGATGTGCTCGTTAGCCGAGTCCATCCAGAAATTATTGTTAATGAACATATTGGTGAGATTGCACATAAGAAGCAAGTTGATGATGCATTTTTTGAGCGCCGTTTTGGAGACCTACGTTATTTTGAAGATTATTTGCAACATAATGGGTACTTAGTGTTGAAATTCTTCTTACACATGTCTAAAGCGGAACAAAAGCAACGGTTTATCCGGCGTATCGAAATTCCTAGTCACAACTGGAAATTCTCTGCGGCAGATATTCAGGAACGACAATATTGGAATGACTACCAGCGGGCTTACGATGAGGCAATTACACAGACAGCCACCAAGAACACGCCGTGGTATGTGATTCCATCTGATGATAAGTGGTATTCGCGTCTCTGTGTGTCTGAGATTATCAATCAGCGACTTTCTGAGTTGCCACTAGCTTATCCGTCATTGGATAAAACAGCCCAACTGCAATTAAAGACGGCCTTGGAGCAGTTGGATCGGGAAACTGATTAGTTCTTGAGTGGTGTTAGTGGATAGTGACAAATAATTCTTTAGCAAAATAAAAAACAAAGATATTTATCGAAATGTTGGCAGTTTCGATAGTCAACAAAAAACGAGCTGTTCATGCTACTTCAGAGGTGACTGAAGCTAAGTTGGGACGGCTCGTTTTACAACTTTACAAAGATTGAGTTAGGAATGATGATATTGCCGTTGCCAGTATATGAAGGCAAAGCCAATGGTCACTCCTAGTAGCACTAGGCCAAACAATAGTTGCCACTTACTTGAATATTCATTGGTTTGTGGCAAGCTATGATTTTGGGCCCTTTCAAAATCGGGTAAGATCAATGCATTAGCAGCCGATAAGCATATTCCTGGATGTATCGTCAATGCTGCGCTCGTTGATGATAGCGGTGTACGGTAAAATGGGGTTGCCACGTTTGTATTTGGACAGTTCGCTTTAGCTGACATTCCCGGTGTCGTGGTACTAGGCTGTTCCGGTTCAGGGTGGCTTGGTTGTTCTGGTGTCGTGGTACTAGGCTGTTCCGGTTCAGGGTGACTTGGTTGTTCTGGTGTCGTGGTACCAGGTTGTTCCGGTTCAGGGTGGCTTGGTTGTTCTGGTGTCGTGGTACTAGGCTGTTCCGGTTCAGGGTGACTTGGTTGTTC
>NZ_JAWHTQ010000007.1:0-243865 GCF_032681335.1 Lactiplantibacillus sp. DA1 | reverse complement strand
CTAAGAAGCGCCATTAAGTATCGCGATATTCCCCGTTTAAGACAAGTTCTGAATCCTAGTAATCAATTTTCAGAGGAGATTGAGAAACATTTTGTCAGACTAAGAGATAGCCAAGCATCGATTGAGAACGCCCTTAAATATCAATACTCAAATGGGCCTTTGGAAGGGACAAATAATAAAATCAAAGTCTTAAAACACACCGCCTATGGTTTTGGCAACTTCAATAACTTCAGATTACGGATACATTTAATGTTCGAATTGAAAAAAGGTGCTTAGCCGTTGCGCGGCTAAGCACCCATAAAAATATTACCAACAACAGTTGACAGAGAACCTAAACTCAGTGGGATTTTTGGTTAGGTTATTTGGTTGCCGAATGGGTCTGTAAATATTCCTGGGCGGCGTGAATCATATCTGCATTTTGTTGATTTAACAATGGCGGCAAGTTGTCGAAGTCAAAGTAGTCGAGTTTGAGTGTTTCATCAGTGGCTTGGGTCAGAACGTGGCCGCCAATGGGTTTTACAAGAAAGAGTGCACTGATTGTTTGAGCTACATCGCCGTTAGGATAGGCCGTCTCGCCTTTATCAAAGATGCCGATGCGATCAACAACTTCGACATCAATGCCACTATCTTCCTTATATTCCCGCACGCAGGCCGTGGCATACGTCTCACCGTATTCTAGATAGCCACCGGGTAAACTCCAGTTATGCGTATCGGTACGAAGGTTCAGCAAGACTTGTTGCTGATCGTTGACTAAAATACCAGCGGCCGTATTCAAAATGATTGGTTTGTGACCAACCAAAGCCCGAATTTCTTTAATGTAATTTGCCATGACGAAACCTCGTTTCTAGTTTAATTACCCTTATTATACCGATAATTCTGACTGAAAGCTGTTTGTTGATAAATTTATACGAAGCATGCTCGAACCGCGTTAGAGCAAGTACATACTGACTATGTGTCACTAAATCCGTTTGCGTCGGTGCACTTTTTTAGCTAAGATAAAAGCTATATACTGTCAGCCGTGATAGTGTGAGTTCTTTGATTTTATGAAAAGAGAGTAATTTATGCAGAGAAAATTAAGTACGGGCCAGATGCAAATGATTGCACTGGGCGGCACGATCGGAGTGGGCTTATTTATGGGATCCAGCTCAACGATCAAGTGGACCGGGCCGTCAGTGCTAATTGCGTACATCGTATCAGGGGCCTTTCTATACCTGATTATGCGGGCACTAGGTGAGATGCTGTATGTCGATCCGAATACCGGTTCGTTTGCCAAGTTTGCTTCTGAATATATTCACCCCGTTTTTGGATACTTGACGGCTTGGAGCAACATTTTTCAGTTCGTCGTTGTTGGGATGAGTGAAATGATTGCACTAGGCGGCTACTGCCGGTATTGGTGGCCGAACTTGCCAGATTGGATTCCGGGCCTAATTGCCATTGTATTCTTATGTGCGGCCAACCTTATCTCGGTTAAAATGTTTGGGACGCTGGAAACCTGGTTCTCACTTATTAAAGTGGTGACGATTATTCTGATGATTATTGCCGGTTTAGGTCTGATTATTTTTGGTATTGGTAACGGCGGTCATCCAATTGGAATCAGTAACCTGTGGACCCATGGTGGTTTCTTCACTGGTGGGGTGAAGGGCTTTGTCTTCGCACTAGCAATTGTGTTGGCGTCGTATCAAGGGATTGAATTGATTGGAGTCACAGCTGGTGAAGCTGAAAATCCACAAAGCACGATCGTTAAAGCGATTCGTTCAACGGTTGCCCGGATTTTAATCTTTTACGTGGGTGCCATCTTCGTAATTGTTAGCATTTACCCCTGGGATAAGTTAAGCCAGATCGGTTCACCGTTTGTACAGACATTTGCCAAAATTGGGATTACCGCTGCGGCTTCGATTATCAACTTCGTGGTTATTACGGCCTCCTTATCGGGAACAAATTCTGGAATTTATAGTGCGAGTCGAATGACTTACACATTGGCGGAAAGTCACCAGTTACCAAGGAAGATGACTTTATTAAATCGTCATGGAGTACCATTTTATTCCGTTATTGCGATTGCGACCGGGATTCTAATTGGAGTCGTCTTGAATGTTGTGTTACCAATGTTTTTCAAGGACGCTAGTGAGATTTTCGTGATGGTTTATAGTTCGAGTGTCTTGCCCGGTATGGTACCGTGGTTTGTTATTCTAGTGAGTCAAATTGCGTTCCGTAAGCAAAACGCAGCCAAGATGGCGAACCATCCTTTTAAAATGCCATTATCACCCTATTCAAATTATTTAACGTTGGCCTTCCTCGCGTTAACACTAGTCTTCATGTTTATTAATCCAGAAACGCGCTACTCAATTTTAGTCGGTGTTGTATTTCTGGCCATCATGACATTGATTTATTTCCGTAAATACGCCGGTAACAAGGAAGAAACGTTGTAATCAAGAGTACTTGCCAGTAAATGGTAAGTGCTTTTATTTTGGGCTTTTATTGCGTTAAAATTAGGTATCAATATCAATATCAATATAATTATCAGGAAAAGTGGTGGCACGATGGTCAAGCAAGGACATTATGCAAAAGTCAGTAAACAGAAACGGTTACGACAATTAAAGCAACGACGTCAGGCCCAGGAGAAGCGGGCGATTATACCAGAAATGGTTAGCGAATTTTTGCAAGTGCGTTACCACCTGACGCAAGCGGCAAAACAGCGGCCGGCGATGCGACAGATGATGCAACGTTTTATGGCACAGTGGTTAGCCGCAGGGCAAGCAGAATTGAGCGACAATGGTCAGACAACGTGGTCAGTAGTGGCATTGACGAAGCAAACGTTACAGACCTTTAATCGGCAGTTACCGTGGCAGGGGTATGCCTTAGTTGACCAGGAAATGGCGCGCTGGACGGCCTTTCTGAACAAGGAAGTGCCGGCCGTGCCGTTAAGTGAGCGGATTACGTTAACTGAGGCACTGTCCCCAACGACGTGGCAGGCCTGCCTATCAGAGCAATTAGCAGTCAATGCCCTATTAGCATTAACGGGTGATTCACGGCAATTGGGCCAAATAACGACTGAGCAAGTACGACAGCTACAAACCAGTATTCAAACAGCAACGGGGATTGATTGGGAAAAGGTTGCTCAGTTGCTTGGTTCGACAGTAATTGCCCAGAATACACTTTCCGAAGCTGAGCTGGATGACAAAACGCGCCAATGGCTAGAAAAATTACAGAAGCTAACGCCACGAGATTTTAACGACCATGTTGAATGAATAGTCAAAAAGGAGAATGGTGAAATGCATTTTATCACGTCAGATCACGTTCAGTTAGATTATACGGATGAAGGTCAGGGGCAGCCAATCGTTATTTTAACGGGATTTGGCGGCGCTAAGGATATTTGGCGCGCTCAAATCCCGGTACTGATTCAGGCGGGCTACCGGGTCATTAATTTAGATGGGCGGTGCCAAGGGTTATCCGAGCACACGGCGAAAGGCTTACGTATGAGTCGTCGCGCGGTGGATGCGCATGAATTGATTGAAAAATTACAACTCGAACAACCAATTTTACTCGGTAATTCGATGGGAGCCGCGACTTGGTTTGCGTACGTGTCATTGTATGGTGATACAGGAATTAAGGCCTTGATCGACGTGGATCAGACGCCGCGGATGATCAATACACCGCACTGGCAATATGGGTTCAAACAGGTTCAATGGCAGGATATTCCGGACTATTTTAGAATGCCGCTGGGACACTCGACGTTTAAGCACATCGATGATGCGACGTATGCGCGCGTCAAGGCAGTAGAAGCGCAGGCACCGTTCGATGCGAAATTAATGTTTCCATTGTTGGTTAACCACGCGGTTCAGGATTGGCGGGATGTGATCCGCCAATTGACCGTACCGTTCTTGATCATTGCAGGCGCCAAGTCACCGTTCTTCAATCCCGACTTTGCGGCAGTGACTGCTCAAATGGCACTACGGGGACAGAGTGTCGTCATTCCGGAAGCCGGTCATATCGTAATGGCGGAGCAGTCGGCGGCATTTAATAAGGCTTTGTTGGGATTTTTGGCGACGTGCTAGGGTGTTGGCAGTGAGTTTTTTTGATTTATTATTTTAAAAATTATAATTACTTAAAAGTACGGTGATGATAGCATTCTTTGTATCATCACCGTATTTTTGTCTATAGTAATAGGTCGCTAATTTTGGCGACGCTACAAAGATTAGATATTTAATACATTAATACTAAAGAAAATAATTAAGACTGCGCTTACAATCATTGCTAGGATTAACTTTTGCTTGTTGCAAATGATTATCCAACTGCGCGATAATAAGTGCATAATCTAAAATTTATCGGAGGATATATAAATGAAAGAACCATACGGTGTAGGGTTGGATATTGGTACGAACTCGGTTGGCTGGACGGTTGTGGACGCAAATGGTCATGTCAGAAAAATTAAGGGGCAGACTGGGATTGGTGTGCGGTTATTTAAAGAAGGGGCAGCCGCGGCAGACCGGCGTGGATTTCGGACAACGCGTCGTCGGTTGAAACGGGTGAAATGGCGGTTACGATTACTACGTGAATTCTTTGACCAACCAATCAGCAAGGTGGATATCAATTTCTTTGCGCGGCGCAAATATTCGGATATTTCACCTCGTGATCCTAATTATAACGGTCTTGAAAAAACGTTGTTTAATGATCGGAGTGATCAGGATTTCTATCATGATTATCCAACGATTTATCATTTACGTGAGGCGCTGATGACTCAGCACCGCAAGTTTGATGTGCGTGAGATTTACCTAGCGATTCACCATATTGTCAAATATCGCGGCAATTTTTTGCGTAGTGATGCAGCGACAGCGTATCGAAGTGGGAAACTTGATTTACATCAGCACTTTGAAATTTTGAATCATTTGTTTAGTCAGGCTGATCTGGAGCTGAACTTGAACCTGACAACTGATGCAACATTGCTTGACCGCATCAAACAAACGTTGGTACGAACTGATATCTCGCGTAGTGACCGCCAAAAGTTAATTATGCCATTATTAGCAGTTCTAACTGGCGCGACTACTGCGGAAAAGAAACGTCAAAAGGCAGTGGTAACAGAATTTGCGAAAGCCCTCGTTGGAAATAAAACCAAGGTTGATGTGCTGACTCTAACGGACATTGATGCTACTGAAGCAAAGGATTGGGCCTTTAGTTTAGAGGAAAATCAAGACAAACTTCCTAGCATTGAAGACCGTTTTAGCGAAGTGGGCCAACAGATTATTGATGAGGTAATTCAGTTATACGCCAGCATCAATCTTGCACAGCTTATTCCAGAAGGTAAACGGTTCTCACAGAGTATGGTTGAGAAGTATAAACGCCATGGCGAAGATTTGAAGTTACTGAAAGCGTATATTCGCTCTCAGTCAGACGCCAAGCGCGGGCGGGCCATTCGGGCAACCTACGATCAATATATTGATGGTGTGAAAAGTAAACAGGTGACGCAAGAAGCGTTTCAAAAGGCTTTGGGGAAATTTGTTGACGCCGATGTAGATTTGAATAGTTGGGCAGCTCAAATTAAGCAAGCTATTGACTCTGAACAATTCATGCCTAAATTACGGACGAAGCAGAACGGGGCAATTCCTTATCAGGTTCAACAAAATGAGCTAGATCAAATTATTAGTAATCAGAAGGAATACTACCCGTGGTTGGGTGAAGAAAATCCGGTCATCAAGCGACGCGGTAAGTTCCCATACAAACTTGATGAGCTGGTCGGTTTCCGGGTGCCTTATTATGTCGGACCGCTGATCACTAAAGAAATGCAGGCAGCAACTGCCAATGCAGGTTTTGCATGGATGGTACGTAAGGCTGATGGCCCAATCACGCCATGGAATTTTGATGATAAGGTCGATCGGGTGGCCTCGGCGACTGCTTTCATTCAGCGGATGCAGACGACGGATACGTATTTGATCGGTGAGGAAGTGCTACCCGCACGAAGCTTGATTTACCAACGCTTTATGGTGCTCAATGAGCTGAATAATATTCGAGTTGATGATGGACAATTAACACCCCGGCAAAAACAACGACTATATAACCAAGTGTTCAAGAAACACAAACGAGTAACAGCTAAGAATATTCAAGATAACCTAGTTGCAGCGGGAGAGTTTCCCACTGCGCCACGAATTACGGGGCTTGCGGATCCGAAAGCATTCAATAGTTCGTTATCCACGTATTATGATTTGAAACAGGTGTTACCTGAAGCTATGTCAGACGTGCGTAAGCAAGCTGATATTGAAAAAATTATTTTATGGTCAACTATTTTTGAAGATAGTACGATTTTTAAGCAAAAACTGACAGAGATTTCCTGGCTGACAGCGGCCCAACTTAAGCAACTAAGCCAATTACGATATCGTGGCTGGGGACAATTATCACGAAAATTATTAACAGGTCTTAAAGATGATAATAATCGTTCAATCATGGACGGTTTGTGGGAGACCAACGCTAATTTCATGCAATTACGAAGTCAACCTGCCATTGAGAATCAAATTAAATCGGCAAACCAAGCCAACCTAACAACGGCGGATCTTCAAGATACCATCAATGAATTATATACGTCACCGCAAAATAAGAAGGCTATTCGCGAAGTGATGGTGGTGCTAGCTGACATTAAAGATGCGATGAATGGTCAAGCACCTAGCTGGATATTTGTGGAAGCAGCTCGTGGTGGTGGCGTTGCTGGTCGACGGACACAATCACGGTCAAAACAAATTGTTACAGCCTATCAGGGGACGGCTCGGGCTATTGTCAGTGATCAAGTCCAACGTGAATTAAAAGAGAAAATCAAGAACAAGGCTAATTTCAATACGCGTCTTGTACTTTATTTCTTACAAAACGGTCGCGATTTGTATACCGGCGATGCGATTAATATCGATCGATTGTCAGAATACGATATCGACCACATCTTGCCACAATCTCTGGTGAAAGATGACTCATTAGATAATCGAGTACTGACAAATGCACGCATCAATCGTGAGAAAAATGATACGTTTGCTAGTGAAAAGTTCGGGAAAAAGATGGGTGCTAAGTGGAAAGAGATGCACCGAATGGGGCTGATGACCAAACGGAAGCTTGACCACTTACTGATGCGTCCTGATGAAATCAGCAAGTACGCGACTGGTTTTATTAATCGGCAGTTGGTTGAGACACGTCAGGTTATCAAACTAGTTGAAGAGCTGATTAATGCAGAATATCCATCCGCCGCTATTGTGTCGGTTAAAGCGAACTTGACACATCAATTTCGACAAACATTTGATTTTCCGAAGATCCGTGAGGTCAATGACTACCATCATGCATTTGATGCGGCCTTAACGGCCTTTATTGGCACCTATTTGTTGAAGCGATATCCGAAGCTGGAACGATTCTTTGTCTACGGTAAGTTCGCTAAACAGCCGGTTAACTTAACGCGTTTCAATGTTATCCGAAAACTAGCTAAGACTGATACCCCAATTACGGATATCGATACTGGTGAAGTTTTGTGGAATAAGTTAACTGATATTAAATATTTCGAGACACTTTATGATTACAAACGATTATTGGTGACGCGTGAGGTATCCGAAAACTATGGGGCAATGTTTGATCAAACTCTCTTGAAGGCAAGTGATAATGGCAAGCGATTAATTCGGAAAAAACAATCCTTCGATACAGCTATTTATGGTGGTTATACGGGTAAAACGCTGGCTTACATGGCTATCGTGAAAGTATCGACTAAAAAGGATGTCCAGTACCAAATTGTAGGTGTACCTACAACTATGGTGACACAAATTGAGCAGTTAGAACAACAAGGAATCACAAACAAGCAAGCAGTGACGAAAGTAATTGAACCGCTCATTGCTGCCAATAGCAAGAAGATGCTGACGTACGAAGTGTTATTGCCGAAGGTACGGTTTGAACAGGTGGTTCGAGATAGAATTAAAGGCCAAACGCACCGCTTCGCACTTGGTACTGATACGTATTATCACAACATTCAAGAGCTGTATTTACCATTAACTTTACAGCGCGCATTTTTAGGTAAGCAGAATGAGTCTGAAGTGCAATTAAATCAGAATTTACTGACTGTTTTTGATGCAACCCTTGCCCAGGTTAACCGATACTTTCCACTTTACGAGATGAACAAGTTCAAGAAGATACTCAATTCTGCTCGTGATCAGATTGAGCTGCTGGAAGCAAAAAATCAATTTGTTAGGAATAAGCTGGTTTTAGGGAAGCAAGGAATTTTGACCAATATGTTTATTGGCTTACATGCGAATGCCTCGTACGGTGATTTAAAGGTGCTAGGTGTGAAAACAGACTTTGGCAAGCTACAAGTCCCTGGCGGCATTAAGTTAACGGGTGACGCTGAAATTATATATCAATCACCAACTGGTTTGTTCGAGCGAAAAGTTGCATTAAAAGATTTATAGCGAAAAAAGATGCCATCCCGATAAGGATGACATCTTGGTACATATGTAGTGGTCCGAATACGGACTCAAAAGGTGAAACTTGGCAATGAAACGCCTTGTTTGATCTTGACACTAGTAGTCATATCAAGAAGGTTTAGAACTTGATATAAGTGAATAGTAGCACGAAAAATATAATTAATCAAGGAGCTGTTATTATGGGATGGCGAAACGTGATTATTACTCAACATGCTAAAGTTTCTTATTCAATGAATCGGATACTAGTTCAGACGAGTTCTGATAAATATGCGGTTCCAATTAGTGATATTCAATTGCTGTTAGTCGGAACGACTCAAGCTGTGATTACTAGCGCTGCGCTTTGTGCACTAGCGGAAGCTCATGTCAAAGTTATTTTTACAGATCATCAGGGGGAACCAATCAGTGAGACCAACGATTATTACCCAACACGGCGAACAGCTGATTTGGTACGACAACAGGTGACTTGGCCCGAAGCACGAATTGCAACGCTATGGACGAAAAATGTTGGTAGTAAGATTTTGAACCAGATTCAAGTCATTGACTTTGTCGGTGGCGATACCCAGATACTTGTTGATGAGTTGGATAAGTTAGAACTGAATGATGTGACTAATCGGGAGGCAGTTGTGGCTAATAAATATTTTTCATTGTTATTTGGTGACCAGTTCTACCGTCGAGATTTTAGCCCAATTAACGCTGCACTCAACTACGGATACGCCGTGCTATTATCCATGGTGAATCGAGAGATTGTTTTGAATGGCTATCTGACCTGCATTGGTATTCATCATGAGAATAATGAAAACGAATTCAATCTCGGCTCAGATTTAATGGAGCCTTTTCGGCCGATTGTTGATCAATGGGTCAGTCAACAACGGTTTAAGGACTTTACACCGGATATTAAGATTGGACTAGTGTCGCTATTAGACCTAGAGATTGGTTTTAATGGACACCAAACAATTGTGAGCCACGCGATTACAGAGTATGTTGCCGCGTGCTTACACTATCTTAGCGGTGAAACGGAAGAACTAAAGATTGAGGTGAAATTACCAGATGAGGTATCGAGTGATGCGATTAATAGTCATGTTTGATGTTCCCATGGATACGTCGGAAGAACGTCGTGCATATCGGCACTTTCACAAAGCTTTAGTGCGTGAGGGCTTTTTGATGATGCAATACTCAACTTACGTCCGGGTTTGTGTGAATAAGAAAGCAGCCGAATTCGTGGAGAAGCGGATTGCGCCACTGGCACCAAAAGGTGGGAAAGTGCAAACGATGACAGTGACTGAGAAGCAGTATCAGGCAATGCACTATATTCAAGGTACACCTAGCAATGATGTTTTGAATTCAGCTGAAAGGACGATTGTTATATGAATATAACATATTATCCATTCCCACCATTCAAGATCGATGCTGGCAAGGTCAACGTTCTCGATTTGGGAAATAGTAACATGTATGCCGAAGTGTGCCAAGGCTTTCGAGATCGAATTGACAGCGTACGTATAAGCAATGATGACCTTGAATTACAGACGATGAGTAGCCAATGTAACTGGTATGGTGATTTAATGTTATCAGTCGATTTGAACCGCCTTTTTCTAAAGAAAGTGCAGGCCCAAATTATCAAGTTAATGGCCGATGATCGGCAAGTAGCGGTCTTAGATGAAAATCGTAAAGTAGTTTCGCAAGTAATGGAAGCCAGCTTCTTACTAGACTTACCGCTAGATGTTGACGAATCGCCTAGCCTAGAACAAATATTGAAGTTTACCGGTATTCACTTTCCAACGGAGCTTATGAATGACCCAAGGGCAATACTGGAGGCACTTGTTCAGACGCATGTTGAACTAGCTTTAAAACAAAAACTGGTGTTGACTAATGTAAGCCATTACTTAGATCAAAAACAATGGGCAGGCTTTGAACAACTAGTGCATGATTTGGGCGCAACTGTCATTGTTATCGAATACTCAGAAACAAATCGAATGGAAAAGTTCAAAAATAGTTGTTATTATTATGTTGACGAGGATTTAGTAGACTGGCGTGATATGAATTAATGAGTAAATGATGTTAAAATGTCAGTCTTGAATAGTAGTCATATCAAACAGGTTTAGAACAAGTTAAAGGGGTGTACTATTGATTGATTAGTCTTGAATAGTAGTCATATCAAACAGGTGTAGAACACAAATCAGGCGCGCGAAGTGACGCGAATGGTCTTGAATAGTAGTCATATCAAACAGGTTTAGAACCAAAACGATGGAAAGAATTTGAAGAATCAAGTCTTGAATAGTAGTCATATCAAACAGGTTTAGAACTTCATTCTTAATAATTCCGCCCACCCTTCCGTCTTGAATAGTAGTCATATCAAACAGGTTTAGAACATAACTATAACGATGTAATAACAACGAGTAGTCTTGAATAGTAGTCATATCAAACAGGTTTAGAACAAGCAGCAGCCGAAGCTGAACGGCAACGTCGTCTTGAATAGTAGTCATATCAAACAGGTTTAGAACTAATTGGCCCGAATGGGATGTCTCTGTTGTGTCTTGAATAGTAGTCATATCAAGCAGGTTTAGAATAGCATAATGTATTATGTAACATATTATGTTGTCTTGAATAGCGGCCACATCAAAAACAGTTTCACAATACTAAAAAATGGCTCACCAACCTGTTTTAGTTGGTGAGCCATTTCGATTTATTAACTAATTACTAATCAATCACGCCATCTTTTCCCATCCATCGGAACCGAATAAACTTTCCAAACTCAGTCACAATCAAGACGACGATCCCGCAGATAATCGGGATGCCCCAACCATACCAGAAGTTGATGCTAGTCGTATGGAAGACGGATTGCATGAATGGTAGGTAAATGATTCCCAGTTGTAAGAGAATCAGAATACCAATGATGTAGAACGCCATCTTATTTTGGAAGAAGTACTTGGAAATGACGGGGTGGTCATTCCGCAAGTTGAAGAGGTAGAAAATCTTACCAAAGATGATGATGTTCAGTGACATGGTACTACCGACGACATTTGGTAATCCAAGTGCGGTCAAGTAGTTGTAGGCGAAGATCCCCAATCCAGAAATTAGGAAGGAGACATAGCCGATTTCAAAGTAATCTAATTTTGACAACAACCCAGACTTAACATTCCGGGGACCCCGGGCCATGATGCCGGCCTCGGGTGGCTCAAAGATGAACGCAAACTGGATGGTCAGCGCGGACACCATATTGATCCACAGTAATTGCGTCGGGTACAGCGGAAGTTCGTGGCCCATTAAAATACTAATGATGACAACGAGGCCTTCCGCGAAACTAGTTGGGAGTAAGAAGCGAATTGTCTTACGAATATTATCGAAGACGTGGCGCCCTTCACGAACGGCGGCGACGATATCAGCAAAGTCATCATCGGCTAGGACCATATCGGCGGATTCCTTAGCAACTTCGGTCCCCTTGATTCCCATAGCAACCCCAATATCGGCTTGCTTGAGGGCCGGGGCGTCGTTGACCCCATCACCAGTCATTGAAACGACGTGATTATTGGCCTGTTGAGCACGAACAATCCGTAATTTGTTATTCGGTGTTGCCCGTGCGAAGACGTTATAATCATCGATGTGTGCTTGTAACTGCTGATCGTCCATCGCGTCGATTTCAGGACCAGTAATCGCTTTGACATTGGCGGCCAAGTTCAACTTGTTGGCAATTGCCATCGCCGTATCAGGGTGGTCCCCCGTAATCATTTTAACTTGCACGCCCGCTTGCCGTAATTCGGCGATCGCGGTAGCCGCTTCTTCACGAGGCGGGTCAATGATTCCGACTAAGCCAGCTAAATGTAGCCCACCAATGGCTTGTGCATCAATGGTAGTCATGTCATCATCGACTTCTTGGTAAGCTAGCGCCACCACGCGCAAACCATCAGCGGTTAAGTCGTCCATGGCGTCGTCCCAGTATGCCGTTTGGTTAGCTTGGTCAGTTAAACGCAGGACAGTCGCGGGGGAGCCCTTGACCATTAGTAAGCGTTGACCATCTAAGTCGGCCAGGCGAGCAGAAAAACGGAAGGCGGAATCGAATGGTAGCGAGTCGACTTCTTCAACTTCAGGATCATGACCAGTCATTTTACGATACAGCGTTGTCAAGGCACCATCAGTTGGTTCACCGGTCAGTTCCCAGCGATTGTTTTCAAAATGCAACTCAGCGTCGGTCGTTTGCCCGGCAATCTTCACGAGCCATTCCATCGCGCTATCTTGGTGCCAGTCGACCTGCTTACCGTTGAGCTTAAGATGACCATCGAAGTTAACACTACCGTTGTCATCATAGCCGACCCCGGTCACGTCAAACGTATGCTCAGGCGTCACGACCTTAGTGACCGTCATTTCATTTTTGGTCAACGTCCCAGTCTTATCGGTGTTAACGATATCTACGGCACCTAAAGTTTCCACGGCGGGTAGTGACTTGACAATGACGTTTTTCTTTGTCATCTGCCGGGTTCCCATGGCTAAGACCACCGAGGTGCTAGCGGGTAGCCCTTCTGGCATAGAACCAACGACCATCGTAATAACCGCAATTAGTAAAGTTGGCAAACTATAGGTATCCATGACCATTCCTAATAGGAATAATAGGACGGCCGCCACCACGATGGCGATGGATAAGCCGACTCCCAGTGAGTTCAGATTACGCATCAGTGGGGTAGTGGTTTGTTTGACGTCACTAACAGACTGCTGGATATGACCGATTTCGGTATCTTCGGCGGTAGCCGTGACGATGCCGACAGCCGAACCGCTAGTCACAGCGGTTGACGCGTAAACCATATTCTTACGGTCAGCCAAAGCCGGCGTGGTCTCTGTCATCGGTTCTTCTTGTTTCTCCACGGGATTAGTCTCCCCTGTCAGCACGGATTCTTGGACGTTAAAGTTATCTGCTGAAATCAAGCGCATATCGGCAGGAACCGCGTCACCGGCTTCTAAGTTGACTAAGTCACCAACGACTAATTCGCGGGCGTCAATTTCCAGTTTTTTTCCATCACGAATGACGAAGTTTTTAGAAATCAGCATTTCACGAATCCGTTCTAGCGCATTACCGGCTTGGCGTTCTTGGATATAACCAATGATGGCATTGGCAATAATGACCAGTCCAATAACGATGGAATCGGAATAGTGGTGCATGAAGAACGTTAAGACCGCCGCTGCGGCCAAAATGTAGATAATACTGTTATTAAACTGCTTGATGAATTGGACGAACCGGGATGTACGCTTGGTCTCCAGTTCGTTGCGACCGTTATGTTGTAAACGTTCGGCAGCTTCAGCAGTGCTCAATCCATTCTCAGGATCGGTGGCGTACTTTGCGGCTAAGGCTGATTCATCAAGCTGCCATAAGTTATCCGCATCGGGAGGGTTCTGGGTGTCGTTTTGCTCTTCATTAGAAGTTAACGACTGATTGTCATCTTTTATCATTCAATTCGCTCCTTAAAAATAAAGTTATTACCGGTGAGGTTCTGTAAAATCACGACGTTTATTGCGTGTTAAATAGGCCAATTTCGCCACATCCTTTCTTAATTAGCGTTATTATAAATAATATTATATACGAACAATCTAGGTGAACGCCATTAAAATATTTGACAAATTCATGACTAATTATTACGTTGGTTGCAATAATATATCAGATTTTTACTAGTTTGTCGCTGAAAAAGACTGGTTTTCCTCGAATTGTTGGGTAAATTGAACTAGAGCACTATGATCCGCGACATTGGGGTGCGGGCGGTGTTCTTGTTGCCATTGAACTAGCTACGGAAAGTTTGGCCGCGTATTAGCGAACAAAAAACGAGCAGTCGATGACTGTTCGTTAATAGTGGTTAATCCTTGATGGGGTCCTTCATTAATAACCAGAGAACCAGGTAAGCGATGATACCAGGAAACATGGGTGTAATAGCTAAAACAACAAATAGTAACCGGGTAATGTTCGCGTTCCAGTCGAAATGTTCGGCAATTCCACCAATGACACCGGCAATCACCCGGTCCGTTGCGGAACGATGAATATCGATCTTCATAAGTTAATTCCCCCTTAATAATGCTAACTATAATGTAGCAGGTTTGATTCAATAACGCTACTAATTTAATCGGTTGGAAACGGCGTAGTGGTAAGAACCGTGGTATAGTAGGTGATTTCAGTCAAAGCTTGGTGGAGTGCATGATCGTAGCGATTGCTCAGGGGCGCGTGATCGATAAAGTGACCGTTACTTTGAAGAGTTTGTGGCACGTTACCAATGGGCGTTGGTTTAGGGAGGACGACCATTCCTAATCGTTGGAGAACTGGAACTAGTGCGGCCGCCCCAAATTGACCGCCGCGCATATTGTCAGAATATGAGATAATCTTAGCCGGTTTACGGGCGCCTTCGAATGCCAAAAAATCGAAGGCGTTTTTCAATCCAGCTGGCATCGCGTGATTGTATTCGGGTGTCAGGATAATGTAACCGTCCGCACTAGCCATATCGGTGAGCCATTGCTGCTGGTTAGCAGGTAGCTCGCGGTGCGGGTTCGCCATCGGTGGCTCGGGTTCATCGAAAAAGGGAAGTTGATAGTTGGCCAAATCTAAAAATTGGTAGTGAATCGGAGAATGAGTCGGTAATTGGTCAATGATTAATTTTAGATGGTTAAATAAAGCGCGGCCGTTAGCCTGTGACCGGGTACTCCCTAAGATGATTGCAATTTTAAACATAGTGGGACCTCCAGATGTTTTTATTGATTCTAATGAATACAAAATGATAGTATAGACTTAATAATATTAGTATGCAAGTATTTATTCACGTGAATTAAAAGGAGCTATTTAAATGACAACACCATTAGTTAGTCAGTTGATGACGGAATTAAATCAATTTTTGACGCAGGATAGCGTTGATGATCAAGAAAAACGCTGGGCCATGCAACAAACGACTGATCCGCAATTACAAGCGGCATTAAAACAACTATCGACGACGGATATTAAAATTATTGCGTATCTGGGACGGCGTGGTGCCAGTCGAGCTAAGTCGCTACCGGCACCAACGGAACTTTCACAGGCGACGATTTCTCGCGGTTTGACTAAATTATCCCGATTGAAATTGGCCACGAAATATCGGGATTTGACCAACAACAAAGAAATTCTCGTACGATTGACGACGCTGGGCGAAGCAGTCGCTGGTTTACACACGCAACTGGACGCGGCCATTGCTGCTAAAGCACAAGCCATTGCTGATGACTATTCTGACGCAGAACTGAGACGCTTTGTTAGCCTAATGCGACGGATTCGTGAAATTAAAATTTAGCACTCCAGTTAAACGAGTGCTAAATTGTTGCATTCCCACAAAATGGTGTTAGTATATATATCGAAGGTCAGGAAAGGTCAAACGAGGATTTGAATTACTGACCAGTATTAATAGCCAAGTGAAATTTTGAAAGGGGATTGTTAGTATGGCTAATACTTTAATGAATCGGAACGATTTCGGCATGTTGGATCCGTTTGAACGGATGGCACGCTCCTTCTGGGCACCATTGGAAAACATGGATCAAGTATTGAAGACCGACATTAACGAAACTGATGATCAGTATCAAGTGAAGGTTGATGTCCCTGGCATTGATAAGCAAGATGTGAAGTTGGATTATCGTGACAATGTGTTGTCTATCAAGGTTCAAAAAGATAGCTTTGTGGATCATGAAGATCAAGACCAAAACATTGTGATGAATGAGCGTCATACTGGCACCTTGCAACGGCAGTATATGTTACCAAACGTTGCGGCGGATAAAATTACGGCATCCCAAGCTGACGGTGTCTTAACGATTACGTTACCTAAGACCCAGCCGAGCGCGAATGACGGTCAAATCGAAATTCAATAATTAAATCATCAGTAACAAGTGAGCGGCCCACCGATAATCAAATCGGTGGGCCGCTTTTGACATCAACAATCGGTATGAATTATGACCGGTGGTTGGTAAGCTGTTGGTTTAGCTGGATGACTTTGATGCGGGCGAGTACCATTTCGATTAACCATAGACCGATATAGGCTCCGGTGTAAATCAAGGTATAGAAGCCAAACCAGCGAACGTTTAATGGAAACCAGCCACAGAGAATCGCAAGTGGGGTCATCCCTAGGTAAGAACACAGACAATGAGCAATGGTTTGTTTCGTAATTGACCACGTTTCAATTTCGAACAGCCAGCTGCTGAATGCCCAAACTTCACCAATCAGAATCCACAATAATGTCGAAAGCTGGGTGGCGGCTAAGGGCGAGGACCAGTGGCTGACAAAAGTGGGATTAGAAGGAAATAAATAGGTGGTATTAAAGAAGGTTGAGAACCCCAAGGCCATTAAGTAGCCGATAACGATGCCCCCGATGGCGCCAACCAAAAGGGTATGCCAAAGTCTTTTCATAATTGTGCCGCCTTTCTAATTTGTTGGGTATAGCGCCGTGATGCGTATGTGACTGTGCCGGTTGTTAGGTTGACTTGAAAGCTACCCCATTTGGTTAAGGCAAAATTTTTAACACAGGCGATTCGCACAATTTCACTACTAGAAATACGTAGAAATTGGTGGGGTGGCAGTTGGTCCATTAAAGTGTGTAAGTGGCTGTGAACGAGGTAAGTACCAGTGGTTGTTTCACAATAAAGTCGTTTATTGGCAGTGTAAAAACGTGACACCGATTGAAGTGGCAGCTTAATGAGCGAGCGATCTTGAAAAACATTGATGAATTGCTGATTAGTCAATGCTTCAATATTCCGTTGTAGTTCTTTGATTGCCGGAGTTAACTGTGGGCCGTGAATGGTCACGAAGACCTGATGAATCGTTTCAGAGATGGTTAACTGGACGTGCATCGTTGATTCCCCCTTAAATAGCGATTTTGATAAGCTTATTGTAGTGAAAACTGCGGCTTGACACTAGTGCTTATTGCTACTTGGTCAACTAAACGGGCTAACTGGTCAGGAAATATGACAAAAAATTTCCCGGGAAATAATTGTCCCTGGTGGTCGCTAAATATGATAAGCTAATTAACGGTATAATACTTACTGAAAATTAGTGTCAGTTAGATATGGAGATGACGAGCGTGGATGACGCAGAACGTGAACGCGGACCATGGCATCGTAATTTGATTGTTTTATGGTTTTGTACGTTCGTTGCGGGAATGGCATTTAGCGAAATTATGCCATTTCTTTCATTATTTGTTAGTCAGTTGGGTGATTTCACGAAGGCCCAGATTACATTTTATAGCGGGTTAGCTTTTGCAGCTGATTACGCGATTTCAGCAATTTCGGCACCACTGTGGGGCATCCTTGCTGATAAAAAGGGCCGTAAGATCATGCTATTGCGCGCGTCCCTGGGAATGGCAGTTGCGATGGGGTTAATGGGTTTTGTCACGAATGTTTGGCAACTAGTTGCCTTGCGCGCGTTACAAGGTGTGTTTGCGGGCTTTATTTCTAATGCCCAAGCCTTAGTCGCGTCCCAAACGCCACGTAAATATAGTGGACGGGCGTTGAGCACTTTGATCACTGGTGCCGTTAGTGGTCAATTGTTTGGCCCAGTGATTGGGGGCTTCCTTGCCCAATTGTTTTCGATTCGAAACACGTTTTTTATCACGGCCGGATTATTAATGGTGGCATTCTTATTGAGTCTGTTCTTTGTACAAGAACACTTCAAACCAGTCGCACATCATCGTGAACCAGGTGACAGTCGCAATCCTTTGGCAGCGTTTCAAAATCCGCGCTTGATTATTGTGATGTTATGTTCGACGGCCATCGTCCAATTTGGAAACGCCTCGATTGCACCAATCATTAGTTTATACGTTCGTGAATTGATGCATTACCGTGGCCCGATTACGGTTGTGGCCGGAATTATCGCAGCTTTACCAGGTATTTCAAACATCTTTTCAGCACCGCGCCTTGGACGTTATGGTGATCAGCACGGTTCTGGTAAGGTATTGTTATTTGGCTATATTTTCGCAGTGATCATGTATTTCCCACAAGGCATTGTTACGAGCGTCGTGGCCCTCGGTATTTTGCGGTTTGCCATTGGGATTTCCGATGGCGCACTATATCCAGAGATTCAAACGGTTTTGACTAAGAATACGCCAGTACATCTTACCTCAACGATTTTTAGCTATAATCAATCTTTTCAAGCTATTGGCAATATGTTCGGCGCCTTGCTCGGTGGTTTGGTGGCTGGTTGGTTCAATTACAACGCGGTATTCATTATGACGGCGTTACTTTTGTTAATTAACCTAGGTTTAATTTTGTGGTTAGTTCCTGATATTTGGAAGAACGGCAAACGGACAGTTTCCTAGGTGTTTGGTAGTTAGTCTATTAAATTGGCTAGCTGCCTTTTTTGTTACTTGTCCTTGAACATGATGTTAATTCGGTGTATTGTTAGTTTCATGAATATCGAAATAAGCAAACAAGATCAGGCTGATCAGCAACGAGTGGCGATTTTCAAAGCACTGGCCGATGCTAACCGATTACGGATTATCCGGGTGCTCTATCAAGCACAACGGGAAATGACTTGCAGCGAAGTGGGGGCGCAATTAAATATCAGCAAGTCAACCGTCTCTTATCACTTTAAGGCCTTGCGGTTAGTGGGTCTCACCAATACGCGACGTGAAGCACAGACGAAGTATCTATCCTTACAATTAGCGACCTTTGACCGGTTTTTACCGGGGTTCTTAGCAACGCTTTAGTTTTTTTGCTTTTTAGTTCGACAATTATCGAACTAAAATCTTGGAAAGAAGATGTTAACTACTTATGACCACAACCCATCAACATAGCCGCTATTTAACACTTGGAATGATGTTAGCGGCAACGAATATGCGTTTACCAATTACAATGATGCCGGGATTAATCAGTTCTTTGAAACGGACACTGGGTTTGCCGAGCTCGATGGCGGGATTACTGACCACGATTCCATTATTGACGTTTGCCATCATGTCCCCATTGATTGCACATTGGGGGCGGCGATTTGGCAACGAACTGACAATTTATGTCATGTTGATCTTTCTAGCCGTTGGGAGTTATCTGCGGGTCATCCCAACGATTGCGGCCCTTTTCATTGGGACGTTACTAGTCGGGATTGGCGCGGACGGTGGCAACGTCTTGATTCCAGCGATTATTAAAGATAATTTTCCGACGAAGATTCCAGTCGCAACTAGTCAATACACGCTCTCAATGCTATTAGTCGGTTCACTGGGAACGGGACTTTCGGGAGTGTTGGCGGCACACTGGTCGTTACCACTAACGATGGCGGTGCTATCGGTGATTGGGCTAATTAATTTGGTCGTCTGGTTGCCAAACTTGAAATACAATCATCGCGCACCAACAGTTGCGATGACCGCGAGTGATGGGCAGTCAACGGCAACTCACGGGAGTGTTTGGCGGCGGCCGTTAGCGTGGGTCGTTACGGCCTTTTTCGGCTTGCAAGCACTAGTCTACTATTCATTACTGACTTGGTTACCAACGGTATTTGTTGCCCACGGCTTCTCCTTGATTGTGGCTGGCAATTTAGTTACGGTCATGCAATTGAGCGGCCTACCGATGTCATATTTAGTGCCAGCGACTTCTGGTCATCGGCGCGGCGTTTGGGCAATGATTATGGTGGTAGGTGTCGGTTTTATTGCGGGAATTGGTGGTATCTTACTTTCCGGAACGAGTTTTTGGGTGGCAGCACTGTCCTGCGTCTTGCTAGGATTAGGATCTGGAGCAGCCTTCAGTTTGGCAGTCGTCTTCTTTACACAAAAAACGACCAATGGGTTTGAAACGGCTGACTTATCTGGTATGGCCCAGTCCGCGGGCTATTTGTTAGCTGCAGTGGGGCCCGTACTATTCGGTTGGTTAGGCGGTCAATTAGGCTGGGGACCAGTACTCTGGTTAGCTATCATTCTTTCCGCGTTACTAGCATTATCCGGCAGCATCATTTTCCAGCATGCAACGATTTATGAGTAATTGATATCACAATAATGCAGAACGAGATTGGCCCAAGTCAATTTCGTTCTTTTTTTGAAACTTTATCTTTGCCTTAGAGTTACTCTAAGGGATTACACTAACCTCTATTCAATTAAGGAGGCCACAGTAATATGGCGGTTATTCAAATTCTAACGGTCGTCGGCGTGGCGATCATCGGGGCAAGGCTTGTAGGTGATCCCACTCAGCAACGACAGTCAAAACCAGTAAAGGAGCAAAAATAAGATGACAGTGTTAACAACGACGTATCAACTAGCAAATGGTGTCAACATTCCCAAAGTCGCATTCGGAACTTGGCAGATACCTGGTGGCGATGCAACGTACCAAGCCGTTCGTGCGGCCTTAACAGCGGGATACCGGCATATCGATACCGCGTTGGCCTATCACAATGAAGCTAGTGTTGGTCAGGCGATTCGTGATTCCGGTATTCCACGTGAGCAAATCTTCGTAACGACTAAATTACCGGCTGAAACGAAGTCGTATCAAGGGGCATTGGGTGATTTTAATCGTTCATTGAAAAACTTGGGCTTAGACTACGTTGATCTTTACCTGGTGCATGCACCGTGGCCATGGGGACAGGTTGGTCGGGCTTACGATGAAGCTAACCTTGATGTTTGGCAAGCGATGGAAGCTATTTATCAAAGCGGTCGGGCGAAAGCGATTGGCGTCTCTAACTTTGCTGTCCGGGATTTGAAAAACATTCTCAATCAGGCAACGATACCGCCAATGGTCAACCAAATTCAATATTACCTTGGGTTCACAGAACCTAAAATTACCCGGTTTTCTGAAGAACATAAGATGCTTGTCGAAGCATACTCGCCGTTAGCGACGGGCGGAATCCTCGATAATCCGCAAGTGCAAGCTTATGCCGATAAATATGGCGTCAGTGTGGCGCAGTTAGCGTTGCGCTTCGTTTTGCAAAATGGGGTCTTGCCATTGCCTAAGGCGGTTAATCCGGCTCATATTGAAGCGAATACGCAATTGGACTTCGCAATTAGTGTGGCCGATATGCAAGCCTTAAACGATTTGCCAGATGCGGCTGGTTCTTACATGCACAACCCAACGCAAGGTTAACGAACAAAATGTTTGACCGCACTTGGGTCGATAGGAGTAAACTGAACATAATTAATGAACGATAAGGAGCGATTTGATGATAACGATTAATGCAGCTAATGCGGGTACTTACGCGTTTGATGATCAATTCAAAGTTAACCGAATGGGTTATGGTGTTATGCAATTAACAGGTCCTGGGACGTGGGGCCCATACGCTGATCCTGAAAATGGGATCAAGGTGGTTAAGCAAGCACTGGAATATGGCGTTAACTTCTTTGATACCGCCGATTCATACGGTCCATGGTTTGCTGACCGGTACTTAGCGGCGGGCTTGAAGGATGCCGCTAATCGTGATCAGATCTTTATTTCTGATAAGGTTGGTCAAACGCGGCAGGGACCGAATGTGTGGACGCCACTTGGTGAGCCACGGTATCTGCGTCAGCAAGTAGAAGTTTCGATGATGACACTGGGGATCGACCATGAAGACCTAGTATTCTTACATCGAATTGACCCTCATTACTCGATTGCGGATCAAGTCGGTGAACTCAAAAAGCTTCAGGATGAAGGCAAAATCAAGCATATCGGTTTGAGCCAAGTAACTGTTGATCAAATCAAAGAAGCCCAAAAGGTAGCCAAAATTGATGCTATCGAAAACCTTTGTAATGTCGCCAATCACGGTGATGATGACGTTGTTGACTACGCGGCTTCACAAAAGATGGCTTTTCTGCCATGGTTCCCATTAGCAACGGGTGAACTGGCTCAGGCTGGGAGTGTCCTAAGTACGATGGCCCAAAAGTATCAGGTGAGCCCAGCGCAAATTGCCCTAGCTTGGCTATTGAAGCGGTCCGATAATATCATACCGATTCCAGGAACAAGTTCTATTGAGCATTTACGGGACAATGTGGCAGCCGCCAACGTTGATTTAACAACGGCCGATTTTAATGGATTAAGTCAATTAAGTGTTAAATGAGTATTTAGGTCGGGAATTCCCGACCTTTTTGTTTGCCTAAAACGAGCTAAACGACGCTTGAAATTCATGGGGTTGACGGTTAAAATGAATAAACATTGAATGAGAAAGAGGATTGAGCAAATGAGTACGCGTTTGATGATTGATGAGCCAACAATTTATTTAGCAGGACCTTGGTTTACTGAGGGCCAACCAGAACGGCTAGCTAAGATCGAAAAATTAATGGACGAGTTAGAATTGACTTATTACAGTCCGCGGCTAGATGGCATCGATTTGACTCCGGATGCGACCGAAGCTGATCGAAACGCGGTATTTACGGACAATGTGGACCATTTAAAACGGGCCAAGTTAGTCGTGGCCGTGGTTGATGGCTTTGATACGGGAACTATTTGGGAAACTGGAACAGCATATGGTTTAGATATACCAGTTGCTTACTATGGCGAAACGTTAGCTGATGGCACTTTTAATGTGATGCTGGCTAAGTCCGGTAAAGCGGTTATTGAGAACATGACCGATTTGAAGGCTTTTCTACAAGATCCGACTGCCGATGATTTTCAATATACAGGGACTATTCGTTAATTTGAACGGTTGGTCAAAATAAAAAAGCGAGCCACCTGCATTTCAGGGGCTCGCTTTTTGTCGTGCTTACATGAAACATGACGGTCAAAAATTAATAGTGACTATCAAAATTGTTGCTATAGTGAATGTGGCTACACACCTGCTGAAGGTGTGGATAGGCGAGAGGCAAGTCTAATTATAGACAATGGGTTAGAGTATGATCGTTATGTGGGCGGCATAATCTGAGTAGTTTATAGGAGTGACTGAAATTGATATAAATTAAGTACCTTATAAAGTGTTTTGAAATGGCAACTATATGTGGATTCCTAGCATATGTATCAATTGGTTTTATTATTGGGGTTCTTCACGGGAAGCTTTTATTAAAGAGCGTGTTACTTGAGCAGCAGTTTTAAAAAGTTGTTGCTTTTTTATTGGCGCGATAACACAAATGTGTTATGATTCAAATACAGTATGAAACGGGAGTAATTACCCCGCGGGATACTCAGCAAGGACGGCGCGGGTCAACACCTACATTTCACTAATTTTAAATTGGGTGGGGTGTTGCGATGCGTCATAACGGTGCAGTATTTTGACAATTGTACTAGCGACAGTGCAAGCATTAGTTATGCTTGCTGTCGCGTACTATATTTATAGCCGTGCAGTTCTAAACTTGAGCCGTGCTAAAAGAATCAGGGATGAAACTGATCTAATGTGGTTCAAGTTTATAATGGCAATAAAAAAGCTACCTCATAAGAGATAGCAACCAAGATATTGCGTCGTACTTGCGGGACAAGGTTAGAGCAGCTAGCCTTGTCTTTTACATAAAACATTATAACACGGGGGTTAAAAGCGTGCAACGAATTGATATAGCGCAACAGATACAACACTTATTAGACAGTGAATTAACTGCTTATCGGATTGGGAAGGATACAGGATTATCTATCACGGCTATACAACGGCTTAAGACCGGTGAAAGCTCAATAGATAACTTAAGCGTTAAGACTGCGCAAACGCTGTTAGATTATCTATATAAAGAATTGGGACGCTAGTAATAGCGTCTTTTTATTTTGTTATGATTTAAATAGCAGTTATTAAATTGGCAGGTGAAAGTTCTAAGGAATTGTGCTGAGACGTTTTAGACGCACTGATATTGTGTAGTGTGATATGGTACAGTTGCTTGTTGGGTACCTTAGTGTATTTATCGCTTACTGTTAGGCATAGCGGTGGCGTGCGTTGACATTTAGTATAGGATTGGGTATAAGAAAATACTATGGCAGATTTAAACATACTTAAAACAGATTTTTAATAGCAATAAATCTATAATGTAAAAATGAATCTTGAAAATTTTGACCGATTATTTTTTGATCAATTTGTTATGTAATAAATGTCAGAACTCGTGGTAGCGATGGGTCAATTGAAAAATTGTAATATTTCTTAAAAACAATGTATTTAATTGGAGAAAAGTCATCAAAAGGTGTTACGCTATGGGCAGAAATTGGTTGACTAGCACAAATATTAAGAAAGCACCAAGAACATAAAAACTTCTAGTTCAAACTAGACAATCACTATCCAAGTTGTATAATGTACTTGTAAGCGTTATCAGAATCTAATTCCTATTTTGGGGGCGTTATTTATGGTCAAAAGTAAAGCAATTATGATTGGTGCCGGGCTATCGAACATGGCCGCGGCGGTCTACTTGATTCAAGATGGTCATTGGGATGGTAAGGACATCACATTCTATGGTGTGGATATGCACGGTGCGAACGATGGTGGTGCCACAACTGATTTTACCAATGAGTATTGGAATAAGAATCATCCGATGGAGAACACAACCGGCTACGTTGCTCGCGGCGGTCGGATGTTGAATTACAGGACGTACGTTGACTTAATGGATTTATTGGACCGGATTCCATCGGTAACTGAGCCTGGGATGACGGCAGCCGAAGATACGCGTGATTTTGATGCGAAACATCGGACGTATGATATTGCCCGCTTGATGCAGGGCGGTAAAGGCATTATTAATGCTGGTAAGTTAGGATTCAACAATAAGGATCGGACTTTGCTGACTAAGTTGATTATGATGCCTGATAGTGAAGAAACGAAGCTTGACAACGTTTCGATTGCTGAGTACTTCAAGGATGATCCACACATGTTCCAGACGAATTTCTGGTACATGTGGGAAACAACATTTGCCTTTAGAACGCAAAGCTCTGCTCAAGAACTGCGGCGTTACATGCATCAAATGATTTATGAATTTACACAAATTGAACACTTAGTTGGTGTTAACCGGACACGTTACAATCAATTCGAAAGCATGATTTTGCCATTGATCAAGTACTTGCAAGGGCAAGGCGTGACCTTCATTGATAACAAGATTGTTAAGGACTGGCAATTTAAAGACACGCCAATGCAAGACGAAATTACGGTGACGGGCTTAGTCATTGAGGATGCGCAGACTGGTGAAACAGAAGAAGTCGAAGTTGACGAGGACACCGCGGTGATCTTTACTAACGGTTCGATTACCGATTCTGCAACGATGGGTGATTACAACACGCCCGCACCCGAAAATATTGATTATGGTGTCAGTGCTAGTTTGTGGAAAAAGGCCACTGAGCGGTTCTATAACTTAGGGACGCCAGATAAGTTCTTCAACGATCGGAATGCTAGCGAATGGGTCAGCTTCACGTTGACGACTAAGAACCATTTATTCTTAAATGAAATCGTTCGGATCACCACCCAGGAACCCGGGAATGCGTTGAACTCTTTCTTATCAACTACGCCAATTACGCCGTTGAACCAAAAGGATGTTAATATGTCGATCGTGGTGCACCACCAACCACACTTTACGACACAGCAACCAAACGAAACAGTTCTGTGGGGCTACTTCTTGTATCCACGGCGTCAAGGTGAGTTTGTTAACAAGCCGTATATCAAGATGACGGGTAAGGAAATGGCTCAAGAATTAATCGGCCAACTTTCCAAGGTGGATCCGGGTCCAGGCAATATTAAGGATAAGGAAAAGGAAATCTTGGACAGTATCGTGAACAATATTCCGGTATACATGCCATATGCTTCCGCGCTCTTTAATAACCGGGCTAAGTCTGATCGGCCAGAAGTCTTACCAAAGCACTCGACGAACTTAGCCTTTACGGGTGAATTTGCGGAACAGCCATACCAGATGATCTTCACGGAACAGAGTGCGGTCCGCTCTGGTGAGATTGCCGCTTATCACTTTGCTGGGGTCCCAATGGATAACTTGGTCAAGACACCACGTTACGATAAGGATCCAAAGACCTTGTTAAAGGCAACTAAGAAGATGTTTGATTAATTAAATGCTTGTCTGTCAGTGGTTAATACTGATGATGGCATAACAAAAAAACGTTCTCCATGAAAGGTGACTTTCATGGGGGCGTTTTAATTTGCACAGTGATTGCTAGTAATGGCCGTCAAAACGCTAGCTTAACTTAGATCAAATTTCTAGCTAATCGGCCTACTCATTATTTTCTACGAAATTGATCAAATTTTGGCAGGTATTCTAAGCGTCAATTTTGGTGTAGCATGTTTAATAGTGATTTTGACCGTACTGTGCTTTTTGATTACAGTCTTAGGTGTCTTTTTAGGGCCCTTCTGGGTGGCCTTTTTGATTAATTTTGGTGCTACTTTCTTAGCTTTCGTTAGGCTAACGTTGGGGTGTTTAGTTTCGCTTTGACGGGACTAACAAAGGCGATTGCCCGATTGGCGGCAAAGTGAATTGTATTCAAAGTCGTGGTGGCTTTCGCATGCATCGTGATGGCGGGGAAGTGAGTCACTTTAGTGAGTGCATGGGTAGTGGCTTTTGGGGTTACCGTGGCGGCATTAGCCGTGGTGGTCATGGCAAATGGGCTGGCATCCAATGGTAATGCCAAAGCAAGTGTTGCAACGACTGATGTTAATTTTTTTATTTCAAAATCCCCTTTAAAGTGAATCTTTTTTGATTCGCGGATAGTTTAGCACCTGGGCTGTTTGACAACAATCGTAATATCAATAAAATTATCAAAAAGTGCCGAGATTTAATCGTAATAATTAAAGGCCTGATAACAAACGAACTGTGATGCAAGATAACTGTAAGACCACTAAAAATTGTCGTTAATTAAAGAACTAACGTTCGCATCTAGTAGGGAAGTTATGGTATGCTAGAACGGTATTTTTTACTGAAAGGGGTGGACGGCATTGCCGGCAGCAACAACTTTAATAACCCCCGCTGAAAATCGTTTCTTTCTGTTAAGTGAACGAGCTCGACGGCGGACCACGCTCCAACAAATTAGTGCGTTATTACGCGCACACGTAACGGTAAAGGCTGACAGCGATTTCTTGAAACCGACTGTGCGTAATTTGATCTTACAAGATCATGGCCAATGGCTGACTGACTGTAGTCATGAGTGGCAACTTTTGGCGAGCTTGCCGTACGTTGTTAATCCGAATGAAAGCCGACAAGCATGGCATCATTGCGAATTGTGTCATAAGCCGGTTCGTTATGAGTACCATGTTCAAAACAAGCATAATCATCGTGAGTTGATTGTCGGTTCTGAATGCGTCAAAAAGTTCATGAACGCCGAAACGCGTTACTTGATGGTGATTACGACAGAAGATAACTTTTATGCGGTGGCCCAGTATCAGACACTGACTACCGCTGTACCAACAGTACCAACAATCATGTTTGCCCAGCCATGGCTACCGCAATTACCAGCTGAGCAAGCCCCCCAAGCGCGCAAGTTGCGACAAACAACGACCCAAACCGTCACGACGTACCTAAAACGTCGTACCAAGCAACTACCATTACAGGAACTAAAGCCCGCTGAACAAACCTATCAGTGGTTAGTCCATGATGAACAAGCTGTGATCGAAGCGGCTGAGCAGGCGGCACGTCAAGCAATTGTGGCCAATCAACAACAACGCCAGGCACAAGCGCAGCAAAGTGCTGTGAAGGCCGAGCAAACCTTGCGCCAGAGTCACGCCTATCAACGTTATTTACAGCGGCTGGCGGCCATTATCGTGATGCGTCCGGAGCGACCAATGGCGAAACAACAGTTTGAAAAAGTTACGCCACCAGCGACCGAACGCCCTTTGGTGAACTCTTATCAATTCGGGCAAATGGTGACTGAATATCGACAGACTGGAAAGATTCAAGTTCGGCGCCTAGCCATGCTTGATCATCGGTTCGTTGCCGCACTTAATCAGGTGACTCAACAGTTAGATGAACAACAAACGACGCGTTTTTATGACGATGTCTTCAATAGTTGTTGGGGCTGGCAGTATCATCAGCAGGTGACCCAACGTGCGGATTGGGAGCACTTATTGACGACCCGGTGGGGCCAATCATTGTCGCTGGCTTGGTTTGAACAATTAGCCACGCAAACGACGAGGTTACAAATTCAACAGTGGCTTGCGGACAATGCGGATGCCGGTATGCAAGCAGCACTACAGCAACGTTTAGCTGCGCATGAAGACCGCCAACCGATTGCCCGTGATCGGATGACTAGATCGGAACTGCGCCAGTTTTGTTTGCGTGAACAACCCGCTGCGCCGACATTAGAAGCATTTGAACAGGTCTTTGACCAACAGTATCAATTGCCCGTCGACCGGCAAGCAACGGCCCATGAAACGTTGGCTTATTATTATATTGCGCGTCAATATCAAGGTGACCATCAGCGTGCGTTACAACAACTGAATTGGTTATTGAAAGCCTAAATGTTTCACGTGAAACAAAAACGGCCACTGATTTTAATTTTCAGTGGCCGTTTTGAATTCAGTCGATGATGTTATTAACTATTAATGACGCTGTGGTAGCGAGCGGCCGCAAATTCATACAGCGGCCGGTTGAGTGGTGTGACCTCAACGGCTTCTTCAAATGGTGCCGTAACCATGGTGTCGTCAGCGTTCTTAGCGAGTTTGACGGCCCAAGTTGGATCATAAAGTAATTGTTGGCCCACTGCGACAAGTTCGGCAGTTTGTAACACAGTTTTGACATCGTCGCGGGTCCGGACGCCGCCAACACCAACTAGCGGCAATTTACCTTGTAACGCTTCGTGCACATAGGTCATGATGGATTTATCTTGATACTGCGAGTCTCGTGAAACACGATCATAGTTGTTGAGTGAGACATGAACGTAATCTAACCGACTTTCCCGTAGTTGTGAGAGTAGCCAAAGGGTATCTTCAAACCGAATACCTGGTTTTTCGAATTCTTCTGGTGAGAAGCGATAGCCAACGATGAAGGGCCGGTCAGCATATTGATCTACGGCTGCAAAGACGGCTTTTAATAATTCGTCAATAAAACGGAACCGCGCTTGTGGTGTGTGACCACCATATTCATCCGTGCGGCGATTACTATGTGGTGAGAAGAACTGTTGGATCAAGTAAGTATTAGCACCGTGTAATTCAATCCCATCGAAGCCGGCTTGAATCGCACGACGAGTCGCTTCGCCGAATGCCGCAATTGTTGCGTGGATCTCATCAATCGACATTGCGCGTGGGGTTTCCGCATCGTCACGCAGGGCCGCAACGGCACTAGCAGAGACAATCTGTTCGCCATTTAGGACGTCTCGGTGCGTCATCCGACCGGCGTGAAAAATCTGAACGATGGCCTTGGCGCCTTGACTTTGAATACCATGAGCAAGTCCACTTAGACCGGGTAGCATACTGTCATGAGCGATGCTAAGTTCGCCATGCCACCCCTTACCAAGGTCTTCAACGTTGGCCGCCCCCGTAATCACGGCACCTAAGCCAGCGGCCCTTTGTGTGTAGTAGTTGATTTCGTCATGGGTGATACTACCGTTGTAAAAGCTTTGAGTGGTCGTCATCGGCGACATCATTAGGCGGTTGCGTAAAGTGACACCAGATTTGAATTTGAGTGGTTCGTTAAAACTAGTCACAATAAAACATCCTTTCGAGTCAGTTATACTTACTTTTTGTAAGGCTTAACTTCAGTTTAGCCGTTAAAATTGGGTTTATCAATTTTAAAGTCGCCGTTTTAAGTCGGCTTTGGCATAATGGTGTGAGCTGAATAGAATAATGGTCTCGTGACCATGAAAGATAAGGTTAGAGATAAATAAAATACCTTTGTCGACGTTAAACCGGTCGGCAAAGGTATTTTGAAATGTTATTCAAGGATAGTACGAAAGACTAGTCATAACTTGTCGTGGCAACATTTAAGCTTTAAACGGATTCCAGAAACGCCCACCGTTGACCTTAAAGAGGGCGATGCCGAGGATGATCAGCAGAGCAACTAGCGTTAACGCGAGATAGTCGTTACGTTTGAAACGTTGGGCCATGTACCAGCTGCGCCGTTTGCCCTTGCCAAAACGCCGCAATTCCATCGCCTGACTGATGGTTTCGATTCGATCTAAACTTGAAAAAATCAGGGGAAGTAGAATCTGAATACCACCGCGAATGCGGGTCATAAAATGCGCCTTTTTCGACATTTCAAAGCCCCGAGCCTGTTGTGCAAGGCTGATAGTGCGGTAATCAGCTTGAACGTCTGGAATGTAACGCAACGCGATCGCTACCGAATAACTGATGCGATAAGAAATGCCAATCTTATTGAGACTCGCAGCAAATTCACTAGGATTAGTCGTCATTAGGAAAATCAAGGCGAGTGGCACGGCAAAAGTGTACTTCAATAGCAAGTTAAATTCGTAAAAGAGCTGTTCGGCCGTCAAGTTAAAATAATGATCAGAAGATCCTAGCAGTAAGTGTTCGGTGCCATAAATCGAGACGCCATAATGGGGCGCAAAGACGTATACCATCACTAAGTTTAGAACGGAAAAGCCAATAATGACGTTAAGTACGAACGCAATATCGCGATAGTGAATTTTTGAAAAGCGGAACAGAATCAGTGAGAAAAGCATTACACCGATTAGATAGCGCGTGTCATAGGTCATCATCCCAATAACTGATAAGCCAACAAAGCAGAGCAGTTTCGTACTGCCACTGAGTCGGTTTAAAAAGGTATGGCGGTCGTTGTACCCAATCAATAATTCATGTTGCATCTAACGCGCCTCCCGTTCAGCTTGGACGAATTTGGCGACGAATTCCGTCGGGTCCAATTGGTGTTCTTCCGCCAGGGTGTATAAACTTGTCTTAGCTAAGGAAGCTTGCTGAATAACGGATGCATTGGTCAACACATCGGCTGGGCGAGCATCCATCAAAATGTTGCCGTGGCCCAAGACAATCGTGCGATCCGTGTATTCTAACATTAGGTGCATATCATGCGTGATCAACATAATCGTCATGTGTTGCTCCTGATTGATCTTAGTTAAGAAGGTCATCATTTCAGTATAGTGTTGCAAGTCTTGGCCCGCGGTTGGTTCATCCAGAATCAGCATGGCCGGTTCTAAGACGAGAATAGCCGCAATCGTGACGCGTTTTTTTTGACCAAAACTGAGCGCAGAAATAGGCCAGTGGCGAAACTCATAGAGACCACAGACCTTCAGGACGGCCTGGACACGGCGCTTTACTTCATCGTCAGTGACACCTCGGAGGATCAAACCGGCAGCAACCTCATCATAAATCATCGTTTTAGAAATCATTTGATTAGGGTCTTGAAGAATATAGCCAATCTGGTCAGCTCGTTCTTTGACTGATTGGTCAGCTAACGAATGGCCATTAAACTGCATTTCACCGGATTGCGGGGTCAAGAATCCGGTGATCAGATTACTTAACGTTGACTTACCAGTCCCGTTTTGACCCACGAGGCTGATCATCTCACCTCGATAGAGTGTAAGGGTGACATCATTAATAATCGGTTTAGTGGGCTCATAACCAAATGTTAGGTGTTTAATTGCAAGTAACGGTTGATTATGAACGACGGGTGTTTGTAATTCAACACCTGCCGTCCAGTGTTGCAATGTAGTGGTGAGATCGGGCACTTGTAAGGTTTGGAGGTTATCTAAATGTTGGCAGGTCGCTAGATCAACACCGGCTAGTTTGAGCGCGGAAAGATATAGCGGTTCGCGTAGGCCTAATTGGGTCATGAGTGATTGCCTTAGAATCGTTTCGGGCCGGTCGTTAGCCACAATCGTCCCGTCTTGCATGACGATCAGTCGGTCGATCGGTTGTTGTAAGACATCCTCAATACGGTGCTCAATAATGATAACGGTTAGTTCTTGCGTGTGAGTGAGCTGATCAATCAGTGCCATCGAGGCTTTACCCGATGCCGGATCAAGACTCGCTAACGGTTCATCAAACAGTAGAATTTTACTATTGTCAATCAGGACACCGGCCATGGCAACCCGTTGTTTTTGCCCCCCAGATAATTCTTGTGGCCGATGAGTCAACAAATTTTGGAGATCGAGGGTTTGAGCCCATTGCTGGGTTGCTTGTCGCATGACCGGCTGTGATTGTTGATCATTTTCGAGTGAAAAAGCCATATCCTCAACTACGGTTAGCCCCACGAATTGGCTATCGGGATCTTGAAGCACGGTGCCGACGTCTTGGGATAACGTAAAAATTGAACTTTCAGTAACTGTTTGTCCAGCGATGGTTGCCTGACCTGTCACTGTTCCTGGGTAGGATTGTGGAATTAGGCCGTTCAGACAGCGCCCTAATGTGGATTTACCAGAACCAGACGGCCCCGCAATCAACACCTTTTCCCCCGGATAAATCTCGAGATTAATATCGCGTAAGGTCGGTTCCGTTTGGCTATTATATTGAAATGAGAAATTTTTAAAGCTAATAATAGGTGCGCTCATGTTATTAACGTTCCTTTTTTAAGCTTCCGCGTTGGGTCCGTGTCCGGGCATACAGGACTAGCAGAATGGTCCCAATGATGGCAACTGAGATGGAATCGGCGATCCAAGTAATGACACCTTGAAGGTAAACTTTGTTGGCCGGTTCATGATAAATAATAATATCACCAGTTGGTGCTAAAAGTACCCAACCAATAAAGTTGACGATGATTTGGTAAATATTAAACCAGACTAATTTTGCCGTTCCTAATACACCATTTTCAATTTTGAGTCGATTCTTGGCTAGTCCGAAAGCGACCCCAATCAGACCATCAACGATGACCCAGGTCCACCAAGGTGAGCCGTAAGTCACAAAGTCGTTCAAGGCATGGCCGATAAAGACGGCCAAACCAGCAGCGACCGGTCCAAAAATTGCGCCTAATAAGGCCAAGAAGCCCATAGCAACGTTAACTTGGGTATTCGGGACACCTGTTGGGATAGCAACGAACTTCATGAGAACGAAGATAACGGCGGCACCGATCCCAGTGGCCACGACGGTACGAATTGAATTAGATTGCTTGTTTTGCATGGTATAACACTCCTTAAATATTGAGAATGAATAAGTTCTAATAACCGTTGATAAAAGATCAAATCGGTTAATTCAGATTAATAAGGGAACAAAAAACGCGCCTAAAAGCGAATGCTTTCTAGGACGCGTTTGCGTGTTACCACCGAGATTTTCCCCATGCGGGACTCATCATGATTGTAACGAATCGCTCCGACTGGGATGGCCCAGCAGCTTCTTCAAGACCATCTTCAACTAATCACGTCATCGTTTTGCACCGAGGAACACGACTCTCTAAGCACGTTAGTTAGACTACTCATCTTGTCACAGCTTTTTTTAATCTGAATTTAACTATTAAAGCATACGCCAAAGTTGATAGCGGTGCAAGTAAAACCGAACGAGTGAAGCCGGTTACATCTTAAATAAACGGAAAATCAAGATAATAATAGTAACATTCTGGTCTTGTCACCTTGGTTATTCGGGTCTTTAAGCTAAAATAAGCACGGATAGTCAGTCAGAATGGTTGTTAATTAAACAAAGCCAATAAAAGTATATACAAATGATTTCCTTTAGCTACTAAAAGGGGTAAACTAGTTGACAAGACCAAATGATAAAAGGGATGTGAGAAATTTGGCTTATAAATATGAAACGATTGCGGATAGTCTGCGTCAAGATATTAAATCCGGTAAATATACGCCGGGTGAACTGATGCCTGATCAGAATAAATTGGCTGAGACTTTTGATACGACAAGAATTACGATCCATAAAGCCATTCAATTACTAATTATCGAAGGAATGGTTTACTCAAAGCGTGGTGCTGGGACCTTTGTTCGTAAAGATTTCGGTTTAACTGAACGGCGCCAGGAAACGTTAGTAGATCGGCCACTTGGGACGACACAAACTAATGCGGGTAAAAAAGTAACGAGTAAGGTGCTTGAATTACAGGCCCGCTTGCCAACTAAGCGAGAAGCTGAACAATTATTAATTGATGAAATGGATCCAGTTTATGTCATTCGCCGGACGCGGTACGTTGAGGGTAAAGTTTGGGCTTATGAACATACGATTATGCCAACTAGTATTGTGACACTGACAAAACAAGTTTTAGAGGGGTCCGTCTATGGCTACTTAGAAAAAAATAGTGGTAAGAAAATTGCGGGCTCACATCGAATCATTTCGGCATCGCGAGTCACAGCTGATGATGTAGCCGCAATGGGTGCGACTTTAAACGATCCTGTGTTAGTTATCAATCAAATTAGTTATATGGATGATGGTCAGCCCTTTGAAGTCTCTGAATCACATTTTCCGTATGAGACAAGTACGGTCGTGGCAGATGTTCAAATACATTAAAGTAATCGGTAACCGCGTTAATAAGTGGCTACCGATTTTTTGGTGGGAATTAGCTAATGGAGTTGCATTTAAGAAAACGGTGGCCCATAATTAAATTAATAGAGAAAGAAAGCGCTTTTATAAACTAATGATTTTTTTGGGGGATAAGATTATGCCAGCTAATTTTTATCAACGATTAATTGATAAGTATGAACCAATGACGGAAGCGGCTTTTTTAGTCTTGGTCAGCGTTCGCCAGCCGATTACCAGTGAAGCTATTCCGCAAAAGATTGCCGAAATGACGAATAATCAGCTACAGTTGGGCTTAGGAACCTTATTTACGAACTTGCATGCTATGACGAAAGATTATTTGATGACAGAGCGGGTCGACGAAAATGATGTCCATACTTATGAAATTACGGGGAGTGGCGAATCAGTTTTAGCAGCCGAGCGAAAACGACTGCAATTATTGAATCAAATTTGTGAGCAGGCGGGATTGTAGCGGGTTACGGGTTAATTTAACGGGGAAGTGAGTATATGTGGCGATATCAAATGGCGGTTAAGGGCTCAGAGCAGGAATTGCGATGGCTCAATCAACAGGCAAAACGGGGGCAATTACTGCGGCATATCAGGGGGAACTGGTATCAATTTCAAAAAACGACGACGCAGTATCAAGTCTTTAGTGAATATGTTAGTGGTGCCGTTGCAACTGAAATTGATGACCAGCACACACCGTTCAAATTGTTAGCGCAGCTACAATTGACGAAGCCCGCCGTACAGGTGATTTATACGGGCACGGCTCAGGCTGGTTTGCAGGGGACGCGAGTGGATCACCAAGACGCGCCGTTGCAGCTGAAAATTGCACTGGCGCAACGAGGACATTTGTTAAATGTCATGAATATCAGGCTAGTGGTTGGCCTGATACTGGCTGTGATCGTGATTGGCCTGAACGTGAGTGATAACGTGGCCAGTTGGGGAATGTTTGTATGGCTGATTTTTACCTTCTATCCCGCGTGGCAAGCGAGTCGGATTCATAAGCAGGCGAACGCGCTACGAGTTATTACGCAACAGTATGATGATGCTTGGCGGCCAACAATGCATGTTTTCTTGAAAAATATGTCTGCCGAGCTGGATACAGAAAAAGTAACTAGTCTGGGGGCGTGGGTTTACGTGGGTCAAGATCATCACGGGATGTATTGGTATGACTTGAAGACGCTGGCAAGTGCAACTGAAATTAAACAATCGCTACAGCCCGTCGTGGGAGATAGCGTTTCTATATCGATTGTTAGTTGGCTTGGATTAGCACCGATTGGGTTTATTTAATTTAAAAATGGAAGTGGTTGGTATGTGGCGGCATCGGTTTTTAATAAAGGGTTCCGAACAGGAATTAGCGTGGTTAAATGCACAAGCTAATCGTCGGTATTTATTAACGGCCATTCGGGGTAATTGGTATCAATTCAAAAAAGTTGCAACGCGTTATCGTATTTTTACTGAGTATGTACCACAAGCCGTTGTGGCGGATCTGAATAAACATAATAGTGCGTTTAAAGTATTAGCCAAAGTACAAGTACAAGAGCCAGATATCCAGATTGTGTATACTGGTAGTGACCAACCGGCACTACAACAAACGACCGTGACGTCCGGTGATCCCAAGGTTCGGTTACAAGTTGCATTACACCTACGTGATCAAGCAATGAACACAATTAACGTGAGTCTTTATGCGGGGGTCTTCGTGTGGGGACTGTTCTTGATTTTAATACTTCGGCAAGGTAATACGGACTTAATAGGCGTATGGATATTATTCTTACTGATCGGTATCTTGGCTGTACTAGGGTTGTATCGGACGGCTAATAATTTACAGAAACAGATTAGTCAATTACGGCGAGACACAGAACAGTATGATGGGGCTTGGTTGCCAACAATGCACGTCTTTGTGAAAGGTCTGTCTGCGGAACTCGATACTGAAGTGCCAACGTTAAAATCATTAGGGCGCTGGACGCTGGTTGGCCATAATAAGCAAGGGTTATATTGGTATGATTTACAGACACTGGCCACGACATCAGAAATTAAACAAGCCCTACAACCATTTGTTTCGACCGATACTAGTGTTGATGTGCTTAGTTGGCTGGGACTTGCGCCGGTGGGCTGGTTTATTTAACTGTTTAAAATCGTTTGTAAAATTAACGTATAAAGCGTTAGACTGTATGAAGGCTAACGCTATTTTGTGTCAACATGGTCAAAGATAATGTAAATGATAAAAAGTGACATATAATCGTAATAGTAGTATTCTAAATAAAAGACAAAGCTGGAATAGGTGGAGTGCACGCAAATCATTTAGATAATATGGTTTAATACGCATATTTCACTATAAAAAATTTTTTATTTATCACAAATATTTCATATAATCGGGTTAAATTATATAGTATAAGCTCGGTTGTGCTGAAAATAATCGGACTGATTACGTAGAAAGCTTAGTGAGGTGATTTTGATGCGACTTAAGGATTTAACGGGTGAGACTTTCAGCCGTTTGACCGTTATCGAACGGGCTGAAAGTGCGCCGAATGGTAATGCACGGTGGTTGTGTCAGTGTTCATGTGGACGACAAGTAGTTGTCGATAGTTATCGGTTACGGAAAGGGATCACGAAGAGCTGCGGTTGTTTACGGGCAGATGTTAGTCGAAAGAATATTTTTGAAAATCCGCAAACCCGTAAAAACATGGGACGTAGTGATAATTTGCCACTTTATCAAGGAACTTCGGTCGATCGATTGAAACCGAATAGCCGGAATCGGAGCGGGGTCATTGGGGTTTCCTTTGACCGGTGCTCACAGAAGTGGGTCGCACGGTTAATGTATCGGGGCCGCTTAGTTTTGAATCAGCAGTTTGCTGACATGGATGACGCCATCATGGCTCGCAAACAGGCAGAACAGCGCTATGTGATGCCAGTGTTAGAGGAATATGCTAAAACAAGCGCGGATTAAGTCGCGTACATAAAAAAGCCCGCCGAAAAAACTGGCGGGCTTTTTTGTTTATTACCCGGGAAATAATTAAAGCATTATGGATAAAGTGAAGATTAATCAGTTGTGTTTGTTAGGCAAACTAGTTAGACTAAACAAGCAATTTAAATCAGAACGGAGGATTTTGAATCATGGAAATGGGTTTAGCAGGAAAAACAGTGTTAGTCACTGGCTCAACGAAGGGGATTGGTCGCGCCATTGCCGTGGCTTTTGCTAAGGAAGGTGCCGACGTAATCATCAATGGTCGACGTGCGGATACTGTGCAAGCCGTTGTCAATGAGTTAGCTACGGCTTATCCGGCAACAAATCCGATGGCCGCACCGTATGATATTAGTGATCCGCAGCAAGCCGATGAAATGTTTCAACAAATTCCAACGGTTGACGTACTGGTCAACAATATGGGAATCTTTGGCCCAATGGCTTATGATGAGATCGATGATGCGACTTGGGAGCGTTTCTTTAAAGTGAATGTGTTATCTGGCAATCGGTTGGCGAAACATTATTTACCAGCCATGTTGGCCCAAGATTTTGGTCGGATTATCTTTATTGCGAGTGAAGAAGCAGTTATGCCATCGGGTGAAATGCCACAATATTCGATGACTAAATCGATGAACCTTTCTTTGGCAAAGAGTCTGTCGAAGCTAACAGTTGGTAGCCATGTAACTGTTAATACGGTCATGCCGGGGTCAACATTGACTGAAGGCGTTCAGTCAATGTTGGACGAGATGTATGCTGATTCGGAGTTGCCAAGGGATCAGTGGGAACATGATTTCATGGTCAACCACCGGCCGTTATCACAAATCCAACGTTTAATTCGTCCGGAAGAAATCGGCCGCTTAGCTGTATTTGTTGCTAGTCCGTTTGCCAGCAGCTTTTCTGGTGAAGCATTACGTGCGGATGGTGGCTTAGTGCCAACTATATTCTAGTAAATAATTATGACCAAGCACGACTTGAACTTAGCTTGGGTAGGGCGCGAGTCACACTAAAAAACGAATCTGGGACAAAACTAATTGTGCGCAGTTTCTTGAGAAGAAGTTTTTTCTTAAGAAACTGCGCACAATTTTTCTGTCAATATTGTCGAAACAGGCGCAAAAGGTTGCTGCTTCCGCGCTCGTTTTTTAGTCTATCGTGAGGGTGCCTGAAAATTAGCAACTTTTAAAGCGGTAATTGGACATTAAATGTAAGTGGGTAGCGATTCTTAGGTGACACAACTAGCACGAGAGATTGATGAAGAAGGGTTAAGTGAGCCCTTTTAAAGAAATATTTTTTATTGACCAGCTAGTCATTGACTTGCTAGTCAATAGCGCCTATGATAGCGATATCAATAAAAAGGACGTCCTAAGTTGGTAGCTATTGTTAGGAATGGGAGTGTGTTATATGAATAATGAGCCATTATTAAAAATTACACATTTACAGAAAAAATTTGGAAAATTCCAAGCACTCAAAGATATTAACTTTGAGATTAATGCTGGGGAGGTATTTGGATTTATTGGACCAAACGGCGCTGGTAAGTCGACGACGATTCGAATACTACTTGGAATTTTAAAGGCAAGCGCTGGTCAGGCAACAATCTTTGGACAGGAGGTTTGGCAGGATAGTGTTGCGATTCATAAACGGATTGCTTACGTGCCAGGGGATGTTTACCTATGGCCGAATTTGAGCGGAGGTGAGATCATTGATTTATTCTTAAAATTAAATGGTGGTCAGCACACTGCTAAAACAGATGCTCTGGTTAAGCGCTTCAAATTAGATCCGCGTAAAAAGGCTCGTACTTATTCTAAAGGAAATCGACAAAAAGTTGCGTTGATTGCGGCATTTTCAAAGGAGGCTGATTTTTATATCTTTGATGAACCGACATCAGGCTTGGACCCGTTAAATGAGCAGACTTTCCAAACCGAAGTTCTTGCCTTAAAGCAACAAGGCAAGAGTGTTTTGCTATCCAGCCATATTCTCTCAGAAGTAGAAAAAATGTGTGATCGTATTGGAATTATTCGAGAAGGTCAAATCGTTGAGACGGGGACCCTGGCTGAAATGCGACATTTGACCCGAACCACTGTTGATGTGCAAACCCGACAACCATTAACGGATCTAGCGTCATTAGCAGGTGTCCACGGCGTCACTGAACGTCATGGTGAAAACCATGTCAGCTTAGCAGTTGATGCTGATCAGTTAACGACAGTGGTGCAATATTTAGCTAGTCGCCAACTCTTAACGTTAACGACGACGCCACCAACACTGGAAGACTTGTTTATGCGTTATTATACGACGGATAAACGGACGGTTGAGGGGAAGTGAAACGGATGGCAATGCGATTATTTGCTCGAACTGGATTACTGATTCAGTTTAATCTAAGACGTGATTGGAAAAAATTACTTATCTGGGTTGTTGTATTAACGGGGCTATTCACGGCAATTGCGGCAAAATTTGACGGTATTTATGGGACTCAAACAGCATTAAATGAAATTGTTAAGACACTCAAAATGCCAGCGATGATTTCCCTATTTGGAGCGTTCACGGCCAAGTCTCCTTATACGACTGCCAAAGTATTTGCAACCGAAATGGTGGTTTTTATTGCCATATTCATGATTATTATGAATATTATGGTGGCCGTTGCCACGTCTCGGGGTGATGAAGATGATGGCTTGTTGGAGTTAGTCCGGGCTCATGCTGTTGGTCGGTTGGCTCCACTACTGGCTAGCGCGGTCGAGCTGACCGCGCTGAATGGTTTAGTGGGAATCCTTTTTGGATTAGGGCTGACGGTTGCTAAGTTGCCCGGGGCGACGACCCCAGGTAACTGGTTGATTGGTCTAGGATTAGGTGCACTGGGCTGGGCTTTTGGAATGTTGACATTATTAATTGCCCAAGTCATGAATAGCGCTAGTGGAACGACGATGTTGAGCTATGTGGTGCTGGGGATTATGTATGTCGCACGAATGGGCACGGATGTCAGTCACCCACGATTGACATGGTGGATTCCCTTTGGTTGGATTGAAAAACTAGATGCTTATCAGACAAATCAATGGTTACCAGTTAGCCTGTACTTGCTGGTAGGAATCGGTTGTTTGAGTGTTGCGGCCCTTTTAAATGTTCAACTTGATTTGGGTGCGGGCTTGATCGAGCAACGCCGTGGTCGCCGTCAAGCTAGTCTATTATTGCGTGGTCCGGCAACCTTATTGTGGCGCCAATCGCATGGCTTAATTATTGCATGGCTATTAGGTAACTTTATTCTAGGCGCATCGTATGCTTCGGTATTCAATACAATCGGTGATTTGGCTAAGAGCAACCCGATGATTAAACAATTATTGGGTGCATCGGCTTTAGCAGCAGCTAACCGGATGATTGTTAAAAATTTTATTGCGATTTTGGCTATTGTAATGGTGATTGTTGCCCTGATCCCAGCCCTTCAGTTAATGTTGAAACTAGTTAATGATGAGCAGAAGGGGTATCTTCATCAAGTCTATGCAACGGCAACATCACGGTGGCATGTGTGGGCTAGTTACACTGGATGGTCACTCATAACTGGCATGGCCGTGTTATTAGCTGGTCTCAGCGGCATGTACTTGATGGGCTTAGTTAGCATGAAAGATCCAATCAATTGGATAACGTATTGGCACGTCTTTTGTGCTTATGGACCAGCGATGCTAGTGATGGTAGCGGTGGCGAGTGTCTTAACTGGTTGGCTACCTAAATGGCGCTATGTTGCTTGGGCATGGTTGTTTTATGCCTTTTTCTCATTATATCTCGGTAACTTGATAGATTTGCCGAAGTGGGCCCGTCATTTGACGCCGCTTGGTTTTGTTAATAAGGTTCCAATCAAGTCTTTGGATTGGGTCACTGGTGGCTGGTGTCTAGCATTAACTGTGCTACTATTAGTAATAGCGGCATTGGGTTATCGGCGGCGCGATTTAGCTCAGTAAACGAAAGGAGTGCGTCACATGGCGGTAACGCGATCAGTCCCTAAAGATCCTGCCAAAGTTGAACGGATTATGCAGGCAGCTATGCACGCATTTGCGGCGTATGGGTATCGTGATGCTAAGACGGATGCGATTGCATCTGTGGCATCTGTATCAAAGGGACTAATATTTCATTATTATGGCAGTAAGCAGGGGCTGTACATGGCCACCGTTCAAACGGCAACGGATACGATTATTACCACAATTAATCAGCAGATTTTTGATGTGCCGGATGATTTAGTAACCTTAATGGTTCGAAGCGCTCAGTATAAGGCAGCATTTGGTAAAGACCATCCGGATGAAATGAAAGTTATGATTGAAGCTTATGGTGCTTTGGAGCGATTGCCAGCAAAAATACAAGCACAAATAAAAATTTTGTATGAAAAAGCAATGGCTATTTCCCGGGAAATGATTGGCCGGGTACTTGATAAAATGCCGCTCCGCAAGGATATTGATCGTGAGGCAACAATTGCCTTGATCATGGGAGTCTATAATCAGATTTTTATGGAATTTCAGGCATACATGCGGGAGAACCATGACGTTCAATCGATGGATGATGTCGAATGGGTGGTCAGTCGCGCAAAGGCTTATATGGGGATTTTAGAACATGGCTTTGTTGCGTCTAATTTAAAATCTGAGTAGTAATAATTGAAATAGAGCAGTAGTCTAATGTAAGTTTGGACTATTGCTCTATTCTGATTTGATAGCGGCTATTGATGATCAGGGCTATTCGCTTTTTTCGTTTGAAGACCAAAAATGTGGTAAGTTAGACTTATTAGATGACGGATGAAGTGAGGGATCGGAATGGAATTACATTTAACGGCACGACAAACAGAATTGTGGCAGCGGCTGTTGGCACTGACACGGGGTCAGCTAATGGGGCTTTCAATGCAGATTGAATCGACCGGTCAAGTTGATTCAGGGATGCTTACAACGCTTGCACAACAGTTTGGTTTAGATGATCCGTTGCCGAATGATCGGCTGAGCCAGCGTGTTCTAAGTACGTTGGCCTTGGCACAGAGTTCGGCTGGACTAGCACAGATATTTGCAAGTAACTGGCAGGTTGAAGATGTTGTGTTGACATTTGGAACGCTGCAACAGCGTCAACGGTATTTTACACAACAACGAATTTTTGGGTTGGCGACATTACCATCACAAGTCACAACTAGTAGCACAGTCAAGGCGACACCTGTAACGGCTGGCTGGCGATTAACGGGTACAGTTAAAGCGGTATTGAATGTTGCACAGGCGACCGATTATTTAATCCTAGCACAAACACCTTCGGATGCGATGGGGACTTTTATGGTTACTGCTGATCAGCCAGGCGTCACTGTCGGTAGCCAAGTGATACCGTTGGGCCTGCATGGATTGGCGATGGCTGACATTCAACTTGCTAGTGTACCAGTTACGGCAGCTGAGCAAATTGGTCAATTGGGCCGAGGGCAACTGGTGATGCAGCGTGCGCAAAGTCTGGGGCAGTTATTTGCTGGGGCAATTATAGCGGGAATCTGGCAACATGCAACGGATCAGACGCGTCAATTGACGTTGACAGAGCAACCACCGTTAGCGGAATTGTCACCAGTATTAGCACTCATAGCGGCCTTGCAGACAAGTGTTTTTAATGCGGCTCAGCAAGCGGATGATGAGCGTTCATTTACGAATGCTGCGCAATTGGCGGCTCTGTTTGCTAGCCAGAATGCGCTGACGCCATTCGAAAAGCTGATGCCGCTGATGGGTGAGTTGGCGTATACGCAGCACTCGCCATTAGTTGCGTTGCGAAATGACGTGGCGACGCTACCGTTGATTGTTGGGACAACTGCCCAACTAGCACTGACATTTGCTGCGACGAGTTTGAATGATGAAGATGCTGACGTACCAACAACTGGGGTACGAACGGCACCTGAACACTTGGTTGTGGCCGACTTGCATCGTGTGGTGAAACGTTTGAACTTGACCAAGGATGTGCCAGTCAATGTTGGGAGTATTGCAACAGCTAAGCGAATTGTGGCCTTGGGTCGAGGTGCCATGGAGCCAGCCGTGTTGCTGCAAGCACAACAATTGGCAAAATGGATTGGAGCGGCAATTGCCGTTACTCAGCCGTTGACAGCCATGGAACAATTCAGCATTGAACAACAGATTGGTGCAATGGCAGTGACCGTTGCACCCGAAGTATTGATTAATATTGGGGTCGCTGGTGATGATGATTACTTGGCCGGGATGGCTGGTGCTCAGCACGTCCTTTCCGTTAATGTGGATGAGCAAGCGCCGATTTTTAACCATTCCCAACAAATTTTTGTGGGTGCAGCGGCAGAGTTCTTGGCCGGGATGGTCGCGGCATTAAATTAATAGAAATTTCATAATAGGGCACCTGTAGGTTCGGGGTGGTGGCCTCCAAAAAACACGAAAAAACATGGGTTGTGAGAACACATCGCATATTTTTTCGTGTTTTATTTGGATTGAATACTAGTAGTCATCACTTAATCAGTGAAATAATTAGTGACTACTGTAACTTAAAACGAGTCGTTAGTTTATCCAGAATTGGAATTTTAAATAAGACAATCAAAATAGCTGAGTAACAAATATAGGTAACAATTTCTTGAATAATACGAGTCGTCAGCAAAACTGACCATGGCGTTAAATACATGATGTGTAGCCATAAACTATTCAAAAATAGATTAAGGATAAAAGCCACGATGAAGTTAGCAACCAGAACACGCACTAAGGAAGTTTGGTGGTGAAATGCCAGGCCAAAGATTAGTCCGGTTAAAAATGCGGTCAGGAGAAAGCCAGGAAAAAAAGTAAATTTAGGAAATAGTAACATCCCCAAAAGGTTGGCAAACGCGGCACTGCCCGCCGTAATCCAAGGTGAAAACAAGCGTGCTGTTAAGGCAATGATGATGAAAGCAAAGGAAATTTTAGTTAGCAATAATTGGATTGAAAGTAAGCTACCTAAGATAATTTGCATGGCGATTAGTACGCCAAGTAACGGAATTCGTTTAACTGTGAGTGATGATGTCATAATAGTTGAAGCCCCCCTGAGTGTGTTGAATGTATTTTAGTGTAAATAATGGTGAAATGCTAGGCTTGATTTTGTTAGTTATAGTTAGTATAAAAAATATCATCATGAAAAACGCTATAACTCTTCGTAGCGTTTCATGTGATGATTAATATCTAGCTCCTGTTGGACAGGACTCATAGTTATCGATACAATGTTGATAAAACTTAGCATGGGGGGCGTCTAGATGGCATATATCACGAAGAAAAAGATTGCGAAAGCATTTCATGATGTCGTCTTGACGAAAGGCTTTAGTCGGACGTCCGTGACGGCAATTATGGATACTGCCGATTTTAGGCGGCAAACATTTTATGATTATTTTCAAGATAAATATGAATTATTAACCTGGTTTATTGATGACACATTGGCGGAAACGGTTGAACGTAATCTGAATTATTTGCCTTGGATTGATATTATTAAGCTAGTTTGTTACGAGCTAGATGCCAATCGCCGGTTCTACGCAGAATGTATCAATTCCCAACATGAAATTGATGTGACAGCATTAGTTGGCAATCACTTAGTAGCATTGTTAACTGAATTGATGCAAACGCAAACAGCTGAAACCGCGGCCTTGATTTGGCTGCTGTGTTTAGGGATTGCACAATCATTAACACATAATATAGTGGCTAATCATCCTGAAGATTACGAAACATTGTCACAGGATGCAATTGCCGCAATCGAAATGACACTCAAAATTTTGCGCTAGTTAGGCCAGGCAGACGTTGTAACTGGCTGATTTAAGCCAGTCAACCAAGCAGGATCAGCTAATTTTAGCAGGGTTAGGGACAAGCCGTGCATTCCGTTAGAAGTTAAAAAGGTCCCCACCTTATTAAAGTCAATTTCCAATGCAGCTAAAGTGAGTAACTCATGAACATCATTATTGAACACCATGAGCTCCATTGGTGTTGTACCACCGAGTGAATTAACGAACACCGCGTAATGATCACCAGCATGCCATTGAAAATTAAGATGAAGTTTACTGATTAATTCTTGTGCCAGTAGTTCTGATGACTGGAACGGTTCACGTCGATAGCCAGGCTCACCATGAATACCAATGCCATAGTAAATTTCTCCCGGATTTAAGGCGAACGATACCGCTGCTTGTCCTGGAATATGCGCGCCACTTGCCGCAACACCGATGGTATGAATGTTTGCTACTAATGTGGATGCAAGTTGACTAAGTTCGTTAATGGAGGCGCCTTGAACAGCAGCGGCTCCGAGAATTTTATGAACTAAAATGGTACCAGCGACGCCCCGACGTCGTTGCTTGAGGGACGCATTATCAACTGAAATGTCATCTGCGACAATACATAGTCCGGTTTGCCAGTGTTCTGCTTGTAGTTGTCGTTGAGCAGCAGTGAATGCCGCAACGTCTGCTGGAAAATTCTTAACAATAAAAAAGGCCCGGCGTTGTTGTGTCACTTGCTTAGTAACTTTAATAATTTCTTGTGGTGTGGGTGGTTGAAAGACTTGCCCCATAATGGCGGCTGTCAGCATACCAGCTCCTACATAGCCCCAGTGTGCTGGGTCATGTCCGCTACCCCCGCCAGCGATTAATGGAATTTGATTATCTTGAAAATTGCGGTCATAGCATCCCAATGTATGAGGAACCCATGTTAAATTTGGATAGGCCCATTGAATACCCTGAATAGCTTGATTTAGGGCGTTTTGGGGTTCATTAATGATTTGCATTGAGACACCTTCTTAACGGTCAATTTAACTTTATTATAACGCATCCGAATTAATGGACTAATCGTAAAGTGGCGGACAAAACGAGGAAAGTGTCCATTATTTTTGAAAGCGGATTCATATAGAATGAACTTGTTAATTCGAGAAGGGAAGGACAACAATATGAAAAAAATAATTAATGATCCCAAAGATGTCGTTGACGAGATGGTAGACGGATTAGTACGTTCTTATCCACAGTACCTAACTAAATTACCGGATACAGAAGCAATGGTTCGAAGTGATCAAGCGTCAATGCAAGATAAGGTTGGCATTGTTAGCGGTGGTGGTAGTGGCCATGAACCTGCCCATGCCGGTTTTGTTGGCCCAGGAATGCTTAGTGCAGCCGTGGCAGGGCAAGTTTTCACGTCACCAACGCCAGATCAGATTTACGCTGCTATTAAAGCTGTTGATCAGGGCAAGGGTGTTTTCTTGGTCGTGAAGAACTATTCTGGTGATGTCATGAACTTTGATATGGCTAAGGATATGGCCGAATTAGATGATATTCAAGTCAAATCGATAGTGGTTGATGATGATATTGCTGTTAAGGACAGTTTGTATACTCAGGGTCGGCGGGGGGTTGCGGGAACCGTTTTTATGCACAAGATTCTCGGGGCAGCGGCTGATCAAGGCGCTAGTCTGGATGATTTGGCAAGCTTAGCAAAGCGCGTTTTGCCAAAGATTAAAACCATTGCGGTTGCATTATCCGCGGCCACGGTGCCAGAGGTTGGCAAACCAGGTTTTGAGTTAGCCGATGATGAAATTGAGTTTGGCGTTGGCATTCATAGTGAACCAGGCTATCGGCGCGAAAAAATTAAGCCGTCGAAACAGCTTGTCCAAGAATTGTTAGGTAAATTGGATGATGAGGGAAATCTTCAGTCAGATCACCAATACGCAGTTTTGGTGAATGGAATGGGGGCAACCCCTTTGATGGATCAATATGTTTTTTGTCATGACCTATTAGATGAGTTGGCATTGCGTCAAATTAAACCAGCTTTTATGAAAGTTGGTAATTACATGACTTCTATTGATATGGCTGGCATCTCATTGACGATGTTTGAGATAACTGATCCACAATGGTTAGATTACTTACTGTATCCGGTTAAAACAATTGCGTGGTCATAAGGAGGAACTGAAAATGTTAACAGTTGAAAACACAACAACATGGTTGAACAAGTTTGCAGAACAGATTGAGCAACACCAAAGCTATTTAAGCGAATTAGATACACCGATTGGTGATGGCGATCATGGTGGTAACATGGCTCGTGGCTTAGCAGCGGTTAAGACAGCATTATCTACTCAACCGGATGATTTGACCAAACTTTTTCAGGTCACGGCGATGGCATTAATTAGCAAGGTAGGTGGGGCTTCGGGGCCATTATATGGGACGGCGTTCTTAGAAATGGCCAAGCAAAGTAAGACTGATACAGACTTAGACGTCTTGTTAGCAGCCGCGTTAGCTGGAATTGAAAAACGAGGTGGGGCCACAACTGGCGACAAAACGCTAATTGACGTGTGGACGCCAGTTGTTGAAGCTGTTCAGGACGGTGAGTTAACACAGACCGTTATTGATGATGCAGTTGCTAGCACCAAACCGATGGTGGCTAAAAAGGGGCGGGCTTCGTATCTAGGTGAACGTTCAGTGGGTCATCTTGATCCAGGTGCCGTTTCGAGTGGCTATTTATTTACAACGTTATTAGCAACGGAGGGAATCTTATGAGTTTGGGAATTGTCATTGTCTCACATGTTCCAGAAATTGCTGCTGGTGTTCAACGTCTATTAGCACAAGTTGCGAAGGATGTTTCGATAACGATTGCTGGTGGAACGGATGATCATCAAGTTGGTACCAGTATGGTTAAGATTACACAAGCATTTGAGGCCAATACGGCGGACGAATTATTAGCTTTTTATGATCTCGGTAGTGCCAAAATGAATTTAGAAATGGCCATTGAAATGAGTGACAAAACTGTTCATTTGTATGATACGGCTTTGGTTGAAAGTGCTTATACGGCAGCCTCGTTGTTGCAAGCGGATGTTTCACTTACGGATGTTGAAGCTCAATTAACGCCATTAAAAATAAAGTAGGACGGTGATTAAGCATGCACGGCTTTTTAGGTGAGTTTTTAGGCACCATGGTTTTAATTGTGTTTGGTGTTGGTAGTGGTGCCGCCATGAATTTGAAAGGTAATTATGCACGGCATCAAAATTGGACGTTTATCTGTTTGGCGTGGGGACTAGCGGTCACATTTGGTGTGTATGTTGCTGGCCAATTTGGTTCAGATGGTCATTTGAATCCAGCGGTAACAGTTGGTTTCGCGCTATTTGGTTATTTACCAGTGACCAACGTTTTACCGTATTTATTGGGACAATTCTTTGGTGCTTTCGTCGGTGCCATTATCATTATTATTCAGTATTATCCACACTTTCAAGCAGCCAAAACATCAGCAGATGGCAATCAAGTCGGTATTTTTGCGACTGGGCCGGCCATTAGTAATCCTGTATTTAACTTTCTAAGTGAAACGATTGCGACCTTCTTTTTTATCTTTGTGTTGTTGAATTTAGGTAATTTTACTCAAGGATTAAAACCATTGATGGTGGGGCTGCTCATTGTAGTTGTAGGACAAACTTTGGGTGGAACGACTGGTTTTGCGATCAATCCAGCGCGAGATTGGGCCCCACGGTTAGCCTATACGATACTCCCAGTTCCCAATAAAGGTACTGCTAATTGGAGTTATGCTTGGGTGCCGATGTTTGGACCATTACTAGGCGGGATTTTAGCGGCCGGATTGGAAACGATAATTGGATAGTTTTTTAACAGCTGTGGTTATTTTATTAGCCACAGTTGTTTTGTCATAGGGTATAATTAATAAAATAATGCAAATTTATGCAATCGCTTGCAATAGAGATGAAAACGTTTTATATTTAGTAGGATAGATTCAAATAGATCGGGGGGATCATGATGGCAACTATCAAGGATGTTGCCCAGCGTGCGGGTGTTTCACCTTCTACAGCATCACGTGCAATGCATGGTAGTAAGATTATTAGTAAACCAACACGTGATAAGGTCATTAAAGCGGCGCGAGAATTAAACTATGCGCCAGACTTTAATGCGCAGAACCTAGCAACTAAGGCTAGCAATACAATCGGGGTGGTACTACCTGTGGATCATCACGAGATCTTTTCTAACCCATTTTTCTTAGAGATGATCCGGGGTATCAATGAAGTATGCAGTAAAAATGGGTCAATGACGACATTAGCCACGGGTATTTCAAGTGACGAGCTGGTGCATAATATTGATGTCATGATTGCACAGGGACATATTAGAACTTTCATTTTACTGTATTCTGAAAAGGATGATCCGGTAGTTGAACGGTTGAAACAATTTGACGTTCAATACGTTGTGATTGGTAAGCCTTATCAAGAAGTCAATAAAACATCGTATGTTGATAATGATAATATTCAAGCTGGTACGGATGCGGCCCAATATTTAATTGACCATGGTCATCGCCGGATTGGTTTTTTATATTCTGATTTGTCACGGATGGTTCAAAGTGACCGGATGCTTGGTTATCAACGTGTGATGATGCAAAATCACTTACCAAATATAATGCTGGAAGAACGGTTTGAAACTCATGCAGCGGGTGTAAAAACACTACATAAGTTTTTTGAGCAGTATCCCGATGTTACTGGATTTGTGGCCGTCGACGATATGCTGGCACTGAAACTGCAACAGGTTCTTCATAATGATCCGGACTGGAAAGTAAAACAATTCTCACTAATTGGTTTTAATAATTCGATTTTTTCTGATTTGGCGCATCCCATGTTGACATCGATTGCAGTCTTTCCACAACGTTTGGGTGAAGAAGCTGCCAAGATTGCGATGGCTGATCATCCAGCTGATGAGCTATCGACAGCCGTGATTGTGCCGCATCAAATTGTTAAACGTCACTCAGTTCACCAAATTAAATCTTTACAGTAGTCAGTATATTACTGTTTAATAGGGGGCACTTTTGAGTATGGTAACGCTAAACGATGTCGCAAAAAAAGCCAATGTGTCAAAAATGACCGTTTCGCGGGTCATTAATCATCCAGAGCAGGTGCGTCCTGAGTTAAGGGAGATGATTTTAAGCGTCATGACACAACTGAATTATCACCCTAATGCGGCAGCGCGGGCGCTAGTAGGGCGGCGAACCCGAGTTGTTAAACTAACGATTTTTGAAGATATGGATACTACGGAACCCTATTACATGATGCTACTTGCAGGTATTGCGAATGAATTAAATCAACATCAATACGCCTTACAAATTGCCACTCGAAATAGCTATGAGGTTGGTGAATGTGATGGGTACATTTTGACTGGTATTCGTCAAAATGACTATGCGTGGGTTGAGCGCTTAAATCAGCCGGTGGTTTTTGTTGGTAGTAATCGCCAGGGATACGACTATGTTGATACGAATAATTATCAGGCGATTCATGAAAGTACGCACTATGCAGCAGAATTGGGATATACGCACCTGGTTTTTATTGGAATTGCAGTTGCGGAGCCCTTTGAGCTGGATCGTGAGCGAGGGTTTCAAGAGTATGTTACAGCCCATCATATTAGTGCTCAAATTATTCGTTTAGCAAATCATTCGCACGTTGCAACAGCATACGTGCAGGCTCATTGGTCCGGATTTCCACGGAATACAGCGTTTATTTGTGCGAGCGATCGGCTGGCAATTGGTGTTGAGACAGCAATTATCAATCAAGGCAGTCAAGTTCCTACAGAATATGGGGTTATTGGTTTTGATGGGGTGTTATTAAATCAGATTGCGGCCAAACGTTTGACGACTATGAAGCAACCGCTTGAAGCGATGGGGCGTGCTGCTGCACGGTTATTGTTAGCCAACATCACTAATTCTAGTAGTCTTTTAAAACCACATGATCAAGCAAAAATAATCATTAATTCACGGTTGTCGGTTGCCGAATCGACCCGTTAAGAGGAGTTTAAGCAGATGAGCAAGCATTGGTATGAGCAGCAAACAATTTATCAAATTTATCCTAAAAGCTTTAATGATAGTAATCATGATGGTATCGGTGATATTCCGGGTATTACGGCAAAGGTCCCTTATTTGAAACGACTAGGCATTACAACATTATGGCTAAATCCGATTTATCGGTCCCCACAGGTTGATAATGGGTACGATGTTTCCGATTATTATCAGGTGGATCCTAGTTTGGGAACTATGGCAGATGTTGAAGCGCTGATTGAAACGGTTCATGAGCATGGCATGTATCTTATCTTTGATTTTGTGTTAAATCATACCTCAGACCAGCATCCGTGGTTCAAGCAAGCCGTAGCCGATCCGCAGAGCAAGTATCGGGACTACTATTTGTGGCAAGACCCCGCAGCTGATGGTGGGCGACCCAATAATTGGGGTTCGTTTTTTGGTGGTAGCGTCTGGGCGAAAGATCCAGCGGGTGGGCCACAATACTATTTTCATTTGTTTGATAAACGGATGCCGGACCTTAATTGGAAAAATCCAGCGGTTCAACAAGCGATGCGCGATGTCGCTGAGTTTTGGGTTGAAAAAGGGATTGACGGTCTTCGTTTAGATGCCTTTATTCATCTTGCTAAGGCCGATTTTCGCCAAACCTATCCAAGCAAGGGTGGTGAGGTAACCCCGATTATTAGCGATATGTTTTATGCGCATTTGCCAAAAGTTCATCAGTACTTGCATGATTTTGTGGCTGCCATTAAGGCCAAACATCCTGAGACTTATGTGGTTGGCGAAGCATCATCCGCGGATCCACATTTGATGGTTGATTATACGAAGCCAGGAACGGATGGGTGTGATCAGGTGATTACGTTCAGGACTTTTGCGGATGACAATACTCAGGATGATTCAAGCTTTTCTGATATGTTTCAGCCCCGGCCGATGGATGTGACGGCTTATAAGCAAAGCACGGTCGGTATTCAAGCGGCGCTAGCAGACACCAGCCTCCCCACGCTTTATTGGAATAATCATGATATGGCGCGGGTAGCGACTCGTTATGGCGACCCTGACTATCCACAAGAAAGCGCTAAAGCACTGGCGACGGCCTTGTATTTGCAACGTGGAATTCCAATTATTTATTATGGTGAAGAACTAGGATTAACGAATATTCGTTACCAAAATGTTGATGATTTTGAAGATCAGACGGTACCGACTTTTGTTACCAGCGCAAAAGCTGCTGGCAAATCGATGGCTGAAATCATGATGATGTTGAATCGGACACATAAAATGGCAGGACGGGGACCAATGCAGTGGGATAATACGGTTTATCATGGTTTTTCTGATCACTTACCATGGAAGCATGGTGAGACCGATGGCATGAACGCTCAAGCAGAAATAGCTGATCCCGATAGCATCTATCACTATTATCAGCAACTATTAAGATTAAAACAGTGTGGACTCTTCGCTAACGGACAGTTTATTATGTTGGGAAGTACTGAACAGCTGTTTACTTACCTCATTGATGATGGTAACGAGCGGGCTGCGGTTGTCTGCAATTTAAGCGCACAGACACAAACTTATACGCTCCCATTTGTAGGTGGTGAAGTGTTGCTCACACAGGGACAGACAACGTGTGAGCAACGACAAGTTACTTTACCAGCTTGGGGCAGTTTAGTGGTCAAGTCGGTATAATCAATGCTAGTGCAAGTTTATCCTTAAATTGGTATATATTAAATGTGTGATGAAATTTAAGTAACCTATCTATCTTTATATTAATTGGTATGAAGACTGATATAAAAATAAATCCTAACGTTTTCAAACGTTAGGATTTATTTTTAGTATTATTCTGTTAACGTTAACATTACGAAAACGCTTGCGAAAGCGTTTGCACAGTTGCATAATAAATTATGGTAAATGAATTAAGATACTTCGCAAGGAGGAAGCACTATGAGTACTTGGAAAAAGTTGGGGATGGGTGTCCTAGCCACTGGTTTAGCACTCACGCTCGTAGGTTGTGGTAATAGTAAATCTTCATCTAGTAGTTCAAAGATGGACAAGACGTTAAAGGTTTCAGCGGATCCTTCATATAAGTCATATATGAAGTCGGTGATTCCAAAGTTTGAAAAGAAGTACAACGTTAAGGTCAAGGTTTCATACAAGGCTATGCTTGATGAAGATGATGCTTTGAAGCTGGATGGGCCTTCAGGTAAGGGTCCTGACGTCTTAATGGCACCATACGATCGGGTTGGTCAAATGGCGTCACAAGGTCAATTATCAACAGTTAAGTTGGCTAGTGGTCGTTACAATGCAACGGGGAAAAAATCTGTTACTTATAAGAACAAGGTTTATGCGGCGCCTGTAACGATCGAATCTGACGTTCTGTACTACAACAAGAAGTTAATCAAGACTGCACCTAAGAACTTCAAGGAACTTGAAAAGTTAGCTTCTGACAAGAAGTATGCTTACGCTAATGATAAGACGAAGTCAGTTGCCTTCTTGACTCAATGGACAAACTTCTACAATGCCTTTGGTGTTATCAAAGGCTACGGTGGTTATGTCTTTGCTGATGATAACACAAATGCTAAGAAGATGGGCTTGAATAATTCCGGTGCCGTCGAAGGTTTAACTTACATGACCAAGTGGTTTACGAAGTACTGGCCAAGTGGGATGCAAAATGTAACGTCAAACGAAAACTTTGTAACGTCACAATTTACGTCTAACAAGACGGCTGCTGTTATCGATGGTCCTTGGATGGCTGCCACTTATAAGAAATCTAACATCGATTATGGTGTTGCTGTCTTACCTAAGTTAAACAACGGTAAGGATTATCAAGCGTTTGCCGGTGGTAAAGCTTGGGCAATCTCAAACTACTCTAAGCACAAGACGGCTGCACAAGCTTGGTTAGACTTCATCTCTAACAAGACTAACCAAAACAAGTTGTACAAGTCTGCTAGCGAAATCCCAGCAAATACAGCTGCTCGTAAGGAAGCTGTAAGTACTGGTGATGACATGGCTACGGCCGTTTCAAAGCAATACGATAAGGATGTTCCTTTGATTAACTTACCACAGATGTCAGAAGTTTGGACACCAGCACAAACAATGGTTACCAACGCTGCTAGTGGCAAGATGACACCAAAGCAAGCTGCTAATAAAGCACAAAAGACGATCTTAACTAATATCTCACAAAAGTATGATAAGTAATTAAATTGTAATTTAAGGGGGCTGAAACAAAATTCGTTTTGTCTCAGCCTTTTTAAAAGAAAAAATGGACTAAATTCAGAATTTATTTAGGAAAGGGGTGCGGGCGACATGCAAGAAAAAGATGCAAAAAAAGCGCAACGCCTGTCAATTATTCCCGGGCTAGGTCAGCTATATAATGGTCAGACCATTAAAGGTGTCGGCTTCATCGTTATTCTATTAGCGTTTGTTGCTGAATTCATTTTTGGTGGTTTCAGTGCATTTGCTAACTTAGTCACATTGGGTTCTGTCTCAATGGAAGACAACTCTTTGTTCATGATGATTTATGGGACATTGCAGATTCTATTGACGATCGTTTTCATCGTGTTTTATATTGCGAACCTTTACGATGCTAAACACGTTGCACAATTAATTAATAATGGTAAAAAGGTTTCCCATACGTTTAAAGAATTGGGAGCTAGTCTAGTGGATGGTGGTTTTGCTTATTTATTAACCACACCGGCCTATATCTTAATGATTTTTACGATTGTATTCCCAGTACTGGTTACATTACTGATGGCCTTTACCAACTATGATTTTGCCCATATTCCACCGGCTATGTTATTGGACTGGATTGGGTTCAAGAACTTTACGTCAATGTTCTTCCTGAGCAGTTATCGGGCAACCTTTAACGCTGTCTTTGGTTGGACCGTTATTTGGACGGTATGTGCTACCACGTTACAGATTATTATTGGGATTGCCACAGCCGTGATTGCCAACCAAAACTTTATCAAAGGTAAACGTTTCTTTGGGGTGATTTTCCTACTCCCTTGGGCAATTCCAGCGTTTGTTTCCATTATGAGCTTTTCAAATATTTTTAACGATTCTGCTGGTGCGATTAACGTGCAAGTGATTGGTCTATGGAACACTTTAGTCCCATTTGCCCACATTGCGCCAATCCACTGGATGACAGATACGTTCTGGACTAAAGTTGCTATTATTATGATTCAAGGCTGGTTAGGGTTCCCATATATCTACGTTATGATTACTGGGATTCTACAAGCCATTCCAGAAGATTTATACGAAGCTGCCACGCTAGATGGTGCGACAGTCATGCAGAAGTTCAATAAAATTACGTTACCAACGATTTTTGCCATCGCAGCACCAATCTTCGTAACGCAATATACGTTCAACTTTAATAATTTCTCGATGATTTATCTGTTTAACCAAGGTGGTCCTGGTGATGTGGGTGCCAATGCCGGTGGGACGGATATCCTAATCTCATGGATTTACAAGTTAACGACGGGGACATCACCACAGTATTCATTGGCTGCGGCCGTAACGTTAATTATTTCCGTCTTAGTTATTGGGATCTCGTTGATTGTTTTCAAGAAGACCCACGCGTTTGAAATGGGGGACTAGTGTTATGGATAATGCACAAGCAGTGGCACCTAAGAATGCCAATTCAAAACAAAATAGCGCGCGTCGGCACCGCTTCTGGAAAGAATTCTTTACGTATCTGTATATGGTCATTCTCGGCATTATTATTATCTATCCCGTTCTGATCACATTCATTACGGCGTTTAAGGATGCTAACGTGCAAGCCTTCGTCCTTGATTTTGGTGGCAAGTGGACGTTGGTTAACTTTAAGAATTTATTTACGCAAACCCTTTATGGTAGCTGGTATCTGAATACCATGATTATTTCCGTTTCATGTATGGTGGTTCAAGTGATTGTTGTCACACTAGCCGGTTATGTCTATAGTCGTTATCGTTTTGCGGGTAAAAAATTTAGTCTGACGTTTTTCATTGTTATTCAAATGGTTCCAACCATGGCCGCTTTGACTGCTTACTATGTCTTAGCTAACATGTTGAATGCTTTGGACCATTACTGGTTCTTGACGGCAATTTACATTGGTGGTGGGATTCCACAAAATACTTGGTTGATGAAGGGATACTTTGATAACGTTCCATATGATTTGGATGAATCAGCTAAGTTAGATGGTGCTGGTAACTTTAAGATTTTCTGGTCAATTGTGTTACCACTAGTTAAACCAATGATTGCGGTTCAAGCATTGTGGGCCTTCATGTCACCGGTTCAAGATTACCTGATGGCGAAGTTCTTATTGACGTCTGAATCACATTACACGGTTGCCGTGGGACTACAAACATTTATTAATAACGCGCAAAATCAACAAGTGGTGTTATTCTCAGCTGGGGCGATTTTAGTGGCGTTACCAATTGCAGCCTTGTTCTTCTATCTTCAACGGTTCTTCGTTTCTGGATTACTCGCTGGTGGGAGCAAGGGTTAAAACAAATTTTAGTAGGGGTGAAATTGGATGCAGCGTACGAAAAACAAAACAGCCGCCTTTCCGGTCCGGTTTTTTGGTAGCCTCTTCTCACCTCGAAGAATGTTTGCCAACCGAGACCAGTTCAACTGGTTGCAAATTATCGTGATATTTATCTTTTTGACGGCGGTCATGGTGATGCCAATTCCGTTTTATTATAATCATCAAACGAATTTTAACTTATCACCATTCTTACCGCATATTGATAAGATGATGGCTAGCAATCAGATGCAAACGGCGATGAAAGTCGCGAATTATCATGATCAGCAGTTCAAGGATGTTAAACATCAAGTCATTATTAAAACCAAAGAGAATGTCGCTGGCTTTGATCTCACAGCTGAAGATATGGCAGGACGGCAAAATGTCATTAACTTGCATACGAGTACGTTTCAGGTGAAATCAGTCGGTAGTGAATTTAAGGGCAAGTACGTTCCAGGTCATGATTTGAAGACGGACGCCCACACTTTTCTTGTTAATTCCTGGTACCAGAGTAATAAAGTAATGATTGGGTTATTTATGCTCATGGCACTCGGATTGATTATTGTGGGGGTCAACCTGATTCTTGTGAATGGCGCGGCTTTCTTCTTATTCTTGTCGCGGCATAATAAGATTACGCATATCCGTAATTTCCGCGAAGGGGTTAACTTAACGTTAATGATGATGGGCATTGGTAGTCTGTTAGCGATGGTGATTGGCTTAATTCACTTTGATGTCACCATTGAGCTGACGGTGCAGTCATTAAGCTTGGCATTCGTTGTGTTATGGGTATATCTGAAAACAAAATTCAAGGATCCAGAAGTTGATCAAGCCATGTTGCTCTAGATCAATTAGTAAGCATAGAAATGAGGAAGATTAATGGCACGCGATACGCAAACGCAATTACGTAACAAAATGATTTACTCCGTTTTTGTTCGGAATTACTCTGAGGCTGGTAATTTTGCTGGCGTAACTGCTGACTTACAACGAATTAAGGATTTAGGAACCGATATTTTGTGGCTACTGCCAATCAATCCTATCGGTGAGGTCAATCGTAAGGGGACACTTGGTTCGCCATATGCAATTAAGGACTACCGTGGGATCAATCCGGAATACGGGACTTTAGCTGACTTCAAAGCACTCACGGATAAGGCTCATGAATTAGGAATGAAAGTGATGTTGGATATTGTTTATAATCACACTTCGCCTGATTCAGTCTTAGCAACGGAGCATCCAGAGTGGTTTTATCACGATGCGGATGGTCAGTTGATGAATAAAGTGGGTGACTGGAGCGATGTCAAAGATTTAGACTACGGGCACCATGAATTGTGGCAGTATCAGATTGATACGTTATTATATTGGAGCCAATTCGTTGATGGTTATCGTTGTGACGTGGCACCACTAGTTCCACTAGATTTCTGGTTAGAAGCACGGCAACAGGTTAATGCAAAGTATCCCGGGACGTTATGGTTAGCAGAGTCGGCTGGAAATGGCTTTATTCAAGAACTCCGGTCACAGGGTTATACGGGACTGTCTGATAGTGAACTTTATCAAGCGTTTGATATGACATATGATTACGATGTTTTTGGTGATTTCAAGGATTACTGGCAAGGTCGAAGTACGGTTGACCGTTATGTTGACTTGTTGCAACGGCAAGATGCCACTTTCCCTGGAAATTACGTGAAGATGCGTTTTTTGGAAAATCATGATAATGCACGAATGATGAGCTTAATGCATAGCGAAGCGGAAGCCGTTAATAATTTAACCTGGATCTTCATGCAACGTGGTATTCCATTGATTTATAGCGGCCAAGAATTTCTGGCAACACACCAACCATCCTTGTTCGATCGGGACACAATGATTCATGATCGTCATGGTGATGTTACGTCATTAATTCAGAAGTTAGTGGTAATTAAACAGCAAACAATTATGCGGGCTGCTGATTATCAAGTGACCGTCGTTGAGGATGGCATTATTAAAGTAACCTACCGTGCTGATGGTCAAGCCCTAACTGCTTGGATCCCGTTAAAAGGGCAAGTTGTAACGGTAACGACGCAGTTAGAAGATAGCAGTTATCAGAACATGCTAACTGATGCAACTGTTACAGTGAAGAATCATAAAATGACCGTTAATGGCCAACCAATTCTAGTCAAGTACGTTACGGATACGGCATTAACCTCAATTGCTGACCAATCTAACTGATTGATTGGTAGCTTAGACTAATCGATAAAAAAGCAACCGTTTGCGGGCGGTTGCACGCGTAGTAGCTTAGAAGTGAGAAAACAAGGGAGTGGATTTCGATGGTTGAAATGAATCTCGATCACATTTATAAAAAATATGAAGGTAACGATAAATATTCTGTTACTGATATGAATCTTGATATTAAAGATGGTGAGTTCATCTTCTTCATTGGCCCATCTGGCTGTGGTAAATCAACAACATTACGAATGATTGCTGGCTTGGAGGACATCACTGAAGGTGACTTCAAGATGAATGGACAGGTCATGAATGACGTAGAACCAAAGAATCGTGATATTGCCATGGTTTTCCAAACTTATGCACTATATCCTAACATGTCAGTCTTTGACAACATGGCCTTTGGATTAAAGATACGGAAAACTTACAGTAATACTGAAATCAAGAAGCGTGTTGATAATGCCGCTGAACAGTTAGGGTTAACGGATTATCTGCAACGGAAACCAGCCAACTTATCTGGTGGTCAACGGCAACGGGTAGCCCTAGGCCGGGCAATTGTTCGGGATGCGGGGACGTTCTTATTGGATGAACCATTATCTAACTTGGATGCTAAATTGCGTGTTGATATGCGGACGACAATTGCCCAGATGCATCAACGTTTGAAGACCAATATGATTTATGTTACCCATGATCAAATTGAAGCGATGACGATGGCTGACCGGATCGTGATTATGAATGATGGTAAGATTATGCAAGTTGGGACACCACACGAATTGTATAACGAACCAGTCAATCAATTTGTTGCTGGTTTCATGGGATCACCATCAATGAACTTCTTTAATGCGACTTTGCATGATGGTCGTGTAACGGATGGTGAAGGTCTAGATGTTGCGGTTCCAGAAGGCCAATTAAAAGCTTTGAAAGCACAAGGCTATGATCAGAAAAAGATGATTGTTGGGATTCGGCCAGAAGATATTCACGCTGAACAAATTGCACTCGAAGCTATGCCAGATTCAATCGTCAAGACCAAGGTCATGGTGTCTGAATTCTTAGGTGCTGAAAGCATGCTTTACTGCACGGCTGGTAAGTCCAAGTTTACGGCGCAAGTTGATGCACGTGATTATCATAATCCGGGCGAAAACGTAGAAGTTGCTTTTGAAATGACGAAAGCGCACTTCTTTGACCCTAAAACTAAGGATGTTATTCGGTAATTTCGAACTACGGAGGAGCAACAACCATGAAACGTATTTTTGAAGTAGATCCGTGGCACGTCATTAGTCATGAACTCGTACCAACGGATAAGCGATTACAAGAAAGTATGACCAGCATCGGTAACGGTTATATGGGCATGCGTGGGATGTTTGAAGAACACTATTCTAACGACACACTGAAAGGAATTTATATTGGTGGCGTTTGGTATCCCGATAAGACTCGAGTTGGCTGGTGGAAGAATGGTTATCCAGATTATTTTGGTAAAGTGATCAATTCAGTTAACTTCATCAAAGTCAATATGACGATTGATGGTGATCAGGTTGACTTGGCTAAGGATACGGTCAGTGACTTTACATTGGATCTTGATATGCATACGGGGATCTTACGGCGTTCATTTGTTATTACTAAGGGTGAAAAGCGCGTCCGGTTTATGATTGATCGGTTTGTCAGTGTGGCACAAAAAGAATTATTTGATGTTCACTACAGTGTTCATAACTTGAGTGCGGACCCGGTCCAAATTAGTTTTATTTCTCAAATTGATGCGGACGTCTTCAATGAAGATGCAAACTACGATGAACAATTCTGGCAAGTGCTAGACAAGAGCCATGCGATTACTGGTGGCAGTATGTTTGCAGAGACCAAGCCCAATGATTTCGGAACCCCACGCTTTACACTGGGCATGCAAATGCTACATGCGACGGCTTTTCGGGGCGTTAATGCACCGGAAACTGAAAAGGCGGTCACGAATATCTTCCGGGGAACGTTAGCACCGGACGAGACTAAAAACTTTGAAAAGCGGGTTCTCGTGGTGACTTCACGGGATTATACGGACATGGCGGCCATGCGGGCTGGTTTGGCTGAACTAAGTGAGAAGGTCAGTGCGCATTCATATGAAGACTTGCGGCAGGCTCATATTGATGGCTGGGCCCAACGGTGGCAGTTATCGGATGTCTTAATTGACGGTGACGATGCGGCACAACAAGGCATTCGCTTCAACTTATTCCAGCTATTCTCAACCTACTATGGTGAAGACAAGCGCTTGAATCTGGGGCCAAAAGGCTTTACTGGTGAAAAGTATGGTGGTGCAACGTATTGGGATACCGAAGCGTTCGGGGTACCATTCTATCTCTCATTGGCGAAACCAGAAGTAACGGAGAATTTACTGGAATACCGTTATAATCAGCTTGCTGGGGCCTTCCATAATGCTAAAATGCAAGGCTTAGCCGGCGCCCTATACCCAATGGTGACCTTCAACGGGATCGAATGCCATAACGAATGGGAAATTACATTCGAAGAGATTCATCGGAACGGGTCAATTGCGTATGCCATCTTTAATTACACGCGTTATACCGGCGATGAGACCTACTTGAAGACTAAAGGAATCGATGTTTTGACGGGGATTTCACGTTTCTGGGCTGATCGGGTTCACTTCTCAGAACGGAATCAGCAGTACATGATTCACGGTGTCACCGGTCCTAACGAGTATGAAAACAACGTGAATAACAATTGGTACACGAATTTTATGGCGCGCTGGACGTTAGAATACACGTTGGCTAGCTTGAAAAAAGTTGATGCCACTAAACGCGCGGACCTTCAGATTACAGATAACGAGCTTGCTAAGTGGCAAGATATTGTTGATCGGATGTACTTTCCACATGATGATCAGCTAGGAATCTTCGTGCAACAAGATGGTTTCCTGGATAAGGATGTTCAGCCGGTTACAAGCATTCCTGCCGATCAACGGCCGATTAATCAACACTGGTCATGGGATCATATTCTACGGTCACCCTATATTAAGCAGGCGGATGTCTTACAAGGAATCTATTATTTCATGGATAAATTTACGGCGGAACAGAAGAAACGTAACTTTGACTTCTATGAACCGTTGACCGTTCATGAATCCAGCCTTTCACCAGCCGTCCATGCAATTTTGGCGGCGGATTTGCACTATGAAGATAAAGCGGTAGAGATGTATGAACGCACGGCCCGGCTTGACCTTGATAATTATAATAATGATACGGTCGATGGCCTACACATCACGTCGATGACGGGGTCGTGGCTTGCAATCGTTCAAGGCTTTGCCGGCATGCGGGTGAAGGATGATACCTTAGCCTTTGCGCCATTTGTGCCTAAGGCCTGGTCGCACTATCAATTCCACGTTAACTTCCGTGGTCGATTGATTAAAGTAGATGTTGATCAGCAAGGAACGACCGTTGAACTGGTTAGTGGGGAACCACTGACTATCGAACTCAATGGTCAAGCTGTTAAGGTTGCCAACACGGTCACAACTAAATAACTGAGAAGACTTGATTGCGGTCTGACCGTAACTGAGCGCAGTCAAGTATCCACCCCAGAATGATCTCAGAATCATTCCAACCTAACTTCTAAATGGACCCGTAGCAGTTGATACGGGTCTTTTGGTTTGTGCGTGTGAATAGGAAACGGTTGACCACAATACAAAGACAATTCGCTATGAGCTCAGTTATAGCGAATTGATAGCAGGCGACATATGACTATCCTTGAATTATTTAGTTAGTGTCGTATAATTTGTCTTTAGGAGGGTGATTATTTATTAAGTACAAAGTTGATAATGGTGCATACCCTAGTGGTAAGGATGCTATTGATCCCAAGCGAGTTAAATATCTGAAACTGATTAGTAAGTTGGCGACATTTACGTGTATTGCGATGTACGTGTCGTATATTCCGCAAATTATTTCGAATTTCTCAGGTGATCCAGTATCGCCGCTACAACCACTTGTGGCAATGATTAACGGGATATTATGGACGGGCTATGGCTGGTTCAAGACCTATAAGGATTGGCCCGTTATTATTTCAAATGTTCCCGGGGTGATTTTTGGCTTTATCACTGTTTTAACTGTATATATTCATTAACCGAATGACAAATTGACTGTAAACTAAAAGTCCGCTGATACGTTTAAACACGTATCGACGGACTTTTTTTGCAAGGTATTAAGCGTTCTTTAAAGCAGCCTGAGCTAGCAACAGACCACCGGCAATTCCAGAATTGTTACCTAATCCAGCGGGAACGATGTAATCATTCAGTGGTGGGACTTCTTCGTAGCCGTTGAGATAGGCCGCAAATTTTTCGCGAATTATCGGGAAGAGCTGTCGTTGATTCATGACGCCACCATTAAGAATGATTTTATCCGGTGCGAAGGCGACGGTTAGATTGACACATGCTTGCGCGATGTAGTCGGCAATGATTGGCCAGACCGGATCGTTAATGGGAATATCTTTGCCGGCCTTACCGGTCCGTTTACCAACTGCTGGTCCGGCAGCTAAGCCTTCTAAGCAGATATCATGGTAGGGACAGCTAGATTTGAAATTATCCCCAGGTAACCGATTGAGTCGCATGTGGCCCAGTTCAGTATGAGTTCGACCATTAAAAATCTGATTGTGGCTAATAACACCAGCACCGACACCAGTCCCAATTGTCATATAAATGCTGTTAGGAACGTCTTTGGCGATACCAATCATTGATTCGCCATAAGCAGCCTCGTTAACGTCGGTTGTCCAGTAGAATGGAATATCAAAGCGACTTTTAAGATGACCTAGAAAGTCAAAGTCGCCCCAACCAGGTTTGGGAGTAGTGGTAATGTAACCATATTTAGGATCATCAGGGTTAACACCGATGGGACCAAATGATCCGATTCCAATCGCGTCAACGGGATGAGTCGTAAAATAGTCGTCAACTGCCGCCATGGTTTCAGCGGGAGTTGTCGTGGGGATCGAAATCCGGTCGCTAACTTGTCCGTTCTCAGTGCCCGTGGCACAAACAAATTTTGTGCCACCAGCTTCAATTGCACCTAAAAGCATAGTGTGCCTCCTAATAATTAAAAATGTAGTCTTATTTATTAAATAGTATACGCTTAATTAAAAACTTTGTTAACGATTACATTAACTTTGACGTAAATAATGCTGCCTATGCGTGTGTTGATACTTGTTTTATCGGTTTAGACAATTGTAGCAGCAACTGAGCTAGCTGCCGGTTCAGTCAGCGCAACGAGCTGTTCACCGGCTTGGACATTCGTGACTTTGAGTCGTTCAACATTAGCGTAATTGGCCGTATTTGTGACGACTAGCATGACGGTTGGATCATAGTTAGCGGCTTTTAAGGCAGCGACGTCAAACGTTCCGAGTAGATCACCTTGATGAACGGTATCGCCCTTCTGAACGTTAGTAGTGAAGTGTTCGCCATTTAAATTGACCGTATCTAATCCTAAGTGAATCAGAATTTCGGCACCGGCAGTTGTTTTGATGCCATAAGCATGGTGGCTATCATAAGTGACGGTGATGATACCGTCAGCTGGTGCGACGACCTGATCAGCGCTTGGCACGATTGCGGCGCCTTTACCCATGATTTCGGCCGAGAAGACTTGGTCGTTAACTTGTTTGAGACTTTCGCTAGTCCCCGTTACGGGTGCACTGATAATCTCATCATTAACATTGATGACGGTATTCGTTGGTGTTGGTGATTTCACTTGATCACGATCGTCACCGAGTGTTCGTTTGGCATAGATAAAGGTTGGAATAAATGCGACGACAAACGAGATGACACCACCGAGTGCGAACGCTGGAATCGACTTGGCAGCAATCGAAATGAACCCGATAACTGATGCGGGACCCATCGCCACGGACAGAACGTGGAATAGCCCTAAGAAAGCTGAAGCAATTCCTGAGGCAATCGCTGCAAAGACAAATGGGAATTTCATCTTGAGGTTGACCCCGAAAATAGCAGGTTCCGTAATTCCGAGTAACGCTGAGACCCCGGCAGAAGAAGTCAGGGCTTTTTGCTTTTGGCTCTTAGTAGCAAAGAAAATGGCTAAAGTAGCGGCACCTTGTCCAATGTTGGCCATTGAGGCGACTGGGAAGATAAAGGAACCACCAGTTTTGGCAACATTGGCCAACAACTGGGTTTCGATTGCTGGGAAAGTTTGATGGAGACCAGTAATAACAATTGCAGAATATAATAAACCAAAGATTCCCATACCAATCCAGCCGGTGCTGTTATATAAGCCTACTAAACCGTTAGTTAATGCATCGCTCACCGTTCGTAAGACGGGACCAACGATTGTAAAAGTTAGAAAACCAGTAATCACAATGGCGAACATCGGGGTAAACGTGAAGTCAAATGCCCCTTTAATGTGTTTATGGAAGAATTTTTCAAGGGTAGCTAGAATGAAGGCGACGCCTAAGACTGGGAGCACTTGGCCTTGATAGCCGGCTTGGGCAACGTTGAGACCAAAGATGTTCCAATAAGTCATCTTGCCAGCCGCTGTGGTCGCAGCGACCACGTTACCGTTAACAAGTGATGGTAAGACCATGATCATGCCCATCGTAGCACCCAGATAGGGGTTGCCGCCGAAGCGCTTCGTTGCTGAAAATCCTAAGAGGATTGGCAAGAAAGTAAACGGGGCACTAGCCATCGCGTTAATCATTTCGGCGATACCTTTGAGGCCAGGGTAAACTTCAACAACTGACTTGGCCATAAAAAGATGCTCGGCAGTCAAAACGTTGTTTAGTGCCATTAATAGACCCCCAGCAACTAGTGCAGGGACGATTGGAATAAAAATATCAGATAAGACTTTGAGGAAGTCCATTAATGGATTTTTCTTTTTACCCGCAGCGGCAACTGCCTTGATGTCATCGGGGGTCGCTTCTTTAAGACCTGTTTTGGCGATTAAGGCGTCATAGACGTTATCGACATCGCCAGGGCCAATAATGATTTGGTATTGGCCGTTAGTTTCGAAGGTCCCCTTAACGTCCGCGTCGTCATCTAAGGCTTGTTGATCAATCTTGGATTCATCCTTGATGACCAAACGGAGGCGTGTCGCACAGTGGGCGGCGGCTTGAATGTTGTTTTTACCAATTGCATTAAGTACGCGGTCAGCAACTTCTTGATGATTCATAATAATTCACTCCCTGAGTCTAAAATTATTTTTAGTTTAATAATGCAAGCGCTTTATAGACCCAATAATAACAAGTTTGGAAAATATGTCAAGCGTTTGATACAAAAATGGATTGCTTGATAATCTTGTTAAAAAGCCGAATTTGAAACGCTGACATGAAAATATAATATAAAAATGTCAAACGATTGACATATCGGTGTAAGCGGTTTTATAATAGTGACAATTAAGTCGAACGTTAAAAAGGAGCTCATCGTCATGATATGGAATCGTAAAACCCGTTATACCCCTTATGAACAGTGGCCAGCAACTAAGCTACCACAGCTCGTTGCCCAGGCACGCCAGTCTAAGTGGCGGATGCAACATCATATTCAGCCCGCATCAGGTTTGTTAAATGACCCCAATGGCTTTTCATACTTTGATGGTCAGTGGCACCTGTTCTACCAAGTCTTTCCGTTCGGTCCGGTACACGGACTGAAGTCATGGCAACACGTAACCTCTAAGAACTTGGTGGATTGGCATGATGAGGGCTTAGCGATTCGACCAGATACGCCGTACGACTCACACGGCGCGTACACGGGTACGGCACTACCAATTGATGATCAGTTATTTATTATGTATACGGGTAATGTCCGTACTGCCGACTGGCAACGTGAATCGTATCAATTAGGTGCCTGGATGGACACGGATAATCACATTAAAAAGCTGTCCCGGCCACTAATTGCGCATGCTCCGGCTGGGTACACGAGTTCGTTTCGTGATCCGGACGTGATCCGTACTAACCACGGCTACTACGCGCTGATCGGTGCGCAGACGACTACTGAGATCGGTGCTATCTTGGTTTATTTCTCAAAGAATCTGACCACCTGGACGTGTCAAGGCGAGTTGAACGTTCCCGCAAATGCGCGGGGTTATATGATTGAGTGTCCAAATCTGGTCTGGATCGATCAACAGCCCGTCTTATTGTTCTGTCCCCAAGGGTTATCACAAGCAACGACCCCGTATCAGAATATTTATCCGAACATGTACTTAGTTGCCGATCAATTGGACCTAGCCCAGGCACAATTCACTGAACCCCACGCCCTGACGCAATTAGATGATGGTTTTGACGTGTACGCCACGCAGGCCATCAATGCGCCGGATGGCCGCGCGTTAGCCGTTAGCTGGATTGGGTTACCTGAAATTGCCTATCCAACTGATCGTGAAAATTGGGCCCATTGTTTGAGCTTAGTTAAGGAACTAACGCTTAAAAATGGGCACCTCTATCAAAATCCAGTGGCAGCGGTGGATGATTTGCGGACGACGGCGCATGACCTAATTTTTGAGCAACAACGGGCGACGGTGGCCGCTTTGAATGGCAGCTTTGAACTCTTGCTGACGGTTCCCGCTGATAAGACGGTCACGGTTAACATCGCTGATCAGCAGGAAAGTGGCCAGCTGCAGGTGACTATTGATGCCAGCCATGGTCAGGTCATGATTGATCGGCGGCAGACGGGGAATTCGTTTGCCGAAGATTATGGTCAGACTCGTCAAGTTGAGTTAACGGCCCATCAGACAATAAAAATAAGGCTAATCATAGATGTGTCAGTCTTTGAATGCTATATTGATAATGGCTATTCCGTGATGACCGGCCGTTTCTTCTTAAACGCTACCCCGAGTCGCCTTAACGTTCAAGGTGACACTACGGCAGTTACCGGTAAAGTCTGGGAATGGCGCCAATCAGAGCATACTGGAGTCGATAACAATGAAACCAAAATTAAATGATGTTGCGAAGCTAGCGGGGGTCTCAGCGACAACCGTTTCTCGGGTTATTAATAACCATGGCTACCTGAGTAGTCAGACTAAAGAAAAAGTTTTCGCGGCGATGCGAGAACTGCATTATCAGCCGAATAATATGGCACGCTCACTGCAAGGAAAGAATACGCGTTTAATTGGCGTCATCTTTTCAGATATTAGTAATCCGTTCTTTGGTGAACTGGTGTCCCGGATTGAAAAAATCTTATTTGCTAAAAATTATAAGGTGATTTTATGTAATAGTGCGGATGATCCGCAAAAAGAACGCGACTACTTACAAATGTTGATGGCTAATCAGGTCGATGGGATTATTGCTGGTGCCCACAATTTAGGTATTGAAGAATATCAACAATACGGCCTGCCGATTATTTCATTTGACCGGTACTTATCCGACAATATTCCCATCGTTAGTTCGGATAATTACCAGGGAGGCTGGCTAGCAACCCAAACATTGCATCAGGCGGGGGCGACGAACGTGGCTATTTTTACTGGTAAGTCCCACGCTGGTTCGCCAACGAATGGTCGCCGTGAAGGCTATGAAGCCTACTTGACTGCCCAACAGCTAACACCCCATGTCCATGAATTACCGTTTGAATTGACCCCCGCGCTGAAGATGATGGAAATTAAGACGATTATGACACAACATCAGTATGATGGTATTTTTTGTAGTGATGATTTGACCGCTTTACTAGTGCTCAACGTCGCGCAACAACTGTCATTAACGGTTCCTGATCAATTACGCGTTGTTGGTTATGATGGCACGGCGCTCATACGTGATTATCATTCTGAATTAACAACAGTAGAACAACCGTTAGCGGATATTAGCACGTTACTGGTTTCTCTACTATTACAGCGGATTGAGGATGCGAATTGTACACTGGAATCAAAATATACGTTACCAGTTAAGCTCATCAAGGGCATTACCGCGTAACTAAGGAGTTAATCGTAATTATGGCAGCAACAATCAAGTGGTGGCAACAAGCCGTTGTCTATCAGATCTATCCGCGGAGCTTTCAAGATACCAATCATGATGGTATTGGTGACTTAAAGGGGATCACGGCCCACCTAGACTACTTAAAGCAATTAGGAATCGACGTCATTTGGCTCAATCCCATTTATCGTTCACCCAACGATGATAATGGTTATGATATTAGTGATTATCAACAAATTGCGGCCGACTTTGGTACTATGGCTGATTTTGATGAACTACTGCAAGCCGCCCATGACCGGGGCTTAAAGATCATCATGGACTTGGTTGTTAACCATACCTCTGATGAGCATCCGTGGTTCCAACACAGTCGCCAGGACCGCACCAATCAATATCGTGATTTCTACTTTTGGCGCTCAGGTAACGACAAAAAGACGCCCAATAATTGGGATGCGGCTTTTGGTGGCTCAGCATGGCAATATGATGAGCAGACCCAGCAGTATTATTTACACACGTTTTCAACAAAACAACCTGATTTAAACTGGGAGAATCCGACCTTACGAGAGGCAGTTTATACGATGATGACCTGGTGGCTGAACAAGGGGGTTGACGGTTTTCGAATGGACGTCATTAACCAAATCTCCAAGTTACCCGGGTTACCAGATGGCCCACTGAAACCGCACAGTCAGTTTGGCGATGCTCGAGTAACGAACGGACCGCGAGTTCATGAATTCTTGCAAGAAATGAACCGAGAAGTGTTGTCACAGTTTGACATCATGACGGTTGGTGAGACCCACGGAGTGACACCAGCGGATGCGCTGAAGTATGCGGGCGCTGATCGGCACGAATTAGATATGGTCTTTGAATTTCAACATCTGCGACTTGATAATAGTCAGCATGGTCTTGGTAAGTGGAGTACGCGTAAGACGCCGTTAGTGGCACTAAAGAAAGTCATTAGTGACTGGCAAGTCGGACTTGAAGGGCGGGCTTGGAACAGCCTGTTTTGGAACAATCATGATACGCCACGAGCGGTCTCACGTTTTGGTGATGACCGACCAGCATATCGGGTACGTTCGGCTAAAATGCTCGCAACGTGTTTACACCTCTTGCAGGGAACCCCGTATATTTATCAAGGTGAGGAACTGGGGATGACTGACGCTCATTTTACTGAATTAACCAGTTACCGAGATATTGAATCGCTCAATGCCTATCGTGATTTAGTGACTGAGCGCCAACTACTATCACCGGCAGATATGATGGCCCGATTAGCGGCGCGTTCTCGGGACAACTCGCGAACGCCGATGCAATGGGACACGGAGGTTAACGCGGGTTTTAGTGACGCGGCGCCATGGCTCACGGTCAATCCCAACTATCATCAAATCAATGCTGCCGCAGCTTTGGCTGATCCGGATTCAGTGTGGTACTATTACCAGCACTTGATTCAATTACGACATCAATACCCCTTAGTGACGTTAGGTTCGTTTGAGCTCTTGTGGGCTGATGATCCGCAGGTATTCTTATATGCACGGCAATGGGAAGGGCGGACCTGGCTAGTTTGTTGCAATTTCACAGCCGATACCCTGTCTCGACCACTGGATCAATATCTGACGCCCACGGCCAAATGCTTAATTAGTAATTATGGCGAGCGGCAGCCAAATAAATTACGGCCTTATGAGGCTTGGGTCTACCAACTCGCATAGTACACGGAGCTTGGCTAATTGAGGCGGTCTTTGAAATATACCCAATCGTTACGATTAGTGTGAATTGGGTTGCTCAAAATTCTGCGATGATCTTAATAAGCGACCACCTGACTAAAAAAACTGCTTTCAAAAGGATAACTTTTGAAAGCAGTTTTTTTAGCGCGCGACGACCACTTGACCCACGTGGGGCTCATCTAGTCGTTGGTGACCTTGAATGAAGCCCGTGAGGTTAAACGGTAGTTGTTCATCGAGCGTCGTGGTCAATTGGCCAGTGTCTAGCAACTTTAATAGTAATTGTAGGGCGGCCTGATCAGAGATCACTTCGGTCGGTTGGATAGCTTGGAAACGAATTGATTTACTGGTGGCTGGCAAATGACGGGCGAATGAAGCGATGGTCGCATCAAATTTGGCCATTGCTAAGTCATCTTTGCCGCCAACGCCATCGATAGCGACGTTGATCACGACATCACCGCGATCGGCTAACACGTGGACTGGATTTTGATGTTGATAGTCGACGAATTGATCAACACCGAGCGTCGCAATCAGACTGGCATAACGGTCACTAGCAATCGCGATAACGTGGGCACCTAATCGTTTGGCTAATTGAATAATCAACAGACCTACTGGACTACCGGCGCCCTTGACAATGACGGTCTGATCAGCTTGAACATCTGCAAAGTAACGCACTGCCTTGTAGGCGATGATACCTGGTGTAACTAGGCTGACAGCTGTAACCGGATCAAGGTCAGTTGGGACGGTCACCGCAAGATCACTATCCAGACAAACTTGTTCCGCGTAGGTATGATTAGTGTGAGCCGCCACGATGGTTCCAACGTCAAAGTCGGTGACAGCAGTGCCAACTTGAACGATACGCCCAACGACATCGTGACCCGGAATATTTGGTAGTGCGATGCTCTGGATGGTTCCCAGTCGTTCTAAACGGTCTTCCTCTGTTAAGTTAACAGCTAATGTATTGATCAATAGCTGATTGGCTGCTGGTAACAGTTGTGATTGTGCAAGTTCTTCAAATACGGTAGGTCCCCCAAATTTTTGATAGCCGTATGCAAGCATTGTAATCCCCCTCCTAGCGCGTCTAAGCTCGTTAGTTGATACAGTGTATGGAGGCTGTGCTTTATTAGAAAATAAAGCATGCAAGTATCAATTAATTAGCTGTTAGACTGATCTAAAACAAGCTCTTATCTAATTGTAGCGAGCAGTGGGGGCGAATCACAAGCAGTAGCAATTATATTCCGGGATTGGTTCGGTCACCGATTAAATTAAACGGCTTCGTTGGCTGGCCGATGTTTCAGACCCCACCCAGTGAAACCACTGATAATTGAGAATACCGGTGATAGTAAGCTGAAGAAACAAAATGGCAGGTAAGCTAAGGTTGAAACTCCGAGTGTATTAGCGGCAAAAGCCCCGGCAACGCCCCACGGAATCAAGTAGTTGATGACGGTCCCACCATCTTCCAGGACCCGGCTGAGGGCTAAGTTAGCTAAACCCCGCTGACTAAAGGTCGCTTTGAATGCTTTACCGGGTAAGATAACAGAAAGGTATTGTTCACCGACAAAGATATTGACGCCGATTCCCGCTAAAATCGCAGCCGTAACAGTTGCCCCGGCCCCTTTCAATCGCTTAGTTAGCGGCACCATCGCTGTCTGAATGAGATTGAATTTCATCAGTAATCCGCCTAACGATAGAGTTAATAGGATCAAGGAGACCGTGCTCATCATAGCACTGATACCACCACGTGAGAGCAAGGCATCCACGCCAGCGTTGCCAGTTTTAGCCACAAATCCGGTTTCAATCATCGTGGCGATCTTAGTTAAGGCGATGTGGGGTTGTTCGATGAAAATCATGACGATGGCCAGTCCGATATTCATTAATAAGGTTGCAATGGCCGGAATTTTGAGCAGGGCACAGGCAAACGTGACGACGAGTGGTAAAGCTGCCCACCAGCTGATGGCAAAGTTACTGTTGAGGACGGTTAACGTCGTTTGAATCTTACCCAAATGGCTTTGCGTTGCAGCTCCGGCTCCCAAAACGGCATACAGTGCAAGTGATACGACGAAGGCTGGAATTGTGGACCACATTAGATTGCGAATGTGGTCGAATAGATCAGCTTCGGCGATAGCAGCGGCAAGATTAGTTGAGTCTGATAATGGGGAAGTCTTATCCCCAAAAATGGCACCTGAGATGATAGCGCCAGCAATCAAAGCTGGGTTGATGCCCATTGTAGTGCCAATTCCGAAGAGGGCAATTCCGATGGTTGAAATGATCGTGAAGGCACTCCCAATTGAAGTCCCGATAATCGCACAAACGAGGAAAACAGATGGCACGAACCACTGTGCGGAAATTAGGTGAAACCCGAAGACCATCATTGAGGGAATGATGCCGGCTGCAATCCAAACACTGATGAGTGCACCGATAAGTAGAAAAATAAAAATAGGAATAATCCCAGTTTTAATGCCATCGATGATGCCACCGTGAATGTCATCCCAGTGGGCACCGCGAATGCGAGCCCATAAAATGATGAGGGCGATAACGAGAATAACGGGGGTCTGTGGTGACAGGCCGAACTTAATAACGCCAAGTCCCATAATTGCAAGCATAATGAGTAAAACGAGTAGGGCTTCTGGTAACTGAACTGAACGCCATTTTTTTGAATTAGGCATAATCATTAACTCCTTTGAGGTCGTTAAACCAGCAGTGAATAGCCCGACACGGACTGCTTCAGCAGCGGTTGTACGCCGATAATAGTGGGTGAATATAAAAAATCGTCCCTGTTGCATTATTATGCAACAGGGACGATTGATTAGACCGTGGTACCACCCAGCTTGAGCCACAATATGACTCCACTCACTAGCAGTTAACGGCTCTAGTTGTTATCCGCCGGGCGTACCCGGACCTCTCCTACCGTATTTCATCGAGATTAACCTGATCGGTTCGCAGCACCCACCGACTTCCTGACGCACAGTTAATTCGCTACTTGAAAGTAAGATTATCGTTCGTTATTTGAATATAAGCGATAATAGCATGGCGTTCTTGATTCGTCAACTAAGATATGACTAGAAACATGTTAGGCTAACAAATAAATAGCGATTAGTGGGTACGCTCAAATGACCGACAATGGTAGAATGGTTAGTGTTGTAAGCGGTACCTTTAATGGTCAACCGTGACAAGTTTTTTAAAGCAAACTTTTTTAGGGGGATAATCATATATGGCTAATCAATGGTGGCAGTCGGCAGTTGTTTATCAAGTTTATCCACGGTCATTTCAGGATTCAAATGGTGATGGAATCGGTGACTTGCCAGGAATTACACAACGGTTAGATTATATTAAACAGCTCGGCGCGGATGTGATTTGGCTCAACCCAATTTATCGTTCACCCGGTGTCGATAATGGCTATGATATTAGTGATTATTACGATATTAATCCAGAATTCGGGACGATGGCTGATTTTGATCAATTATTAACAACGGCCCATGCGAAAGGGTTAAAAATCATGATGGACATTGTTGTCAACCATTCATCTGATCAAAATAAGTGGTTTACGACGAGTGCGCAAAGTAAGGATAATCCGTACGCGGACTATTATATTTGGCGTGATCCTGTTGATGGGCATGAACCTAACAACTGGGGTGGTTTTTTCGGTGGCTCTGCTTGGAAATATGTTGCCAGCCGTGATCAGTATTACTTACATTCATTTGCGGTCGAACAGCCAGATTTGAACTGGGATAATCCGCAACTACGGCAAGCAGTCTATGACATGATGAATTTCTGGGTCAATAAGGGCGTGGACGGTTTCCGCTTGGATGTCATTAACTTGATTTCCAAGCCTGATAGCTTTGCAGACGGGCAACCAGAAGCTGGGGAACCATACGCGGCAATCGGTGGAATTATTGCCAATGGTCCACATCTCCATGAATACTTACAAGAAATGAATCAGCAAGTGTTTGCAGGCCATCAACTGATGACGGTCGGCGAAACACCTGGGGCTACGGTTACCGATGCAAGACAGTTAGCAAGTCTACAAGGTCAGGAGCTAGACATGGTGTTTGAATTCGAGCACATGGGTTTAGATAGTAATCCAGATCCGGCCTTGGGTAAATGGAATGATCAACCTGTTCGTCTAGTTAAGTTAAAGCAGAGTCTGTCTAAGTGGCAAACTGGCTTGCAAGGTGTTGCTTGGAACAGCCTCTACTGGAATAATCATGACCAACCGCGAATTGTGTCACGATTCGGGGATGAACGGCCAGCTTATCGGGAACGTTCAGCCAAAATGCTAGCGACCCTATTGCACTTTCTTCAAGGGACACCCTACATCTATGAAGGTGAGGAGCTAGGCATGACGAATGCCCACTTTACCAAGTTAACCGACTATCAAGACTTGGAATCACTGAATGCGTATCATCACTTTGTTGATGACGAACAGGTCGTTCATCCTGAACAGATGTTAGGTTATCTCGCCCATATGTCGCGGGATAATGCGCGTACACCGATGCAGTGGGATGATAGTCAGAATGCTGGGTTTTCAACGGCAACACCGTGGCTAGCGGTTAATGCCAATTATCCGCGGATCAACGCGCAACTCGCGCAACGAACGCCCGGTTCAGTTCTGAGCTATTATCAGCGGCTGATTAAGCTCCGGCACCATTTACCAGTCATAACGACGGGAACTTATCACCTATTATCACCTGATGATGCGGCCGTTTATGCCTATGTGCGGCATATGGGGACGCAGCACCTACTAGTGATTTGTAACTTTACTGCGGCAACCCAGACGCGACACTTTGCAGAATTACCCGCTGATGCGCATCTGTTGATCAGTAACTACGATGAAGATCATCAAGACGTATTACGAGCGTACGAAGCGAAAGTTTACCAGTTTTAAGTCACAATTAGCTTCGCTGCTGGAGTCGTGAATGTAATTTTTAATGGCGGTTGTGTGATTACGAGCGCGAGTTGGCCGTATGAATTTAATCGTGATGACTTAACCAAAAATGCGCCCCGATAAAAATACCCAACCTATCATTCTAGATAAGTTGGGTATTTTTATTGGAGCGCATGTGTGATTAAGTTAGTGGTTAAGATTTTTGTTCGGCATTGTCAGCCGCAAATGTTTTTTCAATAATGTCGATAACCTGTTTGACCAGGCCAATTGGAAATTGGTGGGCCCGACGAATCAAGTTGATGTGCACGCTAGGGACCTGAACGTCGTCGAACGGAATCTCAACGAGATCATCTTCTTCACCATCGTTGGGAGTTGTGATGTCTGAAATGAAGCCTAGCGCCAGGTTCTCCTTAACTAATCCCTTGATCAAGGTGCTACTATCAGATTCGAAGAGAACTTGGGGTTCAATCGAAAGTTGTTCAGCAAGTTGCCGGAAGACCAGTTTATTTAAGTAAGTTGCATTAAGTAGTACAAAAGGCGATTTTAGCGCTTCTGCAAAAGTCGGGTGTTCAGCCTTTGCTAAGGGATGCTCAGGATTAGCAAGAATACGGAATTTAAAGGGCCGTAATGGTGTTACTGCTAGCCGTTCATCCAATGTCTGATCTAAGTTGCCGCTGATGGCTAAGTCAAGTTGGCCGGCTAAAACCTGTTTGACAAGTTGGTTAGCCCCCATTTCAACAGTGTGGACACTGCTGAGAAGATCTTGTTCGATGATCGGCTTGGTTAATGCTGGTAAATAGTGCTCGCTGACAGAGGGTTCGATACCAAACCGCAGCGTGTGTTGACGCAAGTGACTGATTGATTCGTTGACGTGTTGCCAGTTATTGATAATATCATTTGCTGCAAGCAATAATTGCTGCCCACTAGGCGTTAACACTAGGGCCTTGGTCTTTGCTTGGCGAAAGAACAATGTCACTTGAAAATGGCGTTCTAGTCGTTTAATTGCTTGGGAGATTGTGGGTTGGCTAACGTGAAAATCAGCAGCCGTTTGCGTATAACTCTGAGTACTGATTAAGCGTTGGAAGTAATACAAGTCTTTAATGTTCATGAAAAATGTAGCCTCCATAAAATATTAATGTTGGTTGCGCAATTAATAGTCGCAGGTAAGCAGGCTCCGACTGATTGATTAAAGTTGGTTATTATACGTCATGTTAATGATACCATTGTTATAACGAATAGTGTCAGGATAATTCGCAAAATTAATTCGCGAAATAGTTAATGTGCTTAAACTATAATGATTATTAATAAGAAAATTAGTTCGAATCGGTGCAGATATGGTGTTGCTGGTAAATTAGGTTTTAAGTCATTATATAATTTTATCAGTTAAGGGGCTGCCACATCATTTTAATTATCACTACGAGTCGGTTGCTTGATTAACCACCAGAAAAGAGTCGCACTGCTTAGTTGAAAATAAAGATTAAAGTGTTAAAGCGATAAGTAAATATTATCCAGTTTGAGGGGCCTGTAAGTTAACGTAAACTATTAGTAATAAGGGTATAAAAAATACTTATCAGTTAAGGTACTGTTATATATCGGATGATAAATCAAAAAACAATCTATGCGCTGCCGGTAATACTAAAATGCCCCACTTCCTGAGATGATTAGTTGAAAAGCAACTAAAGCAGTTAATGGGTTTAAATTATAAATGAAACGAATGGCATCATTTTTACTGATCATAATTATTTCGATATATATTAATTAACGGCTATCAGGATTTCATTAAAGTTAGCGGAAAATAGCTTTTACATAAAATATTATAATACTAATTACGATATGTGTCTTTTGAATGCTGATATATCAGTAAATTAATTAAGCGTACATAAATAAAAATAATATAGACGTAAACAGCTTTTTTGAGATAAATATTACTAGTGTGCAACTGTCATCAGTGAGCGATAAGTTTGCCCAAAAATGTATTCAAATTTGAAAAATGAAGTTTATAATTAAGGTGTGTAATCGGTTTAAAAGTTTCAACTTATATAAGGAAGGGGGGAATATAATGCGATTAATCGATTTCAAGACTTGGATAATGGGGACGGCCGCCATGTTGACGTTGGTTGTAACAAACCAAACGGCGAATGCGGCAGATACGTCTACCGTAACTACTACTGAAACAACTCAAACTTCTGGTTCGAGTACCCTTGCTAATCACGTGGTGTTGCGACAAACTACGAGCAGTAGCAGTAGCAGTAGCAGTAGCAGTAGCAGTAGCAGTAGTGTGAAAGAGTCGGCAACTGATGCTGTAACGGAAACGGCGACTAGCAAAGCAGTCACAGCGTCTGAGTCATCAGCCCAAACATCAACCACCACGGCGACTAGTCAAACGACTTCGGTTATGACAGCTACCCCAGCAACAACGGACAGTACTGATACGACAGCAACGTCCCGGGTAGCAGCTAACAACCAAGTAGCCAAACAAGTGGCTAGTGTGGAGGCAAACAACGAGCAAGCAACGACGCAGAATCAGCAACAAGCGACCAATATGTACAGTGGCGTTGTGACCAGCCAAAAAGATTCGGCCGCAACGTCAACTACTATGGATCAAACAACTGCGTTTGTAGCGAAGCTTTCCAAGCTGAGTCGGGTAAGTCTTCGCAGTTTAGTGCAACAGGCAACGGTTGCGGTTCAGGGGCTCGATGCCATCGACGCAACGGTGACTGATGATAACGGTGTCACGTATAGCGCTACGGATGTATTGAGTTTGTATGCGAACTATATCGCAAAGTATCATTGGTCGATAGCCGATGGCGTTAAGGTGACCGCTGGCAGTACGGCAACGGTGACTTTGCCTGAAAATGTCGTCTTTACCAATGGTACTCAGCATATTGATGTCCAAAAATCAGATGGAACGGTCGTCGGAACTTTTACGGCCGAAACAGGTAGCCAATCTGGAAGACTAACTTTTAATGATTATTTTGCAACTAGCGATAGTTATAATCGTCAAGGAGACTTAACGTTTTATGTCACTGGGACTAGCGCAACCACTGGAAGTAGTACGACTGGAATTAATAAGGTCGGCTGGGCCGACAGTAATAGTTTAGATGCCGATGGTAATCCCACCAAAATGATCTGGCAAGTTGTCGCGAACATTAACAGTGCGAAGTGGCGGCAAGTTGCAATTATTGATCAGCTAGGTCTTTATCAAACGCACGAAGGTACCATGACGTTGGAAACTGGTCATTATACTGATGGCGCTTTTGTTAAAGACGCGGCACTGGGGACTTATGATTTTACGACTCAGCTGTTTACCTACGCTGATGGGGTATCAACACCACAAGTAACCGTGACGGTTGTAGGTCAGCAGATGACAATTAATATTGATCAATTAGATACAGCGGTCAATATGTTTTATGAAGTTGGCCTGACAGCAGGACACACGTACACCAATAATGCGGGTGTAACGTATGCACTTGTCACCGGAGATGCCACTGATCCTAATGAGGGCAGCTCAACTGGCGAATTAAAGAGTGAGCAATCGAACGCAGCCGTTAGATTTGGTGGTTCCGGAACCGCTAGCGATGACATTCAGAGTTACAGTTTGGTCGTTAATAAAACTGATGGTGACGGCCGGTCAGTTGCTGGTGCCACTTATCAGTTAGAGGATGGCACGGGTACAGTACTTCGGACCGATTTGGTGACTGATTCAGCTGGACAGTTACGCATTGGTAACTTGTCGGCTGGGACCTACATGCTAGTTGAGACGGCGGCTCCGAGTGGCTACCAGATCGACACGACCAAGCACGTCTTCACGGTATCGGCAGCGCAAGCAACGGCTAACGTGGTCACAGGTAGTGTGGTTGACCAACGAATTGCTAAGACGACACTGACTGTTAACAAAGTTTGGGCTGACGTGCCAGCTGGTGTGCAAACACCGAGCATCGAAGTGACGTTGCAACGCAATGGTCAAGCTTATCAGACCTTGCAATTGACGTCAGCAAGTGGCTACACAGGCACTTTTAGCGATTTGGATGTGACGGATGTTGATGGCAACGCGTACACTTATACGGTGACTGAAACGGCCATGGCTGGCTATATCAGTAGTCAAACAACTAATGATGAGACGGTGACGTTAACGAATACGTACCAAACCGGAAAATTGACGGTGGTCAAGACAGATTCGAGTGGCGCCAATCGGTTGGCCGGTGCGGTTTTTGCCGTGAAAAATGCTGCTGAAACGCTGGTTACTCAGTTGACAACGGATGCGACTGGTCAAGTACAGCTTACAGGTCTAGCGCAAGGAACTTATACGGTTAGCGAAATTCAAGCGCCGGATGGTTACTTGATCAATACGCAGGCGCAAGTGATCGTGTTGAATGAGCAGAGCGCTTATCAAGGTCAATTAATTTTTGCCGACGAGGCCGAACCAAGTGAACCAAGTGAACCAAGTGAACCAAGTGAACCAAGTGAACCAAGTGAACCAAGTGAACCAAGTGAACCAGGTAAACCGAGTGAACCAAGTGAGCCGAGTGAACCAAGTGAACCGAGCGAACCAAGTGAACCGAGCGAACCAAGTGAACCGAGTGAACCAAGTAAGCCGAGCGAGCCAGGCAAGCCAAGCGAACCGAGTGAGCCGAGCGAACCAAGCGAACCAAGCGAACCAAGTGAACCAAGTGAACCAAGTAAGCCAAGTGAACCGAGTGAACTAAGTGAACCGAGTGAACCAAGCGAACCAAGCGAGCCAAGTAAGCCAAGTGAACCGGCGCTACCGGGCCATACTGACAAGGACACGGATTTAGATCAGATTGGTACAACGAAGCCTGAGACGGCTAAGTTAGCTGAGCAATCTAATCTAGTCGTCATGACCCAACCAACGAAATCGTTAGGACGGCTAACGCAATTAGTAGCAACTTCTAAACCAGTTGCTAAAGCAACTAATCGAAAGGCGGTACAACAATTGCCACAGACTAGTGAACAATCAATGAATTGGCTGATGATTTTAGGCTGGTTCTTGCTAGGATTAACAGTTGTTATTCGTCAACGACGTTTTAATTAAACAAAAAGGCTACTGGAGTTTGGTTTCCAGTAGCCTTTATTTATGTCATTGATAAGTGTCGCTACCTTATCGACGATTTTGAGATGTTCGTTGGTCATGCTTGATTCTGACTGGTTGAGCAGCAGGCACTCGGTTGCCAACAACGACGCCGGCAACCGCAGCTAATCCGGCTGCAGCTAATAATCCTGCTAATAACATGGGCAAGACCTCCTCAATAGTTGTAAGAACTCGTCTTTGAATACTTGCAGTTTAGGCGACTTATTAACAAAATGCAATTATTTCACCATAAATTAGTGAGAATTTGAATAACTTGAAATATTCTTAAGTAATTGCCGGTTATTGTTCATTCTGGCAAGGGCAGCTGCATCATTTAAATACTCGTGAATTTCAGTGGGCTCTTCGGTTAGCTGGGCTTGTAAGAATTTAATGCGGGCCGCATAGTAAGTTACGTGGAAGCGAGCACAAATTTCGATCCCGTAGTTAAGTAGTTGAAGACTGCGAGGCGTGTCACCAATATTGGCATAAAAAGCGCCGGCGTAATAAGCCAGATTGATTACACGCCAGACACTAGCAGTCGTTTCTAGTGGTAAGTTTGGCAAGGCGTGCCGAACTTTTTCGAAGTAATATTGGGCCTTATCGTTATCTTTATTCTGTTGATAGGCAATCCCGATGCCACAATAGGCTAATTGTGTATAGATTGTAATGTGGGCTTCATCTAAATCGGTAATGATTTGGTCAAAATTAAAAATGACATCACTAATTGGATGGCAATTAAGTGCCGCAACGTAACCTTTTAAGTAGCAATATTGTAATTTTGTTTCACGGTCGTGCCGCGGCATATCTGCTACTTTTTCAAGTTGGACTTCAGCATCTTGATACTCTGTCGTAATCAGATCGAATTCAACTTGTTCCAAGACTTTTAAAACGGCCGCATCGGCCACGCGTTCAGTAGGAAAGACATCTTCTAATTGTAAGTTTAGTCGCTGACAAAGCTGAGCAACAATTCGTATCGCGGGAGCCTTGCCGTTGTTTTCAAACTTGCTTAGTGTCGCCTGAGTACAAATGCCGTCTGCAAGGGCTTTTTGGGAAAGTCCGAGGGCTTTGCGACGGGCAATGAAAAGCTCAATATTCATGCCGTCACGCTTCCTTTACATATTTAAGTCATATTTGAAACTGCTTTCATTTAACTTAATTAAAAACTTTTTATATAATTTTGTCAATATTTAAACATAATTTTCGATATTCTAAAATTATATGCTAATCATATAAAAAACGCTCGCTAGCAACGTCTAGTGAGCGTTTATGAGTTATAATGACACCTTATTTAGCCATGTAAGCATTTTTGAAATTGTAGTTAGTACCAGAAGTATTGTAAATCAGGCCTTTTAGCTTAGGATTGACCATTTGTGCAATTGTTGCTTGAGTTAATGGCGCAACACCTTCATCAGTACCGATTATTTTTTCGGCTTTACCTAATGCAGTCCAACGTACCGTTTGGTTAGTAGCTTGTTCAGCCTGTTTGACGGCCGCATCATAGTCGGTGTTTTTCCACTTGCCGAAATTGTAATCATTTGTTGAGGTGAGAATGCCGAGATCAGAAATAGGATCGGCAAAGTCAGCTTGCCAGCCAGAGATGGCTAGTTGAAAATCACCGGAAGTTTCACGGGCTAGTCGGTTTTTAAATGGCAAGGTCACATCAGTGATTTTTAAGCCAGGAAGTTCCTTTTCTAGCTGCCCTTGAACATATTCGGCAATTTCTTTAGTTTGATCAATATTATCATGTGTCAGTGTTAAGGTTAACGATTTTTTGCCAACTTCTTTTAGTCCTTCAGTCCATAATTGCTTGGCTTTAGCGTTATTCTGAGCAACTGCTTCAGTAACAGTGTTTTCAGTTGCAAAGTCCTCATTAGTAGCTGGATCAGTGGCGAGACCAGTAGTAACGAATCCCTTTGGTACTGCTGAACCATCGGCTAATACATTCGAGACGAGTTGGTGTCGGTCAATAGTCAAAGACATGGCTTGCCGTAACTTAGCATTGGCTAGCGCGGGAACCTTTTTCTGATTAAATTCCAAATAGTTTAGTCTGGATGTTTTGCGGAGCACTAACTTAGGATTGTTCTTCTCATTTTTAACTTGTTCACCACTTAACGTTGCCATATCGAGTTTATTGCTTTGGAACAAGTTGAAGCCAGTCGTGGTTGATTTAACGACTTGGTCATTGATCTTTTCTAAGTAAACGTGTTGCTTGTCCCAATATTTAGGATTGCGGTTTAAAGTCCAAGTCGTATTTGTTCCTTTCCATCCCTGCATGGTGAAGGGACCGTCATAGACCATCTTGGTGGCAGTTGTGCCGTAGCCCTTGCCATATTTCTGAACAGCGTGTTGGTTTTGTGGGAAGAAGATCGCGAAGCCCATTAGCAGTTTGAAGTAGGCTAGTGGTTTATCAAGCGTCACGGTCAGCTTATATTTGCTATCGGCTTTGATACCTAAACTAGCCACTTTGGCTTTGCCATTAGTGATTTGGTCAGCATTTTTGATACCGGAATAAAGATAGGCATATTGGGACGCGGTTTTTGGATTGATGGTTCGCCGCCAGCTGTAGACAAAGTCTTGCGCAGTTACGGGATCGCCATTACTCCACTTGGCGTTTTTTCGGAGTGTAAAGGTATAGGTTTTCTTATCCTTAGAAATGACCGTGTGTGTTGCAATTCCCGGTGTAATCTTATTGTTGGCACCGATGCGGTATAGTCCTTCCATCGTGTTGTTGATCATATTGGCACTAATGGAATCGGTGACTAGTGATGTATCTAGAGTTGTTAACTCGGAACCATTTTCGGACCAATTCAAGACTTGTTTTTGTGCCATCCCCGTGTGTAAGTTGCCAGCATTATCTGTTTTAGTCTGACTTTGACTACAGGCCGCTAGTAAAAGCCCAGTTGTTGCCGCAGTAGTCGCAGTTGTCAATATTACTTTCCATTTCATATTAAAACTTCCCCCCAACTTGAATGGTCACGAGGATACATTAAAATAAGGTTAAAATCAAAGATTGAATTCTAATAATTAAGGTAATTAACAGCAACTAGTTTGGAAAATAGTCAAAAAAGGTATCGTAACTATTGCTACGATACCTTTACATTGTTAAATTAATTTAATGATATATTTGGCTAACCGACATAATGTGCAAGTTGCTTATACGATAGCACTTATTTGGCCATATAGGCACTCTTAAAGTTATAGTTGATGCCGGCTGTATTGTAAACAAGTCCTTTCAATTTGGGGTTAACCATCTGAGCAATGACATTTTGTGAAAGTGGTGCAACACCTTGGTCAGTTCCCAATGTTTCAGCGGCAGTGGCTAGTGCTTGCCAACGTTTGGTTGTGCTAGTCGTGCTATTGGCCGTATCAATTGCTTGATCATAAGTCTTATTGGTCCACTTGCCAAAGTTGTAGTCGTTAGTTGACGTCATGATACCGAGATCGGAAATTGGATCGGCAAAATCAGCTTGCCATGCGGAGATGACCAATTGGAAGTTACCAGCAATTTCTCGAGAAATTCTTGTTTTGTATGGTACCGTGACACTTTGAACTTTCAGTCCGGGGAGCTCTTTTTCTAGTTGCCCCTGAACGTATTCGGCAAGAGCCTTCATCTGGTCAGTATCGTCATGCGTCAAGGTCAAAGTAACCGATTTTTTGCCGGTTTCTTTCAAGCCTTGTTGCCAAAGCTTTTTAGCTTTAGCAGTATCTTGGGTCACCGAGGATTTGACCGTGTTTTCAGTTGCGAAATCTTTACCAGTAGTGGGATCAGTTGCTAGACCAGTTGTGACAAAACCTTTAGGTGTAACTGAACCGTCACCTAGAACATCATTGACTAATTGTTTACGGTTGAGCGTCAACGACATTGCTTGACGAATCTTTTTATTAGCAAGTAACTTAACTTTCTTTTGGTTGAATTCCAAATAATTCAAACGGGAAGATTTACGGATAACTAACTTAGAATTATTTTTTTCATTTTTAACTTGTTGTCCAGAGAGGGTTGCCATATCAAGTTTGTTGCTTTGGAAAAGATTGAAAGCAGTTGTAGTTGATTTGACAACTTGATCGTTAATTTTGGTTAAGTAAACGTGTTTTTTATCCCAATAATTAGTATTACGCTTAAGCGCCCAAGTTGAGTTGGTACCCTTCCAACCGGTCATCTTGAACGGACCATCGTAGACCATTTTGCTAGAACTAGTCCCGTAATCCTTCCCGTATTTTTCAACGGCATGTTGGTTTTGCGGGAAGAATACGACGAAGCCCATTAATAATTTAAAGTATTGCATTGGTTTATCAAGCGTTACGGTTAACTTATACTTACCATCGGCCTTGATACCTAACGTACTAGCCTTAGCCTTACCACTGACAATCTTATCAGCATTTTTAATGCCGGAATACAAGTAGGCGTACTGCGAGGCAGTTTTAGGATTGACAGTTCGCCGCCAACCATAGACGAAATCTTTAGCGGTCACTTGGTCGCCGTTACTCCACTTAGCATTTTTGCGTAGCGTAAATGTGTAAGTTTTTTTATCACTAGAAACAGTGGTCTTGGTGGCAATTCCAGGTGTGACCTTACTATTCTTCCCTAAACGGTATAACCCTTCTTGGGAGTTGCTGATCATGGTACCACTAATCACGTCGGTTGCCAGAGATGGGTCCAAGGTAGTTAAGTCCTGGCCGTTTTCTGACCAATTGAGAACTTGAGTCTTGGCCATCTTGGCCGTAGTGTTGCCGGCGTTACTCGTACTAGATGAAGATTGCCCGCAACCCACTAATAAGACCCCAGTGGTTGCGGTTACTGCTGCGATTGTTGCAAATGATTTCCATTGCATATAATATGTACCCCCTACTTCAAATGATTATGATATACAAATGAGAATACATTAAAATTATATTAAATACAACATTATTTTTTAATCATTAAAATTATTAAGTGAAAAAAGCTATCACCAACTATAGGGAGTTGTGATAGCTTAATTAACCAAACTAACGTTGCCATTGCATAGTATATTCCGGCTGATTAGTGGCTTGGTCAATGGTCTGATTGAGAACGCGGAAGCCACTGTGGCGATAAAATGCGACGGCTTGGCGATTAGCAATGTAAACGTTCAGCCGCAAGCATTGATGGTTGTTTTTAACCAGTGTTAACAACGCCGTGCCAATGCCCTGATGCTGGGCATCCTTGCGAATGAAAAGGCCTGCAATGTAATCAGCTTGTAAGCCAATGAAACCAAGAATACGACCATCGGAATCATCAGTCAGTCCGATAATGATTTCAGCTTCTTGTAAGGCCGCCCGAACGAACGGGGCTTGTTTGCGCCAGTAATCAGCGTGCACAAAGGGGTGGGCCGTTAGATTACCTGATAACCAGATCGACATGAGTTGGTCGAGTTGTTGGGGCGTTAAATGAGTTAAGTGTTCAGACTTCATAAATTCACACTTTGTTTTAACAGGCGTACGCGAATAACTGCTGGAATTTTGTTCAATTCAGTAATTAGATCGGTTTGCGACAGCTGCTGAAGGTCATCCACATCGATAATGGTATAAGCAGTCTGGTTCTTAGCGGCGTTAGCCATAGTGGCGATGTTGAGATTTGCTGTTGCTAATTTGGCTGTAATTTGACTTACCATGTTAGGTACATTTTGATGAATGATCGTAAAGCGGTAAGCGGCGTTAAACGGCACGTTTAAATCGGGTAAATTGATGGCGGCGTGAACGTTGCCAGTTTCTAAGTAGGTCATGATTGTGTGGGCTGCTTGGGTAGCGCCGTTGATTTCAGCCTCGATGGTCGATCCGCCGATGTGGGGCGTGACGGTTACAGCTGGGTGCTCGGCAAGCTGTGTTTCACCAAAGTCCGTGTAGTAGTGGGCAACTTGCTTCGTGGTTAGAGCACTAATAACAGCCGTATTGTCGACGATACCAAGTCGTGAATAATTAAATAATTGTACGCCTGCACGCATGGCAGTTAACGCCTTTTCATCAATGAGGTGGTGTGTGTCAGCATTCTTAGGGACGTGAACTGTTACAAAATCAGCATTTTTGACCGCATCTGGTAACGTTGCAGCGCGCTGAACTTGCTTCGCAATATTCCAAGCGGCATCCGCTGATAGATAGGGGTCGTAGCCAATTACATTCATGCCTAGATTCAGTGCCGCATTGGCAACTAAGGACCCAACGTGGCCTAATCCAATAACGGCTAGGGTTTTACCTGTTAATTCGATGCCGTTAAATTGAGTTTTGTCGTGTTCGGTTCGTTGGGAAATATCAGCTTCGGCATGCTGAGCCGAATAAGTTGTTGCAGCTAATAAGTTACGCGATGCCATGATGAGTAGTCCAATAATGAGTTCCTTAACGGCGTTAGCATTACTGCCCGGGGTATTAAAAACAGCGGTGCCGTTAGCAGTTGCCTGTTTAATCGGAATATTGTTAACTCCGGCGCCAGCGCGGACAATTACCTTGAGCGACGCGGGTAATAATTCATCATGAAGGTTGACCGAGCGAATTAGGTAGGCGTCAGGATGTTCAGATTGATTAAGGGCGTAGTCAGTGGTAAAAGTATTCAGTCCGACCGGAGCAATAGCATTATATGTTTTAATTTGATACATTCGTATTCCTCCTAACGATGATGGGCTTCAAAATTATCTAGGTAGTCGACGAGCGCCTGAACACCAGCTAGCGGCATGGCATTATAGAGACTCGCACGCATCCCGCCCACTAAGCGATGGCCTTTCAGATTGACTAATCCGTGTTCTTGAGCATCTTGGATAACTTGATTATCTAGGTCGGTATTGCCGGTGATAAATGGCACGTTCATCGTTGATCGATCGCTAGTCTTAACAGGGTTAGTAAATAGTCGTGACTGGTCTAAAAAGTCGTAAAGTAAGGCAGCTTTAGCATGGTTACGGGCAACGATTGTATCAAGGCCGCCCTGCTGTTTTAGCCACTTTAGAACGAGTCCTGCCGCGTAGATGGTGAAAACCGGTGGTGTGTTGAACATTGAATTTTTCGCTGCAAATAGCTGATAATCCAACATGCTGGGCAGATTGTCAACGTGGCCGATTAGATCATCACGTACAATCACAATTGTTAGACCGGCTGGGCCAAGGTTCTTCTGGGCACCGGCAAAGATCAGTCCGAAATCACTTACTTGGTAGGACTCACCTAAGAAATTCGATGACATATCAGCAACAAGTGGGACGCGCCCCGTATTAGGCAAGGCGGTCGTCATCGTCCCTTCGATAGTATTATTAGTGGTCAGATGAACATAATCAAGATTTTGATCAACGGGTCGTGCTAAGATTGGTAGTTGTTTAAAGTGTGTCTCGGCACCACTGGCTAAAACATGGACCTTTGTGCCAACCCGTTCGGCTTCTGCAGCGGCGCGTTGTGCCCAATGGCCACTGTCAAGTAACCCGATGCGATGATGACGTGCTAGATTTAGTGGGGCAGCTGTAAACTGTAATGTACCACCACCTTGAAAGAAGAGTACGTGATAATTGTCAGGAATCGTCAGCAAATCTCTAAGGTCTTGTTCAGCATCGTGTAGGACTTGTTCGAATAAATTAGAGCGGTGTGATATTTCTAAAATACTCATGCCGGAATCTTGAAATGATGGCAATTCCGCTTGAATTTGAGCGATGACTGGCCGTGGTAAGACGGCGGGGCCGGCAGAAAAATTATAAATTGACATATAAGATCCTCGCTTTCAATTGATTAATTAGGGGAATAAAAAAAGTCCTCGCAGTCAGATTCGACTACCAGGACGAGTAATAGCAAGTTTAAGCAATTGCACCCGGTAGCGAATGTTTAACATCCGTGTTCGGGCTGATTTGCATACGCAAAATTAGGCCAACACAGATAGGTGTGTAGACCAGGAGGAACTGATATTATGATTGATATGCTTAAATAAAATCATCAGTACGACTCCCCTTCGTTAAACTGGCATTAGCGCCAGTAGGTTAATTGCGTTGGTACTAATTTAGCAAGCACTTTGTGGTTTGTCAAGCTGGATAATGAGAAAAAACTGTGACACAATCAGTATAATTAATAACAATTTAATCTTGGAGGCGCACGATGACAACCTTTTACGTGGTACGACATGGTCAAACAACGGCCAATGCTCAAAATTTAAAACAAGGTACGATCAATACGGCGATTACACATTTGAATCCCATTGGTCAGCAACAAGCGCAAGATTTACATGATACGTTTGATATTAGTTTTGCGGATCGCCTGATTTGTAGTCCACTCGATCGTACTCAGGCGACGGCTGCAATCTTAAATCAAGGTCGGGGGCTACCGATTAGCCTAGATGAGCGATTATTGGAAATTTCATACGGTCAGTGGGATGGACAGGATAATACGCGACTGTTAGCGGCTTACCCGCAATACTTTGATCCGCTTTTGCAGGATGTTTTGCCTAGTTATGTGGAAGTTGCTACGGATGGTGAATCCTTTGCACAAGTACAACAACGGGTGCAGGCATTCTTGACAACAACAGCTCAAGCACATCCAGATGAGCGGATCATTGTCGTGACACACGGATTTACCGTTAAAGCAATGGTCTTAGCCGTTTTGAAACCAAGTGATCCGATGAGCCTGCCAGAGCCGGCCAATACTAGTGTGACCAAAATTGTGGTGGATGCCATCCATAGTCGACAGTACTTAGCGTACTACAATCGGTTAACACAATTTTAACGGGTCGGACTTAACGAACTGGACATTCCGGTCTACAATAGATAGTGGTTTGGAATAACCGCATACTGTTGAACTTTATTTCAAATCGAGATCGATTCAGGCAGCAACAGCAGACATCACATATAAACTCCTAAGTGAGGTGGTCCTGGCAATGGCGAGGACTGCCTTTTTTTGTAATCATAAGCGTTTGATCCGTACCAATAATGCAGGCGCGGTATAATATAAATAGTATTTAAAAATTAGATGGGGTGAGCAATGATGACATATGCAGCAGCACCAACGCGCTATGATGAACTACCAATTCGGCGAGTAGGAAAGACTGGGTTGCAATTACCGGTGGTCTCGTTAGGGTTATGGCGCAATTTTGGCGATGAAGCACCATTTGCTAATTCACGAGAAGTGGTGTTAGATGCTTTTGATCATGGTATTTTTAGCTTTGATTTAGCGAATAATTATGGACCGTCGAAGGGATCAGCTGAACGGACTTTTGGACAAATCATGCAACGAGATTTGAAGCCATACCGCGATGAATTAGTGATTACGACTAAAGCTGGATATCCAGCATGGCCGGGACCATATGGGGCTTTTGGCTCGCGCAAGACCTTGATTGGTTCACTAGATCGCAGTCTCAAACAGATGCACTTAGATTACGTGGATATTTTTTATTCACATCGCCCAGATCCTGATATTGATTTACGTGAAACAGCCGCAGCACTTGATCAATTGGTACGACAAGGCAAGGCGCTGTATGTGGGAATTTCAAATTATGACCGAGAGCAGACGGCGACGATGATTAAATATTTTAATGAGATGCATACGCCGTTTACGGTTAATCAGTATTCATATAATATGCTGAACCAACAAGCTCAGACAACGGGCTTGATTGATTATTTAGGTCAGCATAATGCAGGATTAGTGGCATACGGTCCATTAGCTGAAGGGCTATTGACGCAGCGTTACTTGCAAGAAATTCCGGCTGATTTTCCGATTCATCGGACAAATAAATATTTATTTGATCAGGGGATGACTAATGTGGTCAAGCAGTTGAATGACTTGAATCAAATTGCTCAACAACGGGGCCAAACCTTAGCGCAGATGGCATTAGCTTGGTTGCTGCGGTCACAAATCGTTACCAGTGTCATTATCGGTACGACCAGTATTGATCATTTGCACGCGAACCTTGAAGCGACAAATAATTTAACCTTTAGTGATGATGAAGTTAAAGCGATTACCGCGATTTTGCAGTAAGCATCATCAACGCAATGGTAACGGCCACTCACTAGCATTCGTAATGCTAGTGAGTGGCCGTTAAGCTTCATGATGAATTATGGGTCAAACGTGACTGACGTCTTTGAGTGCTACTTTTTTAGCTCGATTATGCAAACAATATGATAATAAATTCTGTGTTGCCGCTAACTGAAGACAAACTGAATCCGGGTGATTTTAAAGCAATCTGAGTGAATGTTCGGTAACTCCGGTAGTTAACAACTTAATTAGTTGGCCCACGGAATTGCTGATTATTACAAATAACCGGTATATCAACGTCATCAAAATGTAATAGTTTTTATCGAACGTACGTTCTAAAAATGTGCTATGATGGAGCTACTATTTCGATGAGGTGATCTAATGGAACAGCTGAAACCAATTGAAGCGTCGTTATTGCAAGCTTATGAGTTAAACTGCGTGGTCCGATTAACTTTAAGTGATGGTCACCAACCGAGTGGCTTGATTGCAGCCGTGGACGACCGTAAGCTTTTTTTGAATCAAGAAGCGGGTGTTGTGAAGCCGATTGCGCTGAGTGACGTCACCGCCATTGATTTTCTTAAACAGTCTTGGTGGCAGCGGTAATCCTAAAGGTCGTATTTTGATATGATTTCGTGACGACGAAACTCGGTAATAGCAGTAATCAATTCAAGTGGTAGGGGCTGATCCAGTGGAAATTGGATGGCCCCTTTACTAGTTTTATAATCGATTAACTGATCATGAAAAGCATCGATGGCACTTGGTGTTGGGTACAGGCCAAAATGGTGCTTAAATAACGCAAAGTGAATGACGTTTTCGTGCCAATAGAAGGTCGGCATCTGGTACTTTAACTGTTCTTTTGCTTCTGGTAAGACAGCCGCAATGGTTTGCTGTAAGGCTATTAATTGCGGTTGATAGGCTTGTGGTGCGCTAGCAATATAAGTTTCAATCGGCGTCATGGTGAATATCCTCCTGGTCGCGTAATTCAGCGGCTAAAGTAGCATCGGGGACAACGGTGATTGTGCGTGCAAGGCCACTAAAGGTGACAAGCCCGGCCTTAGCACCCTTGGGTTTACGCATCTGGCCAACGGTGAGCACATCAACGGGAACGCGATTCATCTGACGACCCTTACTGTAGTAGGCCGTTAACACAGCCGCTTCTTGCAATGTTTGCTCACTCGGGTGATTACTGTGAATGACCACATGTGAGCCCGGAATTTCACCACCAGCATGCATCCAGTAGTAATCCTTACGAGCCGTCAATGTTAGGTGGTCGTTTTGATGACTATTTTTACCAACTTCAACCAGTACGTGGTCATGCGTGTAAAAGCGGCGGGGATGGGCGGGGGTTGGGGCCTTAGATGAGTGTAAAACGTGGGTATGAATCGCGCCCGCAACAATCAGTGATTGCTTAAGAGCAGCGACCGCTTCTGAATCATCAGGGTCAAAGGCTGCCTGAGTCGCTAATTGTTGGTGTAGTTCGGTTTTGGCCGTTGTCAAGTTTTGTTGAACGGTTGCTTGGCCACGTTTGCTCTTGCGATATCGATGAAAATAATCTTCGGCATTTTCCATAATTGTTTTTTTTATATCGAGCTTAATACTGAGTTGTTGACCGGGATGTTGATAGTCAGGTAATTCAACGAAGTGATGATGGCCGTCAATCTGACTGGCATATGTTTTTAATAACGTGCCCTTTACTTGCAAGTCACTGGCATCAGGCAGGTGGTCTAATGCTTTAGTTAATGATTCGATTTGTTTACGCGTGTGGTGAATTAAGTGCGCTAATCCAGTTTGGACTAGGTCGACATCGGTTGTGGTCGTCATTAATTGGGTTCCTCTAATCTGTAAAAGTTAACGTCTTAATAATAACATGTTCCGGTTGATTAGCAGCGAATGATTGATACCAGTGTTAGGATGTTGGACAAGTGAGATTGAAAAAAGTTGAGCAATTTTCAGAAAAGTTCGGTATTCTATTACATGGGAGTTGATTGAGATATGCAAAAAACATTGATTATTAACGCGGGTAGCTCGTCATTAAAATGGCAATTATTTGCCATGCCTGCTGAAACGGTGGTTGCTAGTGGCCTCGTTGAACGAATCAGTATGCCAGGTTCGATCTTTACTATCAAGTATGGTGACCATCAAAGATTTGAGACGACGGTCGATAACTTAGATCAGAATCACGCGGCACAAATGTTGTTGACTGAATTACAACGATTGGCCATTATTGATTCATTAACAGAAATTACGGCAGTTGCTCACCGGGTTGTTGCGGGTGGGGAGACATTCAAACAAGCGGTTGAAGTAACGCCAACCGTACTCGAAGCCATCAAGGGGCTTAGCGACTTTGCCCCATTGCATAATCCGATGGAGGCGCGTGGTATTGAGACGATGGCTCAGGCTTTACCGACTGTTAAACAGTACGCGGTATTCGATAGTCAGTTCTTTACCGATTTGCCAGAAATGAATGCAATTTACAGTTTGCCATATGAATTGACCCAGAAATACCATATTCGCCGTTACGGTGAACACGGTATTTCCCATGGTTACTTAACCGGCCGGGCTGCAGAATTATTGGCTAAGCCCAAAGCTGAGGTTAATCTTGTGACGTTACATTTGGGCAGTGGTGCTTCCTTAGCAGCTGTTAAAAATGGACGGGCCTTCGATACTTCCATGGGCTTTACGCCATTAACGGGTGTCACAATGGGGACGCGCGCGGGTGATGTTGACCCGGCCATCTTACCATTTCTCATGAAGGTCCTAAATGTTGATGATCCAAATGAAATTATGATGATGCTCAACAATCAATCAGGGCTATTAGGTGTCTCGGGAATTTCACCGGATATGCGTGAAATTCGCGCACAGGAAACGACTAATTCACAAGCACGTTTGGCCGTTGAAATTTTTGTCAACCGGATTGCTAAGTACGCTGGCAGTTATTTAACAGAATTAAAACGAGTGGACGCGCTGATTTTTGCGGGCGGGATTGGCGAGCATAATGCGACCTTGCGCCAGCAAATTGTTGATGAACTGAGCATCTTTGGTGTGACCCTGGATCCGAAATTAAATGAAGCGGGTCAAGAGGGACTCATCAGTGGCGCAGATTCCAAGATTAAAGTGATGTTGATCCCAACTAACGAAGAATTAGCGATGGTGCGACAAGTTGCGGCGTTGCAAAATTAAGCTTCTCTTAATTTACGACTGCAATCAGTCTGCCGCTGCATAGCGCGTGCTATACTAACTGGCAAGGTACCCATGATGGGACTTGTAAGGAGGGAAGCTCTCTTCGCAGAGCGCATAGATGATCGGTTTATTGATTGCTTTAGTAATTGGTTTATGGTTGCTCAAAGTTATCTTTAAAATTGGTTTTAAAATTATCGGTTGGGTGTTCATGATTGTGATTGGGTTGTTTTTATTTAAAATCGCATTATGGTTAGGCCTGATCGTCGTGGCGATTGCCGGAGTTGCATTATTCGGAAATGCTACCACGTAATTTGAAAGATAAAGATGAGCGTGGTTAAAACTAGTGTCATCGGCACGCTAGCCGTAAAGGCGGCTTGTTGGAACTAAATAGTCATTGAACAAAAACAGGAAATCTCAGTTAGTTTTGTGAGACTTCCTGTTTTTTGAGTTAGATTAAAGTTCCGAGATAAACCATGACTAGGCCACCGACGAGACTCAAGCCAAAGTATTCCCAGGCGACCCGTTGATGGTGGTTACGGCCGAGCAACACGAGTTCGTTGATCATTGTTGAAAAAGTCGTATAGCCACCCATAATCCCAGTTCCTAGAAAAATCTGCCAGTTGGGCGGTAATGAGCTGGTTAAAATCCAACCGAGCAATAAAGCGCCGGTTAGATTGATAAATAACGTGGCAATTGGTAACGGCCATCGATTGAGAGGTAGTGCTAAGCGCATGATGCCGTAACGACTTAAGGCACCTACAGCTGCGCCGGCACCGGCCAATCCGACTAGGACTAACATTAAAATTCCTCCTTTGGTAGCCAATAGGTGCTAAGGAAGTTTCCAGCTAGCCCCGCTAGCAAACCCAACCCTAAGCTAGCAGCGACATAACTTAAAGCTAAAACGCTATGACCATTTTGAAACGATTGTAGCGTTTCAAAAGTGAAGGTGGAAAAAGTAGTAAAGCTACCAACGAGCCCGACACTCATACCGATGACAATATCTTCAGAGACGGGTAACCGCGCTGGTAACAAGTTAGTAATCAGGCTAAGAACAAATGCTCCCACAATATTAATCAGACACGTTATCCAGAAATGTTGTGGCCAAGTGACGAGCAAACTAAGCCCCTCCCGGAGACCACCACCTAGCATTGCGAAGCCGGTAATTGCAATGATCTTTTTCAAGCTAACACCTGCTTTCTGAAAGTAATTTTAGTTTACTGAAAAAGCTAAAAAAAGACAATGGTTCTTGCAAATTGAAATTAAACATGCTAATCTACAAAGTAACTTATAAAACACGAGGTATTCAGCCAATGCGCAACTAATTAATTCTAGTAACTGAACAGAGCCATGCCTAGCGATAGGGGTGGACTGTCCGTTTTGGGATTAATTAGGGTGCTGGTGGAATCAATTGCCAGCGTTCTCATTTTGAGGACGTTTTTTTGTGCCATGAATTAGTCCCTGCAACTAAGGGGATGCTTATTAATGACAATGATTAATTTAAAAAATATTCAAAAAGATATGGCGGGACGGCCACTATTTACAATTGACCGATTAGTCGCCAATGCCGGGGATAAAATCGGCGTGGTTGGGCGGAACGGTGCTGGTAAATCAACACTGGCCCATTTACTGACGGGTACTGATCGTGATTATACGGGGCAAATTATGGTGGACGAGCCAGTCAGCTATGTTGCCCAAATCGCACCGACTTTTGACCAAAGTGGTGGTCAAGCTATGCTAACCAGAATTCGGCAGGCTTTGAGCGCCCGGCCAACAATTTTAATTCTAGATGAACCGTCATCTAATTTGGATGAAACACATCAGCAATGGCTTATTAATCAGTTACAACGTTTTCGTGGGTTGCTGCTGTTGATTTCACATGATCGGCAATTATTAAATGCTGTGACGACACAGACTTGGGCGGTTGAACACCAAAAATTCACCGCATATGCAGGCAATTACGCATATTATCAGACGGTAAAAGCGCAGCAACTCGCAACTCAGGAAGCCACATATCAGCGCCAAAACACCCATCAGCGTGAGTTACTAGCAGCCCAACGCCAACGTAATGAAAAAGCCCAGCGGATTCGGAAAGGTAATCGGCGAATGTCGCGAGTAGAGCGTGCCAAGACGAAAGCGACTAGAGAAGCAACAGCAGCAAAAATGGAACGAACGGCTAAACGCATGGTCGCCCGAGGACAACGGGAACCACAAGTTGCTAAGCCCTTTACGACTTCCGGTTTTAAATTGGTAGCGACAGATTTTCCGACGTTTACAGGTAAGACCGTGGTGACTGGTCTTAATGTCACACTGGCTGAATATGGAAAAACGTTGTTAACGCACGCTGACTTTCAAATCAGGCCACATGATCGGGTTGCTATCGTGGGGCCCAACGGTAGCGGTAAGACCACATTACTGCGTGCAATGTTAGGTGGCCGGGTGTCAGGATTACGATTGGCTCCGGCGGCACGAGTCGGAGTATTCAATCAAGATATGACAGTGCTCGACGGTAAACATTCAGTGTGGCAAACAGTGCGGCAAGTCAGTCAGTTACCGGATCAAACGATCCGCAACGTCATGGGTGCGTTGGGCCTGCCAGCACGCTTTTATCCGCAACTGGTATCGGCGTTAAGTGGTGGTGAACTGGTTAAATTACAGCTAGTTCGTATTTTAGTCGGTCAATATAACGTTTTAATGTTAGATGAACCAACCAATTATTTGGATGTGGACGCGCTGGATGCGTTGGCCGATTACTTACAAAATTATCCTGGAACGGTAATTTTTGTTTCACATGATGAACCGTTTCGCCAGGCCGTTGCTACTCGGGTGTTGCAATTCGAGACGCACCAATTAGTTGATCCTGACAAAGTTGTTAAAGTGCCTAAAGCGGTAGAAGCTGACTTAGCAGTACTTCAGTTCAAGTATGATCAATTAATGGCAGACCCGACGTCTTCTACAGCTGCTATTCAGGCATTACGGCAACAAATTGATCGGCTGAAAGCATGAATTAAGGTCAACTTGTTGTTAGTGTGTCCCGACCTAAGTGGGGAATATTACCCAAAAACAGGTTTTCTCATAATTGAGAAAACCTGTTTTAATTTAGTGCTTATTCAGTGAATGAGACCACTAGCGCCACGGAATGACGAAGGCGCCGACTTGTAAAAGCAAGACGCCGCTAATCACAATGGTCCAATCCAACTTAGTCAGTGGAATCTGACGATAGTGAGTGCGGGGTGCATCTTCGACAAAACCATGGGAGCGCATGGCCTGGGCAAGGTTCTGCGACCAATTGATAGAGACCAAAATTGCTTTAAAGTAGAGCTGTGGCGACCAGAAGGACAGGACCTGCCCACGCATCAGACCAGCAGCCCGAATCACTTGAACTTCGTGCTGAATCCGTGGTACCAAGTTATACGCGGCGAGGACGCCATATGCAAATTTGGCGGGTAAATGCCAGTTTTGCTCAAGCGAATCGGTTAATTGTAAGACGTCAGTCGTGAGCGTAAAAGTAGCGCCCGTAAAAACAAACGCATAGATTCGTGTGAACAGGACCCAGGCCATCAAAGTCTTGTCACCGCTACCGTTAATGTACTGGGTACTCCAAAGTCCAATTGCTGGTAGCAACGGAATGAGTAGCAACCACCCTAATGTTCGAAGCCGAGTTCGGTGACCGAGCAGGTAAATCAGTGCCAGAATAATCAGTGCCACGTTCAAACTTACAATTGTCGTGAATGAAATTTCTAGCGCAATGATGAGTAGTAATAATAATTTCATGCTAGGATTCATGATCGCACCACCCAATCTAAATGGTGATTTTCAAAGTGTAGCTGATAGTCAATCAATGGCATCAGGCCGGTTAACTGGTGACTAATAATAATCAGCGTCTGCTTAGTTGCCGCTTGGGTGGTCTGTAATAACGCGACCAGGGCATTGATCGAATGCAAATCTAGCCCTTTTAAGGGTTCATCCATGAGTAGAACTGGTGACTGCATGATTAACATGAGCAGAATTTGTAGTTTCTTTTTCTGTCCCTCACTCAAAGTATAGATGACTTGTTCATCACGACCGGATAAGTTGAGTTGCACTAAGGCCGTTTGAATACGGTCCGCGGTAAAGTAGTCGCCATACGCATAGCGTTTACTTTGAGCCAGTTCTTCAGCGACCGTGATGTTTAAAAACTGGGTCTCAGCGTCCTGAAAAAGCAAGGCGACGTGGCGGGCATAGCGTTTGCGTTTTAGCTTGTCGATAGGTGTCCCTTCGTAACGAATTTCGCCAGTATAGGGATGCAGACGGACGAGGGCTTCAAATAACGTGGATTTACCACTACCGTTAGGACCCGTGATCAGCGTATTGTGTTGTGCTAACAATTGACGCGTTGTCGGTACTAATAGTTGGCGATCACCTGCCTGTAAAGTGACGTGATCAAGTTGAAAACAAGGGCGTTCAACGCGTTGCGGTGCTGACCATGACCGTTGTGGCTGCTCAGTAAAGGCTGAAAATAACTCAGACCAGGTGGTGCGGTCAATGAGCTGTAAGTGCTGGTCCTTGATTTGGACGACTTGATCGACGAGCTGTTCGTAACCTGTTAGGTCATGATCCGCCAAGATGATTGTCTTCCCATGTTGATTGCGTAGTTCCACGAGCCGGTCTAACAAGCCGGCTCGTGCGGCAGGATCGACACTAGCAAAGGGTTCATCAAGTAGGATGACATCGCTGTCCATAGCAACAATGATGGCAAGGGCCACCTTCTGTTTCTCGCCACCGGATAAATGATTTAAAAGTCGTGACTGCAAGTTTCGGATACCGACAAAGTCAAGTGCACTAAGTAAGCGGGCCGGTATTTGGTCACGAGGTACTTGTAAGTTCTCAAGTGCAAAAATTAGTTCATTTTCAACGGTATCCATGGCAAACTGCTGATTAGGATTCTGAAACATCATCGCGACGCGTTGTGTGCGCTGATTAGCGTTGCTAGCAGTTAATGACTGACCATCAAAGGTAATGGTGCCGTGAGCTGGAGTCAGGGGTAGTAAGCCTGCAATCAGCTTTAGGAGCGTCGACTTACCTGTTCCCGATGGCCCCGTCAATAGGATGAAACTTTGCCGTGGTAGTGTTAGGGTTACGCGATCCAGAATGGGTGTCGACGCCTGTGGATAGGTGTAAGTTAAATTATTCAGCACGATACTAGCCATTCGAGAAAGCCTCCATTTTATAAAGTGTATTAGTGCGTTGATTTTAAAACATGGCTGCGATCAAGTAGGTCAGTGATGGTTTTAGTTAGCAGACCCCCAAAAACAAACATCGAAATAAAGCGAACGACCACGTATAAGATTAAGAGCCATAGCTGTAATTTATAGTAACCATTACGGGCAAGGTCCCAACCAAAGGTGACCACAGTAGTTGTTGCGGCCGCAGCCGTTAAGCCTAACCAGTCATAGTGTTTGTAGCCAGTGACGATATAACCTAGTTCGGCCCCAAATCCTTGCACGACACCAGAAATCAATGTGGTGATGCCCCATTGACCACCGAAAAACATTTCGACGGTTGCTGCGAGGAGCTCACCTAGCGTTGCCGAACCCTTTAGTCGAATAAGGTAGCCAGCTAACATGCCGGGCATGCACCATAAGCCAAGTAGTAGTTCATTAGCCAGACCGCTTAGACCAAATGGTGTCAGGGCCGCACTTAAAATGTTATAAACAAAATTAGTCCCCATAAAGATGGCACCAAAGAAAATACCAATTAGTGCCAGTAAAATAATATCGTTCAAGTACCATGATTTAACCCATTTCATTGTTAAATCCTCCCAAAAGTAGTTTGTCATTCACGCATCTAAGCGACAAAAAACGCCTACCACGAGTATTGGTGGCAGGCGGCTAAGTCTGAATTGATGGTTCCCCAAATAAAAGCATTGCTCCCTGCGCTGGCATTGTCCAGATTCAGGTTCAATGGGTATTATCTCAGCCGTGATGGCACCCCAGTTGCTATGAATGATACGTTTAGTGTAACGGATAAGAGCGGTAAGCGCAATCAATATTCTCAGGATGAGAGCAAAGTATGATGAAAAGTCACAATTTTGTGGTTTACTATGGGTAAAGTAACTTAATTGATTAATAATCTTAGGAGGTATCTCGATGGCAGAATCAGTGTATGATTTTACAGAAACTGAGATGAGTGGTGCGTCGCTTGACTTGTCACAATATCGCGGTCAAGTCTTGCTAATCGTGAATACGGCTAGCAACTGTGGCTTGGCGCCGCAATTTAAAGGATTAGAAGAACTTTATCAGAAGTATCAGCAGGAGGGCCTAGTGGTCTTGGGATTGCCATCCAATCAATTTCATCAAGAAAAGGCGGATGACGATGAGACCCATGACTATTGTCAACGGCACTATGGGGTAACATTCCCCATGACCAAACGGGTGATGGTCAATGGTGATGACGCTGATCCGTTATTTACTTACCTCAAACAGGCGGCTGGCCATGGTCGAATCAAGTGGAACTTTACAAAATTCCTGATTGGTCGTGATGGCCGTGTGCTCGAACGCTACGCCCCAACGACAAGGCCGGCAACATTTGAAGCAGCGATTCGTGATGCCTTGGCTGATCGTTCAGAAGATTAACGATAATTTAACAATGATAGTTTAATTTAGAAGAAAGAAGTGGCTTAAGTTGGAAACTTATACGTTACGTGATGGTTTAACGGTACCTAAAATTGGCTTTGGAACATATAAACTGAATGGTGCTCATGGTGTGCAAGTGATCGACTCAGCGATTGATCGCGGCTACCGATTATTAGATACGGCCTTCAACTATGAAAATGAAGGGGCTGTTGGTGAAGCGGTTCGGCGTTCGTCAGTACCGCGTTCGGAACTCTTGATTTCATCAAAACTTCCTGGTCGCCACCACACCTACACGGAAGCTATCAATACGATTCAAGAATCATTATATCGAGCTGGCCTGGATTATTATGATTTATATTTGATTCATTGGCCTAACCCTAAGGAAGACCATTATGTTGAAGCTTGGCAGGCACTGATTGATGCCCAGAAGTTAGGCTTGATTCGTTCGATTGGGGTCTCGAATTTCTTACCAGAACATTTAGAACGGTTAAACAAAGAAACGGGTGTTTTACCCGTCATTAATCAGGTCGAATTACATCCGTACTTTAACCAGCAGGCACAACGGGATTATGATCAAGCACACGGTATTTTGACGCAAGATTGGAGTCCTCTTGGCCGGGCGAGTGAGATGCTTCAAAATGAGACGCTCAAAGAGATTGCAGCGCACTACCATAAAAATGTTGGTCAGTTGATTTTACGGTGGGAACTACAGTTAGGGACCTTGCCGATTCCGAAGTCGTCAACGCCGAGCCGTCAAGCAGGTAATATGGACGTGTTTGATTTTGAAATCAGTGCAGCTGATATGGCAACAATTAATGGCTTGAACCAAGCGGATGGTCGCTTGAATAATCAAGATCCAGCAGTGTACCAGGAATTTTAATTTGAATGATATAGAAAAAAGATAGCGACGTTGTGATGATAACTCGTCGCTATCTTTTTATGGACAACTGCTTGTTGATGATTGGTTTGTGATATCAGCGTAATCGCAATACATGGTGCAGTAGCGATTGGCTTTTTTAATCATACAAAATGCTAACTGTGTAGCTGTGAGCCACTATCTGGTAAAATGTGTTTATAGGTATGTTTTAAGGGCGGTTGGCTGTTTTCATCTTGAAAGGTCGTGGTAGTATGACAAATACGTTTCCCACACTAGGAAAGGTTTTCAGCCGTGGTCACTCTACCTGTTTGGTTTGCTTTCTTGCAAATCATTTTGAGCATCGCACTAGCGATGTATCAGGTATGGAACTCCAGAAACAAAAAATAGCCACCCCAAAACTTTGGCCGGTATTGGGTGACTGTTCTTTGATTATCTAAATTTAAAGCCAACTGCTCTTAGAGCGGGCCTTGATTCAAGTCGGTATTAACGTACCGGCTTTTTTACTGCCTTTATTTTAACACGTATACGCTTCAGAAAGTGTATTTTTGATTCAAAAAAATAAAGATAAGCTTCCGATCGATTGGCATAACTATTTTATTACGCGCGCTTAACCGCGATTACCTTAACTTGATAAGCCCCGTTCGGTGCGTTCACAGTGACCACATCGTCAACAGTATGATTAGCGAGCGCTTGACCGATGGGAGATGTGAATGAGATTTTTTGTTGTTCGAGATTGGCTTCCTGTTTCCCCACTAATTGATAGGTGATTTGGTCATGATCATCCAGAAATTCAATGGTCACGAATTTACCGATATCGAGTTGATCGTTGTCAGCCGGTTGGACGATTTGGGCGTACTGCAACTGCTTGTTGAGATAACGCAGGCGACTTTCTAAGCGACCCAAGTCTCGTTTGGCACTACTATACTCGGCATTTTCAGAACGATCACCCAGTGCTGCTGCTGCAGCCAGAATTCTGATTCGCTCGGGCCGTTGTTGCTTTAAGTCCTCAATTTCCTGTTCGATGGCATGGTAGCCGGCCGCAGTCATTTTGTTAAAAGTTGGTTCCATAGCAAAAACCTCGTCTCCGTTGAATTTCTGGGAATAGTTTACCGCAAATGTGATTAGAATGGTACCAGCTAGTCGATAGCTGATATTAATCACAATCACGCAGGTGATTAATATACAGCATGATACCGCTAGTGACGGCGGTCAGGGCGATGCCAGCAAGCAGACTAATGAACGGCTGATTTGTCGCAATCAGAAAGTAAAATAGGGCGGTGAAACCGATTAATTCGAGGAGTGCCCACAGGCCAAGGTAGCGCCATGACCGTTTGGGTTTGTCTGCCATTGGAGTGCTGACATTAACAGATAGAACAATCATGGTAAAAACGGCAATCATCAGGACAATATACAACGGATTGTCGTACGTAAAGGCCTGCTGAAGATTGTTTTTTTGCCAGCCTTGCCAAAATAAAATCAGTAAGATAGCACTATTCTCAATTAACAACGTGGTGCGAATGTTCTTGAAATTTTGTAAAATTAAACGTTCGTCACGAATCTTTTTCATGGTAGGGATCTCCTAACTGAGTTCGACCCAAAAGACAGTATCGAGTGTTTGGTTGAGTGCGTGACAGAGGTTGAGGCAGAGTTTCAGTGATGGGTTATAGGTGCCCTTTTCAATCAAGCTCAGGGTTTGACGGGTGATGCCAGTCTTGCTGGCGAGTTCTTTTTGTGAGAATCCGGCCATTAACCGGTATTGCTTGACATGATTCGCGGTTAACACCTCCCTTTATGTAATATATATCTTCCGTACAAAGTTAATTTTAGCCGTTACCAATTGCAATGTAAATATTGGATAGTTTGATTGAAACGTGAACAAATAAATGGTTGGCGTAGGTGTATGAGCGCAAAAAAAATAGCCAATGGCTTTGCAGCCTTGGCTAGTCGTGGAGTTTCTCACGTTCCACGGAGTTACGAACATGTTAAGTATAGGCAAAATTATCGAAAAATACAATTAATTTATTAAAGGAGTTTGGCTTGACAGTTTAACAATGATAACGATTGCAAAAAATAAAAGTGAAATATTTCAGACAAACCTCTTGAATTTTAGTCTAGACCAATATACAATTGGACTATACCAAACAAAGAGGGAGTCAGTTAATTATGAAAGTTATCGTAGTAAAGGATCAAGCTGCCGGCGGAAAAGAAGGCTACAAAGTATTTAAGAATGCTTTAGACAATGGTGCGAAAGTATTTGGGTTGGCAACTGGTTCGACACCCGTTACAACTTACAAAGAAATCGTTAATAGTGACTTAGATTTCAGTGACTGCACATCCGTTAACTTGGATGAATACGTTGGGATTGCACCAGACAACGACCAAAGTTATAAATACTTCATGCAAACACATTTATTCAATGACAAGCCATTTAAGGAATCATTCTTGCCAAACGGTTTAGCTTCAGATCCAGAAGCTGAAGTTAAGCGTTACGACAAAGTGATTGACGAACACCCAATTGACTTACAAATCTTAGGGATTGGCCGTAATGGTCACATTGGTTTTAACGAACCAGGTACTCCTCGCGATATTACGACGCACGTGGTTGATTTAACTGAATCAACGATTGAAGCTAACGCGCGGTTCTTCGCCAGCGAAAATGATGTTCCTAAGCAAGCTTTCTCAATGGGCTTAGCTTCCATCATGAAGAGCAAGCATTTATTGCTCGAAGCCTTCGGCGAAAACAAGGCTGATGCGGTTAAGGGTATGATTGAAGGTCCAGACACTCCTGAATTACCAGCAAGTATCTTGCAAAACCATCCAGACGTTACCGTTATCATTGACGAAGCGGCTGCTAGCAAGTTAAGCAAGAAGTATTAATTTTAATTAAGCTAAAAATGATTTGAAAGCCGTGCTTCATAACGATTGCGTTGTGAAGCACGGCTTTTTAATAAGTACTCATGTAAAGTAAAAAATGATTCGACTACTAGGATAGTTAGCAGTCGAATCATTTTTGGCTTATTTATAGATTTTGTCCTTTTTCCCAAGTCGTTTTCGATAACAACAGCCCTTGCTTAACCAAAGTATCAAACAACGCATGGGTCCGGTTGGAAATTTCGGCGGCGGTTTCGCTATTGGCTTTGGTCAAGAAATCGGTCGGATTGCCGGCAATGGCTGCGTCGGTTGCGGCAACCCGGCTACGGGCATATGATTGACAACCGTCGCGATAGGCATTGACCGTTTCAGAAAATTCATGCCAGTGTGGTTCAATCAAGACGGAGAGCGTTTTTGATAACCAGTAGACGTTATCAACGCTGACCGTGCTAGTTGTATTGCGATAATCAATCGGCGTGTCATTGATGTTGGTAAAGAAGGGCACGTATGGGGCGTAAGCGAAGAAACCTAGTGCGATCCATTGAATGGCGGCTTGCTTAGCAGGTACGTCATTCCGGATTTGCAGAATAGATGAGCACTGATTGCGATCCATCGCGATAGACCGGTAACGTGTTTGTTCACGGGCGTTACCAGAAGCGAAAGTGCCAAATGGATCGTAAGGCGTCCCGTTATAGTGTGAAGACAAGAAGAACTGGACGTCTTCAATAGCCAATTTTTTGTTTGGTTGTCGGAATAGCGGCATGTTTTGATCAGTGGGATTCTGTTGGATTTCGGGATTAAATAGTTTTTGACCATACCATGTCCGTGGAGTGTTGTAATAAGCATCCGCCTCACTTTGGGTACCGAAGATTTCACGGAAATTAAAGTGACCGGGTGTTGGGTTGAGGTGATACTTTTCAACGAAGTCCACTAAATCACTGGCACCTAGGAAATTGTCGGTATCGTTGAGATCCATCTCTTGCACCACGGTTTGGTTGGGAACAATTGCGTAGGTGTCTTCGGGCATCCGAACTGCCCCCCAATGGTGACCACCAGCGGTTTCGAACAACCAGATATCATCGTGATCGTTAAAGGCGATACTGTTGCTTTCACCAGTCCCGTATTTTTCGATTAGGGCGCCTAAGCGTTGGACACCTTCCTTAGCACTTTTAATGTAGGGTAAAACGAGGGTGACCATGGCTTCTTCATCTACGCCATCATGGACGAGCGGATCGTAACCGAGTACGCGGGCATTGGTGGCAGTGGTTTCAGTTGCGCTCATCCCGACGTTTAATTCGTTGATCCCAGCTTCCTCGTACTGCCCATCACTTTGATCGGCTTGGGGGGTTGCGGTGTAGCGGTAGGCATGATCAGGCAGCGGAACGGTGACGCCGGTAGTTACGGAAGTGTAGCTGGCGTTAGTTTGGTCGTGGGCTTCGTGCACAATAAACTTAATCGGATTAATTGGGCCGTAGCCATCTTCGTTGCGGGCAACGATGGTCGAACCATCCATGCTAGCAGCTTTCCCAACCAATATTTCGGTACAATCTGAATCTTTCTTCATTAATAGGTCACTCCTTAGTTATCTATAAGTATAGGAGCTTGGTGGCGAAATTCAACGGCATCTTGAATTTTAGCGACAAAATAATAAATTGATGAGAATCATATCGGTCATAAAGTGTGTCGATTAATTAAAATCATTTGTGAAAATGCAATCATAACTGATACGGACAATTTATCGATATTGCTATTGTTACTGTTTTGACAGCGTTGTAGAATTTTGTGCCAACTTATTTGTTTGTGAATCTTTGAGTTTAATTCTGGCACAGTTTCCTGTGCCACGGGTCTACCTAGAAGTTCTTGAAACCGCTTACCACGGCGGATATGATTAAGTTGTTAAGAAAAAGGAAGGAGCTTTACCTGATGAGTGAAAATGTAAATACGAATGCAACCCAAAGCGCTCCTGTTGCGAAAAAGAAACTGGGCGTTAAGGCTCGCGTTCAAAAATTTGGGAGTGCACTAAGTAATATGGTTATGCCGAACATCGGTGCCTTCATTGCTTGGGGTTTAATTACCGCCATCTTTATGGCCGGTGGTTGGTGGCCAAACGCTGGATTAGCTAAGATGATTCAGCCCATGGTTCATTATTTATTGCCATTATTGATAGCGTTTACTGGTGGGACTTTGTTTGCCGGTCACCGTGGTGGGGTCGTTGGTGCGATCGCTACTATGGGTGTCATTGTTGGTTCTTCGATTCCAATGTTTATCGGTGCCATGATTATGGGACCTTTAGGTGGTTGGTGCATTAAGAAGTGGGATGATGCCATTTCTGATAAGATTAAGAGCGGGTTTGAAATGTTGGTTAACAACTTCTCCGCTGGGATTATCGGGATGTTACTAGCAATCCTGGGTTACTTTGCAATCGGCCCATTGGTTGCTGGTGCAAGTGCTGCTATGGCTGCCGGTGTTGACTGGATCATTAAGATGAAGCTATTACCATTAGCCAACGTCTTCATTGAACCGGCCAAGATTTTATTCTTAAATAACGCGATTAACCAAGGTATTTTGACACCACTTGGGATTCAAGCTGCATCTAGTGCGGGTAAGTCAATTCTGTTCTTACTTGAACCAGATCCAGGTCCAGGTCTTGGTGTATTATTAGCCTTTGCCTTGTTCGGTAAGGGGACTGCTAAGGCCTCCGCACCAAGTGCGATTATTATTCATTTTCTTGGTGGGATTCATGAAATTTACTTCCCATACGTATTAATGAAGCCAGCGTTGTTCCTAGCTGTTATCGCTGGTGGGGTTACTGGGACGGCCACCTTTAGTTTACTAAACGTTGGTTTACGTTCAACGCCTTCACCTGGTTCAATTATTTCGTTACTATTAATGTCACCAAAGAGTGTTTCTAACTATATCGGTTTAATTATCGGGGTAACATTAGCAACCTTAGCATCGTTTATCGTTGCGGCGATTGTTTTGAAACGTGATAAGTCAACTGATAGTGATGACTTAGCCGCTGCTCAAGGTAAAATGAGCGACATGAAGAGCGGTAATACTGAAGCCGGCGGTGCAACTGACGCTGAACCAGCTGATGTAATCGCTTCATACAAAGATGTTGACCATATTATCTTTGCCTGTGATGCCGGAATGGGATCATCTGCAATGGGGGCTTCCTTATTACGGGACAAGGTCAAGAAGGCCGGCATTAGCATGTCTGTCACGAACACGGCGATTAGCAATTTGAAAGACGAACCTGGTTTATTAGTGATTACGCAAAACGAATTAGCCGATCGTGCGGCACAAAAAGCACCACACGCCTTACGGTTAGCCGTTGACAACTTCTTGAGCAGTCCAAAGTATGATCAAGTTGTGGTTAACTTAAAAGCTCGTGATCAAGTTAGTGAAACTGCACCTGCATCCGCAGCACCACAAGCAACGACGGCTGCACCCGACGACCTACCAGCTAACTTAGATTTGAGTGTTGTTGATGAAATTGTCTTTGTTCACCACGATGGTCATTTAGGAACAGCCACAATGGCAACGTCCTTGATGAAGGATCGGGTCAAGAAAGCCAACAAGCATGTGAGTGTTAAGAACTTAGGAATTGACGAATTGGCTGATAATAATAGTTTATTAGTTGTTTCAAGTGCAGAAGCAGCTAAAAACTTGAAGACCCGTTACACGCAGGTCCAAGTATTAATTACTGACGATCTATTGAGTTCACCTAAATATGATAAGATGGTATCAGCATTGAAATAAAATGATATTATTACCATTATCGTATGAGGTGGCATCATGGTTAAGTTTACACAACGTCAAGATGAGTTGCTACAGCTGCTACTAGCGAATCCCGCCGGCCTTTCAATGAGTCAGATTGAAACCGGTCTCAACAGTAGTCGCCGAACAATTTATCGCGAGTTTAGCAACCTAGAATTAGTGTTAGCCAATGCTGATTTAAAGATCGTTAATGAAAAGCATCATTTCCAATTGAACGGGTCCTCAACGGCACTTGTTCAGTTTCAAAATCAGCTGTCGGCTGATCGCCGAATTGCACCGGCATTTGATTCGCAAACGCGACAAAACGCCCTGGCATGTCGATTGTTAATGACAGATCATTCTGTAAAGTTGAAGGAATTGGCACTTGACTTTGATGTTAGTATTGCAACGATTTCAAATGATTTAACGGCATTAACGACGCCGTTTGATGATTACGAACTATCAATCGAACGGTTGAAGTCGCGGGGAATTCAGATTGCTGGGACAGAAGGCAGTATCCGTAATTTATTTGCTACGATTCTAAATAATGAGATTAACGACTATGAGTTTTTTAAAACGATTGGTAAGTTGAACCGCGGACTAGCCGTGTCAGCCAGTGATGAGCAATCGTATTTTCTGAATTTGCTGGACGCTACGACATTAATTACGTGTTACCAAGCAGTACGGAGCTTGAAGAAGAAGTACTTTGCATCAGTGCCAGATGGACAGCTACAGCAGTTAATTATCACGTTGACTACTGGGGTGATGCGCTTAAAACATCAGCGGCGAGTAACGTATTTACGAGGTATTAACCGTGATGACTTCTTAAAGTATCAACGGATTGCATTGGCTATCATGACGCAATTGCCAGATGAGACCAAAACCTTGGTCACCGGTGCGGAAATTGATTTTTTAGCCCAGCAAATCAAGGGACTGACGTTTCGAATTGACCAAGATGCGTCACTATCTAACTATGATTTGCAGTTGACTTATCAGGTCAAGCAGTTTATCGATGCGGTTGCCACTAACTTTAATTGGTCGTTTGGAACGGATGACCGCTTGTTGAACAACTTGACCGCGCACATGCAAATTGCGCTGCAACGCAATGGTGTTACGGGTCCGGTACCCGTGAGCTCTGAGTTGCAAGAAGTTCGTGAACAGTATCCAAAGTTATATTCGGCAGTGGTGCGGGGCTTTGCACAAGTTTTTAAAGACCAGGATTTTACAACGGATGAATTAACCTACTTGTTGATTCATTTTGCCAGTACCTATGAGCAACAGTTGAGCCATCAAGCACTGAAAGTGTTGGTGTTGTGTCCTAATGGGATGACAACGGCACGGATCTTAAAGACACGATTAGCACGACTGGTTCCCGAAATCACTGCCATTGAGGTCGCCCGTATCGGTAATCTCGGTCAAGTGCACTTACAAGATTTTGATATGATTTTGTCAACAACGACCTTACCGGGCTTTAAGTTGAATTATCGAGTGGTTAGTCCGCTGTTGCTCGAAAATGAAGTGACGGCACTTCGAGAGTATATTCATCAGTATTTTCCGAGTACCAAAGTAGTGGACTCACCCGTTGATGAGGACACCACGATTAATCTAGATTTCGATACCGTTTATCAGCAGATGACGATTGCCAAACAGATTTTGGACCGCTTTACCATCACACCGATTCGCAATGATGATGAGACGGTGGCCGAGACGCTAGTTAAGATCACGCGACATATTGATTCGAATTTGATTCACGATCCGTTAGAGGTAGCGGGGCGGTTGTTACACCGTTTAGGACTAGCGCCAGTGGGCATTCCGAATACGAATTTGGCGCTCGTGCACACGTTGAGTCAGGAAGTCACAGCACCTTATTGTGCGATTTTCGAACTTGATCAACCATTACCATTTAAGAGTATGGATAACCAATCGATTCGGTTGCAACGAATCGTCCTGATGCTCGGACCCGCCAATATCAGCGATTTTGAAAATCGGTTGATGGGTAAGTTAAGCGCGCTAGTCATTGAAAGTCAGGCCAATACGCAGACGTTTATGACTGGCGATCGCCAGCAACTTTATCAATTAATTAGTAAAGCATTTTTGAACGAACTAACAAAATAGCGTAGGTGAAAACAATGGAAGCTTTAGATAAGAAAATGATTGCGTTGAACCAGCAAGTGGCTACGCAAGAAGAAGGCATCCGCTTAGCCGGTCAACTATTGGTTGATGGCGGTTGTGTCGAACCAGAATACATTGATGCAATGCAGGCTCGTAATCAGGATGTCTCCGTATATATGGGTAATTTCATTGCCATCCCCCATGGTACTGAAGATGGCATGAAGTATATTAAAAAGACCGGGATTTCCGTGGTCCAAGTACCAATGGGTGTGAGCTGGGGTAATCCAGATGATAACGACGATGATAAGACTGTAACGGTTATCTTCGGAATCGCTGGGTTGAACGGTGAACACTTGAACCTCTTGTCTCAGATTGCCATATACTGCAGCGACGTGGCTAACGTTGCCAAGTTAGCGGACGCTCAATCTGAAGATGAAATCATAAATCTATTAAAGGAAGTTGATTAGCATGTTAGACGTACATTTTGGCGCAGGGAATATTGGTCGGGGCTTCATTGGCGAAACCTTGGCTGACAACGGGTTTAAGATTACTTTCGTTGATGTTAACGATACTTTGATTGACGAATTAAACAAACGGAATGGTTATACCATTGAATTGGCTGCTGAAGGCCAAGAACATATTGAAGTTCACGATGTTAAAGGGATTAACAACGGTAAGGATCCTAAGGCGGTTGCTGAAGAAATTGCCCAAGCCGATATGGTTACGACTGCGATTGGACCTAAGATTTTGAAGTTCATCGCGCCATTAATTGCTGACGGGTTAAAGTTACGGCAAGCTAACAACAATACGACACCAATTGATATCATTGCTTGTGAAAACATGATTGGTGGCAGTCAGTCATTAAAGCAATCCGTTTATGAATCATTAAATGAAGACGAACAAGCTTGGGCTGACCAAAATGCAGGCTTTCCCAATGCTGCTGTTGACCGGATCGTGCCGCTTCAAAAGCATGATGATCCATTATTCGTTTCAGTTGAACCATTCAAGGAATGGGTTATCGACAAGTCCCAGATGAAGAACCCTAAGATTCAATTAAAGGGTGTTGATTATGCTGACGACTTGGAACCATACATTGAACGGAAACTCTTCTCCGTTAACACGGGTCATGCCACCGTAGCCTATACTGGTAACATGAAGGGCTACAAGACGATTGGCGAAGCGGTCAAGGATGACAGTGTTGTTGACCAAGCTAAGCACGTTTTAGGTGAAACCGGCGACTTGTTGATTCAAAAGTGGGGCTTTGATCCTGAAGTGCACCATGCTTATCAAAAGAAGATTTTGAGTCGGTTTGAAAACCCATATATCTCTGATGATATTGAACGGGTCGGCCGGACACCAATTCGGAAATTAGGTTTCAACGAACGTTTCATTCGCCCAATTCGGGAATTGAAGGAACGTGGTCGCGATTACAGCGCCTTAGTTGATACAGTTGGTGAAATGTTCTTCTTCAACTATCCTAATGATAGTGAAAGTGTTAAGTTACAACAATTATTGAAGGATGAACCAATCGAACAAGTTATTCGTGAAACGACTGACTTGAAAGATGAAGATTTAGTTAATGAAATTAAAGATGCGTACGAAAAGCACTTAGCTGCAACAAAGTAGTTCGATAAAAAACTAATTGCTAACCGCCATGGCAATTAGCTGCAAAAGGCGCCCAGAATTTAATTCTGGGCGCCTTTTGCGTCTTGCCTAACAAATTGATAGCGGCCATCGCTGGGTGAATTAAGTTGAACTATGAACGCATAGGTAGTCTATTTTTAAGACTGGCAGCACGCGTTAATTTGGACGCTAACTGTTGTGCTACCAAAGTAAGCCTGATGAGCAAGTATGTTGACCAGCATATGGCTACTTTTCCCAGAAATGCCACCAAGGTTTGGCTGCTTGGGTGGCTTGTTGATCAAGTTGGACAAGGACTTGGTTTAAGCGGTCACTGAGTGAATCTAAGCGCCGGATGATCATCTCTTGCTGCTTATAGAGTTCAGCATTAGTCGGGCCATCTGGCTTGGCAGCTGGCGCCATTTTGCTGGGATCGATAGATGCTGTCGTAGTGACTGCCGATTTTGTGGGAGTTGCGGGCGCTGGTTTCTCAGACTGAGCCGTTGTTGCCACTGGTTGCTTTGGCGTCGAGACTTTGGCACCAAACGCCCGTCCTAGCGCAGTGGCTAATGTTGTGCCTTGTTCGGCGAGTTCGATGGCTGTCTGAAAAATCTTTAGATCAGCGGCAGTATATAAGCGATGACTGTTATCGGCAGGGCGGAAGCGGTTTTCATCGTTAAGTTGTTTTTCGACCATGGTACTATATTTGCGCAATGTCACGGCCTTAATCCCAAGTTGTTCAGCAGCAACGGAAGCGACTAATTCAGAGTCCTGTTCAGGACTGATCGTTTGTGTAGACACAAAAATTCCTCCTTTAAGTTGTATCGTTTCTATAACGCTATTATATCGAATTTTCAGTTGATGGGACACCGATATACTAAGATTTTGTGACCTATGTACGTGATTCAGACCCATAAATCGTAATTTCAAGAGGAAACATGCTATGATAGAACGGAAATCAATTGGAAATGAGGATTAGACATGATCGAACCAGTCGATAAAACAACTTTTGCGACGGTTGCTGACGATACTGCGTTAACCGTGGTTGATTTTTGGGCTGCTTGGTGTGGCCCTTGCAAGATGCAGGAACCGGTACTTGAAGCGTTAGATGAGCTGTATGACGGTCAAGTGAAATTTGCTTCCCTTGATGTTGACCAACATCAAGAAATTGCTCAAAAATTTGAGATTATGAGTATTCCGGCGCTAGTGATATTCAAGAATGGCCAGCCTGCTGAAAAAGTGGTTGGTTTTCACCCACAAGCGGCGCTGAAAAAATATTTAGATCAAAAACTAGCCGAAGTGACGACTGCTTAACGGGCGATACCACTAACGGTAGTTATTGAAGTGATGAATAAGTCACTCAAGAATCTGTTACTGATTCTTGAGTGGCTTATTTTTTTAGGCTAGCAGTTTAAGCGTCATGACGTAATTGATAAGCGGCCCACGCGCTGAAAATGGCAACGCCGAGAATCGCGAGGTTAATGAGCATCGTCTCTGTCAGCGGCTGCGTTGACGGAGAGAAATACCATTGTTCTAGTAGAAAGGTGTACAAAAATACGGGGGTGTAGAAGTAGCGGAGTGACCACTGCTGGCGATGTAACCACATCAGCGCGATTCCCAACAACCATATCAGTACTGAAATAACACCCGTCACAAATCGATTGGCTAGCATCGTCAGTGTGGCAATTATGGCTAGTAGATAGGGTACGGTAATAATTGGATTCTTCAATAAGTTCATAGGTACCTCCTTGTTAAAAATCTAATACTAAACTAAGTATATCGTGATAATTAAAATGCTTGTAGTGTCATTGCAAAACACGATATTGAAATCGTGATTTTTATAATAAATCAGTTTAGCTGTCAAGTTAGAAATCGTTAATAGTTTAAAGGGAAGGGTAACTAATAATGGCGAATTGATGCTATTGCCCCTATTAATAATTAAATTATTACTGGTTTCGCTAATACAATTGCTAAGACCATGTTAAATTAAGTAGCGTAATTATGATCAAGTGGAGGCTAATTATTGAAAAAAATGATTTGGGCGTTGCGAGTTGGAATTATATTCTTGGGTGGCTGTTTAGTCTGGGAACAAGTACAGATTGATCGGCAAGAAAAGGGCTATCAACGGACTAGACAACAAAGACGAATACATCATGGTACGGCGAGGAGGGGTAAGGTAATTCAGCAGCCACAACTTAGTGATTTTTCGGCTACCAAGGTGGAGGCCGCCAAGGTTTGGTTATATTTTAAGGGAACCCGGGTCATTGACGAAGCGACTCCGTTACATATTCGTAAGATTGCGGCCGGTCAACGAATTCGGCCAGATGATCCGGCGAGCGCCGTCTATGATTATCAGCTGACTCAGATTTATAGTGATGATTTGCAAGATGCAACCAATAGTGTCACGTATAAACGCACGGCTAATAATACTGTCATAGTCATACCAAATCGTTCAACACAACTGGCACAAGGAGAGTCAAACACTCATGACGAGCGGGTAATACAGCCATTACTTCAGACGCAAGAAATAACTCTGTCGGCGAAGCCATCTGCAACGTTACTCAGAGTGGTTCAACTCATTATTTAAACGCACTAATAGGCTAACCATGACAGTTGTGGTTAGCCTATTGGTGCGATATTGATTGGCTAATAGTGACTATAGAGTTGCTCAATTAAGTCATCACTATTTGTAATGAGCTGACGATTTAGTGAGATTAGGTAATCTGGTTGTGATGGATGAACGATATTATAGAAAGTATCCTCAATGATACAACCAGTTAAAGTAAATGTACGCTGGCGACTTTGAACAATAATAGTGAAGGATCGTCCATGACTGGTTACGATAACGTTTAGCCCCATTAAATGCGTTAGATTCAGACCTAAAGTGGCAGTCGAATCAGTTAATCCTGGTGTGCCAGTATGTTTGATTAGGAATAGACATTCATCGATACGCCGTAATGAATTAAACATCGAAAATTTACTGGTGTTGATCGTATCCGCTTTGACCGCCCTTGACCGCTGTATATATGGTCTAACGACTAAGTTCATAATGATTCCCCCAAACCATTTGGTTGATTGGTTTAATCATAACTAGTAAGAACGAATAGTGCGAAAATTTTGGCACGTGGTGACAGTTAGTTGGTCCAGTTTACGGGTTAGCTTTGGAAGTTTTACTAACGTTGGTGTGGTGCAATGAAGATTAAAGCCCAGTTAATATAAATTCGCAATTACTGGTAATAATGGTGTTCAAACCACTTATCAGTAATTGCGAATTTTATTATCTGGATGATAAAAATGGCGCTATGCTTTTACCTTGCTGTCTGCTTTTCGCGCTTTGACAGCCAATTCAGGAAACCAAATGGCAATTTCGTGATGCGCATTTTCACGACTGTCTGAGGTATGGATAACATTGCGTAAAATACCATCTGGATATTCATGGGAGAAATCACCCCGGATAGTGCCAGGTTGAGCTTCGGCAGGTCGGGTGCTACCAGCCAAACGATGCACGGCTTTGACGACACCAGTACCACTCACGATAATGGCAACGAGTGGGCCTTCCATCATGTAGGTCTCGATTTCTTTAAAGTAAGGTTTGCCAACCTTCTCACTATAATGTTGTTGAAGTTGTTCCGCGGTTGCTTTAATAACCTTTAAGGCGGCAATTTGATAACCCTTGCGTTCTAACCGGGTGATAATCTCACCAATGTGTCCTTCACTGACACCATCGGGTTTAACTAGGACCAATGTTTTTTCAGAATTTGCCATAAGACGTGACCTCCTCGCTTTTGAAAGCGGTATCATTTATAACTTAAATTGTAGGTGACTTTAGGTGACACGTCAACTAGAATCACTATTTTATCATGAAAATTGCTTGTAAATTAAGGTCAGCTGGTCAATAATTGGGACGCGAGACGCTGATTTAACTTGCTTGATTATTTTATATCATTGGAATAAATCGCTATAATAAAACTAGTAAACCATAAAAGGATTTGATACTCATGCCACCACTTGATTTAACTCATATTCGACAACATCATACGGTTGCTGAATTAATTGCGCTAGGAAAAGCGCGGCGCCAAGTCACCTCATTTGAAAAGTTAGGGACATTTACACCGGTGAAACGAAATGCCAGTGACTATCTGAAGCATGTTCGGGAGATGCTGGTTCCAGAATTGTTGCCATTACGTCGTGAGCGGATGGCTGCTTCAGCTTTTGCATTCTTTCGTGGATCGGTTGAATTAATGGATTATGACTTAGACTATCAGGCATCAACTAAAATTCCGGCCGTTGTTTGTGGCGACGCCCACATTGGTAACTTTGGGTTCTATGCATCACCAGAACGGCGGCTTGTGTTTGATCTAAATGATTTTGACGAAGCCGGTGTTCACCCGTGGGAATGGGACCTACGACGATTATTAGTCAGTGTACTACTGGCTGCGCGCGATTCTAATTTTAAACCTAAGAAAGTTGAAAAATTAGTGCAAGTCGCGAGTGCGAGTTATCGTGAAGCGCTCAAGGGGATGTTTGACCAGACTACGCTGGACCGCTTTTATCGTGATAATGAGGTTCAAGCTGTTTTGAATTTTGGTGGTGCGCCGGAAGATACGGTCGATCTGATTGCATCCTTAGTTAAAAAGGCTCAAAAACGTAATTCAGAACAAGTGGTACGTAAGTTTACGGTCACTAATAGTCAGGGCGAACGGCAATTTAAAGATAATGCGCCCCGTTCAGTTCATATTGACCGACAGACTTATCAAGGACTGAAAGCAGGAATTCACGAATATTTATTAAATGTTCGGACCGATGTTGCTTTGTTACTGTCGCAATATGAAGTCACTGATATCATTCGCCATAGTGTGGGTGTTGGCAGTTTCGGGTCATTATGTTACTTGGTGCTTTTGACAAGTACGGATGGCAGTCACATGGTGTTACAAATTAAGGAGGCGCTACCGACACGGAAAGTCGGGAGTCAGTCGCGGCCAGCTTTAACGGCTGCGATGGAATTAACGGAAGGGCAACGAATCGTCAGCTCACAACGAATTTTACAAGCGACCTCGGATGCGTTCTTAGGCTATTTCCAAATGAAAAATAAGAGTTTCTATGTTCGCCAATTTCGGGATATGAAGGAATCTATCGACATTCCAACCTTAGATTGGGGTCAATTCCAAGCATATGCGAATACTTGCGCAATGATTCTAGCAAAGGCCCACGCGCAAAGCCCGACGGCGGCCATGATTCGGGGCTATGTTGGTAATTCGGGCAAGTTTGATGAAGCTATGGCTAAGTGGGCCATGGCGTACGTTGAACAAGTTGATAATGATTATCAAGATTTCTTGGATGAATAATGTTTTTTGAACAAAGCTTCGAGCAAATGTGAGGTTGCAACAAGTTACAGCCATACTGGTGTTGAAAGGAGTCGTTAGCATAGTACGGGGCCATCGGAATTAGCGTCATTCCGATGGCTTTTTTGCCGTTAACTAGTCATATACTAAAATGTTTTTAAAAAGTGTAAATGCTGATTTGTCGGTGATTTTCATCGATCAGATAAGTGATTTTAAAAATTGATAGGCTAAAATGGTTGCACTTTTTCAACAACTTGATATACTTACTATTAGTAAGTGAAACGAATAATTTAGTTTTGAAAGGATTGTTTGACATGACAAAATATGGTGTAATTGTAGGTTCTATTCGTAAAAATTCTTATTCTAAAGGGGTTGCCGATGCCATTGTGGCTGGGTTACCAGATGATGCTGAAGTAACGTACCTAAATATCGCTAAGTTGCCATTATATAACCAAGACTATGATGCCGATTCTCCCGTAGAATACAAGGAATTTCGTCAGGCCGTTGCAGCCCAAGATGCTTTTATCTTCGTAACGCCCGAACATAATCGGAGCATCCCAGCGGCCTTGAAGAATGCCTTGGACGTTGCTTCTCGTCCTTGGGGTCAAAGTGTTTGGGGTGGCAAACCTGCTTTAGTTGCATCACAATCGATTTCTGGGATTGCTGGCGTCTTGGCCCACCATGTTTTACGTCAATCATTGGTCTTTTTAGATATGCCAACAATGCAACAACCAGAATTGTACATTGGCAATACTGATAAGTTAGCTGATGAAAATGGGCGCATCACTAATGAAGGCACGCAAACATTTTTAGCCGGTGCTGGTAAGCAATTTAGTGAATTTGCTGCAAAGTTTGTCAAATAATCTTGAGTCATTAATATACTTTAAGTTAACGCAAAAAACGGACGTATAAAATCAATTTTGATTTTATACGTCCGTTTTATTATCGAGACAAGTAGCTCGTTATTTTGAGCAACGACTTAGAATCAAGCCCGATTGCTTGCCACCTCATGATAAGCGTGTAACTGCGCTGTGACCAGATGGGCCGGATTGCCGACTGCAGTTACGTGGGCTGGAACGCTATCTAAAACAATTGCCCCGGCACCAATTTTACTGTAGGCGCCAATCGTGATAGAACCCAAGATTTGGGCGTGGGCCCCAATGAAAGCACCGTGACCGATACAGGGATGTCGACGACCAGTTTGGGTGACTTTGCGCGCGCCCAAAGTGACGCCATGTAAAATCGTGACATCGTCTTCGATAACTGCCGTTGCACCAATAACAGTACCGATGCCATGATCTAAGAAGACCCGGTGACCAATTTGCGCAGCCGGATGAATCAGAATACCGGTACGCCGTGCAGCATGTTGACTCAGCAAGGCGGCTATTAATGGTAAGTGGTGCGTTTCAAAATAGTGGGCAACTCGGTACCAGGCGAGCACGTGGATGCCGGGATAGGTTAGAACAATTGTCCACAAATTGGTAGCGGCGGGATCACGATCTAGGATAGCACGGGCTGTCTGCCACATCAGCTTAATTGGTCTGGACGCTAGCAAACCCGCGCTCAAGGTCTGCTAACAAGTCGTCACTAGCCTCAACGCCTACCGACAAGCGAATCAACTCGTCTTTGATGCCGTTCTGTAAGCGAAGTGGACGGGGAATAGCACCGTGGGTCATTAAGGCGGGAATTTCAATTAAGCTTTCCAATGCCCCAAGGCTTTCTGCAAGTGTAATAACTTGTAAATGCTCAACGAAGGTTTGAGGATTCATCCCTGGTTGTAATTCAAATGAGATCATTGCGCCGAAACCATTCATTTGTTGTTTAGCAATTGGGTAATCTGGGTTGTCAACATCACCTGGGTAGTAAATTTTAGCAACGGCCGGGTGCGCTTTTAAATAAGTGAAAATTTTTTCAGCGTTGGCTAGGTGTGCTTGCATCCGTAGGGCTAACGTTTTCATGCCGCGTTGTAACAGCCAGCTTTCCTGTGGTGCCAAGATGCTACCGATGGCGTTTTGCAAGTAGCCGACTTTTTCACCAAGCGCTGGTGTTTTAGTGACAACTAGGCCACCGATAACATCACTGTGACCACCGAGATATTTTGAAGCACTGTGTAAAACAATGTCAACACCTAGATCTAATGGTTTTTGAACGTATGGGGAGGCGAAAGTGTTGTCGATGATACTTAGTAAATTATGCGCCTGAGCAAGCGTAGCAATGGCGGCAATATCTGTAATTCGGAGCAACGGATTGGTTGGCGTTTCCAAGTAAATTGCCTTAGTGGCGGGTGTAATTGCAGCTTCAACGGCGGTCAAATCACGTGTGTCAACAGCCGTAAAAGTCATGCCGAAGTGTTTTAAGACTGCGTCAATTAAGCGGAATGTGCCACCGTAAACATCGTTGCCTACAATGATGTGATCACCTGTTGAAAATAGTGAGAAGACGGTATTGATGGCAGCGGAGCCAGAAGCAAAAGCGAAGCCAGCGGTGCCATGTTCCAAGGTCGCAATTAGTGCTTCAACGGCCGTCCGGGTTGGATTACCCGTCCGCGAATATTCGTATTGATTTTGACCGATTTTGGTTTGTCGGAAGGTCGAGGCCATGTAGATGGGTACAGAAGTCGCACCAGTAGTTGCGTCCTCGCTAATGCCACCGTGAATTAATTGAGTTTCGAATTTCATTGTTAAAGTCCTCATTTCGTATAAATTTTTTGACTCAGATAACGCTCACTACTATCGGGAAAGATGGTCACGATATGACTGTTGGCAGGCAGCTTGGCGGCAATTTGTAAACTAGCGGCAAGGGCAGCGCCGCTAGAACTACCGACTAACAAGCCGTGTTGACGGGCTAACTGTCGCACTTGTGAGAAGGCGTCGGCGTCAGTAATGGTCAGCGTCTGATCGATGCGCACCTGATCGAAAAATGGTGGGATAAATTCAACGCCGATGCCCTCAGTTCGGTGAGGATGGGTCGGTCCACCATTTAAAATGGAGCCCTCTGGTTCAACGACCACGGCTTGGGTTGCTGAATCTTGAGCTTGGAGATAAGCCGCAACGCCGGCAAAAGTTCCGCCACTACCGGCGCCGGCAACGAAGGCAGTTATGGGAGCAGGCATGTCCGCCAGAATTTCTGGTGCCAGTGTGTGGTAATAAGCGGCCGGATTCGCAGGATTCTTGAATTGCATGGGGACGTAACTGTTTGAGATCGTTGCGGCTAGTGCCTCAGCTTTGCGAATGGCGCCTTTGATTCCTTCCTCGCTAGGTGTATGAACGATTTCAGCACCCAATGCTTGCATTAAAACTTGTTTTTCCATACTGAACTTTTCTGGGACTACCAAGATGGTCCGCAAGTGATGCGTTTGGGTTGCTAAGGCTAAACCGATTCCGGTGTTACCAGCAGTTGGTTCGATAATCGTTGTTGTTGAATTGATTTGGCCTCGTTGCAAGCCGTCTTGAATCAGATAGGCCCCGAGTCGGTCTTTGATACTGCCACCGGGATTGGACATTTCGAGCTTGGCATAAATGTGACTGTGATTTGGAACGTCGATTGGTAATGCCATCAAAGGTGTGTGACCGATAAGCTCTTGTACGTGCTGAATGAGCATATAAATTCCTCCAAATAGATGTGGTGGGGTGCCAAAAACGACAAAAAGGGCGCGAGAATTCGAATGAATTCCTCGCGCCCAGTACAATATCCAGCCATGCTGGACATTGATTTTAGGATGACACTCCTCAAAAAGTCAATGCTTAACAGGCCGAACATCGCAATAAGCGCGCAGTTCGACAACAACAGTTATTCAAAGCATTACTTGTTAATTGAGTCATGTCTGATCCTCCTCTGATTAATTGGCACTAACTATACAAGATATCTTTGCGGTCGTCAAGCAGTGAGTAACTAATTTTGGTGTGACGTGTTACTCGGGATTTGCTAAGGCTGTTATGAGACGAGCTTTGGTGTTAATTTGTCGTTATTATTAAAATAATTATTTTATTGGTGATGAATTAGCTTGTCATAAATTGACAATAAGCTGAGCAAAGTTTGCTACGAGTGGGTTTTTAAACTAATCAGAATTAAGCCTGTTCCAATAGTCGCATTAAATTAGCATAGATTAATTCCCGCTAAAAATAAAAACAGCATTACCCTAACTGAATTAGGGTGGTGCTGTTTAATATTATAATTAAAATGATATTACTTATTCCATAAGTATTTAGCATCAAAATCATTATCGAATGATGATAAAATCTTAGGACCGTCATTGGTGACAACGAGGGTGTGTTCGTACTGACAGCTGAGGCTGCCGTCTAAAGTGCGAACTGTCCAACCATCATCGGCAGTTTCGCCAGAACGCCAGTCACCAATGTTGACCATTGGTTCAATAGTAATGGTCATACCAGCTTTTAGACGGGTGCCGTGCCCAGCTTCGCCATAATGTGGAACGTCAGGCTTTTCGTGCATTGTGGGTCCAATGCCATGGCCGATGTATTCGCGAACGACACCGTAACCCATTTCGTTTTCAGCGTAGTTTTGAATCGCCCAACCAATATCACCGATACGGTTGCCGACAACGGCTTGGTCGATGCCGAGGTATAGCGCTTTGTGGGTTACTTCCATTAATTTCTTAACTTCTGGTGCAGGGGTCCCGGCAACAAAGGCGTGGCAAGAATCACTGAGGTAGCCGTGGTAATTAATGACTGTGTCGACTTTTAATAAGTCACCGTCTTTAACTAAGATATCCTTGCTAGGACAACCGTGGCAAATCATGTCATTGACACTGACACAAGTTGAGTATTTGTAACCTTCAAAGTTAAGTTCGCCAGGGGTGGCATCGTGCGCGATGATGTATTCGTAGGCGAAGTGATCAACATCCCAAGTTGTAATTCCTGGCTTGATGTAATCTTCAAGGGCGTGGAACAAGCCAACCATAATATTACCGGCAGCTTGCATCCCTTGGATTTCACGATCTGATTTAAGCGTAATCATGAGGTTCCTCCAAAAAAATAATTATATTGTGATGCTAAAAGTTTGTTCCTCTCCAGTATACTGCAAGCATTGTATTGCGACAAAACGCATTGTTTTGACCTGATATTGACAACGCTATCAGTGGGCCGAAACCCAAAAAATATAAAAAAATCAGCATGCCAAAAATACCAAATTGCCGGGGCGCAGTTGGATTGATTGTGGACAACTCAATATAAATTTGGAATTTTACTCTGTTCATCGGCCAAGATAATGATACAATATATTGTGTTGTTTTAAACGGAAACACTACATGTAGTAGTGTGACGTGACTGGTTGGCCAACTAGACACCTACAACCGCATCTGAAAACGGAAAGAGGAGCATTATTTTGAGTAATTATTTTAAATTTTTATCCCACCAACTAAAGGGTTGGCCACAACAAAACTACTATTTATTCTATTTTAGCTTAGGATGTCAAGTAATGACGTTAGTGAGCGCCCCAATCACAGCATTGTCTATTCTAACATTTATTGGGACGACATTGGGGGTTCTTTGTGTGTTAGCCATTAATGCAGCTAAGTCAGTTAATGGGTTATTAGGGGTCATCTCCGCGGCTTGTTTCATCGTAGTTGGTTTTTCAGCTAAGAACTATTTAAGTATCGGAGAACAATTGGCCTATGTTGTGACACTAGATATTCCGGTGCTACTAAGTGCTAATTGGAACGTTAACATGGTTTCGAAAATTCGGAAATTTACGGGTAAGACATGGGTGATTGCAATTGTTGCAACCCTAGTTGTCTATGCGATTTCGGGCTATCTCATTGGTGCCTTGACCGATGATCCGCGGCCATGGATTGATGCCATTAGTTTTGCGATTTGTTTAACGGCTGGCGTTATTTGTTTCCTCCGTTACAACAATCAGTATTTCTGGTGGATTGCCTCTGGTTTAGCACAAATGGTTCTCTGGTTCATCTCGTTCCGTCAAGGTTCGGCGACACTAGCAATGTTCATTAATAGTTCCGTTTATCTGATGAACGATGTCTTGGCTTTCACTGTTTCACCTTGGTATAACAAACATGAACGCGCGCGGTTGATGGCTGAAGAACAAGCAGCAAGTGCGGATGCTAGTGATAATCAGGCATTTAGGTTGAATCACTAAAGGTCAGCTAATAAATCTACTGAGACTAGTAGCGTTAATATTCTAAATAAGGCGAGTACTGTAATTCTTTTGGATTAGGGTGCTCGTCTTTATTTGAATAGCCGAGTATTACAACAACTATCAAATATATGTCTTTTAATTGACATTGTTATAAATAATGTTAAAGTTTAATAAATAATATTAAAAAGAGGAATGCTATGGACTGGTTTATGAATTTAGAACGTGAGGATCAGGAATTTGTTAAACAATTGGTTATTGCCTCAGGCTCTCTAAAACAACTCGCCAAGATTTATCAAGTAAGTTATCCAACTGTGCGAATGCGGCTAAACACGATTATTCAAAAAATTAACTTTATTGAGGACAACGGTGGAAATACGTTTGAAACGAAGGTTATGAAATTGGTAATCGATGAGAAATTATCGTTAGAGGTAGCAAAACAGATTATTACTGACTTTAGGGAGGAACAACATGAGTGATTTTAAAGGAATTCTGCTTGGTATGTTGGTCGTTGCAGTGCTCTATATGTTAGATCGATACTTACCAAGGTGGTTTGGTGCGATTCCGGGAGCTGGATTTTTAGGCTTTATTATTTACATTGCTTTTACAAAAGAGGTTTCTTTATTATCAATAGTAACCGTATTGTTAGTTGGCGAAGCCGTGCTGAATGGTATCTGGATAGATGCACTTGCGAACCGAAAGAGAACAATGAAAAAAGAAGTAGCAACAATGAAAGCGAAAGATTTATTGCGAAAATAGTAATATTAATGAAATTCATCAGATATAGAATCGACATTGGTTGGAGATTGCTGTTAGCGCTCTGCGAATGTCGATTTTTTATTATGGTGCGGACTATCCTGCTAGTTCAACCAATACTGTATAGGTGCTGGCACTTATTATGAAGCAGTTATTGAATACTGAAATATAAGCTCGAATTTTGTGAACCCTAGACATGTCTAGACTTGATCCGGCTGGTATAATCTACAAATTTAATTGGGTTATTACTTAAATGTTGACAACTTGTCTAAACAAGTATATATTCGTAAATGAAAACGATAACAAAGGGGTGGTTGCCGTGAATAAAGCGGCCTTAGTTTATCAAGATTTGCTCCAGAAGATTGATGCGGAAGTTTACCCGATTGGGAGTTATTTACCGAGTGAACATCAGCTTTGTGAGCTATATGGCATTTCACGTGAGACTGGACGCAAGGCGTTAGCAACGTTGGCTGAGGATGGCTATATTCAAAAAATTCGTGGTAAAGGGTCCATTGTGATTGAGCATCGACAGTATGAATTTCCAGTTTCTGGCATTGTGAGTTATAAAGAGTTAGCCGAAAAGTTACACATTAAGACGCAAAATATTGTTTATGACTATCAACCGGATGCCACGTTACCGGTTGCTGACTTTACGTCACTTGGTATTGAATTGACGGAAGCGCCAGTGACGGCCATCAAACGGGTCCGAGTGATCGATGGCGAACCAGCGATTATTGATAAGGATTATATTTTGAAATCGGTTGTTCCGGAAGTTCCCAAACAAGCGGCGGAAGACTCACTGTACGCGTATTTTGAAAATCAACTTGGGTTGACGATCGGTTACGCGACGAAGGAAATTACGATGGCGCCGGCAACTGATGAGGACCGCGAACACCTCGCTATTAGTAAGGGCGCCTATGTGGCAGTTGTTCGAAGCGTGACGAGCCTCACGGATGCGCGAGCGTTCCAGTATACGGAATCACGACACCGGGCGGATCGCTTTAGTTTCCGCGATTTTGCTCGGCGAACTAAGAAATAAGATGTGGCATGAGAGGGATAGCGCATGAAATTATCAGAACAAGTGATTTATCAGATTTATCCGAAGTCGTTTTACGACAGCAATGGCGATGGCGTCGGTGATTTACGGGGTGTTATTGAAAAGATCGACTACCTCAAAAAGTTGAATATTGACATGATTTGGTTTAATCCGTTTTTTGTCTCACCACAAAATGATAACGGTTACGATATTGCAGATTACTACCATATTGACCCCATGTTTGGCACGATGGCTGATTTTGAAGAACTCGTTGCAAAGCTGAAAGCAAATGGTATTGGAGTCATGTTGGATATGGTTCTTAATCATACTTCAACTGAACACGAGTGGTTTCAAAAGGCTTTGGCGGGTGATGAGAAGTATCAGAAGTTTTACTATCTCCGTCCTCCCAAGGCTGATGGTAATCTACCGACCAATTGGGAATCTAAATTTGGTGGTCCGGCCTGGGCGCCGTTTGGTGATACTGGTTTGCACTATTTACATTTATATGATCCGACTCAGGCCGATTTGGATTGGCATAATCCGGCCGTACGACAAGCGTGTGCCGCCGTTGTCAATTTCTGGCGGCAAAAGGGCGTGCAGGGTTTTCGTTTCGATGTCATCAACGTTACCGGTAAAGCTGAGAAGTTGGTGGACGCACCTAAGGGGGTCCCTAGCAAGACGTTGTATACTGACACCCCCGTTGTTCATGATTATTTAAAGGAATTGAACGCGGCAAGCTTCGGCCAGGATGTAGATAGCGTCACAGTGGGGGAGATGTCTTCAACAACCGTTGCGAACAGTGTTGGTTATACTAATCCGGCTAATCACGAACTCTCGATGGTCTTTAATTTCCATCATTTGAAGACGGATTATGTTGATGGACGGAAGTGGTCCCGAATGGCCTTCGATTTCCCACGATTGAAACAATTATTAGATAGTTGGGCCAGTGGAATGGCAGCTGGTGGTGGCTGGCAGGCTTTGTTTTGGAATAATCATGATCAGCCACGAGCGCTGAATCGCTTTGGTGACGCCGGTCGTTATCGTGTCAAGTCCGCTGAAATGCTGGCGACGGTCATTCACCTCTTGCGTGGGACACCGTTTATCTATATGGGTGAGGAACTCGGTATGACTGATCCGGACTATGATAACATGGCTGATTACGTGGACATTGAGGCATTAAATGCTTATCGGGCTTTAATTCGTAGTGGGTACAGTCATCACGATGCGTTTACGATTGTTAAGACTAAGGCGCGCGATAACTCGCGGACGCCGATGCAATGGGATGATAGCGCCAAGGCTGGTTTCACTACTGGTAAACCGTGGTTGACACCGACTAATCAGGCGACGATTAACGTGGCCCATGAATTGGCTAGTGGCGAGATTTTTGACTATTATCAACGGCTCATTAAGCTAAGAAAAACGATGCCGATCGTCGCGGATGGTGGTTATCAATCGTGGCGCTTAGATGACCCGCAAGTCTTCGGCTATTGGCGGACGTACCACCAGCAAAAGCTATTAGTGCTTAATAATTTCTATGGCAAGTCGACAACGGTGACACTTCCGGAAGAAATGGTCGGTGCACAGGTGTTACTTTCCAATTATCAAGATGTTAATGTCACAGCACAATTGACGATGCAACCCTATCAAGCAGTTGCACTGTTGTTAGGTTAAGAATGGAGGAATGGGTATGGCAAAGGCACAAACAGTAACAATTTTGTCGCCGGTCAATGGGGACGTTATTGTGTTAAATAAGGTTAAAGACCCGGTTTTTTCAGCCGGTATGATGGGACTGGGCTTTGGCGTTCAACCTTCAAGTGGAGAAGTTGTTGCACCAGTCAGTGGTCAGGTCACGATGGTGGCTGAGACGAAACACGCGATTGGGTTCACAACGCCTGATGATCATTTGGAAGTATTAGTGCATCTCGGAATCGACACGGTCGATTTAAAGGGCGCTCCGTTCACGGTCAAAGTGGCCGCGGGCGATGATGTTCAAGCGGGTGATGTGATTGCTACTATGGATTTAGCTGCTGTTCAAGCCGCTAATCGACAAACTACGGTGATTTTAGCGGTAACCAATACTAGTGATAAATTAGAATCACTAGATGTCGTTACGGGGCCAAAAGCTGCCGGTGACGTGACAGCTACGGGTCGTCTGAACGCTAACACATTTAATGCTAAGCGGCAGAATCGATTACCAAAAGCGGGTAAATATGATCAGTTGGCCGCGGATATTGTGGCTAATGTTGGTGGTGTCGAGAACATTAGTAGTTTGATTCACTGTATTACCCGGTTACGTTTTTATTTGAAAGATGAAAGTAAGGCTAATGATGACGTTGTGCGGGACTTAAAAGGGGTCATTGACGTAGCTAAAGCGGGTGGCCAATATCAAGTTGTGATTGGTCCCGCTGTCACGGATGTCTATGATGCAGTCATCAAGCAAATAGGACCGGAATTTTCAAATGATTCGGAGACGGCTAAAGCTGTTGCTGAGACTGCCGCAGCAGCTCAGCGGCCAACGACGCCGTGGGGCAAAGTTAAATGGGGTATCAGTAATTTAATTGGTGTTATCACGGGTTCAATGATTCCCGTCATTGGATTATTAGCAGCCTCTGGTATTTTAAAGGGAATTCTTGCGTTATTGACCACATTCAAGTTAGTTAGCCCGACCGCACCAACGTACGTGATTATTAATGCGATGGGCGACTCGGTATTTTATTTCTTACCAATCTTCGTCGGCTTTACGGCTGGTAAAAAGTTAGGGGCAGATCCGGTGATCATGGGAATCATCGGTGGGGTACTGACTTATCCAGCTATTGTAACGATGGCCAGTGGTAAAGCGACGAGTACGCTTTTAGGAATGGGTATCAACGCAAACTTCTTTGGCTTGCCGGTACACGTTGCCTCGTATACGTATTCAATTTTTCCGATGATTGCGGGGGCCTGGTTAGCAAGTAAGTTGGAACCATGGTTAAAACGAGTGATTCCAACGGTATTACGAATGATTTTTGTGCCATTATTTGAAGTTGTGATTGTTTCCGGTGCGATTCTATTATTCCTTGGTCCAATTATTACCGTGCTTTCAACGGGATTGGCAAATATTATTGTGTGGGTCTACAATTTGAGCCCTGCGATTTCTGGCTTAATCATTGGTGGCTTCTATCAAGTATTGGTGATCTTCGGGTTGCACTGGGCGGTTATTCCGATTGTTGCCAATGATATTGCAACAACGGGTCATAGTTACTTGAATGCGATTATTTCAGCAACGATGGTTGCCCAGGGGGGTGCGGTATTAGCGATTGCCTTAAAGTCGAAGCTTGCCAATATCCAAGAACTTGCCTGGCCAGCAACGATTTCAGCCTTCTGTGGTGTTACCGAACCAGCTATGTACGGGATCAACTTGAAGTATGGTCGGGCCTTTGTGACTGCTAGTATTGGGGCGGCAGTCGGGGGTTTCTTAACCGGCTTACTGAACGTTAACATGTGGGGCTTTACGGGGTCACTAATTGGTTTCACATCCTTCGTTAATCCGAAGGGACTGGACTTTAGTTTTTACGGTTTCTTAATTGCATCTGCGGCAACGATCGTTGTATCTTTCGCTTTAACTTGGATGTTTGGGTTTAAGGATGAAGACGTGAATGCGGTTAAAGTTGCACCTAAAAAGCGGCACCTAGGTGAAGCGGCTTAATAAGTGCCAGGATAAAATAATTAATGTTAGAACTGACAAGTGTTTTTCCGATTTGGAGGAATACTTGTTTTTTTGATGTTTAGTCGACTTAACAAATTGAGAATTGTGATGGTAAGTGATGGTGATTGGTTTAATGATGATGATAGAATTTTAGTGAATCATGATTGAGCGTTAAATAGTAAATCTTTTTGGATCATTTGGGAGTTAGGCTAGAAACCTTAAATATGAGGGATGATGATCATGAAGAAAAGTAATGAAGTATCTGTCTTAGCTCCGGTTGCCGGTCACGTGTTGCCGTTAGCAGCAGTTCAGGATCCTGTTTTTGCGGCAGAACAAACGGGACCGGGATTCGGGGTTCAACCAACAGCTGGTCAAATCATGGCACCAGTGAGTGGTCGAGTGACGTTAGTAGCGGCGACGAAGCATGCGATTGGTATTGTAATGCCGACTGGTCTAGCAGTTCTGATACATCTGGGTATCGATACAGTGGTCTTAAATGGTGCACCATTTGTACTTCACGTGCAGGTTGGTGATGAGGTGGCGGCCGGAGCGTTAGTAGCCGATATGGATTTAGCGGCGGTTGAGCAGGCGCACAAGTTGACAACCGTTCTCGTTATCGTAACGAACGAGCAGAAAGCGTTAGCATCATTGACATTATTGCCATTAACGAAGTCAATAGCGGCTGGGGACGTCGCTGCAATCGCTCATTTAGCGGTAGCCACAACAGAATCGGCGACAGTGACATCATCTGCCAATCACGCTGCGACGTATTATCCAGCGTTGGCAACGGCAATTATTGCCAATGTGGGTGGTCAACAAAATATTAATAGTGTGATTCATTGTATGACCCGGTTGCGATTTTATCTGAAAGATGAAGCCTTGGCACATGATTCGGTTATTGCGAACTTGGACGATGTGATTGATGTTGCTAAGGCTGGTGGGCAGTATCAAGTTGTGATTGGTCTGGGAGTGAACGATGTTTTTGATGCGGTACTGGCACAACTAGAGCCTGAATTTGCAGACGATGAGCCAGTACCTAGTGCTAAGCAGGAGTCAAATGAGGTTAATTGGTTAAGCCGTGTGCGAGGTGGTGCTAGCGATGTCATCGGTGTGATGACCGCATCAATGATTCCGGTGATTGGGATTCTAGCGGGGTCGGGGATTTTAAAGGGTATTTTGGCTGCGTTAACAGGTTTCAACGTTTTGACAGTGACTGGTGGGACGTACATGGTGTTGAATGCGGTAGCTGATGCGACGTTTTACTTTTTGCCAGTCGTCCTAGGATTTACCGCTGCAAAAAAATTAGGTTCGGACCCGATTGTGTTAGCGATTGTTGGCGCTATTCTTATCTATCCGAGCCTGATAACGGCGGCTGGTAAGAGCGCCACGGCCCAAATCACGTTTCTGGGCGTTCCAACTCACTTAATGTCATATTCGGCGTCTGTGTTTCCAATGATTGTGGCCGCGTGGCTAGGAACGTACGTTGAGCGGGGCTTGAAATACGTCATTCCATTGTATTTACGAAGCGTCTTTATTCCGATTGTTGAGGCCCTGATTTTGGCGGTCGTGGTATTGGTGATAGTTGGCCCCCTGATTACAATTCTCAGCAAGGATTTGGCGAATGGCCTAGTTTCTGTGTATAATTTTAGCCCCGCATTATCAGGGTTAGTCATTGGTAGCCTATACCAGACGATGGTTATCTTTGGGTTACATTGGGGCATTATTCCAATTGTGATTAATGATATTGCAACGAATGGACACAGCTATTTGAACGCGATTCTATCGATTACAATGGTTGCTCAAGGTGGCGCGGTTTTGGCCGTCTTCTTGAAGACTAGGGATAGACATTTGAAAGAAATTTCTTTGGCAGCAGCTATTTCAGCTTTTTGCGGCATTACAGAGCCCGCACTATATGGAGTTAATCTGAAATACAAGCGGGTTTTCATTGTTGCTAGTATTGCCAGTGGTTTGGGTGGCTTATTGACTGGATTATTACGTGTTAATAATTACGCGCTGTCTGGTTCGTTGATCGGTTTTCCGGCGTTCATCACCCCGGGGGTTGGTATTGGGACTAACTTCTATGGTTATTTAATATCTCATTACGGGACGCTAGTGCTTGCAACAACGTTAGTCTATTTATTTGGTTTTTCAGATAAACGATTAGGTTCTAAAACGAATTTAAGAGCGGATCAGTAACTAAAACAAGGCTCCTGCTGAATATAGCGGGGGTCTTGTTTTTATGAGCTAATGGCTTGTAACCGCGCCTGCTGTTGAATGGCTTCAACGTAAATACGAACAAAATCAGTGCCGTACAGAACGGATAATTGTTGTTCTAGATTTGGCGTTGGTGGTAATATTTTTAATAAGGGTCGAATCCATTGGTTAGTCGGTAATAGTCGTAATAAATGGTGACTAGTAAACTGCGAAAACAAGAGATTACGGCCAAAGTATTGCCCGAGATGATCTTGAAAAGCTGGTTGCTTAACTGGCACCAGTTGTAGACTGCTATTGTTCATGTTACCCAACAATAACTTGGCGTGACTAAAATCGGCGTGAAGGTCAAAGTGTTGGTTTTTATAAGCTTTAGCGATTTCAGGAGCTAATTGGACTAACCAGATAAGTTGATGTTGTTCCAAATGCAAAATCAATCTGAGTGTCATAACATCAGTTGTTGTGAGTTGGTAACTGTAGCGCTGTAATATGGCTGGCGTCAAAGCTTCGTGTAAAGTACGCTGAACGGTATCGAAATTACCAGCCTCCCAACTAATGGCTAATTGATCATGATTCGTGAGCCATAGTAAATGATCTGCGATTCGTAGGGTTAAAAACTGTGGAGCGGCCGTGTGCGGCTGTTTTAGCATTAATAACCAGTATGAACTGGCACTGGAACGAGCAAAGTTACGTGCTAAGACGTGAGCATTTGTTGGTAGTGCTAATTGGACGGCTAATTGCAATTGTCGGCGATCAGCGGCAGTATTAACAAACTGGTGCGGGTCGTGGGTGATACGTCGTTTTGCCATAGACATTCCTCCTTAATTAATACACTGCCTTAATTATAGGTCAAAAAGCGGGGAATGGCGTATTGAATATTTAGGTTTAGGGATGAATATGGAAATTGAAAAATTTTCACATGCTTATATGTGTTGACTGATAAATAACTGGCTAGTGTAAAATAGGCTGGATGGTTATACCATGATAGCGTTACTTTGTATAAACATATTCACTATAGTTATTGTTCTGTATAAAGCTCGGAGACTGCATATCATTAAGAATTGTATAATGATAGGTGGAGTTAGGATTTTCATGATATAATAGCCTTGTTTATATTCAGGGTAAGAGTTATTAATTTAGCGAAGTAATTTTAGGAGGAGTTTTTTACTATGAAGCGAGTTATTACGTATGGAACTTTTGATTTATTACATTATGGGCATATTGAATTGCTCAAGCGTGCCAAATCGCTTGGTGATTACTTAATTGTTGCTTTATCAACAGATGAGTTTAACTGGGATAGTAAGCAGAAAAAGGCTTATTTCTCATATGAAAAACGAAAGGCGCTATTGGAAGCTATTCGTTATGTTGATTTGGTTATTCCTGAAAATTCATGGGATCAAAAAGTTAGTGACGTAAAATTGTACCAGATTGATCGCTTTGTCATGGGTGATGATTGGACTGGCAAATTTGATTTTGTTGGTGAACAAACTGATGCTGAAGTCATCTATTTACCACGGACTCCTGAAATCTCAACCACTAAGATTAAGCAAGACTTGAATTTCAATCAAAAATAAACGTGTGATGGGGAATTCAATAAAATGGCATTAAAAGATATTATCAGTCAGGTTTATCGTCGACTGTTCAATGTAATTGCGACTGTGTGCCCAGTGAGAAAACACGTTGTTTTGTTTGAGGCGTTTAATGGTAAACTTCCAATGGATAATCCGTTATATGTTTACGAAGCACTTCAGATTGCGCATCCAGATTGGAAGCTAGTCTGGGGTGTTAAGCGTCAGTTGGTTGCAGAAGCCCAAGAAAAGTATCCCAAGTTGAAAATCATTCCACGATTCTCAGCCAAATGGTTATTAGTGGCACCAGTGGCAGAGTTCTGGGTTCTGAATGCTCGGATGCCATATTGGTTAAAGAAAAACTCACGAACGACTTATATCCAGACTTGGCATGGTACACCGTTAAAGCGTCTGGGTATTGATATCCCAAATGTTTCAATGCCTGGTACTGATACAAATCAGTATCGTCAGAATTTCACAACGGAGAGTAAACGTTGGGATTTTTTAATTGCGCCAAATCAGTTTTCGAAAGAGGTCTTTCGAAAAGCATTTGATTTCAAAAATCAGTTCTTGGATTATGGCTATCCTCGTAATGATCGGTTAGTGCATCAACGTAAGAATCGCGATGTGATTGCGGCAATTAAAAAAAGAATTGTTGGAAATAAGACAGGCAAAGTGATTTTATATGCGCCAACTTGGCGAGATGATTTTTTCATCCGTAAGGGTATGTATAAAATGAACTTGCCTTTTAGTTTGGTCGCAGTTGTTAAAAGTCTTAGTAAGGAAGATGTGCTTATTATTCGACCGCATTACTTGGTGGCTGAGTCGATTAATATTCAAGGTTTTGAAGATAACGTTAAATTATGTGTGGATGAAGATATTAATGATTTGTACTTAATTAGTGATCTATTGATTACGGATTATTCTTCGGTCATGTTTGATTACGCAATCTTAAATCGGCCGATGTTATTCTATCCTTATGACTTAGCGCATTATCAGGGTGATGTTCGTGGATTCTACTTTGATTACAACAAGGTTCCTGGTCCGATTGTCACTAATGAGCAGGATTTTCTGGCAAAGCTAGATCAGTTCTTGACTAATGGTGGTTATCCAAATGAGATAGCTAAGATGATGGCATTTCGGACACAATTCACGGAATGGGAGCAAGGAACGGCTAGTCAACGAGTTGTGAAGTTGATTACTAGCATAGATCAGAACGCAAATAATTATACAGGCTAATCCGTTAGGCTAGAGTGCTGTAGTCAAGTACAAGGAGTAATGATATATATTATGGGAAAGATGAATACCATCAAACTCGCGTGTAAGTTTGTTGCGCGGCCAATCCGGGAGTTTGTAACTAAGCCGGCAATTCGTCAAATTAATTTTTATTTATACTATGTGAAACATAGCAAAGTTCAAGAAAAGGCTGTTTTCTTGGAATCGTATCATGCTGTCAATTTGACTGGAAATGTGTATGCGATGTATCAAAAGATGGTACAGGAATATCCGGATTATGCGTACTATTGGGCATACAAAGACGAAGATACAATTCCTGCGGATATTATGACGGATACCAAGAGACATCGAGTACATTTAGTTAAGTACGAATCACGTCAATATATGAAGGCTTTAGCTACCTCAAAGTATTTAATTAACGATACTTCCTTCATGCCTTATTTTATCAAAAGGGATGGGCAACGGTATCTGAATACTTGGCACGGGACACCTTTAAAAACACTGGGATTAGATATTAAAGGTTCAGGTAGGGCAGACCATAAGAACATTCAGCGTAATTTATTGGCTGCTGATGTCTTAGCTATGCCTAACAAGTTTACGGCTGAGCATTTAATTACGAGCCATGATTTAAACGGCATTTTTCCAAATGAAGTTTATATTACTGGTAATCCACGGGTTGATAACTTGCTGGGGACACTAGTTTCAGAGGATACGCAAGTGCTGAAAGAGCGCTTGGGGCTTCCAGCTGAGAAGATAATCTTATATGCGCCAACTTGGAAAAAAGATGTGGAATATACTACTGAAGCCGATATTTTACAGTTGTTAAATGAAGTCCAACGATTGCAGGAACGTGTACCATCTGGCTACAAAGTGTTTTTAAAAGTACATTATTTTATTTATGATAAATTAGTTGAAATGGGATATGGTGATCAATTGATTTCAAATGCCATTGATACCAATACATTGTTACGTGGTGTGGATGTATTGATTACGGATTATTCCAGTATCTTTTTCGACTTTTTGCCGATTCAACGACCTGTTATGTTTTATGTTCCTGATAAGGATAGTTACGCAAAAAATCGAGGCTTCTACAAGCCGCTTGATACACTTCCAGGACTGGTCACAGATAAGTTTGATCAATTGCTTGATGACTGTAATCAAAAATACTTTGATTCATGGGCAAAAACTTACGAACAACAGTACAATGATTATAAAACCGAATTCTTGAGTTATGATGATGGCAAAGCGACTGAACGCGCAGTACAAGTGTTGTTTGAAGAGTCGTCATCGGTTGAGCGGTTTAATTTCAACAACAATAAAAAGAAGTTATTGATTTATGCTGGAGGATTCTATAATAACGGGATTACAAATTCTATTATTAATTTATCTAGAAATTTTGACACTAATAAATATGAATTAGTGTTTGTTGATTATCCGCGGATGCGCCCCGAAAAAGAATATAATATGAGTCGTTTACCCGATAACGTACATTTTATTTTTAATTTTTCATGGGCAACTAGAACATTCTTTGATACGTATAATCAGAATACTAGCTACCACTTCGGGTTTAATTCAAAGTTAGTTAACCAAAACAAGATGAGGGCAACGTATCAGCTGAATTTTAGGCGTATTTTTGGTAACTTTATGCCATATGAAGTTATTGACTTTGGTGGCTACAACAAAGCTATTACTGGATTATTTGCTTTATCACCGGTTCCAAAAAAGGTTGTCTTTCTGCACAATACTATGTGGGATGAATATAATAAAATTGTTAATGGGCGATACAAGCATCGTAAGAATCTGCGTGTTACGTTTACTTATTATCAATATTTTGACAAAATCATTTCAGTTTCCAAATCAGCTAATAAACGAAATCGGGAAGATTTGAGTCAGTATGCTGATTCTGCTAAGTTTACTTGGGTTGAGAATCTAGTTAATGGTGCCGAAATTGAAAAAGAATTATCTGAGGTAAAGCAACAAGTGGATAATGGCGATTCACTGATAGAACTTACTAAGACAGAGACGTCAAGCGGAATTATTACAACTCAATTATTCCATCCTGTAGATCAGAGTTATTTTAATTTTGTGACGGTGGCAAGGCTGTCTCCTGAAAAGAACCATTTAGGATTAATTCAAGCATTTAAGTTAGTGCATGATAATTATCCGAAGACGCGATTATATATTGTCGGGGATGGTCCAATACGACTAGAAGTAGAGCAACTTATTTCCGGCCTAGGGTTAGATGAATCAGTGTTTATGATGGGATTTTTGCAGAACCCAATGAAATTTGTGTCATTTACTGATTATGTTGTACTGCCATCAGTTACAGAGGGTCAAGGGCTTGCTATTATTGAAGCTTTGCTTGCACACAAGCCGGTTGTTGGAACAGATGTTGCTGGCATTCAAGATGTAATCAAGGGCGGACGTTTTGGCTTACTGAGCGGTAAAAATGCCGTAGCAAATCCAAATAGTTTGGCGAATACTTTAGCTCTCTCAATTGAGACCAGAGACAGTATCAAGTATGTAAAAACTGTAAAGGAACCATTGGAAATCTTTCATGCTGAAACTCAAGTTGACGGTCAATGGCTTACTAGTTCAGATGAGTGGAAAAATCCAGATATCGTTTTGGGAAATGGTAATAATGGGCGTGCATTCGTTGAAATTAAACACGTTGAAAGTTATCCGAATTACGGGGTGTTTATTGACGGAAATCGTGTAGCTCAGAACAGTCAACTTGCTCATTATGATGTACAAAATGATGCAGCAATAATGATTGTGCTAGATATGGAGCAACAGGTTTGTTTTGAACGCTTTGATTGGCGAGAGTATAATCGTAATGCTTTAAATGAATTTGAAACTAGGGCAATTCTTTGAGATTCTACTTGTTATTAATTCTATGAGTGCGATTTACGTTATGTCGCATAGAAAGAGACTCAAACCTTCTCATTTTGAGGCAGTCTTGGGTCTCTTTTCTTTTGAAAATAATGACAAGTAACATCCAGCAAGTTATAGTATCAATATTGTGTCTTAGTTTAATTTATTCCCAATAAAAGTATTTTTAACCTGTTGATTCTATTGAATTTCATCGGGTGCATTTTTTACAAAGTAACTATTAATGTAACTTTCGACTTAGTTGCATCAGTTTGGATATATTAATCATATTAGCTAAGGAAGGGCTACACATGTTTATCAAAATAAAAAATAGTCGTTACTTTGAAGCAACCTTAACATTAATAATTATTTCTTTATTGGCTCTCGTTTCGACTTATCCAGCCTTTAGCGGACATTTCTTTGAACTCAGTAATGATGGTGGTGTTCATCTAGTCCGCCTGGAATCATTATATCAAGCATTTAATGTCGGACGAGCTCCGAGCCTTATCAACTTCATCGGCTTTGACAATCAAGGGGTTGCGATGAATGCGATGTACCCCTGGATAACTTTGTTAATCTATATAATACCTCGGCTCATTATTGATAACCCTATGCTTGCACTAGCTATTGGTTTCTCATTGATGAATTTTTTTACAATCCTTAATTCATACTGGCTAGCAAAATCATTGACTCGTAATCGGTTAATCATTTTGTTAAGTGTCTCTATCTATCAATTTAATGCTTATCATCTTCAGCTAATGTATACTCGTGTAGCACTTGGGGAAGCACTAGGCTATACATTTCTACCTTTGATTATGTTGGGATTGTTTCAGATTTGGAATCGAAAAAAACAAGGCACAATAGTCCTTGCAATAGGTATGAGTCTAGTTGCCAACTCCCACATCCTTTCATTGGTGCTATTTACAGTCTTAATCAGTTTCCTTGAAATTATTAGGCTGTTTTGTCGAAAGCTATCTTGGCATGAGTTGATTCAGTTACTAATCGGCGCTTTTATCAGTATAATTATGTCTAGTTATTCTCTATATAATATTGTTGACTGGCTCCTACACAATAAGATGGTGGCGCCTGCTCGACTGATTATTAGTCTGGATCCTTTGACGAGTTTGAATCGCATGTTAACTAATAACATTGGAGAGTTAGCTAGAGGGGCTCACTTAGGTATTATAGTGACCTTTATTTTTCTCTACCTAATTTTACAACTAATTTCAAATCAAACAGGTTCATGGCGCTATTGGATCATTGGTGCCGCAAGTATTTGGGTGTTATCACAGAACTGGATTGATGGTGACTTTCTAGCTAACACCCCAGTAAGTTTATTTCAATTTACAATGCGCTTTCTAACCATTGTCGTGTTATTACTCATGATTGGTTCCATCCTGTTCCTAGTACAAATTGACTGGCACTCATACTCAACAACTCTTTTTATCAGTTTTGTTTTAATCACAGTTGGCATGAGTGGTGTAATATCTGCTCATAATCAAACTAAACAAAATTATTTATGGGCACTGAAACAACCAAAGTCTAGTTCACTTGCACAACAATGTCGAGAGCAATATTTAACTAATGCTAACTACCAAAAGCGATTAGTCGATACACAAGTGCCTGATTACCATATTAAAAAGGCTGAGTCTGTTCAATCTTTGGAAAAAGTGAGTGCTGCGCTTAATTTTGCCGCAGCATCACGTGCAACCAAAAAAACTGTGCAATTTGATGCTGATAATGCTCAAAAGTTCAAAAAGATATTTGCAAACGATCAACTAGTAACTTTTAAATATCATCAGAAGAATATGAAATCAGTTAAGTTACCTGTTATTGGTTACAAAAATGTAAATTATTCGGTTAAGGTCAATGGTAAAAAGAAGGACTTTAAATATTCTGAGGGACAATTAAAAACTGCTCTACCGGCCGGAGCCTCTTATATTGATGTGTCCATAGCGCATCAGTCCAAACACATTGGATTGTTATTGCTAACGGGCATTACGTTCATTGGTAGTCTGGTTTATTTAGCAATTAGCTATTTTAAACCAAAATACAATTAAAATGATTTCAAGGAAAACTTGATCTTCTTTCGAAAAATTGACTTAACTAGTAAATAATTGGAGTGCATTTATGTATTAATAATGCATTTGTTTGATTTTAATTTACTTATTAGCCGGACTTTAACATTTAAACTGATGGATGTGCTTTTTATAGTTAATATAATGAAACAGTTGGTTCGTCGTGGAATGAATAGTAATTCATCATTAAGCTAACTAAGCAAGTATGTATTACGTCTGACTCGGTAATCAGTCCTCTCTATTAGTGGCTTATATTCCATTTAAGAATATTAAGCAGTCAAAACTCGATTTGTTTCAATCGATAGTGCAGGTTAATATAAGGATGAATATTTAATTGAATCACATATTATTAATTAGCAGAAATAGGAGATATTACCATGAAACGAATTGTTGTGGGAATCACGGGAGCGTCTGGTACGATTTACGCGGTTGACTTATTAGAAAAGTTACATCAGCGACCGGATGTTGAAGTTCACCTGGTAATGAGTGCGTGGGCGAAGAAAAACTTGGAGTTAGAGACTGATTACTCGCTCGCGCAGTTGATGGCGCTAGCGGATGCTACTTATCGGGCTAATGACCAAGGAGCAGCGATTGCCAGTGGTTCGTTTTTGAATGACGGCATGGTCATTGTCCCAGCTAGTATGAAGACGGTAGCGGGGATTGCGTACGGCTTCGGTGATAATTTAATATCGCGGGCTGCTGATGTCACGATTAAAGAACAACGTAAACTTGTGATTGTTCCACGTGAAACACCGTTAAGCGTGATTCATTTAGAAAATCTAACAAAGTTGGCAAAACTCGGTGCTCAAATTATTCCACCGATTCCTGCTTTTTATAATCATCCGCAGTCCATTCAGGATTTGGTCAATCATCAAACAATGAAAATTTTGGATGCGTTTCATATTCATAATGAAACTGATCGCCGTTGGGAGGGGGATTAAGGATGGCAACTTTTACGACTGAGCAGGCCGGGTATCAAATGCAAGCAACAGTCCAAGTGATTGGATATGACTTGTTGATCGTCGTTACTGGTGGGACTAATCCCCATATTGGTGACGTGACCACATTGACTGCCAGCACGGTGCCCGAAACGGTTAAGTTTCCCAGCCATGATGGTCGCTTCCATAAAGATAATTTCATTTCGGAACGAATGGCCAAGCGGATTCAGCCTTATCTAGATGGAAGCTGTACGATTACTGCAGGGATTCATGTCAACCAAATTACTAAAGCACAAATAGCAGCTGCGGCACCAATGACCGATGACCTCAGCCGCCAGATTATTAGCTGGTTACAGGCCCATCCCGTCCAGGCTGAAAAGCCGGAATATTATGGACAAGATGAGCAACTGCGGTAGACTAGTGGTGTGTTGAGTACAGAAGAAATGAATGTCACCTTGTCCTAGTAGATATTGCTTGCTGTTTGTCAACTCGCACCAAGTTAGTCGTTTATTGCAATTAAAACTGTACTAGATGAATAATTCAACAAAAAAAGTTGCGCTTCAGATGTCGATTCTGAAGCGCAACTTTTGTCCAAGTTAGGCGTAAAAACGCTAGTATGTTTGAATTTAAACGAGTGGGATTTCAAGGTGAATTATGAATGAAGGTTAGCACGCGTGCTAAGGTGTCGCAATCTCACACCGTCAGCCAATCTGAAAGCTTATTTATGGGCGTCCTTCTTTGCCTGTTCCACCAAGATATTATCGACCACGTCTTGTAAGCTAGTCTTAGCCAACCGTGCTTCCGCCGCCGTTTGCGCGTCTTGATAGTATTGCTTCAGGACGGTTTGAATATTACCGCCAACAATGCAATCCGGGTTGGTTTTAGGATCAACGGCGAGTAGCGGCTTGTCGCCTTCAATTGCATAAAAGACACTGAGTAATGAGATTTGACTTAATGGTTTAGCCAATGTTGGTTGAGCGGTACCGGGTGTTGTGGTAATTAGTCCGGCTTGCCGGAGTTTACTCATTAATCGGCGAACGACGACTGGACTAGTCTCGATACTCTGCGCAATGGCATCGCTCGTTAACTTAGTGTCGGCGTAGATTTTAATGTAAGCTAATAGATGGATTGAGTCACTAAAACGAGTTGAAACGCGCATATTATCACTTCCTGTAACTTAATTGGTTACTATAATTATAAATAAATCTGTTTATAAAAGCAATTAACAAGTTTATTAGCTATAATGGTGTAACTTTTATAAAGAAGGTTGTTTCGGGCGACCGAATCAGTTATGATATAAGTGCCAAAATTGAGCAGTTACTGCAAAAAAGGAGCTTATTAACATGAGTGAAATTGAAACCATCCAGGCGTACTATGCTGCCTCATTGGGGAAGGATGGTCGTATTACCCGGACCCAGCGGCAGATTTTAGCCGCGGCCCTCGATTTGTTTGCAGAAAAAGGCTATGAAGAGGTCGGGACACGTGAAATCGCCGAACGGGCTGGTGTCGCGGAAGGAACGCTTTTTCATAATTTTGTTAATAAAAATGGTATTTTGGATGCGATTATGCAACCAATTGTACAAAACATCTTACCAACCATGTTGAACACTTTGGATCAAGCCGTTTTAGATAGTCCTAATCAGACGCTACAAGCATTCGTTGTTGCACTAGTGCGGGATCGAGTTGCCTTTGCTTCACGTAACCGAGCCTCTTTGGCAGTTATTTTGTCACAATTTTTCAACAATGCACAGGACCGGGCCGCTGTTTTGGGAATGGTCTCACCAACTATTTTGGCACAGGCGAATGAGGCAATGGACCGATTGAAGGCTGCACGGGAACTCGTTGATTGGCCGAATCGAATGATTTTACAACTTGTATTTTCAACTATTGGGGGCTATTTAGTAGAACAGGTGTTATATCCACAATTAACGGATTTGAGTGATGAGCAGTTGATTCATTATCTCAGCGATTTTTTAGTTAATGGTTTGAGCCCGCGGAGAATCCCCTTACAAGATGATAATACCGCGTCATAGCAAGCTTTAGGGACGCCAAATTAATAATTAATAATAGTTGACTAATAGGTTAATGGTGCTATACTACCAAGTGGAATTAAAGTGAGTGCTCAATTAAGGGGCCGCACTGTTGAGGATCACATAGTAGTCCACAACCTGAATTCTAAACCAATAGAAGAGAGGGTTTCATAATGAAATCAGCAAAAACGAAGGATCACGCTAAGATGAAAGCCGCCGAAGAAAAGGCGATTCATTCAACGGGTGCCAATAGTAAGAGCTTGGACGAAGTTAATGGGAGTGTCCGGGTCCCTAAGGATGCCAATTTCTGGCGAACTCTAATTGCCTACACTGGACCGGGCGCGCTAGTTGCAGTTGGTTACATGGATCCAGGAAACTGGATCACATCAATTGCCGGTGGCTCACAATATAAATATGCATTACTTTCTGTGATTCTACTATCAAGTTTAATTGCCATGTTGTTACAAGCAATGGCGGCTCGTCTGGGAATCGTGACGGGTAAAGATTTAGCACAACTGACACGGGAACGAACGTCAAAGGGAATGGGAATCTTTCTGTGGGTCGTCACTGAATTGGCGATTATGGCCACGGACGTTGCTGAAATTATCGGTTCTGGGATTGCTTTGAAGTTATTATTCGGATTTCCACTGATTGTCGGTATTTTAATTACCACGGCCGATGTTCTGATCCTGCTATTATTAATGAAGCTTGGGTTTCGGAAAATTGAAGCGATTGTGGCAACTTTAGTCGCGGTCATTCTCTTTGTCTTCTTGTATGAAGTAATCATTTCACAACCTAACATTCCAGAAATGTTAAAGGGGTATGTCCCAACTAGTCGGATTGTCAGCAACCGGTCAATGCTATTCTTAGCACTCGGAATTGTTGGGGCAACCGTGATGCCACATAACTTGTACTTGGGTTCGTCAATCTCACAAACCCGCCAAGTTGATCGCAGTGATGAAAAAGAAGTTGCCAAGGCTGTTAAGTTCACGACAATCGACTCCAATATTCAATTGTCAGTTGCGTTCGTTGTTAATAGTTTGCTGTTAATTCTAGGTGCGGCACTGTTCTTTGGAACTAAGGGTGATCTTGGCCGGTTCGTTGATTTGTACAATGCACTCGGTAATAGCAAAGTGGTCGGTTCGATTGCGAGCCCACTGCTCAGTATGTTGTTTGCGATTGCACTGTTATCTTCTGGTCAAAGTTCAACGATTACGGGAACCTTGTCAGGACAAATCATCATGGAAGGGTTTATCCGGTTGAAGATGCCGCTCTGGGCACAACGGTTATTAACTCGATTGATTTCGGTCACACCAGTGTTAGCCTTTGCTATTTATTACCATGGTAACGAAGCGAAGATTGAAGATTTACTGACAATGTCACAAGTCTTCCTAAGTATTGCATTGCCATTTGCTATGATTCCGTTGGTAATGTATACAAGTAACCGGGCACTGATGGGGAATTTCACCAATCGCGTTTGGGTTAAATGGACGGCTTGGATTGTGACGGTCATTTTAATTATTTTAAACATTTATCTTATTTTACAGACAGTTGGTCTAGTCAAGTAAGTCGAAAACGAAAAAACGCGTTGCTACTAATTCGGTAGGAACGCGTTTTTTGTTGGCCGGATGGTGAAGGGGGTAGCAGTTATTAAATTTGTTAAACAGGGCAATAAACCAGTTTCAGGGTTATATAAGTCGCAGACGTATTCATGTGGCTGGCCATATTCAGCCATTTTAAGTAGCTGAGACTGGGTGAATTGACACTGATTGGCTGGGAGAATTAGGTCCGGATGACTATGCCGGGCTAGGGGCTGTGCATGGTCGTGAACCAAGTAAGCAAAGTTGGGAGCGGTGTTGAGGATTAGCGTTAAAACACTAATTTCGCTTGGATCTAACTGATTGGCCAATTGGTTGGTTTGGCTCGAGGAGTAGACCATCGCAGCGTATACTTGCGGAGCAATCTCAGGCAGTTGGTGACTGGGCGGTGTCAGTGTGACCGTCAAGCCTAATTGCCAGCTAGCAAGCAATAAGCTGGGAATGGTAACGACTTGGGCTGGGCTTAGTAGGATTGCTTGACCTGCGTGAACATTTTGTTGTTGTAAGCTGGTTTTACATAGGGCCAAATCTTCGAGCATATCGGCCCCGGTATACCAGTTACCATTTAAGTCTTTCAGGACTGGTTCGCCGTATTGGCGTTGCAATTGGCGGGTGATTGCCTTAGTAAGTTGACTCATCGCGGGGCCTCCTTTTGTAATTGTTAGAGTGGGGGTTACTTAGCGTTAGTTAGATACTTCATTTTGGTGATACTTTGACTACTGGCGTCGATTGTAGCTAGAACTTGATTTTGAGACGATTTAACAATGAGTTTAGTTGGTTGAGGAGTTAAATTATGCTTAGGTTGATGCGTGCTGGCACCAGTGGCTAGGTTAGTATCGCGAGTGACTTTGTTAACTAGGGTGGATGAAGTTGGTTCAGAATTAGTAACGGTCGTATCAGCAGAGGCAGAGACTGAAGTGGCAAATAAGGTTCCGGCGGCCATCAAAGTAATCGTTAGTTTCTTTAACATGTTATTCATAATAATCAAACTCCTTTTAGTTGTTATTATTTAGTTACGAGCGCAGTGGGATGACAATTATTGTGCGGTTGGCATTAACCAGTCATTGGAAAGTAGCTGATGAAAATGGCGGCCAAGTGGTACCCATAATTGGGACCTACGAATATTCTTTAACGTATCCCAAAATAGTGGATCTTGTAGTTGGTCATCACTGAGTTTAACTTTGACGAACTCACCATCTTCTGTTTTGGCGATGACAAGTGGGTACGTGACTTTGACTAGTTGGACAGCAGTGATATTTTTAATTTTTGGATCAGTATCTAATAACATATTTATAGCTCCTTAGTTGGTATGAGTCAGTTTTTGTCTTTGAAATTAATTTTTAAGTTGGGTGGTTTGATTGAATGACTACAGTTTACCGGCAATTTGGCATGGTAACTATCGACTTTCCATAAACTTTATCTAAGAAATTCTTAGATTCGAGTTTAGATTGCGTGATTAGGGCCGTTACGTTGCGATTGACGGTATTATAAAAGCTAGTTTTAGACGTTACAAAGCGTCAAAAACTAGCTTGATATTGATAAAGGGTTCCGCGTTATACTAGTTAATTTGTCATGAATCATGATTAAAACATGCCAATTAGTTGGCTTACTATTCGTCAGTATATGCGCGTCCGATGCCGAGCACGTTTCAGCGGGCCGCTCGAATAGCTGATAAACAATCACGCGCCTTGATACAATTGATTGTGGAATATTTGTTGTGTGGAACTTTTAGCTAACCATGGCATTAGTCTGAATCTACTGGTTTGAAACGCTTAATTATTAGCATGGTAACTAAAAAACGAATAGCTGATTTGCAGTTATTGCCAACCCCAAACAATTACAGTTTAAGCTGTTGCTGTATATGAAACAATGACTAGTTTAATTAAAGTTGAGTCCATCAATAACTGCATTCAAACACGATCCCGGCAGGAAGGTATTTCTGACAATGCTCAGTGGTGAAATTCCACTTGGCAAGCGTCCTTTGCTTGGTTAGTGGAAGACCAGTATTTGAGACGTGGACTTCGGCTCAAATCTGTGTCCACCACGTTCCAGCAATTGGCAGGAATGCCTGGAAGCCGGCGTAGAACGCACTAATCAAGTGATTTTTCGTTAAATGCACGGTTTTCGGCGGGACTCAGCTGATAGCTTTTAAACTTATAAATGGCCATTTTTAACCATGATTCATACTAAATAATAACTAGCACAATGCATAAAGAGTTATTTAGTTATTGGCCAACTGATTGTAAAGATACTACCGGTTGGCTGGTTATTGGTGATCTTAATGGTAGCTTGATTCAAGGTTACCAATTGTTGAACAATTGCTAGGCCCAAGCCACTTCCTTCAACTGTTTGTGATCGTGATTGGTCAACCCGATAAAAGCGCTGAAAGACGGCTTGTTTTTGATCATCTGGAATACCCTCACCATGATCAGCTACGGTTAGTTCGACCGCTTGATTGGTCTGTTGCAAGCTTAATCTGACTGGTTGATCGTGTGGTGAATACTTATGGGCATTGTCGAGTAGCGCCACAACGATTTGTTGGATCATCTCAGCGTTGCCTTGAACGTGAATAGCGGGATCAATTGCGAGCTCTAGAGGCTGGTCAATCGATGGTTGATAGTGTTCGCCCAATGTCAATATTAAGTGGGATAAATCCTGATTAGTTAAAACTAATTTGGCGCGGTCAGCTCGTGACAAATGAAGTAGATTTTCAATCAAATGCTGCATTCGTAAAGATTCTTCGTCGATGAATTGCAGTGATTCGGGAATCACTTCTGGGTGAGCGTCACCACGTCGCCGAATTAAGCTAAGGTTACCTCGAATCGCTGCAATCGGGGTTCGCAATTCGTGGGAGGCGTCTGAAATGAATTGACGTTCATGCTGTAAACGTTGATTTTGTGTGACTAATAATTCGTTGAAAGCTTGTCCTAAATCATTGATTTCGCGGGGGCTGGCCGGTACATCTAGGGTGGGCTGATCACTGTCGGGATTGTTCGAGGTGTACTTGGTTGCATGCAGTAACTTGATTGTTGGATCACTCAAGCGAAGCGCTAGTCGGTGAGCCCACCACGTTCCTAAGGCTAGTGCCACACAGGTAACAACAAGCATTAATAAAATCAGGACAAAGAGACTATTTATTAAACGACGCAAACTGACCCACAGCTGGTAAGTATTATGGCCATCTTTTTCGCTATATGATAGGAAAAAACCAAATCCTCGTACATAAACGAGTGGGCCAAGCAGGTTAGCCGGTTGTTTGGCAAAGAATGTTTTAGACGAAGGTGTCGTAATAATCGTCCGTTTGGTTTTAGTAGCCGTAGTTAGGGTCGCTTTTTTCGTTGTTACTCGAATAAAAGCCGGTTGTTTCGTATTCCGGGTCGTTGTATTGTTCCATTGAATAAAACTGGGGACGTCTTTGATATTAGCCTGATTGAGACTAGTCATCAGATCGCGGGCTTCCCGAGTCGTATTAACGGCTTGTTGGGTCCCAACCATAATTAGTGTAATCAGGCTTACGAGTAAAGTAATTGTTAGCATCAGCCGTCGAATAGCTTTGTTAATGAGCTGTTCATAGGTGGGGATAGTTTTAATTTTGGACATCAGACATCGGCTCCCTTAGTTTGTACCCAACGCCTCGTACGGTTTGAATTAACGGAGCCGCACCGGGAGATGTGATTTTATTGCGTAAATAACCGACATAAACATCAACGACATTTTGTTGGCCAAGAAAGTCAGTACCCCAGACTTGATCGAGCAAGTCATCGCGCGTAAAAACTTCGTCGGGGTGGGCCAAGAAGAATTGAAGCAGATCGTATTCGCGATGCGTCAAGGTGATCTCTGAGTCAGCATTCGTGACTCGGTGCGCCTTAGTGTCTAATTGAACATTGTCAAGTTGGTAGACTTGATTAGGTTCGACTTGATTTTCGGCCCGTCGTTGTATGACACGAATTCGCGCTAACAATTCTTCAATTTCAAATGGCTTGGTAATGTAGTCGTCGGCACCGTTATCTAGCCCAGCAACCTTATCGCCAACGTAATCGCGTGCAGTCATAATGATTACCGGTACCTGATCATGCTTGCGAATGCGGCGAAGGACTTCCATGCCGTCAAGTTTTGGTAACATCCAGTCCAGCAGGAGAAGAAGCAATTCATTTTGATGTGCTTGATAGGTCGACATAGCAGCTAGCCCATCAGCTGCTACTAAAACGTTAAAATCTTCAAATTGAAGCTCCTTAGTGAGATACCCCGATAGTCCGTCTTCATCTTCAACAATTAAAATCGTGTTTTTCAATGTCGTATTCCTCCCAATAACCATAATTTATGTTTAATTATAGCGAATAATTATGACGGTTTTCCGATGTTTTGACTTATTTTTGTGGATTTGTGTGAACTAAATGAAAGCATCGTGGGACTTATGCTAAAATTGGACTATGAAAATGGAAGGTAAGTGAGCAAAAATGGGACTTTTTCGTGACGCCATGCAAGCGCTCTATCACAGTGGTCATTATGGTTATAACATCAATGTAAAAAAGACGGCACCGGCCGTTGATCCTAAGGAAGTACCAGCAATTGCAGCGTTAGGCCGTATTAATCGGACGCCTAATTTTAAGACATGGTCAGTTGATTCGCCTTATAAGACAGCTGAATTTACGACTAAGTTAATCGCGGCGGTGGCAACTTGTGATTTGGAAATGCAGGATATTGAAATCAAGCCTCAGATTGATGGTCGCTGGGGTGATCAATAAGTGGAATTTGTTCCTATAAATTCTAATCGTTGTATTAATTTATTTTTAGACCAATTAATCAATTGTAACGGGGTGAGTCAATGTTTTCGTACGATCAAGTTCAGCAGTTAAACCGCTTGGAAATTGAAATTTATAAATATATTGTGGGTCATCCTGTTGAAGTTAGCACCATGACAATTCGGCAATTAGCCGATCATAGTCACGTCTCAGCGACAACTATTTTGCGTTTCTTGAAGCATATGGGCTATGATGGCTACGCAGAATTTAAGTTCACATTAAAAGAACAGTTACGGCAAGATGCCGCGCAACCGTTAGCTCAGACCGTTGTACCGATGCGAACGTTTTTTGACCGCATGAACTTACCTGATATTACGGCTAAACTTCATCGGGTGGCAGAAATAGTCCATCAGGCTCGAATGGTCGTATTGATTGGATCAGGTACGAGTGCCGGTTTGGCAGCTTATGGGAGCCATTTATTCGCTAACTTTGGCTTGTATAGCCTGATGATTAGTGATCCGAGTCAGCCTCATCCAGTTCAGCATCAGGATTTATCGGATACTGTCTTCTTTGCATTATCAGTGTCAGGAGCATCTGAAAATATTATTGAACAGAGTGTTTATTACCGCCAAAATGGGGCGAAGGTGGTTGCTATTACAGCTAGCAGTCACTCGACATTGGCTGGGATTGCGGACGTGGTCTTGACCTATGACACGCCAGAAGTTCAGGCGATTAGTGGCGGTAGTACCTTGTCACAACTGCCAGTTATTTATTATCTGGAGCAATTAGCCATGATTATTCAACCGTTAGCATAAAGGTATTTCAAACCAATTTATGGAACATATTCCATAAACAGAACAATTTCCGATAAGCGGAACAGTACCCATTTTAGAGTGAAAGGGTATACATTTTAGGAATGACAGGTATAATGAGTTTTGTAGGAAACGTATTCATGGGTACAAATGTCAGATGACAGGACTACTTTGTAACGGACTAACTCAATTTTATGTAAACGGTTAACTGCGAGCTAATCGTTGGCTTACTTAAATTATTTTGACTATCCGGGGACGTTCGTTGCACGAATACGTGAGATTAAATTATTCTAGGGGGTCACGACATGAGCGAAAACAATAAGTCGAGCTTTGTTAATGACCGACTTGTCCCTTTCTTTGGTAAGATTGCTGGTTCTCGTCACTTAATTGCGTTACGTGATGGGATGACATTAGCGGTACCAATGATTATTATCGGGTCGGTCTTCATGATCATTGCGCAATTCCCTATCAAGGGTTATCAGACCTTTATGGCCAACACCTTTGGTTCGAATTGGGCGACAATTGTTCAATATCCAACCAACGCATCGTTTCATATTATGGGATTGATTGCGGTTATTGGGATTTCTTATAACTTGGCTAAGAGTTATAAGGTCGATCCAATTTCTGCTTCCATTGTTTCATTAGGTGCTTGGTTCTTAACGATTCCACTAAACACCGATAAGGCTGGTGCATTATGGGTACCGTTAACCCAACTTGATTCAGCGGGATTATTTACTGCCTTACTGATTGGGCTGTTTATTACTGATTTTTACGTCTTCATGGTGCATCGCAATTGGACAATTAAGATGCCTGATAGTGTGCCACCGGCTGTCAGCAATTCGTTTGCTGCCTTAGTTCCTGGGTTTGTTATCTTGTTCTTGATGTGGTTACTTCGGTTAGCCGTTGAAGCATCACCAATGCAAAGTATTCCAAACGTGATTTCATTCGTCTTGGCAAAACCATTGGGCTTGTTAAGCAACACGTTACCAGGAGCTCTGGTTGCCGAATTCGTCGTATGTATTCTTTGGATTTTCGGGATTCACGGTGCTAACGTGGTTTCTGGGGTCATGCAACCAATCTGGTTGGCTGCAATGTCACAAAATGCGGCAGCTTTAAAGGCCGGTAAAGCTTTACCAAACGTTGTCACGCAACAATTCTTTGATAACTTTGTTCATATGGGTGGTTCTGGTGCGACCCTTGGGTTAGCCTTTATGATTGCCTTTGTCTCACGGAGTGCCGAATTTAAGACATTAGGTAAGTTGATTATTGGTCCTGCCATTTTCAACATCAACGAACCAATCGTCTTTGGGTTACCAATCGTTATGAACTATCGGATGGCTATTCCATTTATTGCTGCACCGTTAGTTAACGTCACGACGACGTACTTTGCAATGTCAACGGGCTTAGTTGCTAAGACTGTTGGGGTCATGGTTCCTTGGACCACTCCGCCAATTATCTCTGGTTACTTGGCAACCATGCACATTTCTGGTGCGGTATTACAAATCGTTAACATTGTACTTGATGGTGCGATTTACTACTTCTTCTTCAAGGCCCTAGATCGTGATAAGGTTAAAGAAGAAAAGACCTTCGCTGCCAAGGAAGCTGCTGGTGAAACAGTTAAAGCTTAATTTATGATTGTGTAGTGATGAATACCACGCTTAGCAGATTGTTTTCAAATCTGTTGAGCGTGGTATTTTTGTTAGTGGTTAGATGAAGCTGGCAGTTAAAATAATAGGCCTTCGATGGAAGCTTTAGAAAGAAGTTAATGTTTGGTGTGCCATTTAGCGTCAAGCATAGAACATACTAGGTAACTGATTATGTTGATGGTGTGAATAAGCCTTAAAATGCAGCATAGCGAATTAAAAAGAGCTAAACAGTCGTCGAGCACTGTTTAGTTCCTAATTATTAGTGGGTATGAAACTGTGGGTGCAGCATCCGTGGGTGGCCGTGGTCAGTTCCTTTGTACTGCAATAACCAGTAGGCGTTTTGTGGCAAAGCGCTACGAGCAATGATGTGTGCAACAGTGTAGCGAATGGTATCAGCATTAGCGTTGGTCCACAGGCGCCAAGTCGGTAGTTTGGCAGCATGCACACGTTCCCAATCACCCAGTGTTTGCTCGTTAGCCGTTAAGGTATTGAGCAGTTCGGGTCGTTCGGTACCAGTTAGTTCAATATAGTAACAATAGGCCTGCGAATGCAGAAAGGCGGACTGACTCATTGGCGAGAATGCTCCTTTAAGGTGGATTTGTAAGTTACCGTTTAAATCAATAATCTTATTTACCACAATGGTACAACCGTTTGACTATTTTGACTAGTTTTTTTGCTTACTTTTATTAAAATGTAATATTTAAACTTGCAATTAAAAATAATTGAGTGTCAACCCTTGACCTGAAACGCGTTTCATCGCTTATATTTAATGATGAAAATATTAAAGGAGGGTTGCGATGATGGAGACGGGAATTTTAAAACAAATTGACTTAACAACGACAACCGAACGGTATTTTTTTGTACGAGCGCAACGACTCGCAGGGTATATCTGGATTCGCTCAATTCAAAAATTTAAACCATTGGAATTAACGTTCCGAATCAGCGACTTACGAGTAAACCAGTACCAGGCAGTCGCTGATCGTGGTGACATTAAATATGAATTTAATGATGATACGAATGGGTTAGTGAGTCAACTGGCGGTTTGGGCGCACTAAAAGCGTGATTGACTGAGAATGTTAAGCCGGGTCGGTGCCCATTAACTCGTGACTAAGTAAAGCAATAACTAACGTAGACCAAACGGGTCCTAGCTTGGAAAAAATGATTTTCAAGTTGGGACTCGTTTTAATGATGGTTTTGATGTTACTTGGTGTTATCAGTATAAGTGATCTTGTCTAAGCCTTGTGTATCGTAGTTAAGATTCGTTTTACCATCGTAACTAGTATTTTTAGCATTCAACTTAGTTTCTATATTACTGAGCGTTTCCGTACTTAGTCCTAACTGAGTGCGTAAGTGATCAGAAGTTTGTTGTAAGGTCTTGGTGCTAAGAATCTGGTAGGAACTAGTATTGATCCAAGCCGGTAAGCCGACGACTTGTGTTGAGTGGATATGTTTCATGTTGGCATGGTCATGGGTCGCTAGGCCGACGAGGTCGTCAAAACTCAAATCGGTCTGTAAGTTACCCTTTAGTGAAGATAATAATTGATTATAACGACTATACGTTTTAGTATCAGCAAGCTTGGTTAGTACGGCACGCATGACTTGTTGCTGACGTAATTGTCGCCCGTAGTCGCCTCGTGGATCTTGATAACGCATCCGAGTATAGGCGAGCGCCTGAGTCCCGTTTAAGTGATGGCGGCCCTTAGTTACCGTAACGTGGTCAAATGAGACGTTCATGGGACTAGTAATTGTAACGCCACCGACAGCATTGACAATCTGTTTGAGCCCACCCATATTGATCGTTGCGTAATAATTGATTGGGACGTTGAAAAGTTTGCTGACACTTGCTTTGGCCATCTTAGAACCACCAATATTGTAAGCGGCATTGAGTTTTTGAACATTGGTATCTTGGTCACCAGCCATTTCGGCGAGTGTGTCGCGTGGAATGCTGGTAATCACCGTTTTTTTAGTCTGGGGATTAATCGTCACAACCATAATGGTGTCAGAATTCCCTTTATCAATACGACCGTCCGCCCCGGTATCGACACCTAGTAATAAGATGCTGAGTGGCTTGGCTGTGTCAATCTTGGCACTACTATTGCCAGTGTAAATGGTTGACTGGTAACGGGCCTGTGCTTGACGAATAATTAAACCAATCGCAATCACTGCAATCACAATAATGATACTGACCGCAATAAGCACTGGCCGTAATTTTGAAGATGCTGAATGCCGCATATTCAAATCCTCCCTTAATTGAAGTCGTTGTGTCATTCTCCGTGTTAGCGACCTCTTGTAATCTTGAAAACACTGTTTCTAGCATACCCGGTTAGTACGATCCCGGAAAATACTTATTTTGAGTGTACTTAATTTAAAAAATAGATACCAGTCACTTGAATTGGATTGTAAACTTAGCAAATCAGATTAAAAGCTTGCGGACAGGATTACGGCAGAAACGTGGTTGTTGGCTTATACTGACATTGAACTTAAATATTTAAAGTGAGGTCTTATAATTTGACAGTCTTTCGTGCGTTTTCTAACCAAGAAGTTTTAGATTATTTAGCGGCCCAAGTCACTGACGGGCGCGTTTTAACTGACGAAACAACGCTTAATAAGTATTCCTTTAGTCCCCGGTTAACAGATGATGATAGTGGTCTAGCCTTAGCATATATTGAAGCCCAGTCGGCTAAGGATATTCAGGGTACGCTTAAAACGGCTCGTAAGTATCATTTAGCGGTGATCCCACAAGATCAAACGACTAGTACGGTCATTGGCGCTGATGGACTAAAAGATAGCCTGATTCTGTCGACGGCTAAGATGAATCACATCCTTGAAATTAGTAAGGCCGACTCGGTAGCCGTCGTTGAGCCTGGTGTTATCAACGGTGATTTAGATCAGGCCGCCCGCAAGCAAGGGATGTTCTATGCACCAGATCCTGGTTCTAAGCCAATCTCTGGGATTGGTGGTAACGTGGCGACTAATGCTGGTGGTATGAGTACAGTCAAGTATGGGGCTACAAAGGACAACGTATTAGGTGTGAAGGTCATCTTAGCAGATGGCCGTGAAGTGAAGTTAGGTGGCCGAACATTGAAACAGGCCTTTGGTTATGATTTAACGCAATTAATGGTAGGTTCGGAAGGGACACTTGGAATTATTACTGAAGTAACCGTTAAATTATTACCAATTCCACTAGGAACACCAGTAATGGGGATTGCTTTCTTTGATAATATGACGGCATTGGCGAAGGCTGTTACGGCGATTCGTATCTCAGGCGTTTATCCGACGATGTTAGAAGCTCTTGATGGCAATACGGTCGCAGCCCTTGATCGTTATGAGAAGACGCACTACGCCAAGGATAGTGCGGCTATGCTGATTTTTAAGTTGGATAATGGGGGCCAAGCTAGCATGGCTGTCGTCGAAAAGTTGTTGGCGGAGCAACAGGCCAGCAATGTGACGATCACAACTAAACCCGAAGAACAGACTGAGCTTGAGCAGCTACGGCGGGACATGTTACCCGCGGTCTTTGCTGGACAGAACCATATTATGGAAGACATGGCGGTCCCGTTATCGCAATTGGCGCCTTTAATGGACTATATACAAGACCTGTCGCAGCGCTTAGATGTTGAAATTTATACGGCCGGCCACGCTGGTGATGGTAATGTCCATCCGACCTTGGTCTGGCCAACGTCAGAAACCAAAGTCCCTGAGAAAGTGGTTATCGCCTTGCAAGAGATGTTCAAGAAAACCTTGGCGCTTGGTGGCACAATCTCTGGGGAACACGCGGTTGGCATGTTGAAGAATCAGTGGAACAATGCTGAATTAGGAGAAGATGTCGATATGTTACAACATCAGATCAAGGCGCTCTTTGATCCGATGAATATTTTAAATCCAAAACGTAAAATCAACTAAGTGACATCGCTAACAAAGCGGTTAAGTTTTGGTAGCAGTTGCTGGGCAGATATTGCATAACTTAGCGTGATTGCCTTATTATTAAGGTAGTATCATAAAATGAGTTGTTGGTTAATGAGTCACTAAGATGCAGGCGGTGGGGGTTAACCGATATGAAGGAGGACCTCAGTGATACCTAAAAGTGCACGAATCCGGCTTGAATTTGATGCTGAAGTGTTGCGCAATGAGATTTTTGACGTGCACGACTTTGGCAGCTTTCAAAATTTTTGGCACCGATTTGAAAATTTCTTGGCGGATCGGATGGTCGTTGGTCATTTGAATGTTTTAGAAGGTCGCGGCTTAATTCCTAGTGATTTTGCGGACATCGATGGCCAATTAGCTTATCAAGTCGGTGAGGCTAATTACCGGATTGCTTATGATCAGATTGCCCGTGAGTGGACGGTTACCATCCGTTAAGATAGATTTAAGAGAGAATAGAGTCTTATATTGGAGCGATATTGATTGAGCACAACAAATTCCCAACCAGGTGCAGATAATGACCAGCTTTTACCAGCACCACCGGAACTTTTGCAAGCCGTTGATCAGTTGAAGGCTTATTCATTGCGCTATGAAGTGGCAATGAAGCTGGTCTTGGATAAATTGGATTATATTAGTCGTGAATACGAATTGCGCTACGGCTATGCCCTAATTGACAGTAAGCAATCACGAATTAAGTCACCCGAGAGTATTGTCGGCAAGATGCAACGTAAACATTTACCACTAACGCTGAATGCCGTTTTTAATAATTTACATGATATTGCGGGTATTCGGTTAATTGTCCGCTTTTTAAGTGATGTGAAGACGGTTGAAGATTTATTGGCAACGCAGGCAGACATCAAGGTGTTACGGGTGAAGGACTATATCCATCATCCGAAAATGAATGGGTATCAAAGCTTACATTTAATTCTTGGTGTGCCAGTCTACACGGTTGATGGCCCCAATATTATTGAAGTTGAACTACAAATTCGGACCATTGCGATGAACTTTTGGGCATCGTTGGAACATGAACTAAATTATAAGAAGAATGTTCCGCATCAGGACGCGTTAAGATTATCATTGACCAAGAAAGCCCAGTTGATTACTGAGTTAGATCAGGAAATGGATGATATTAAACGGCGGATGTATGAACCCAAGACACCACCTAAAGAAGTATAAAAGATCCCAGGCCGCCTTAGCTGTAAGCAACTAAGGCGGCCTGGGATCTTTTTGGTGTGGCTTGATGTAGGTCAAGTTCTAAGCATCGTGCAATTCGTCTCCAAATATTGAGCAGGCGCGTTGTGCGAGTTAACCATGATTCATGATTGGTTAGTTAACACAATCCGTGGCGCATCAATTTTGAAGTTGGATTACTTTCGCTATTGTGGGTGCCATGTTACTTTTAATACGCGAGATAATTCTTAATGGCCCAAAGCATAACTAAATTAAATAGCAACGATTGGTTCGGCCAATTAACAATTAAAGCATGACACGTCCTTGGTTAATGATCTGCCAATTCCTTGACGGGTTTGCCGCGATACCACCAGTCATTAATGAAGCGTGCCAATTCCTTTGGGGATTCGTGGAGACCGGTCTTCAACCAATAGCGCACGACGCCCACGATACCGTTAAGGTAGTATTCAAACATGTATTCTTTTTCGCGATTACCGATACCGTCGACCGGGGCTTGATTATGCGCTAAGATCTCGCGCTTAGTCGTTGCGATAAAGCTCATTAAGAAGTCTTGGTCGGTTGTCAGAATGAAAGAAGTTACGGCATGCCGTTTTTTTACGACTTCGAAGATGCCGGTTAGGATCGCTTGCAAAGAGTCGGGATTGAGATGCTTGTCGATGACCGCCAGTAATTCCTCGGTAGCGTCTTGTTCCATCTTTTCCATGCAATCCTTAACGTCTTCGTAATGGGCGTAAAAGGTGCCCCGATTAATGTCGGCAGCTTTGCAAACAGCAGTCACGGTAATTTCGTCCAGTGACTGGCGCTGAAGTAAATTGATTAAACTGTCTTGAATGAGACGTTCGGTCATTTGCGAACGACGGTTGTTTTTTGTACCTACCACTGAAGTTCACCTCATTGTTTGAACAATATAGTATGGTTTGTTTATTTAATGACGCTTTTATGAAAATTGTTGGTTGAAATTATAACTGTTTTCATTTAACATGTTGTTATTATTTAAACACATTGTTGATTAAATGTCACGATGTCGTTTTAAGAATCTGAATTAGGGAAGGGATATAACGTGAAAGGGAGCCGTAGACGTTTTACAATCCAAGCGATTGTTTGGCTAGTTGTGATGGTAGCGGCCATCATCTTCCTGCCAAACATCAGCAGTCTGGTACGTGATAAGGGCCAGACCAAATTACCAAGTAGTGCGAAGAGTCAAGTTGCACAAGTTATCCAAAATCATTGGGGGCGTAATCAGAATAATACGCGCCAAGTAGTGGTGGTCTTCAATAATGGAGATTCGCCATTGACGAGTGACCAGAAGCAGGCAATCGATGGGACGATTCAACGCTTCAAAGTCCAAAAATCAAAGTACCATGTGAAGTCAATGACGGCCGCTAGCGACAATGCTGCTGCCAAGAAACAGTTGATTTCAAAGGATAAATCAACCGAATTATTACAATTAATGGTTGGTAAGAATCAGACCGTTGCGAACATGACGAAAAATATCACCGCCGGAGCTAAAACGACTGGTGTTAAGACGTACGTGACGGGGAGTGATATCTTAAATGATGATTTCACTCAAGAAACGGAAGCTGGCATTCAGAAGACGGAAATTATTACCGTGATTTTCATCTTCATTGTGTTAACGTTAGTTTTCCGGTCACCAATTGCACCATTAGTGTCGTTGTTGTCAGTTGGGGTGTCATTTATCATTTCGCTAAGCGTTGTGATGAACCTTGTTGATAAATTTAACTTTCCTTTATCGAACTTTACCCAGGTCTTCATGGTCGTGGTCTTGTTCGGGATTGGGACCGACTACAACATCTTACTGTTCGATCAATTCAAAGAAGAACTCAGTCATGGCGATAGTCCGGTCGCCGCGACTGGGCGCGCGTTAAAGATTGCCGGACGAACGATCCTATACAGTGGATCGTCACTATTAATTGGGTTTAGTGCCTTGGGATTAGCCAACTTCTCGATTTACAAATCGGCGGTTGGAGTGGCCATTGCGGTGGCAATCTTACTGGTCGTCTTGTTAACATTAAACCCATTCTTCATGGCTATCTTAGGACCACGGTTATTCTGGCCAACGAAGAAGTTTGCTGGTGGTAGTACGAGCAAGATGTGGCACGGCATTGCAGCGTCATCAGTTCGTTACCCAATTATTGCGCTAGTCGTTGTCTTAGGAGTTTCGCTGCCATTTATTTTAACGTATAACAATGAGCTGAACTATGATACGTTGGCTGAATTAAACGATACGATTCCAGCGAAGAAGGGCTTCCAAGTTGTTCAAGATCATTTTTCCAAAGGGACCGCTGAACCGTCTACCTTGTATATTAAGACAGATCATGCCTTAAATAATGAAAAAGATCTAAAAGTCATCGACAGCTTAACGAAACAGTTACAAAAAGTTAAGGGTGTCAAAACGGTGGCGTCCGTCACCCAACCAGGTGGCTCACAAATTGACCAATTGTACGTTGGCAATCAATTAGGTACTGTCACTAGTGGGATGAAGTCTGCTAGCAAGGGGCTAACTAAGATTGGTAGTGGGTTAGATAGCGCCAATAGTAAGTTGAAGAGTGCCGATATGAATGGTAGCGCTAAGTCAGCTAAGAAGTTAGCGGATGGAGCGGATCAAGTATCCAGTGGTGTCGTTTCATATACGAATGGTGTTTACACTGTTAACAATGGTTTAAACCAATTGAATAGTAAGACCGGAACTTTGTCTAGCGGTGTTAATCAGTTGGTCAATGGGTCAGGTCAAGTTACTAGTGGTGCTAAAACTGTAGCATCAGGAAACTCAACTCTGGCAACTAATTTGGTCACTTACACAAACGGTGTCTATACGGTTAACAGTGGGCTTAATCAGCTAAATAGCAAGACTGGAACTTTGTCTAGTGGTGTTAATAAGTTGGCCACTGGAGCTAATTCATTATCTAGTGGATTAACGACTGTGTTCTCAGGCACTCAAAGTTTATCAAGTGGACTGTCAGAGTTGAATAGTAAGAAAACTTCAATTTCTGATGGGACAGCTCAGTTAACAACGTCAATTTCCGCGTTACAACAAGGTTCAGCTACTTTATCTGAAAATCTAGCTGCCTTGGAAAAAGAGGTAAGTAGTAGTAACAGTTCTATAGATACCAGTGAATTACAAACATTAACTGATCAATTAAAGAAGATCAATACGAATTTACAAACTGTAGTTAATACCCAACCTGATATTAGTAGTGTGGAGAAAGTTGCAAGTATATTCTCTAAGACAAACGTGGATGCAATCTCAAATGATATGGCAACAATGAAGAGTGCCTTATCAAGCGCGGCAAGTCGGGATGCTACTTCAAGTTCAACGACAGCTAGTGTGAATGCAAACTCAGTTGCTTCTGCTGCATTGGCAGCGGCTGGTTCATCCGCAACGTCGGAACAAAAGGCGGCTATCAACTCAGCGGTTACTTCTGAAGTAAATGCTCAAAATAGTTCGAATGCCAATACAAGTTCAACTGCAACAACCAAAGCGGGTGCAGTAACAGCGAGTGATGGTCTGACAGCATTGGCAGATATGCAACAGAAGCTAACGGCTTTGAAAGAAGCATCCAATTCTCTGGATGATTTAAGTACTAATCTAAAGAATTTAGCAAGTGTACAACAGGTTGCCTCCGCTGCTATCAAAGGAAACCAGGCTTCATTACAAGCAATTCAACAAATTTCAGAAGCAGCCACGAAGATGCAACAGATGGAGATTGCTGTTGCAAAGTTATCAAGTGGTTCTTCAGAGCTTACAAATAACTTGTCGAAACTCCAAACAGGGGTTAACACCCTTGCAACTAGCCTTAATCAATATACAGCAGGAGTTGCAACAGCATCTGCAGGTGCATCTAAACTCAATACTGGTGTAAGCAGTGCTTCAACCGGTGCAAGTCAACTTTCTAGTGGATTAGGTTCATTACAAGGCCAAATTCCAACGTTGACTAGTGCGATTAGTGCGTTAGATGCTGGAACTAATAAGCTTACTAATAATTCTGCTGCATTAGTTTCAGGTGCAAACCAGTTAGCATCTGGTGCAAATCAAGTTGCTTCTGGTTCATCTCAAGTAACATCTGGCTTAACTACTTTGAAAGGCCAAGTACCAACGTTAGTTAGTGCAATTAGCGCATTAGATGCTGGGACGAACAAGTTAGTTGCTAATTCTGCAACCCTTAACAGCGGTGCCTCACAAGTTGCCTCTGGTAACGAACAAATGTACACCAGTATCCAAAGCTTAGTAGGTCAGATGCAGACGCTCCAAGATGGTTTGAAGACTGCCAGCGACGGAACTAAGACAATCAACTCTGGTGTTGGTTCAGCTAACAGTTACTTGACTGGTTTGAAGGACTCAGCGGCTGCTAAGACTTACTACGTACCAAAGAGTACTTTAAAGGGTAAGACTTACAAGTCTGCTTTGAAGGCTTACATGTCTGGCAATAACCATGCAACGAAGTTAACGATCGTCTTGAATGAAAATCCAAGTTCGAAGTCAGCGATGGATAAAGTAACGGCAATTCAAAAGCAAGCAACGAACAGCTTGAAGGGAACCGCGTTAGATGGTGCCACCATTGCGATTGGTGGTCAAACGTCTGAAACGAATGATACCCAAGCAATTGCTTCGAGTGACTTTATTCGGACTGCTGCGATTATGTTAGTCGGAATCTTGATTGCCTTAATGGTTATTACGCGTTCGGTCTTACAACCGTTCTACATCTTAGGGACGTTGTTATTGGCTTACATTATGTCCTTGAGTATTACCCGGATCTTGAGCAACTGGTTCTTGGGTCAAAGCATGTTAACTTGGAACACACCGTTCTTCGGGTTCATCATGTTGATTGCCTTAGGGGTCGATTACAGTATCTTCTTGATGATGAAGTATCGTGAATTTGATAATTCGGCTGCCACACCAAGTACTCGAATTGTCAGAGCTTCCGCTGTTATTGGGGCCGTGGTCTTATCCGCTGCCTTGATCTTGAGTGGGACGTTCGCCGCCTTGATGCCATCCGGTGTCTTGACGTTGATCCAAGTGGCGATGGTCGTGATTATCGGTTTGATTATCCTGGTATTCGCCATCCCAACAATTATTCCAAGTTTGATTCGCTTAACTTATCCATTGACGGATCGGATGGAAGACGAAACAACTGCTGAAAAGCAGACCAGACGGAATCATCAATAAAATAGCTAAGTTATGCGATAATAAAGTATAACCAACTGGCGTCGTTCAACCACTGGGTTGGGCGGCGCTTTTTTTTAAGGAGATGGTTTAAATGGAAAGATGTGCATGGGCCAATTCGTCACCAGCAATGCAGGCGTATCATGACAATGAGTGGGGCCGACCACAATATGATCAACAACGACTTTTTGAATTGTTATGTTTAGAGACTTATCAAGCTGGGTTAAGCTGGCAAACGGTGTTAAATAAGCGAGCAGCATTTGATGAGGACTTTGATAATTATGATATTGAGCGTGTGGCTGCCATGACGATGACTGATGTTGAGCGGTTGTTGACGGATGCTCGGATTATCCGACATCGTCAGAAGTTAATGGCAACGATTAATAATGCACGTGTCATTCGGGATTGGCCGGCCGGTGATGATTTTTCAAAATGGTTGTGGGCGTTTGTTGATAATCACCCGCTTCGGCAAGCATGGGCATCGATTGATGAGGTGCCAGCAACCAATGATTTGGCGCGTCAAGTATCGAAGGAAATGAAACGACGTGGGTTTAAATTTGTTGGCCCGACAACGATCTATTCGTATCTGCAGGCAGTGGGGATTATTAATGATCATGTTGCTAATTGTGCGTGGGCACCAGAAAATTTGATGGTTTAAGGTTAATTGAAGTAATACTCGATATTAAATATGGGTATTGCTTTTTATTTTTATGAAAACAAATAAAATTATCAAAAAGATTATAAATAAATGCTTATCAAAACTATAACAAAGCACAAAAGCAAAAGTTTTGCGGCCCTTTTTTTATCATATGGTTATGCTAAATGAAGACGTTAGACGCTGGTAACCATCTCTTTAGAGCAGTTGTGTGATCGAATCAAAAATATTCGGCTTCAAACCAATAAATAACCTAATTGCGTTCACAAATAAGTCGGATTTCCCGTGTAGGTTTAAAGTTGTGAAACGCAATTGTCATACCAATAATTTATCTGAAGGAGGGTTTAAGCGTGAATTTCTTTAAACGCGCATGGCTCAATTTAACGGCGAAAAAAGGCCGCTCAATTCTATTAGTACTCGTCACATCGGCAATTATGTTGTTTGTGTTAGCAGGACTATTGATTAGGAATGCCGCCGATACGGCAACTAGTAATGCTAAGAAGAGTGTTGGGGCAACCGTCACGTTATCTGCTAATCGGGAGGCAGCTTTTAAGAAGATGCGGAGTGCGACGTCGACTAGTAAAAGTAGTCGGCCTAAGCTAACCACATCACCTGTTAAATTGAGTGATGCTAAGAAAATTGCCAAACTCAGTAATGTCTCAAGTTATAACGCGACTGTCTCGACTTCCGCTAATGCGAAGGGCTTTGATACGATTTCAACGTCTAGTAGCAGTGTTGGTGGTGGGATGAAGGGGATGGGTGGTGCAAGTAGTAGTGGTACCGGTGATGTTTCAATTACTGGTGTTACCAATACTAGCAGCGTCTCGACCTTTGAAAGTAGTTCAAGTAAGATCACTAAGGGTCGTGGCATTACGGCTAGCGATGAAGGGACTAATAATGTCGTCATCGAAAGTGAATTAGCTAAGGAAGATAGCTTGAGCGTCGGTGATACAATCAAGTTAAAAGCAACAACCGGTGATAAGAAGACCTACACCATGAAGATCGTTGGGGTCTACAAAGCGTCATCTAGTGCAAGTACGCAACAGGGCCCTGGTAGTACCGATGTCAGCAATAGTGTCTACACGTCATACACGTTCGCTAACACGGTCAAGGGTTCTAAATATAAAAATACGGCTGATTCGGTTACGTTCGACATTTCGGACCCAGCTAAAGTTAGTAGTGTTAAAACATCTGGTAAACAGTTGATCAATACGTCGAAGTATTCATTGTCAACGGATGACAGCAGTTACCAAACGGTTAAGAGCTCGATGAACAACGTCAAATCATTTGCCGATAAGATTGTTTGGCTTGTCGCTATTGCTGGAACCATTATCCTAGCCTTGATTGTCATCTTGATGATTCGTGAACGTCGCTACGAAATTGGGGTCTTGCTCTCATTAGGTGAGAGTCGTTGGAAGATCGTAGCCCAATTCTTTGCTGAAATGGTGATGGTTTTGATCGTTTCGGTTGTCTTGGCCGGTTTTGGTGGTAAGTTTGTGGGTAATAAGTTGGGGGACCAGTTAGTCTCACAACAAACAACGACTGCAACGACTAGCTCAACTAGTCAGCAAGGTCAACCTGGAGGCGGCGGTGCTCCTAGTGGTAATACCGGTAGCAAGCCAAGTGGTAATATGCCAGGTGGTGGTCAGACTGGCGGTACGGCTAGAGCAACGACTAAGACGGACCTAGACATTAATATCACAGTGATGGACCTAGTTGAACTTGGTGGCTTTGGTTTAGCGATTATGTTCTTGTCGATTATGCTAGCTTCAGGTGGCATACTACGACTACAGCCGAAGAAAGTCTTAATTGATTAGGAGGGGTGGCAATGTTAAAAGTAAATGATCTTGGTTACTGGTATGACCGCCAAGAAAATAGTCTGTTTGAACACGTTGACTTGGAGTTTGAATCTGGAACATCGTACGCGATTGTTGGCCAGAGTGGGTCTGGAAAGACAACTTTTCTCTCACTACTAGCAGGGTTAGATAAACCACGCGCTGGCCAGATTGAATTCAATGGCGAGCCAATTAATAAAATCGGATTGACCAATTATCGAAAATCGAAAGTTGCCATTGTCTTTCAATCGTATAATTTGTTGACGTACATGTCACCATTGAATAATCTCATGACTGCCATGGCAATTACGAATTCAGAACACCGTGGTGATAAGGATTATGCGATGAAGATGTTACGGCGGCTAGGAATTACGGATGACCAGATGAAGAAAAATGTGCAACGTTTGTCTGGTGGTCAGCAACAACGAGTCGCCATCGCCCGCACGATGGTGTGCGATGCTAAGCTAGTGGTTGCCGATGAACCGACGGGTAATTTAGATGAGGAAAATACGAAATATGTGATTGACCAATTCCAAAAAATTGCCCATGAACAAAAGAAATGCGTTATTATTGTCACCCATGAGCCGGACGTCGCTGATGTTTGTGACCATTCATTTCGACTAGAAAAGCATCAATTCGTTACTGAAACCTAGTATGATATTGGTAAATCAATGTTGAGCTAGTCATTAGGTGGCAAGAATGGCTTGACTTTTGCCACGATGAATAACAAAAAAATGAGTCTGAAGTGAACCCCCTGAGTTGGAGTAAATCCAAACTCAGGGGGTTCACTTTAGTCCTCAGAATTGTTTAATTCTGGAGACTCATTTTTGTTTGAATCCTTAACGAGATAGAGCTGATTTTTTAGGACGAACTTGCCAGCGAATAATAAAGGCGACGATAATAAATAGAACAAGGTAAAGTACTGAAATACCAATTGCGTAAGCGGTGGGAATGCTTAATTTGGCAGCGGTGTGAGTATGAGTGGCTAAACTAACAACGACGGATACGTCTGATAATGCGTGGAGCATCATCGACCAGATTAAGTTATTAGTTCGCAGATAAAGGCCACAGAAAACGAGTCCGCCCATTGCGGCGTAAAAGACTTGGGGAATGACGTAGTTAAGGGTCAGTTGACTACTGTTAATGAATAGGTGGGTAATACCAAATAATAAACTATCAATGCAGATGGCAAGCATTATCCGATTGGGAAAACAGTCTCGCAGTAACGGTAGGAGCATACCTCGGTAAAGGTATTCCTCAGTAATGCCAATTAATAACATATAGCCGATATAAAGGCCTAATATTGGAGTCCAACCCAGCTGAAATAATTTAATGTAATTACTGGTCATAGGTAACAATAAAATAATGATACCAGGGATGAGCTGCAAGCTTTGATGAGCAAGTGACTGTGATTGCCACCACTTAATCGGTATTTTAAACCAAAAATGGTTTAATAATAAGAATATTAAAAGTATTAGTAAGTCTTGAGTTAGACCACTATACAATGTTGGCACTGGTAATAATGCACTTAATTTAAAAAGAATCGGAACTAAAATAAAAATACTAATAACGGCACCCCAACCGTGTTTAGTTAGTTGCATTTAAATCCCCTCCAGAAACTAATATTAACTCTAGTATAGGCCAATTTGAAACGTTGGATGCTTTAATAATTAAACAGTTGCTTGCCAGTGGTCATTATGACAGCCATGCCCGATTTTTGCGCAGGATGAGCACAATTAATAATACGACAATGATAGTTTCTGCAATTTGAAAACTGGTAGTGGAATGAATTCCTGGTAAATTGATTGGTGGCTGCATCAAGCTAAAGAAATCATTAGTGGCATGGATAATCAGTGACCAAAATAACGATGCTGTCTGCGCAGTGATTAGGCACAAAAGTAAACCGAGTACGAACGTAAATATTAGTTGTAATAAGGTTAGATTGAGGGCTTGGTGACTAAGGTTAATCAGGTGCGTTAGACTAAAGAGAAGGCTACTAAAGATGGCGGCTTTGATCACGCCTAGTGTTGGATAGCTTGCTTGAAATAACATACCTCGAAAAAAAGTCTCTTCAAATAAGCTGATGAGTATGGCGATAAACAGGATCGTTAACGTGGTATTCAGCCGATGCGCGGTCATCAACGTGTAACCACCCATTAAGCCAGTTACAATTAAAGTTGGTTCGAGGGGGTGCAACCGTTGCTTCCAAGTGGCAGTTAGACGATAGGTGAGGGGTTGTTGTAGCCAGTCACGGTTTAGTATGAGAGCGATTGCAATAAAAACCATTTCCTCAAGACCAGTTGTTAATGATGAGGAGAGATGGCTTAATAGGGGAAACTGGAAGATCAGGCCAATTAATAGCATACTTCCTAACATGCAGCCCCATAGTGCACTGATTAATTTAATTTGACGGTGCATTTAATCAGGCCTTTCCATAATGTCTATAGTATCAGCATACGCCTTTTCGCTACTGATAACGAAAAAAAACAGCGTAACGGCAATTAATGTCGTTACGCTGTTTACAAATAATCAGTTATATTTTATAAAGCCCAAGCAGACATGCCTTGTGCATTGTATAAGTTAACGGCAGCGTTAACTTGGTCTTGAACAGAGCCACTGCTAATGTGCATGTTTTGGAATAAACCATAGGCACCAGAAGTACTGTTCTTAACAGATGAGTTCCAGTTTGATTCACGCGTAATGATTGTATTCCATTGTGAAGCTGAAACGCCAGTCCGTGATTCCATTTGGCTTAAAACATAGCTCTGCATGTTGCTACCATTGTAGCTTGAAGTTGTTGAACTAGTTGATGATGCAGCTGAGCTAGTTGTGTTTGATGAAGCTTGGCTAGTCGTTGCAGCAGAACTAGAAGCTTGGCTAGCAGCTGATTGCGTTGAGCTTGCTGAAGAAGCGGCACTCGTCGCAACACTTGAAGTAGCTTGACTAGCAGCAGAACTAGAAGCTTGGCTAGCTACTGATTGTGAAGAAGCACTAGTAGCACTGGCGCTCGTTGCAGTTGAAGCAGTAGCTTGACTAGTTGCTGATTGTGGTGCAGCACTTGTAGCAGCAGAAGTCGTGGTCGTGGCAGTAGTACCGTTGACTTCAAGCTTATCACCAACGAAGATTAAGTTAACATTAGCTAACTTGTTTGCCTTTTCGATAGTTGATACGGAAGTATTGTGTGCTTTGGCAATTGCTGAAACAGTATCGCCGGCCTTAACAGTATAAGTATCAGCGTTGGCAACCGTTGTTGAGATAGCGAATAAAGCTAATGCAGCAGTTGATGATAATACAAGGTTTTTGATCTTCATAATAATTAATACACTCTCCTATAATTTGCGTGTGTTCGATTATTTACATGTGATTTACTATTGGTCAAGCAGTTGATGTCTCAACCAATCAACAGTGACTAGTATAACTAGTGAGTGTTGCAGTGCAATAATCAGAACATTACGTTTTTAGGGGGTGCTTGTAATATAAGGCCGTTTTTGTAATGAATTGTAATATTTGAGCTGAATTTCATGTAAAATAGCGCTATCAATACTGATTAACTAGTTAGAACATCAATAGCGCCAATGATTAAATCGAGAAACTAATGATGAAAACAGTTGGCTTTGTTCTAGAAAATTAGTGAATTCAGATTGATTTATGAAAAGTAAACGTGATTGTCGACAATTTTAAAGATCTAAGTAGTGGATTTATATTTATTGATTCATCCTTAGATTCAGTTAAAGTAACGATTGAACAGCAATTTTTACTAATTAATTGGCTTTTTCGATTAAGTTGACCATTTGTTGAATTAGACTGATGACCTGGCCGATTTATGAAAGGGGCTGTTAATTAATTACTATTATAGTAGGTTTGTATCCAAAATAGTCTGCGATGATTATTGCGGCATCGTGGTTTTAAGTGATAAGAACTGAACTAATCCTAGTTGCTGTTGAGTGTTTGTTGTTGAGCAGTAAGTAATTACTCTTCCGTAGTGGGCTGTTGAATGGAGCAGGCGCATCATTAGACGGCCGGTCTGGCAATTAACGTCGTTTTCTGAAGTATCTCGATTATGATTGGGCTATTCAGACGATGCTTAACGGTACCTACTTGTTGAGTAACGTTCACTAGTATTAGATGGAGACGGCCAGTTGTGTATCGGAATAATGGGTTTATTAAGTTGTGGGTTAGGATTGACCGCTAATCCATGTTAACAATGATGTCATTATATAGTAGTTTTGAACTCAAGTGGTGCTTGATGGCAAAAACGAGTACGGAAGAATTGACCTGTGGCACGTAGGTAGCGCCAGTAACCTTGGAAAAGCAAAACGCGTAGATTACTCAAGTTGTTTTGAGTAATCTACGCGTTTTGGAATTTTATCCAGTTAATTATTAATTTAAAGTAGCTTTTTAGTACCAGCCGTTAGCCAACCAGTGACTTTTAGCATTGCTCCATGAACCGTAACGTGAAGAAACGTAACTGTTTGCAACCCGTTCTTGGTTGGCGGCGGAGTAATCACCGTTTAAGTATGAAGCACTTAATTGGTATTTACCGATGTATTGACCATTACGAGCGGAGTATGAACCGCCAGATTCTTTACCAGCAATCCAAGCCTTGGCAGCACTATCAGAACCGCTGTTACTGTAGTTTGATGTTGAACTAGTCGTTTGCGTCGTAGTCTTAGCAACAGGTGCACTGGTCTGGGCTTGACTTGATTGCGTCTGACTAGTTTGGTTTGATTGGGCTTGGCTAGTTTGGGTTGAAGCTTGCGTCGTGGTCGTTTGTTGCGTCGTTTGCGTTGAAGTGGTCGTGGTGCTATCACCATTAACTTCAAGTTGTTGACCAACTAAAATTAAGTTAACGTCCTTTAAATGGTTAGCTTGTTGGATTGCAGCAATCGTTGTATTGTTTTCAGCAGCGATAGCAGAAACCGTATCGCCAGATTTAACAGTTACCGTAGCAGCTTGGGCAGTCGCACCAATGGCAAAGAGACTAGCAGTAGCGGCAGCAGTTGATAATAAAGCATTCTTAATCTTCATTTATAATGTACACTCCTATTTTTTAGTCCGAATTTGGCTTGGCCCCGTGAATCTTCCAAGCGCTCAATGGTACCTAGTATAACTGGTGATTGTAACAGGAAAATAGCAGGAGTTTTACGAATTACACCGATTATTGTAATAAATGGGGTGTTTTGTAATCTTTTGTAATATAACGCGCCAGGTACTAATTTTTGAATCCGCTAATTAACAATATTTGAAGACAAAGAACGAGTCTGTTGGTCAACTTAACTAAATGTACTCATTACAAATAAAAGCCCATTATAATTAGGATTAGCGGCCATTGCTTTAATCGCTAAGCTGAGTTTGGTCAATTTATAAGTCGATTTAATGGTAATGTAAGCGTTTGTTTATTCGCTAGACGACTTACTTTTGGTAACTTAAAACTAGTCAGCCTTTAATTGGACTAACCAATTATCGGTTTGCTTGTTAGTAACGATCAGTGGTGGGGTGGCTTGTAAATCAGCATTGATCTTCTGAACGGTACCACTAAAGGGTGTTGGCAGTGTGTGCACACCATGGTCGTCTGTGAGAGTTACCAGAGTGTCCCCAGCCATGAGATGCTCGCCACTAGTTGGCAAGCTAATTTGACTAACTAGGACTAAGTTTTGCTGGCATTGCGTGCTTAGCCCTAGCAGTAGCCGTTGATGTGATTTGGTCTTTAACCAGACGTCACCGTATAACATCGGCGCATGTTGTTCTTCATAATCATGACGATAGAAATGGATCATTTGTTTCCAAGCCGATTCTTGTTTTGCCATCGTATTCTCCTCTAATTCAGTGTCAGTAGTCGGTGCATTAATTGAAAGTGGTGCATGATTGCTAGTTTTTTAATTGTCCCTAATCCTGGAAACTTAGTGCCTTCAGCATAGGCTAGTAGGGCGGTCAAAGCTGGGGTGCGATTTAGTCCTGTTAAGTGGGTGGGCGCCCAAGCTGTTAGCTTCGTGAGTGCTTCGAAAAATTTCTTTTTTTGACCGCGCATATTGTCATTACTATCTGAGACGAAATGATGGATGCGGAGGTTACCATTAACCGTAACATAAATAAGATGTAACGCAATTGCCCGTGACGGCATTCCGTGCTCAAAATACGGGCGGCCCATTAATGAATAGTCACCGAAGCCATCAAAGCCAACTGGTGATTGGTGCCAGTTGGCAGGTGCAAAGTAGGCGTCGACTAATTCCTGGTAATTCGCAACGTGCGCTGGTGTTGGCACGGGATCGGTCAATAAGATAGCACGGGTTGGTAATAGTTCGTGTAGTCGCGCCTCATCAGGAATCAGAATATGCCCGGTCTGACGCAAAGTGTTAGTGTGTTGGTAAGTTTTAAGCAACGGATAGTTAGGTGCTACTAGCAAGCTCGTCTGACCAAGACCAGTCGTCAGAAAATCGTGACTAAAATCAGCTGCAAGAATCGCTCCCGGATGGTAAAACGGATAGGGGCGCAGGTCTGGCAGTGGATGGAGTTTAACGGTATTGAGTCCGTAGACGCTTACTTGGGGATTGGCAATGATGCTAAACGGTTGTTGTGCCTCAATGAAAGCCTGAACGGTCTGTTGTAATTCCTTAGAATCACGGACTGGTTCAATAACTGGGATGATGTTGGGTCCTAATTGATTTTGTTCACACAAGGTTTTTAAGGCTAATAGATCATACATCCGGCCACGTAAGTAAGGGTAGTAGGTACTCATAATTGGTCACGCAAATCTGGCGCTGTTAATGCCTGGTATTTTAGTTTGAGCGCTTGATATTCTGCGTTACGAGCATCCAGTTCTGTTTGCAAGGCTGTTATAGCGTCACTTTGGATATCATCAATAAAGCGATCATATAAGTTTTGTTCTGGATTATAGACATCATAGCCAGTCCGACTCCGCTTGCGTAATTCTTTGAAGAGTTGGTCATCAGAATAAAGTTGTAATCCTTTTTTGACGCGTTTGGCTTTATCAACTTCGCGAAATAACGAGGCGATGAAGTGACTGATCAGGGGCGCCTGTTCGACTTGTAAATCCTGCCGCTGCGCTTTCTTAGCGACTGTCAAGAAGCCCGGTGTTCGTAACGGCCGAGGGGCGAGTTCCAGTGCCTGTTGATCGAAGGCACGGTAAATCAATACGCCTACGTGATCTGGGATTTCAGCTTGGACTTCTTGATAAAGTTGTTGTGGCAAGACAAAGTAATTGTAATGACCGATAAAGGAAAGCTTGGCTTTAGAATGAAAGTCAGCTTTAGTGACTTTTAATTCATAGCAACGCCATTCAATCTGGCCATCAGGGAGTTGTTGGTAGCTTAACGTATCAACAATCCCCTTATCAGCGGGCATCGCAACTTCTTCAACCACGTAGGCTCCCTGTTCCAGACAGTATTGGTAGAGCGTACTTTCAAGTTGCTTAGTTAATTTAGTCTTCATTAATGAGTCACCTCCGTTTGGTGCCAAAAGTTGGTAATGGTCGCTTCGAGCTGCGGCACTGATTGGATCGTCTGATAGTATTGCCAGTGTGCTGGGAATAACTCGGTGTAGCGCCGGCTGGCAAAACGTTGGTCTAATAACAGCACGATTCCGGTGTCCTTGGTGCTACGAATTAGGCGACCGGCTGCCTGTAGGACGTTGTTCATACCTGGTAGCTGATAAGCATAGGCAAATCCCAGGCCATTTTGATGGTCGTAGTAGTCCCGAATCAAGTTAGTTTCGGGATTGATCCCTGGCAAACCAACGCTAACGATGGCAACTCCGATTAAACGATCGCCACGTAAATCAATACCTTCAGAGAAGATGCCACCAAGCACGCAGAAGCCGAGTAAAGTTTGCGCTGGGGCTGACTGAAATTGATTTAAGAATGTTTCGCGGGCTGTTGCATCCATCGTCGAAGCTTGGGCGGTAGTTGCCACATCAGGATAGGCGGCTTCAAAGGCTGTTTTAATCTGCAAAAGGTAGCCATACGATGGGAAGAACACGAGGTAGTTGCCGCATTTAGCTGTCAACATGGCGTGTAAACTAGCAATAATTCGTGGAACGTTATGTTCCCGCTCATGATACGTCGTTTGAACGTACTGAGTAACGAGGATGGCCTGATGTTTTGGTGGGAATGGCGATGGCAGTTGGTAGGCCAAACTATTGGCTTCACCACCGAGCACCCGCTGGTAATATGCCATGGGGGTCAGCGTTGCAGAGAAAAGGACGGCGCCACTACCCAGTTCTAGGGAACGGTTAAGAAAGTCACTTGGATCAAGGCAGAGTTCCTTGATCGTCAAGTGATGACCGTCAAGGACGAAGCGAGTCTGGTAGCTGCCATCATATAGGTCGCCAATTTTAACAAAGGTCAGACAGGCGAAGAAATAGTCACGGACGGCGTCAAGCAGTGGCCCCGGCTTTTGTTGCGCCAACCAGTCGGTCACAAATTCATTAAATGTTCTGAGGGTGCGTAATAATTTGTCCGGGGGATCAGGTAGCACCTGTTCCGTCACTTGGTCATCAATCAAGGTTTTACTGATGCGCGTAAAACTACGCCGGACTTTCTTGAGTTCGCGTTGTAAGTCGTCACTCGGCTGACTTTTATCGGGCTTGGCCAATTTTAGCAACGCACTGATTGGCTGGTCACTAACGACCGCAGAATACATATCACGGGAGCGACTAACAAGGTTGTGGACTTCATCGACAAGAAAGAAGTTGTCGTCATCACTTTCGCTAAAGAACCGTTGTAAATAGACTAATGGGTCAAAAAGATAGTTGTAATCGCAAATAATCACATCACAGAAAAGCGATGTATCAAGGGAAAATTCAAACGGATCGACAGTATGTTTGCGAGCATACTGTTCAATAATGGGACGAGTAATTTGGTCTTCATGGGTCAACAGATCCTTGAGTGCTGGTTTAAGTCGGTCGTAGTAGCCAATCATATAAGGATTATCTTCTGGAAGTACATCTTGTTCCTCAGGAAACCGAATCTGATCCTTGGCAGTTAGCGTAATGCTTTTCAGTTTGAGTCCGTCATGACTCATTAGCGTGACCGCTTCTTCAGCAACGTGGCGCGTACTTTGCTTAGCGGTCAGGTAAAAGAGGCGCTCAATCACGTCTTCGCCCATTGCTTTGATGGCCGGAAATAGCGTTGAAATTGTTTTCCCCGTCCCAGTTGGTGCTTCGACAAAGAGGCGTTTTTGTAATCGAATGGTCTTATAAACAGCGCCAGCCAATTCATGTTGGCCCGGTCGAAAAGCTGGAAACGGAAATGGCAAGTCTTCAATAGAAGCGTTTCGTTGCCGTCGCAAATCAGCCCGTAGTGTTAGCCAATATTCATATTCTGTAATTAAGTCCTGAAAGAAGGCGTCTAGTTCGGCGCGGTGAAGAACTTGCTGAGTTTTAGTGATTTTTTTATTGATAACTTGAAAATAAGTCAGCTGTAAAGTAACTTGATCGAGGTCAGGGTGCTCTTGTAGTAAGAGGTAACCGTAGACTTTAATTTGGCCCCAGTAAAGAGTCTGTGTATTGGTGCTTAAGTCTTCAAAGGCTTGATCAGAAGTTTTGATTTCTTCGATCAAAGCGCCGTCATCGTTTAATTGAATACCATCTGCCCGACCAGCAATAATATAATCGGTGGCATTCATCGTGACGACTTTTTTTAGGTAAACTTCGCTATCATAGTCTTCGCCACGACTACTCTGGAGTTGCCGGTGAATATTGGCACCATTTAACGCGGTGTTCTGACTATTTTTTACTTCATTTAAGTCGCCTTGTCGCAAGACGAATTCTACCAGTTGTCGAATCCCAATCTTAGTTGCCATCGGAGCATCCCTTCTGAATTTAGTCGTTTCCTATTATAAAACATCTGTTCGGCTTTGTCTTCTGTTGATTGGTAAAGCTGGGTTTGACTCTGTTGTGTGGACATGAATGGTGGTTAAATCGTGCAAAAGTTGATCACCGTCAGCCATTCGAATATTATCCCAATTGGAAGGCGTTTCTGCCAGTGCTCAGCGGTGAAATTCCACTTAGCGAGCGTTATTGGTTTAGTTAGTGGAAAACCAGTATTTGAGACGTGGGTTTCGGCTTAAAACTGTGTTAAAGTACCCAGCAATTAGCGGAAATGCCTGGAGGTCGGCATAGGACAAACCAATTAAGCATGTTTACACTAATCCGCATTTCTTTCAGCGAATCTCAGCTGGTTGTTTTTGACTTTGAAAGTTAACACAACTTAACACTAATTCATCCTTGAATTGAAAGTTCAACGAAAAAAGCATCGCGACAAAGACGTTGATGCCTGTTGCGATGCTTAGATTAATGATTTTGGTTTAGAAGAAAGTCTATCAGACTGGGCAGCTAATCGTACCAGTGACTGTGATGTTGGCGAATCGTCTTACGGAGACTGAAACCATAACTGACGATACTGGCGGTGATGATGGCTGCGAGGACTGCTAGTAACCATGAACCAGCCGTGCTGAAGTAGGTGGCATAACCAAGGCTGAGACTGGCTAATAAGATTACTGGAATCAAGATCTTAACAGGGGCTGGATGTAAGAAGACGACACCAGCAAGCCAGAGGGCCGCAGCCGTGACCATTGCATCAACACTAATTGGTGAACCGAAGCTAATACTGAGGGTGACGATGGCAAGGACAGTCCCCACGATTAGGAGGAGAGTGGCAAACCCGTTACTTAGGGACCAAGTAAATGCTTTTTTCATCATGATCGCCTCGCTTTCTATTACCCATATTATAGGACAATTCACGCTTATGAAAGAAATGATATGCTAATAATTAAGTTTGCAATGTTATGAAAATTGAAAGTTTGTGAATAAATCCTTGAAAGCGTATCCACGATTAGTTAAACTGACATTAGGCACACTTGATGATGGATGGAGGAAAAATAGTCATGGCAAAAATATTAGCAATTAATGCTGGCAGTTCAACTTTAAAATGGAAGCTTTTCAGTGTTCCCGAAGAAACGGTAATCGCATCGGGAATGGTTGATCGGCTGGGATTGTCAGATTCCGTTTTTACAATTAAGAAAGCGGACGGTAGTAAGTATTCTGAAACAAAGGACAAAATTGACGCAAAAGAAGCCGCCGCGATGGTTCTAACACGGTTGAAGAGCGATAACATTGTGACCCACCTTAGTGAAATCACCGGGGTTGGCCATCGGGTCGTTGCGGGTGGCGAAGATTTTAAAGATTCCGTCATTATTACGCCACAAACTTTGAAAAAAATCAAAGATTTATCTGAGTATGCGCCGCTACATAATCCAACGCAGGCTTATTATATTGAAGTATTCCGTGATTTATTACCAAAAGCGACTCAAGTAGCCGTGTTCGACACTTCGCTGTATGCGGAGATGCCTAAAGTTAATTACCTATATAGTATTCCTTACGATTATTATGAGAAGTTTGGCGCGCGGAAGTATGGGGCACATGGCACAAGTCACCGTTACGTTGCCAACCGAACGGCCCAATTATTAGGCAAACCGCTTGACTCACTTAAATTAGTGACGCTGCACTTAGGATCAGGAGCTTCAATCACTGCCTTTGATCATGGTAAAGCGGTTGATACGTCAATGGGGTTCACACCACTGGCTGGGATTACAATGAGCACACGTTCAGGCGACATTGACGCGTCAATTATTCCATTTTTAATGCGCCACTTAGGAATTTCTGATGTCGAGGACTTCGTGGATATTTTGAATCACAAGTCCGGTTTGCTGGGTATTTCCGGGCTATCACCTGACATGCGTGATCTTGATAAAACGCAAGATACGCGTGAACGCTCGAAACTCGCCATTGATATCTTTGTTAATCGGGTTGTGAAGTACGTTGGTAGTTATATTGCCGAGATGAACGGTATCGATGCCCTTGTCTTCACAGCAGGTGTGGGTGAAAACTCATGGATGATTCGGGAACGTGTTACTAACGCATTGGGTTACTTTGGTGTAACCGTTGACGATGAAAAGAATCATATGCACGGCAAGGAACAAATTATTAGTAAGGATGACGAACCGGTAACGGTCATGGTCGTCCCAACTAACGAAGAGTTGATGATTGTACGCGACGTTGAGCGACTATCCAAAGCTGAATAATTAGGCGTCTAAAAACGCGTGGTCCAGATGATGGTAATCTGGGTCACGCGTTTTAGTTACTATAAGCTTAATAATCGGTGAAATCCCATTGTGCAAGCTAGCTAACTAATAACATCAATTTTGCGCACACTACTGGATTTGTAGTGCTGGTTTGGTCATCTTGATGTGGGGTGTATGGTTGAATAGGAACGGTGCGCCGTTCGAAGTGAAGCCAAAATGCTGGTAAAAACCTTGTACTGGCACTTGGGCTTCAATTTGAATTGGCAAGTTGGAATAGTGGTCTTGAACGACTTGCTCGATGTGATTCATTAGATCGGTTCCTAGATGCTGACCACGTTGTTTTTGGTCAACCACTACCCGACCAAAAGAAAGGTGATCGGCCTCTTTGAATATTCGTGCGTATGCAACAATTTTGTGATTGACGGTTTTAAAGACATGATAAGCTGCCAAATCGATAGCGTCGACTTCTTGATAGATACGTTGTTGTTCAACGACAAACGTTTTGACTCGTAATTCATAAATATCGTATAATTCAGTTGTTGTTAATTCTGAGAATGTTTTGATTGACCACATGGTAGTGCCTCCTTAGCATGCCGTTAAGTTTATCACTGAATAATTGCATATGCAATAATAAAAAGGAGCTTTTATGATACCAACATTAAGATTGATGGGAACTTTGTCGCGAATTGTCATGAATGAGGGCAATCAGCGTTTTGCAAAATACGGTCTCAATAATAATCAGTTTATTTATTTAATTCGGATTTGCGAGCAACCCGGGTTGTTTTTCAGTCAACTAGCTGATCAAATGAAGATGGATCGAACCACTAACTATCGGGCCGTTCAGAATTTAATTAAAAAGGGCTATGTGTCTAAGCAAACTCACCCAAAGAATAAAAAAGTGCGTTGTTTGTATCCCACTAATGCTGGTCAAGCGCTGTATCCAGAATTACATGCTTATGAACAATGGTGTGCTGACTTAGTCGGTGAACAATTAACGGCTGGGCAACAACAAGTCTTGTTTGAAAGTTTGTCACTAGTAACTGCTAATGTGACTAAGTATATTGAGTAAGTTTATTCACTAAACTAGATGAATTGTGAACAATTAAAATAGCGTGGCGTTTTAGCTGAATTTTAGACGTGAAGAGTGTACCATGTAGTTATCAAGTTATAACTGGATTAATGTATGTGGAGGCAATTGCCTTAGCAAGTCGCATTAGTCGACAGCGATAATGAAAGGGGTTAATAAATCATGGCAACAACTTTGGTGTTAGGTGGGGGTTATGCAGGGATGCGGGCCGTCAAATTTTTACAGAAGAGTCTACCGACTGAGGACGAAATCATCCTTGTTGATCAGACACCAACTCATACGGAAAAGACCAATTTACACGAGGTCGCAGCGGGGACGATTGCTCCTGATCGGATTACTTATCAGATTCCAGATATTATCGGTAAGCGGGTTCAGTTCGTGCAAGCAACGGTCAAAAACGTGGACGTCGAACATAAGCAAGTAACTTTTGAAGATCATCCTGAAATGACCTATGACTACTTAGTATTAGCATTAGGCTTCCAGTCAGAAACATTTGGGGTAGCTGGTGCCGATGAAAATGCGTTGCCAATGGACGATTTGGCCACTTCACAGGCCGTTTATGAACATCTGGAAGAACGTTTTAAAGCTTACCGTACCAGTAAGGACAAAAATGATTTGAAGATTGCGGTCTGTGGTGCTGGGTTCACTGGAATTGAATTATTAGGTGAATTGACGCAGACATTACCGAAACTGCAAGCGAAGTATCAAACCCCCGCTGCCAAACTAGTTTGTTTGGAACGGATGCCATCAATTTTACCAATGTTTACACAGGAATTACGCGACTATGCCTTGAAGTTTATGGAAAAAAATAACGTTGAAATGCGGTTGGGAGCCGTTATTGAAGCCATTAAGCCAGGGGCGGTCGTCTACAGTGATGCTGATAAGAATGAGCATGAATTTACAGCCAATACCATTATTTGGACGGTTGGTGTCAGTGGTTCACACGTGATTGCTGATTCAGGCTTTGATCAACGCCGTAACCGAGTCGTGGTTAAACCCGATTTGTCACTAGAAGATCATCCCGAAGTATTTATTGTTGGTGACGTGGCAGCAGTGATGGATCCAGAAAGTAATCGGCCATACCCGACTACGGCGCAAATTGCCTTGGCGGCGGGCGAACAGGCTGCTAAGAATATTGGCGCGTTACGTCATAATCAATCAACCGCACCGTTCCACTATGAATCTAGTGGAACCGTTGCTTCATTGAGTGATCGTGACGGCATTGGTGAAATCTTTAGTAGTAATAAACCGGTCCACGGTTACGCTGCATCGGCCTTGAAGAAAATTATTACTGACCGTTCGCTTTTGGAAAGTGCCCATTTAGGAACCGTCTTCAGTAAAGGGCGCTTTGACTTATATCATTAATCATTAAATTAATTCCAGCAGGATGGCAAATAGCCACCGCAGAAATTCGATTTCTGTGGTGGCTATTTTGGACTAGTTAACAGTCGAATGACTCAGCTTGTTGCTGATTCGGGCAATTAAGTAACCAGCTGTTGGGACTAACGATACTTTACGGGCACCTCTTACAATTAAGGCATGATAAGGGGGCGGTCAAAATGACGACTAAATCAATACGGATACCAATTCAACCGTGGTTTGTCCTAGTGGTAGCGGTCTGCTTACTGACGATCTTGTTTTCTAACGCACTTTGGTGGTTGGCCATCAGTGCGTTTTGTTCGCTACTCGTTTTAAACTTACAATTTATTGTTTTTCCAACCACCGCGGATCGTTATTGGCTAAATCGGCTCAGTTTAGGAATGGTACTAGCGTTAGTAGTGAGTGATAGCAAATATTAAATTCTTGATCATTGGTGGCCTGACATTGCGGTAAATCGTGTCAACATTAAAGGGCCTGACTTGAAACGCTTTGTTTCAAGTCAGGCCCTTTTACTTTATAATCAGTTGTTTCTTAAGGCCACTTATCCTGTGGTACTGGTTAGAACTGATGTCAATGCTAACACGGCAAGTCAATCAATGATGCATCTTAAATTCCAAGTAACGGTCATTATACAGGCCAACTTTAGCTGGTGATAAGTCTTGGTAGATTTGGAGATGTTTAATGGTATTGTTGTCTGGATAAAATTGGCGGTCATTGCGAATGGCTTTAGGCAGTAGCGCCTTAGCTTTCCGATTAGGTGTTGCATAGCCAATGTACTCTGCATTTTGCGCGGCATTCTTAGGTTCATTCATAAAGTTCAAGAAGGCGTAAATTGCCTTGAAATGTTTGGCCGTTTTTGGAATGACTAAGTTGTCGAACCATAAGTTACTTCCTTCAGAGGGGACAACGTAATGCAAGTGCGAATTGCCAGCCAACATTTCACTGGCTTCACCAGACCAGTCGACCGCGATTGCGGCTTCATTTTGGATCATGTACATCTTGATCTCATCCGCTACGACGGCCTTGACGTTCGGCGATAGTCGGTTTAACTTGTTACGAGCAGCAAGCAAGGTGGCAGGGGTGGTTGTGTTCATAGACTGGTTCATTGATGCGAGCGCAAAGCCCATCACGTCGCGGGCACTATCAATTAGCATAACCTTGTTGTGATACTTTTGCTGCCACAAGTCGTTCCAATGCTTAATACGCCCTGGTTGAACGTACTTGTCGTTATAAATGATCCCTAAGGTACCCCAGAAATAAGGAACTGAATAGCGATTATGCCGATCGAAGTCCAAATTCATGAAGCGTGAGTCATAGTTCTGCATCCCGGTCAGCTTACTTTTATCAAGTGGTAAGAGCAGGTGGGCTTTTTTCATTTTTTCAATCATGTAATCACTAGGAACCGTTAAGTCATAGCTCGTACCGCCCTGTTTGATCTTGGTATACATGGCTTCGTTGCTATCAAAGGTTTCCACGTTAACGTGGTAGCCCGTCTGCTTCTGAAACTTGGTCAGTAAACTTGGATCGATATAATCTCCCCAAGTATATAAATTCAAGACTTTTTTGCCAGTACTACCAGAGCTTGTCTGTAAGCGTTGGGCGCCGAATGCTAATAAGCCACAAACCGCTAGCAGGCTAACGATGATGCTCAATAATTTTTTCATTTCCGCCGCCCCCTGACTGCTGGCCGCCGGTGCCGTCGGCTATATTGATTGATGAAGTAGTAACCAATTACTAACACTAGGGCCATCAAGAACATTAGGCCTGATAGGGCGTTGATTTCCAAGTTGATACCTTGGCGAGCCCGCGAATAGATTTCAACGGATAAGGTACTAAAACCGTTCCCGGTAACGAAGAAGGTGACAGCAAAGTCATCCAGGGAGTAGGTCAGCGCCATAAAGAAGCCAGAAAAAATTCCGGGCATGATGTATGGCACAATGATCTGACTGAGTAGTTGCCAATTGTTAGCACCTAAATCAGCCGCTGCGTCTAGTAAACTACTACTCATTTCTTGAATCTTGGGTAAGACCATTAACACCACGATTGGAATTGAAAAGGCAATGTGACTCAGTAAGACCGAGCCAAAGCCCAGCGGAATTTTAAGCGCGGTGAAGAATATCAAAAAACTGGCCCCAATAATAACGTCGGGGGAAACCATTAGGATGTTATTTAATGATAATAAAGTATTGCGAGTTATCGGTTTGGTCGTACTATTGATACCGAGTGCTCCCAGAGTCCCGATGATAGTAGCTAATAATGACGATAAGAGTGCAATCAAGATAGTGTCGAGAAAAATGGCAATTAAGCGACTATCGGCAAATAGGTCCTGGTAGTGTTGCCAGGTAAAGCCATGAAAGTTGTTCATGGTCGTACCTTGGCTAAAGGAGTAGACGACCAGAAAAATAATCGGCGCGTATAGCACAATGAAGACGAGCCACAGGTATAAGTTGCGCCACTTAAAGTTACGTAAGGTCATTATTTCGTTAACCCCTTTCGTGTGCGCTTTTTACTGCCGCCGGTTAGCCACATGATGATAACCATTGCGATAATCAAGACGACACCAATCGTGGAACCCATGCCCCAGTTCATCGTCGTCAAGAAGTGCTCTTCAATCGCAGTCCCCAGCGTGATTACTTTGTTACCCCCGATTAGCCGAGTCAACATGAAGAGCGATAGTGAGGGAATAAAGACAGCTTGAATCCCCGCTTTAACACCGGGAAGTGTCAGTGGGAAAATCACGCGACTAAAAGTTTGCCAATTCGTTGCGCCTAGGTCACGACTAGCATTAACGTAGGACGGATTCAGTTCACTAATAGAGTTATAAATGGGCAAGACCATAAATGGAATCTGAATATAGGCTGCGACAAAAATAAAGCTAAAATTAGTGAAGAGTAGCTGCTTAGGACCAATGCCGATGAAGCTTAGAAACTGGTTAGCAATCCCCGCCTGACTAAAGATGCCAATGAACGCATAGGCCTTGAGTAATAAGTTGATCCACGTTGGCATAATGATCAGGAGTAGCCACAGTTGCGGATGCTTTGTCTCGTTGAGTAGGTAAGCTGTGGGATAGCTGATTAACAATGTTGCGAGTGTGATCAAGAAGGCGTACCAAACGGAGTTGAGTGTCATCATCAAGTAAGTGTTGGATGAAAAATAGGTTTGGTAATTACTCAGTGTAAATTGCCCGTTAATGTTAAAAAATGATTGATAAATTAATAGTAATACTGGTGCAATGACGAAGAGGATGATCCACAACATGTACGGAATAAAATAGGCCGTGTTACGACTCAGCCGTTGTTTTTGCTGCATAATTGCCACCTCCTAGTCATCTTCGTATTGTTCAAGGCGGGCATCGAAGGCCGCTTCGCTTTCATTGAGCCGCATGACGTGAATGTCTTGCGGGTCAAAGGTTAAGCCAATCGGTTCACCTTCCGCTGCTGGATTAGTTGAGTGAACCAGCCACTCATTATGATCGGTATCGTAAGCGACGATTTCAAAATAGTTACCCCGGAATAGTTGGGAGTCGACAGTAACGACCAGCTTACCTTGATCAGCAGCCACGATATCGAGATCTTCTGGTCGGAGTACGACTTCGACCGGTTCATTGGGTTGCATTCCAGCATCGGCACACTCAAATTGTTTGCCAACAAATTCTACTTCAAAATCTTTGAGCATTTTGCCCGGAATAATGTTACTTTCACCAATGAAGTTAGCTACGAAATGGTTGATGGGTTCGTCGTAAATATCGACTGGCGAACCACCTTGTAAAATTTCACCAGCGTTCATGACGAAGATTTCATCGCTCATTGCCAGAGCTTCCTCCTGGTCATGAGTAACGAAGAGAAAGGTAATGCCTAGCCGTTGTTGTAAGTCGCGTAGTTCATACTGCATATCTTTGCGAAGCTTAGCATCGAGAGCCGATAATGGCTCATCAAGTAAGAGCACCTTAGGCTGCATAACTAGTGCGCGCGCAATCGCGACTCGTTGTTGTTGACCGCCAGAAATCTCACTAATTTCGCGGTCACCCAAGTCGGCTAATTGAACCATCGCAAGTGCTTTTTGGACGCGCGTTTCAATCTCATCCTTAGCGACCTTGTGTAGTTTAAGGCCGAAAGCGACATTTTCCGCTACGTTCAGGTGTGGAAAAAGGGCGTAGTCTTGAAAGACTGTGTTGACTTGGCGTTGATTGGCCGGCAGGGTGTTGATGACTTGACCGTCAAAATAAACTTGACCAGAAGTAGCATCGGTAAAGCCTGCAATGGTGCGCAAAATGGTTGTTTTACCACAGCCAGAAGGGCCGAGTAAGGTATAGAACTTACCAGCTTCGAGATCTAAGTCGATATTTTTTAAAACTTGATGTTCCCCGTAACTTTTGGTTACGTTGGTTAACCGAATAATAGGTTGTGTATTAACCCCCAAAGTAAAGACCTCCTTAAAACGTGTACCGAGCCATTGTAACTTAAAATGGGCTCGATAGGGTGTGACATGATTATAGGTAGGACGCGGTCGTAACCAAGGTGAACGTGCAGGATGTGGTCCCTAGGTTGCGGATCTGATGCGTCTTAGTCGCGTGAAAGTACAGCGTATCACCTGCATTGGCAGTGTATTGCTGAGTTCCGAGCTGTAAGCTTAAAGTGCCGGTTTGGACCATAATGAAGGTCTCTGCCGGCGACGGCTCAAAAGATTTGAAGCGACCATTAGGTGCCAGTGTGACGGTGACCGGTTCTAACTGATTTTCGTTAGATGCGGGTACGAGCCATTTCACACGGTATCCTAAGGCTTCATCGTCATACGTGGTCTGATCTGCAGGATGGTAGACCAATTTATGAGGAGGTTGTTCCGCCGCAAAAAAATCGCTGGGCGCACAACCAAGCACTTCAAGAATCGCAAAGAAAGTTTCCATTGAGGGTGATGATTGATTATGCTCTAACTGTGATATGTAGCCTTTGCTGAGGTCAGTTCGTTCACCGAGTTCTTCTTGCGTAAGCTGTTTTTGAATCCGTAAGTTGCGGATACGTTGACCAATGTCCGTGACATTCACCTCGAATCAATTATTGTTTTGTTAAACTAAACAACAAGTTTAGTACGAGCTTTAATTATAATGAAAAATGGTGTGGTGACAAGCCCTTTTTGCAATCATTGATCAGTTATTTGGTGCTCCACGGCTCGGCTCGCTAAATCACGTGCTGACTGGCGGTTTGGAGCAATGATTGCGGTGTTTGGTTAGTATAAATTAGCTAAGTAGATGCGGCTACCGCTGAAGCCTGCGCTTGCTACGCTAAGGAATCAATGCCTAACCCGCATTAATCCCTTATCTAGGCAATGCTCAGCTTCAACCCGCGCCCCTCACACTCTATTGAAACGTGCTCGGTGCTGCTGAAGCCTGCGCTTGCTACGCTAAGGAATCAATGCCTAACCCGCATTAATCCCTTATCTAGGCAATGCTCAGCTTCAACCCGCGCCCCTCACACTCTAATAAAAAAGCCCAAGACATCCGTCTTAGGCCGTTAACGTTGTTGATTAATCTGCGCGGTAAACGACTTCAAAAACTTCGCTGACCATTGGAGTATCCGATGAGAGGTTTTTGCCGTGTTCTTCTAACGTTGGTGTAAATTCTTCCGTCTTGCGCTTGCGCCAATCACCGATGGTACGGTCACCGTCACCTTCGTGATAGGCGTGTTCCGCCGAGATTCGATAAAATGGAATAAGTTCGGACACGACCGTCTTGAGTACGGCAACGGGTTTCATTTCGCCATTCAAAAGAATGTTATAGTCCCCAACTTGGGGAATCGCAACTTGTTCTGCCGTATAGCTGTCCAATGGCGTGGTCGTAGCTGTCTTCGTACCGGCCAGAATAGCCTCGGCAAGGGCCTGCACTTCGGCGGGATTATTTTGTTGACCGAACCAACGTGTTTGATAAGAAGCGCCATGAGTATCGGTGGTTTCATTGTAAGCGTTCCATAATTGTTCTGCTGATTGTGCTGGCATAAGCTTCACCTAATTTCAATAAGAATAGTGAATTTTTGGATATGTAACCGAATTCACAATTCAAGTATAGCATGTCACTTCTGAAAACGACATGCTCGACACTGGTTTTTCAAGGAAAATTAAGTCAGTCAACAATTTAACAACATTTGTTATAATAAATGTACGAATTGGAGGGCGAAAATTAATGGAAATCACACCAGTTAAAATGACGGATTTACCACAAATTATGGCAATTGAGAAGTCTGGCTTTTCGGAAGCAGAAGCCGGTAGCGAAGCTGCTTATCGTGAACGCATTGAAAAGTTGGCTGATACCTTCCTAGTTGCCCGTGATGGTGCAGTTGTACTTGGCTTTATTGTAGGACCAGCAGTGGGGGCCCGCTATATTGAAGACGCCATGTTTGCTACGACTCCGACTAATTTACCGCGAGGTGGGCATCAGCTTGTCTTCACGCTGGCGGTTTCACCATTAGCACGTCACCAACAAATCGGGAGCCAGTTGTTGACGGCTTTGGCTGAAAATGCACAAGCGCATGGACGCACCAGTATGGCATTGACTTGCTTGGAGCGGTTAATTCCATTCTATGAACGTAATGGGTTTGTTAATCAGGGTGTTGCAGCATCTGAACATGCGGATGAAACTTGGTATAATTTAGAGAAAGTCTGGACTGATTGATGAAACTAGCAACTTTACAAGCACAGTTACCGAATTTTAAAATTCGATTATTAACCTTAGCTGATCAAGAGGCACTGTTAGCCTTGGAACAAAGTAATCCACGTTACCACCAGTATTTTTCACCAGAACCGTTAACAATGACCGAAATTCGACATGATTTAACTGCCCATCCAGATGAAATTGCGGCCGCGCAAAAGCAAGTTTTTGGATTTTATCTTGCTAATCGGCTAGTGGCCGTCTTAGATCTTTTAAATCAGTATCCTCAAGAGCAAATATTGTTCGTTGGACTGTTGATGGTTAATCAAACTTATCAACGTAAGTCAGTGGGCCAAGTGATAATGACGGGGCTTATGCAGGCTGCATTACAAAGCAATATCGCGGCCATTCAATTAACGCGTGTCACCGCTGATGATGGGGTGGCTCGATTCTGGCACCGTTTGGGTTTTGAAGATGGTAATCAGTTGTTTTTACCATTGAAAGCAGGCGGTCGGTTAGCGGTGACGACAATGACACGGGTGCTCCAATAGAATTCTCATGAAACTCTTAGTGATAAGGACTAGTAAGCATTATCAGGCATGTTAAACTCATGGTGACTAATAAATAGAAATGAGGTTAACACGATGATTAAGCGTTGGGGAAAGGCTGAGACCGGTATGTTGATTACAGCAATTCTGCTGTTGATGGTGATTTTTTCGTTTTTTGAAATCACGGCCAGTTTGACAGTCAGTGTCATTGCCTTTCCGATTAGTTTGATTGTGTTGATGGCGATTATGGAATACGCCGCAACGGAATTACGGCGAAAATAGTAGCTTTAATTGCCGAACGAATCATAAAAGTCCGCATTTGTAGGTTTACCTGCGAATGCGGACTTTTTATATTGTCATGTTAAAGAACGGGGTGCCTTAACAATTGGTAGTAGGTATGCTCGTGATGGTTTGATTAGTAATAGTAACCTACTAACTTTATCGCGATAGTTATTTTAACTTTTTCTTACCTTGTTAGTTACTGTACTATGCTGTACTATTTGGTTTAAGTAAATTACTATCATTCATGGAGGTGTGGCTATGCAAATTGATCATAATAGTGGCTATCCATACTATGCGCAGTTAGTAGCGGGAATTAAGCAAGATATTGCGCACGGCGTGTTAGGTAGTGGTGAACAATTACCGTCAGTGCGCGCAATGGCTCGCCGACACTTGCTCAATCCGAATACGGTCAGCAAAGCTTATAAGCAACTAGAAGCGCAACACGTTATTCAAACCGTACCCGGTAAAGGGACCTATGTGAACGTGAGTGACTCGACGGTGCTACGGCAAGAAGTCCATGAAAAGTTAGCACAGATCGTCAAGTTAGCCTACCAAAGTGGCGTGAGTATCACTGAATTGCATGGATGGCTTGATCAAATGGGGGAACCAGTATGAGTTTAGTAATTAATAAGTTAAGTAAACAAATTGACCACCGGACGACTTTAGATCAGATTAGTTTTACAATTGAACCAGGACAAATCATAGGCGTTGTAGGGCGTAACGGGGTCGGTAAAACAACGCTTTTTCGAACGATTAATGGTCAATATTTAGCTGACAATGGTGATGTCAGTATTGATGGGCAAGTTATTGCGACCAAGCCCCAATTGCGTACGCAACTGTGTTTTATTGATCCGTTAGCGAATTTTTTTAAAGGCGCAACGATTAAACAAATTCAGTGGTATTACCAGACCGCCTATCCGAATTTTAATAATGCTAAGTTTGAACAGCTATTAAAACGATATCATTTGACGTCTAAGCAGAAGCTGCGTCATTTTTCTAAGGGGACTTTTGGCTTGTTCACGATTATTTTGAGTGTGGCAACTGAAGCGCCTTATTTGTTCTTAGATGAGCCGTTGGATGGCTTGGATGTACTGATTCGTAAAAACATTCTCGGTATTTTGATCGACGAAGTGGCGACCGGTGAGCGTTCAATCGTTATTGCCTCCCATAACTTAGTTGAGCTAGAAGGTGTTATTGATCGAGCCCTGATGCTGAAAAATGGGCAAATTGTGAATGACTATCAACTGGAAACAATGCGTAGTAATGCACGTAAAGTACAACTGGTGTATCGTGACAAACAAATTCCAGCTGTTGTTAAGCAGTTAGGACGCATCGTCCACGTTTCTGGGCGGGTGATTGTTGTCGTATTTGAGGACTTTAACGCCACGGTGCAGGCCAAGCTAGCTGCGACTAAGCCAGTGTTTCAAGAGGAGTTACCACTTTCGTTGGTTGATTTGTTTATGGCTAATCTAACGGATGAAGCGGATTTTGAATTGTTATCTTAGGGGGGCGTTGAAATGACTAAACGGAAATTGTGGCAGTTACTATGGCGCCACTATCGGACTTTATTATTAACAGCAGGGGTTATTCTGCTTTTAGCTGGGATAAAAGAAGGTTACAGTGTTACCCACAATCCTTCCCTATATATCGCGGCCCATGCAACCAACTTTACGTTAACGAGTGTAACGGGGGTACGGACAATTGTCAGTTTGGGCGTTAGTTTTGTATTGGGTATCTTGCTATTCTTAACCGATAATTTTACGAATTTTGACCAATATCTATTTAGTTTACCGGTAACGCGTCGACGAATCTATCGACGTAAAATCGGCTTGCTGATAGGGACACTGATCAGCGGTTATGTCGTGATGGAAGTTAGTTTTGGATTAATTGCTTGGCGGGCAATAGTTAATAGACACGTACAGATTAACTGGAATGCGACCTTGTATGAAGACCTTGAAACTTTGGCAGCGATTTTAACACTTAGCTTATTGGCAGCTACGTTTGGTTTATGGGTCGGGCACGTCTTTGCGAGTGTGTTGGCGGCCTTTGTCTTCACCTGCAGTCTTGTTTTTGCGTATGATGGCTTGATCAATGTCCTTGCCGGATTAACCGGTCTGAAATATCGGCAAGTGGACGTGCTAGGACGATTACAAGGGCATCAGTTAAGTGGGGTATTGACGATCCTGGCACTGTGCCTAGTCATTAGCGGTTGTCTGTATTGGCTAGATCAGTGGGCCTTTGAGCATCTATCATTAGAAAGTAGCCAAGATTTTTTCCGCTTTCCACAGTGGCGGGGCGCGGTGCTGGGATTCTCGATCGGTTACTTGATTGTGGCAATTAGTTGTTCGCAATTTGGAACGGGAATTTTGGGTATGGTGACTGATAACTACCGGGCACAAATGCCGTTGTTAGCAGGGATTATTATGGCCTTAATCGTTGCCTACTTGACTTGGAGTTTGGGACGGTGGTTCCTATACCGGCCAGACAAATTCCGGGATGTGTGGACGTTTAAAAAATTGGCTTAGGTAACGAGGTCATAACTAAAACGTGCCCGCTAGTGTCAGATTAAACTGACATTAGCGGTCACGTTTTTTAGCGGCAAATGGACTATTTTAAATTTATAACCTGATTATTTTGACAAATCGTTAACGAATTTGGTGTAAGCGCTTGGCAACAGTCTTGATATTAAGCAAGTCCCAATCCTCTAAGTTATGAGAAATTGAGTTGTGTCCCCATGTTCCGCAGCCGAGGGTTAAGGAAGGGGCAACATTATCGTACTTGTAGCCAATGGCCCCCTGAGATGACGGTACGTTGATCAGCGCGCGACAAGCAGTCATTTCTAAGGCAAACTTTGTCATGACTGTCTCATCAGTAGTGTGCAAAGCGGCAGTATGACCTAAGCCGCCAAGTGCCAGACTGCGCTTCATCAGATTGAAGCCGGTCGCAGTATCTTTGGCATGAACAACAGCGAGGACTGGTGATAGTTTTTCACGTGATAAGACTTGGTCGCCGCCGATGCTAGGTAATTCAACGGCGAGGACTTTAGTGTCAGTTGGGATGTTGAAACCAGCCCATTGAGCAATTTGCCATGGTGTTTGTCCGGCAACTTTAGGGTCTACCGCTTGTTTATCAAGGTTCATGACGGTTGCTTCTAAGGCCTTGAAGTTGTCGGAACCGACAAAGTAAACACCGTTGTGACTTAATTCACTTTTAACTTGATCGTAAATTTGATCGGCAATGATTAGATTCAGACGCGCAAATCATTCCATTGTCAAACGACTTGGAGGTAATAACATCACTGACCGCTTGCTGAATGTTTGCCGTTTTTTCAATAAAACAAGGGACATTACCGGGACCAACACCTAAAGCTGGTTTACCAGTCGAGTAAGCTGTTTTGACCATGCCAGCACCGCCCGTGGCGATAATTGTGGCGACATCTGGATGATTCATAAGCGTATTAGTTGCTTCTAAACTAGGGGCTTTAATCCATTGAATCCAATCTTTAGGTGCACCAGCAGCTATTGCTGCATCACGAATAATGCGACCAGTTTCGACACAAGCTTTTTGTGCAAAGGGATGGAAACCAAAGATGATGGGATTACGTGTTTTCAGCGCCAACATGGCGTTGAAAATAACGGTTGATGTTGGATTTGTAACGGGGGTAACACCAGCAATGATACCGACTGGTTCTGCGACTTTCATCACGCCATTAACGGGATCATCATTAATGATACCGACAGTTTTGTCATCCTTGATGTAGTCGTAAACGTTACGAGCAGCAAAGTCATTTTTAGCGACTTTATCACGATAATTACCACGACCAGTTTCTTCGACAGCCATTGCTGCTAACATACCCCGGGCAGCGTGAGCAGCACGTGCCAAAGCAGCCACGGCCTTATCAACTTGTGCTTGATCCATGACTTCTAGCCGGTTAGCGGCTAATGAGGCGTTTAGAACTAACCGATCAATCGAACGCACGATATTAGTGTGTTCATCAATTTCTTTCAACATTAACGGTTCCTCCCATGCAAAAAATAACTTGTTGTTTATTTCACAATCACTATTATAAATACTTTTTCACAAATGTAAATAGTTGATTCTTGATTTCACTATTTTGTGATTTTTTAGCAAAATCACTGATATACAGGCAATTGAAAATGTAATTAAAACAAACTCTTACATTTTAGTTTTGCCAATGGTTGTTATAACGATCACAAATGAATAACTGTTGAATTTCTGGCACACCATTTTGAAAAAGGCGGTTAGAAAAATGATTTTAATGAACGTGGAAGGGCTTACAATGTGACGACTATCCAAAAAATAGCGATTGGCCGGTAATCGTTGGTTAATAAATATGACAAATCGGTTATCACTCCCATGTAAAATGTGCTAAAATGAATGTGATTCAAAAATCGTATCTCTTAATTAACCTAGGAGGGTTATTTTATGTCATTTGTAAATGCTGTTGATATGACACAAGACGCATACAAGAACCATTATGCTATTGGTGCGTTCAACACAAACAACCTTGAATGGACTCGTTGCATCTTGAAGGGTGCTCAAGACACTAACACCCCAGTTATTATCCAAGTTTCAATGGGTGCTGCTAAGTACATGGGCGGTTACAAGCTCGTTATGGACTTAGTTGCTGATACCATGGAAAGCATGAACATCACTGTTCCTGTTGTTATGCACTTAGACCACGGTAACTACGAAGCTGCCAAGGAATGTATCGAAGTTGGTTACTCATCAGTTATGTTTGATGGCCATGACCTACCATTTGCCGAAAACTTAGAAAAGACTAAGGAAATCGTCAAATTAGCTCATGCTAAGGGCATCTCTGTTGAAGCCGAAGTTGGTTCAATTGGTGGTGAAGAAGACGGTATCATCGGTGAAGGTGAATTAGCTGATGTTGAAGAAGCTAAGACTTTAGCTGCTACTGGTATCGACATCTTAGCCGCTGGGATTGGTAACATCCACGGCAAGTACCCAGAAAACTGGACTGGCTTACACTTCGATCGTCTTCAAGAAATCTCAGAAGCCGTTAAGATGCCATTGGTACTTCACGGTGGTTCTGGTATTCCTAAGGACCAAATCGTTAAGGCTGTTGAATTGGGAATTAGCAAGGTTAACGTTAACACCGAAAACCAAGTTGCTTTTGCCAACGCAACTCGTGCTTACATCGAATCTGGCGCAGACCAAATCGGTAAGGGCTACGATCCTCGTAAGTTATTGGCACCTGGTAAGAAAGCCATCGTTGATGTTGTTACATCACGGATTGGCTGGTTCAAGACTCCAGCTGTTAAATAATTGGATTTTTGATTCAGAAAAAGTCGACTCCGCGGGGTCGGCTTTTTTCATGCGCTTTTTTAGTTAGTCTTAGTAACAACCGAGCAAATTTTCGATAAATTATGACGCCAATTGGATTTTAAGTCGTAATTGATGGACATTCTTGTGGGTCACCATTCTTAAGATTGCTAAGTGCCGCTGTTAAAGCGATTTAATGATTGTGATGATCGTAGTTTTAATCCATGAATCTGGTCAAGCGGTGTTACTTTAAAAATGGCTAGTCAAAAGAATAATAGATTGTTATACTAATAATGTAAATAAAACATTACTTTTTGTAAAGATGGTGTTACTTTGATTCACAATAAAATTAAAGTGTTACGAGCAGAGCGCGACTGGACTCAAGCGGAGCTCGCGCAACGGTTAGGAATTTCACGACAAGCGGTTATTTCGATTGAGAAGTCTAAATATTATCCATCATTATATTTGGCATTCAAGATTGCGACAGTTTTTACTTGTACTATTGAGGATATCTTTTATCGGGGGTGAAATAATGATTGAACAGGTCGGATTAGTAATAATCTTATTGATTATCATGGGAAGCTATTTGTATGCGACTCACAGAATAGCAAAGTTACAAAAGAATTATCATAATGATGAGCGGTGGCAACTGCTTAAGCTAAGGGCAGGAAACGTTACTAAAATATACTATGAGTCATTAATTATAATTATTGCTGTGCTAACGGTAATTCTATTGTGGGTTCCAACGCCAATAATGATACCACTGGATTGCATGTTGGCCATTGGAATGGTGATTATTATGGGAGGACAAGTTGTAGAATGTTTTGTCATTGCACGATTAGATAAAACGATGTGATTTTGTTGAATGTTATTGGGATGAATCTAGATGTAGAAAAATGAGGTGGGTTTGGAACAAAACTAAAAGTGTTCGGTTTCTAAAGAAAAGACTTCTTCTCAAGAAATCGAACACAATTTTTCTGTCAATATTGTCGAAACGTGCGTCAAAAGTTTGCTCGCAAGCAGTCCACCTTTAGTCCCACTCTCATTGCATTTTAGTGATCAAAATTAAAGATTAATAACTAAATATCAATCGCATCCTGCAATTGTCGTTCATTATAGAAAATCAACACGATAAACATGACGATGTAGAGCAGTAACGGCAACCAAGCATAGTTCAGGGTAATCATATGCTGAGTGGCGATGTTTTGCGCGTGATTGGCAGTGTAGCCGCTTAAATGGAAAAGTCCGGCGGTGACTAAGCCACCAAGTCCTAAGCCGACATTAACGCCGAAGTCATCGGTGGAGGCTAAGATGCCTTCTGCTTGAATGCCAAGTGCCGTGCCATAACGGATTGTATCGGCAATCATAATTGAGACTAGGCCAATAATCAAGCCGTTGCCGATGGCGTTGATCAAAGTTCCGCTAAAGACGAAGGTCAATTGATTGATAGCAGTACCAATTCCTAAAATGAATTGCCCCACGGCTGCGATTGCAATCCCGGCCAACATGGTATTCTTCTTACCGTGATGGTTAGCTAGGCGCACAATTAAAATCACCCCAATTAGCGAGGCAAACGTAAAGCCGTTAACGACTGGAACTAAGTCTTCGCGTTGAATTAAATATTTGAAATAGTAGATGGTCGTTTGATTCTTGATGGCCGTTGTTAGCCAATATAATAGAATTACCGTAGATAAGATAAACCAAGGTTGGTTCTGCTTAAGCATACCCCACACGGCACTGAGCGATTGATGGGGGCGTTCAGGTTGGCTAAAGCGTTCCTTGACTTGGAAGAAAGTATTCAGAATTAGCACTAGTGAGATCAGACCAAATAAGACAATCGTTAATAAAAAGCCCCGTTGCTGGTTACCCTGACCGAATAGCGCAACTAGCGGCAAGGTGAAGACGGCAACGATGATTTGAACGCTACTACCGAAGAATTGACGAATAACCCCTAATAGCGTTAATTCACGTTCATTTTGAGAAAGTGCCGGTAAAATCGATGTAATTGGTAAATTGACGGCGGTATAAAAGAATCCTAATCCTAAATAGGTCACATAAGCCCACACTAATTTGCCAGTATCGCCGAAGTTAGGAGTCACAAAAGTGAGTACTGCAAACAAGACGTAGGGAAACGCATACCACAAGAAGAATGGGCGGCTCTTACCGAAGCGTGAATGGGTGTGGTCGATCATGACGCCAATAATCAGACTTTCAATAACATCGGCGAGACGCGCGACCACGAATAAAATTGCGGCGGCACTCGTCGATAAACCGTAAACGTCAGTATAGAAGAATAATAAGTACGTGGTCATCATCTGAAAGACTAGGTTATCTGCGGCATCGCTGAGTCCGTAACTAATTCTTTCTGGCCAAGCTGTTTGCCAAGGTTGTTTCAATATTAACACCTCTAAGTATGGTTTTGCACAATCTAATTCTAACCTAGTTGAGTGGGGAAACCTAACGGAAAGGTTTATAGAATTGAATGATTGCCATCATATTAATAACGGCACAAAAAAGTCTTCAAGTGGGGTTAACCAACCTGAAGACTTTTTTGAACACTTATGATAATTGGTGGGTTACTTAGCAGTTAATTTACCAACCTTTGTGAGGGCTGGAATTAAGCCTAAACTATCTAATGTCTGGTTAGGTAAAACAACGGTGTTGGCGTTGCCGTCCGCTAAGGCTTTGACAGCTTCCGTGTTTTGGAAGATAAAGTAGTTTTCGGATGATTGTGCCAAGGCTTCGTTTAAAATCCGCGTCCGGTAAGCATCAGCATCTGCTTCAGTTTGAACGGCTGTTGCTTTCGCCTTTGCACTATTCACTAAAGCTTCGTTTTGGGCTTTGTTGGTGGCTAATAAGGCCCGGTTATTGGCTTCATTTTCCAGTGTGATTGACTTACTCTTACCTTCAGCAGTTGCGATGGTGGCATCCCGTTCCCGAGTTGCTTGTAAGAGTTTGTTCATTGAGGCTTGAATATCCGCGGAAGGATTAACGGAGTCAATATTGACCCGGTCGACGTTTAAACCGTAGCCCGCCGTGACGGAGGAGATTTCTTTGAAGAGGGCGGCATTGATTTCTTGCGTTCCATTTAAGACTTCGTTTAATTCCTTGTTTCCAATAATTCCCCGTAATGCTGCCCGGGTATCTTGAATCATACTACGAACGGAATCTTCATTTTTGAAGACGAAATCTTCGATGTTAGTGACGTGGTACTTAAGCGAAATTTTGACTGAAATTTCAGCGTTATCCTTGGTGATAACGACTTGTTGATTAAGATCAACGGGTGTCTGGGCCGTGTTAACGGTGATGACTCGTGAGATGAACGGTTTAATAAAGTGAAAGCCAGAACTAATGACGCGCTCGAACTTTCCAAATGTTAAGACGACACCCTGGTTCGGTTGGGTGATGATGCGGATGGAAGCGATTAGGACTAAAACGACCAGTAGAATGATAATAATTGCAACGATGATGCCTACCATAATAATTCCCCCTATTGTTGTGGTGCGATAATCGTTACCGTTAGACCATGTGCACTGACGGCCGTGATTTCAACGGTATCGCCGGTGTGCAGTGGTGTTGCGGCGTGCAAATGGTACAAGATGCCATAGAATGCGACGCCGTCAGTTAGATCGGCCGGTTTGATAATGAAGCGCTGACCGATTAAGCGCTGATCTAAGTATCCCTCTTGCATAGATGACCCACCTTTAATGTGATAATAATTAAATTATATGCTGTTTTTGGTTAGATTGATAGGGCGCTGACCGAAATTCAGTACACCGAATACATAATATAAAGTATTTAATATGCAATGTGTTAGTTAATAGGCTTATCAATCGTGTGTGGACGTTAAGCCGACAAAAAAACCTTCGTACGGGAATACGAAGGTCAAAAGGAGTAGGTCAGCATATGACGGGGAATCATATGCTGATAACTTGATGAGCGTTTATTCATATAAGCGGGGGGACGTTCACATGCCGCTCATCAAGCTGTCAAAGTTGTTACGCTTTGACGGATTTCATTACTTTGGAGGAGTAAATGAAAAGAATGTTAATTATTATAGTAGCAATCTTGGAGGGGGATCCTTAATTGCTATGAGTACATATTAACAGCGAATTGTGAAGAAAATGTGATGATGATTTTTCAAAATTAAGAATTATTGATTAGATTACGAAAAGATTTATGGAACTCAATAAATTTATCAGCGATTAAAATTACGTAAGAATTATCTGTCAGCGCTTTCGCAATGGTGGCTTTTTAAATTAGAGCGTGTATCATTAATAATGATCACGGAAATTAAAGACAGGAGATGCTTGCATGTACGAACAAGCTTGTACCACAATTTTAGTTGGGAAAAAGGCGACCGTTGATGGTTCAACGATGATTGCCCGCAATGATGATACCTTTATGCCGATTACACCGCAAAAATTTATCGTCCATCCCGCCGTTCATGGTCGTAACGAAACGTTAACTTCTGGAAAGAATGGCTTTACCGCACCACTTCCAGCAGATGGTTACCGTTACCAAGCTGTACCGAACATTGAAGTTGCTGAGAAGGGTGTCTTTGAAGAAAATGGCTTTAACGAAAAAAATGTTGGTGTTTCTTCGACTGAAAGTGTCTATGGTAATGAACATACGCTGACTTTTGACCCCTTCGTTCCTAATGGTCTCGCAGAAGATTCCTTGCCAACCATGCTCACGCCGTTTATTGATTCTGCCCGCGGTGGGGTTGAATACTTGGGCCAGTTGATCGCGAAGTATGGCTCGCCAGAAGGTAACGGCGTCTTGTTCAATGATAAAGACGACGTGTGGTACATGGAAATCGTCACAGGACATCATTGGGTTGCCCAACGGATTCCGGATGATGCTTACGCGGTGGCTGCCAACCAAGTTGCGATTCAATGGGTTGACTTTGATGACCCTGACAACTTTATGTGGTCCGATGGTATTCAGGAATTTGTTGCTGAACATCATTTGAACCCCGATAAAACCGGCTTTAACTTCCGCCACATTTTTGGTACTGATAACGAGAAGGATCGGCACTACAATACGCCGCGGGTCTGGTATGGACAACGTTACTTTAATCCAGAAATTGAACAGGATCCTCAATCAAGCGAATTACCATTCATTTGTCACGCAGCTAAGAAAATCTCAGTGGCCGACGTTGAATTTGTACTCGGTTCACATTATAACGAAACAAAGTATGATCCCTTCTTGAATACGCCAGAAGCTAAGAAGTTCCGGCCAATCTCAATGAATCGGACTCAAAATTCACACGTCATGCAAGTTCGTAATGATGTACCTGAAGAACAAAGTGCGATTATGTGGATGACCTTTGGCGTGCCCGCTTTTGCGCCGTACTTACCATTCCATGCGAATGTGACCGAAACCGATCCTAGTTTTGCGAACACACCATTAAAGCATGATATGAATAGTGCATATTGGCTCTACCGGACGTTGTCAATGATTGTTGAATCACACTATGCTGACTTTGTTCAAGATGATATTGACTATTTGAAGGAATGTCGAATTGAACTAGGTCAATTCGTAGCTGAAACGGATAAAAAGGCCGCTAAGTTGTCTGGTGCTGAATTGACGACCTTCTTGACTGAGCAAGATAAAGTGATGGTCGCGAAAATGCGTGATAAGGCTCAAGTGCTAATTGGCCAATTAGTAACTAAGGGGTTAACGCTCTCGAAATTAACTTATAATGTTGACATCAATCTTTAAACTTTCTTCATTGCGGTGTCAGCGTGTATAATTAAAGTATTAAGAGGACAAGGAGCTGATGGCAGATGGATGAAAATGTCTTATTTAATCCCGGTGACGCAATATCTGAATCGCACGATTATAATGAAGCGCTCCGTAGTGCGGACATTTATAATGCGCGTCACGGACGTAAGCGTGGACTCATGATTGCGCGACCGTTAGAACAGGATCATGGTTATTCGGTATTTTACGCGGATGACTTACTGACAGCTGATACGCCTAGACCAGAAGCACGTCAATATCACGTTGAAAAACGTATCCCGAAAGAATAGTTAAGTGGATCCCATAGCCAGTAAAGTTGGTTATGGGATTTTTTGTTCGCTAAATAGTAACCCTTCATATTGATGTTAGGTTACTATTGATTTATAATAACGATTAAAATTGATTAATAGGGGTGCGATAATGACAAATCAGCAGGCGATTAAACACTTAACCCAGACGGCGATGGTAACTGCGCTAATTATTGTATTGGGCTTTTTTCCTGGAATTCCAGTTGGGTTTATTCCGGTACCAATTATTTTACAAAATATGGGGATCTTTTTAGCGGCAGAATTACTGGGCCGCAAATATGGAACGATGGCGGTGGGGCTATTTTTAGGATTAGTAGCCCTAGGACTACCGTTATTATCTGGTGGTCGTGGTGGCGCAGCAGTTTTTCTAGGACCAACTGGTGGTTACCTAGTGGCTTGGTTGTTGGCCCCACTACTGATTGGTACGTTAATTAAGATGACGCGGGCAATGGAGAGTGGTTATTGGTGGTTAGAAGTTGGCATCGTCTGGCTGGCCGGCATCCTGTTTATTGACGTGGTCGGGGCTGGTTGGCTTGCAATACAATCACATATGACATTATCGGCGGCCTTATTGTCCAACTTGGCGTTTATCCCGGGCGATGTAATCAAGGCTACTCTGGCGGTATTTATTGCACGTCGAGTTCGAGCGGTCGTTGATTTTGGTATTACTACGACAGGTGTGGCAGATGTTAGAAAACGAGGTAAGTAGTATGTCAACTAAGGAACAAGTCTTAATGGCTTTATTGGCTAATCCTGGTGACTGGCTTTCTGGTGACCAATTAGCTCAACAGACTAAGCGTAGTCGAGAAAGTATCTGGAAAGCAATTAACGCGTTGAAGAAGCAAGGCCATCAGATTGAAAGTCGCAAGAATCGAGGGTATTGCTATGTGGGCAGTCGTCGTTTAGATGCTAATGCAATTCAAATTTATAGTGACCAGCAATTTGCGGGGCCAATCGAAGTCGTTGCTCAGACACCATCAACTCAAATTTTAGCAAAAACTTTTCTAAGTCATCATCAGCCGCGACTGGCAGCCTTCTTAGCAGATGAACAGACAGCTGGTTATGGTCGTCGGGGTCGTGAATTCTATTCTCCTGCGCAAACTGGCTTGTATTTTAGCTTGATCTTACCTAATCCAACGAATGCATTAGCGAATGTGGGTTTACTAACAACTGGCGTTGCAGTTAGTGTCGTAGACGTTTTACAGCGTTTTTATCCCAATAAGGATTTTGCCCTGAAATGGGTCAATGATATCTATCTCAATCAACATAAAGTTGGTGGTATTATCACTGAAGCAAGCTTAGAATTGGAATCAACTTCTGCGGCAGCCTTCATTGTTGGCGTTGGGCTTAATTTGACAACAACTGATTTCCCCCGGGCGTTGCAAGCACGTGCTCAGTCGGTGGACCCGACAATGCCGGTAGACCGTAATCAACTAGCAGCGGCGTTATTAACCTCGTTAGTAGCGCTATCGAAACGCTACGCTACGGCGGACTTTTTGCCAATGTATCGTGCTAAGTCATTAGTACTAGGTCAGCAAATAGCGCTCCAAATCGGTGATGATGTAGTAGCTGGGGTGGCTGAAGCCATTGATGAGCATGGTGGCTTAGTGGTGCGTATGACTACTGGGGAACGGCGAACGTTCACTAGTGGTGAGGTCGTTAAAGTGGGTTTACCAGCGTGACTAGCGGTATGCCCGTCATCTATGGGTTAGGATTGGATGCTGCCGGACGTTGTCAGCACTATCACCTTGAAACCGACATTGCTGCGTTATGGTGTGAACAGTGTCGGCGATATTATGCATGTTATCAGTGTCATGATGCGTTATGCCGACACGCCTTTGTTGCCAGCTCATCAACGAGTTTAGTGGTTATGTGCGGTGCTTGTCGCTATCGAATGACCGTTGCTGCTTATCATTTGGGCGAGTGCCCACATTGTCATCGAGCTTTTAATCCACGGTGTCGACTACATGATCGGATTTACTTTGGTGCTGATTGTGAATAGATGCAATTTTGATAATATCTAAGACGATAATTAAAAGTTCACAGAATAATTAAATTATTTTAACAAAAACTTGACAATATCTAATCAAATACTCATAATGTGTTGTATCATGAAAGATGAGTATCAATGGTGAAGCCGGCAACAGAGAGTTGTCAAGTGCTGAAAGATGACCCGGCAAACGTTGAGAAGATGGTCTTTCCTAATGAACGATCGATGAGCAATAATGTTAAGTGGTCGCGGTTAATGCCCGTTAACGCAGCAGTTAGTTCTGCATGAGTTGGTATCCAATTGGATGCTATGAAGGTGGTACCGCGGCTAGAGTCGTCCTTGTTATAAATCATAACGAGGACGACTTTTTTATGGCATGAAAAGAGAGAAACGGGGTATGGAAGATGAGAAGAAATACGAAATGGTTGTTAGCTTTAGGTGGAATTATTGTTGTTTTAGTTGCAATTGTGGGGTTTAGTCGGACAAGCGCTTCGAAGTCAAGTGGTAGTCAGTTGACAACGGTTAAGATTGGCGTTGCCCCTGGTCCTTATGGCGATATGGCAACGAAAGTGATTGGGCCACTACTTGAGAAGAAAGGCTACAAGGTAGTGACGAAAGAATTTAATGATTACGTTCAACCGAATAAAGCCTTGAATTCTGGGGAGATTGACGCCAACCTATTTCAGCATACGTTATATCTTAAAACTTTTGCTAAAGCTAATCATTTGAAGCTTTCCGCAATCGGTGAGACGCCAACGTTAGGCATGGGGATTTATTCTAAGAAGATCACTTCACTAGCCGATTTGAAAGCTGGCGATACGGTTTCGTTACCCAATGATCCATCTAATTTAGCACGGGCACTACAGTTATTAGCGGCCCAAAAGTTAATTACTTTAAAGAAAAACATTAACGTTACGACGGCCAGTACTGCGGATATTGTGACTAATTCGCGGCAATTGAAAATCAAGACGCTAGATGCTGCTCAGTTACCACAGTCGATGAGCAACGTGACAATCGCTTTAATTCCGGGGAATTATTCGTGGAATGCCAAGTTAAAGCCATCAAAAGCATTGGCGCTGGAGAAATTAAAGGAAAATTACAAGGAAGTCTTCGTAGTCAAAACAAGTCAACAAAATTCTAAGTTTGGTAAAGCGGTCAAAGCAGTTCTTAACAGTAAGGCCTTTAAAAAGGCGATTGCAAAATCTGAGTTTAAGGATTTTGACCAACCGGCTTCGTGGCAGTAGGAGGGCAATGGTATGAGTCAGATTGAATTAAAACACCTTGATGTGACGTTTCAACAGAAAAAGCGGACGGTGCATGCCGTCAAAGATGTTTCCTTAACTATTGAGAAGGGCGAAATATTTGGTGTCGTGGGGTTATCCGGTGCTGGTAAGTCGACTTTAGTTCGAACGATTAATTACTTACAGTCGCCAAGCCGGGGCCAAGTCATTGTTGATGGTCATGATTTAACCAAAGCAAATCCACGACAGATTGCGAATGTACGCCGTAAAATCGGCTTTATTTTCCAAAATTTCAATTTGATCAGTAATCGTACAGTTGCACAGAACCTCGCCTTTGCGCTAACAGCAGGCGGCTATCCTGAAAAAGAGCAGCCTAAGCGTATTCAGTCTTTACTAGCGTTAGTTGGACTTGCAGATCGGCAGGACAGTTACCCATCTCAATTATCGGGTGGTCAAAAGCAACGAGTCGGAATTGCGCGGGCGCTTGCCAATAATCCTGATGTCTTGCTATGCGATGAAGCGACCAGTGCGTTAGATGTTGAAACGGCCGAAGAAATAATTCAGATTTTAAAGGATATCAATAGACGATTACACATAACGATCGTCTTTATTACGCACCAGTTAGAAGTGGCTAGGAGCTTGTTTGATCGAGTTGCGGTCATGGAGGCGGGAAAACTAGTTGAACAATCAAGTACGTATGATTTATTCGCAGCGCCCCAATCAGATATGGGTCAGCGGCTGGTTAATCGTTTCTTGGATACGCAATTGCCAGCCAAGGTAGCTGCACAATTAGGTCAAGAAGATGGTCAACTATTGGCATTACGTTATCGTGGCAGTGACTCGTTGACACCGATTATTACTGAAATTGCTAAGACAACCGATATTGATATCAATATTATTCAGGGCCGGATCGAGTTTATTCAAGAACGCGCTATTGGAGTCTTAGCTGTCTATCTGACGGGCAAACCCCAGGCGGTTAAGCAAGCTATTCAATTATTCCAACAACGCGTCGATTATGTAGAGGAGGTGCAAGTACATGAATGAGACTTGGACAATATTACAGCAGAATCTTGGAACTGCACTTTGGGACACTGCCAAAATGGTCTTCATTTCAGGTTTTATTGGCATTGTCTTCGGAACCGTAATTGGATTGTTCTTGTATTACTATTCTAACCCACTGTTTGCGCCTCATCCGGTCATCAATAGTGTCGCGGGGTTTATTATTAATGCGATTCGTTCCCTACCCTTTTTAATTTTAATGGTAGTTCTAATACCGTTTGCTAAGTTTGTTGCGGGAGATCCATATACGCCACTGGGTGGAGCAGTATCGTTATCGGTTGCAGCGATTCCATTCTTTGCCAGACTCGCCGAAGGGGCATTTGCAGAAATCGATGCGGGCGTCGTTGAAGCGGCACGCTCAACGGGAGCAAGCTTTTGGCTGACTTTTCAAGAAGTCTTATTCCCAGAAGCTTTGCCGGCATTAATTCGAGGCGTTGTCTTAACACTGATTAGTCTGTTGGGCTATTCGGCCATGGTTGGAACGATCGGCGCTGGTGGAATTGGTGACTTGGCAATTCAATATGGTTATAACCGCTATAATACAGGCGTATTGATCAGCGTAATTGTCATTTTAATTGTGATTGTTCAAATCGTTCAGTGGTGTGGTGATCGCCTTGCAGAGCATTACACACGTTCGTAGTCAGGAAAGGAAGCATAATCATGAAGTATACGGTATTGGGTGCAGGAGCTATGGGATTGCGTTACGGTATTTTATTACAAGCAGCTGGGTATCAAGTTGATTTTGTGGATACTTGGGATCAACAGGTCCAAACGATACAGAAGCAGGGCGGTGTCTACGTTGCTCGTGATGGGCAACACAGACATTTAGTTCCTATTCGTATTAGTACCCCGGAAGATTATCGTGGTCAACCAGATGTTTTGATTATTTTCACCAAGCAAATGGGCTTGGCAGAGATATTATCAAGGTCAGCACATTTCTTCAATGACCGGCAATACGTGGTTACAGCGATGAACGGCATGGGCCACATTGAAAAGATCAATCAATACTTCAAACCAGAGAAGGTCTTAGGTGGTACGGCGTTGATTGGAACCGTCTTAAAGAAAGCTGGTGACGTGGACTTTATAGGGGCTGAAAATGCGGGTTCGATGAATATTGCGAACCAGACAGAACGGCCGGATGAGACGACTCATCAAATCGTAGCTGAATTTACTAGCGCCCATCTTAACCCAACACTGACAACGAACTTCTTAGGCACTTTGCTAGCTAAAGTGATTTTTAATTCAGTCATTAACACGTTGTGTACGATGTTCCAAATCCAAATGGGTGAATTTATCCAGTCACCAGTAGCACAGAAACTTGGACGGCAGCTGATTGACGAAGCTTTTGATGTTTGTGAACGGGCAGGAATTACGTTACTGAACACTCGGGAAGAAGAGTGGCAAACGATTGAATATGTTAGTCGTGAAACGAATCCACTACATTTTCCGTCAATGTATCAAGATATTACAAAACATCGGCCAACTGAAGTTGATTATATCAATGGCTATCTTTATGATTTAGGGGTGCAATACCATTATGAGGCTAAGACGCATGACTTTTTGCGGAATCTTGTTCATCTAGCCGAGTTTGCTGGTACATTTGACATTACGAGCTTGAAGCCATTAACAGAAGGGAAGCACTAGGTTTGAAATTTGAAGAATCCAAAATCTTACAGCAATTACCAAAACAGTTTTTTGCAAATTTGGTTAAGAAGGTCAACGCGAAAGTCGCATCCGGTGCGGATGTCATTAATTTGGGTCAGGGAAATCCTGATCAACCGACTCCGGAATTTGTCGTTAAGGCCATGCAGGCTGCAACTGCCGACCCGGCGGATCATAAGTATTCGTTATTCCGCGGTTTGCCTCGATTTAAACAGGCAGCGGCCGATTTCTACGAGCGCGAGTATGGGGTGAAGTTGGACCCGGAGACTGAGATTGCCGTTTTGGGTGGCAGTAAAATTGGATTAGTAGAGTTACCCTTGGCGCTTCTAAATCCTGGCGACACGATGATCCTGCCCGACCCCGGTTATCCAGACTATTTATCTGGAATAACGCTAGCACAAGTGAAGTTAGCGTTATTGCGGCTAACGGCACAAAATCATTTTTTGCCAGATTATCAACAGGTCGATCCACAAGTTGCGGCCGCAGCGAAGTTACTATACTTGAATTACCCGAATAATCCAACTGGCGCTGTGGCTACGCCAGAATTTTTCCGAGAGACGGTCGCGTTCGCTAATAAAAATCAGATTGGAATCGTGCATGATTTTGCGTATGGTGCGATTGGTTTTGATGGTCAACGCCCCGTGAGCTTCTTACAGACTCCAGGGGCGAAAGACGTGGGGATCGAAATGTACACACTCTCTAAATCTTTTAACATGGCTGGTTGGCGTGTTGGCTTTGCTGCTGGTAATGCCGACATGATTGAAGCTCTGAACCTAATTCAAGACCATCTATTTGTCAGTGTCTTCCCAGCAATTCAAGATGCAGCAATTGCCGCTTTGAACAGTGACCAACAGACCGTCCGTGATTTGGTCAATTTGTATGAACGCCGGCGCAACCAATTTTTTGCGGCGGCTCGTAAGATTGGTTGGGAACCATACCCATCGGGCGGATCCTTTTATGCTTGGATGCCTGTTCCTGAAGGGTATACGAGTGAAAGCTTTGCCGATTTACTGCTAGATCAGGTGGCCGTGGCCGTGGCACCGGGAAACGGTTTTGGTGCGGGTGGCGAAGGCTACGTTCGTGTTGGCTTACTGATTGACGAACCTCGCTTTACCGAAGCGTGCCAGCGGATTGCCAAATTGCATCTATTTGATAAGTAACCATAACACTTTAGATGGCTTTTGCGGCAACGATTGCCAGCAGAAAATTGGTGGTTGGTCATTATTGATTAGATTTCTTATTTATCACCAAGTTGTTCATTACCATTTTTAGTGGGGCGTTCATCGCTGGCACGGTTAGGTTAATGCCATTTTTGCGCCATTCTAAGTCGAACACCGTTGTTTTACAGCTTTAGGAGCCTTAGGGTTGCATCTGCATGTGACAATATATTGGACTAGATGATCATCAAGAATCGAAAAAATAGCACGACTGGCATGAATGCTAGTCGTGCTATTTAGAGTGTTGAAATTATTATAAGTTACCAGTACTCTTTAATCGTTTTTCTAATAGGTAAGCGTCCATGTACCCAAAAGATAATTCGACGACTTGATCGAGCTCAATCATCGTACCGACATGGTTGATCTGGTTATCATCATCTACATTGTAGAAAATGAAGTGACCATTAGTTAACGTTCCAGGGTAACCGGTCATAGTAGGAAGCATTGGGTTTTCGGTCGTAATGTGGACTAAATTATTGAAGGTTGCCGCTTGTCGTAATAACGACTCAAAAAGATCGGTTGTGGCGTCAAAGAGGCGTTCATCATTTAATACTGGCTGAACGTTTAACTCATATTGACGGTTCAGTTCGATAAACCCCCGCATGGTCTGCAAATAGTCCGACTGGGTCGTAACCGATTCAATCAGTGAACGACGGCAAAGGGTGTAGCCCCCAAATTGACCAGTCATGTCAATCAGATTAAGAAGGACACTGTCAGCATTCAACACGTTAATGAAGCCAACAAAAAACATATCAGAACCATCGGCTGACCGAATTGCAATCAGATGGTGTTCAGCCAAGGCAGTCTTTAAAGTAGTATCAATGTCATTAATATCGCTGACTTTGACAGTTGGTTGATGGGTGTGGGCCGTCTTAACAAAGGCGCTTTCCAATAAAAGTTCGTTACCACAAAATTCCAAAATTTGAATATCAGCCAATGAAATTTCTTGTTGTGCGTTATTTTTAAAATTAAATTTATCAAAGGTCGTGAACGTAATTGTTTGGTCAGTCATTTGTTGAACCTGGCCTTCAAGGTAGTTTTCGTTATCTTCTAAGACCAGTAGGACGATTTGTTGATCGGCCTTGGCCTGATCAATTAACTGTTTTAGGACTGGTCGTTGCTCATCTAGAGCGACTGTTGGTTGTGGTACACCATTTAACCCTTCGGTGGCAGCATTCTCCAGACGAAAAGCCATGTTATCAAGGTCTTCGCTCATCATTTCAACTTCATCAATGACGTCATAGCGCATGAAGACCGCGCCGTCTTGGAGCCCAGCATCATCGTAAGTATTTACGACAACGCCATCAGGTGCCAGACGATCGATGTAACCGGTGTAAACCACTTCGCTGTTGGCTTGATATAGGTTGATGAGGTGAACCTGTTGTGCGGCTAATTGTAAACTTTCAATTATTGAACTCATCGTGTCTAACCCCCTTAGTTAATGTTCCCTCATCATAGCACTTTTTGGTGTCAAGACGCTATTATAAGTCATTATTTAGCTGGTTTGTAAGTATGTTATGGCTAAGTGAGAGAACGGATGGATAGGAGGAGGCGTCCGGATGAGCACGTGTAATTCAAACGGTGGGTATCGGCAAGACTGGTCAGTTTTAGCTCACACGGTGAGTTAAGGGACAGCAGAAGTAAAGGGCTTATTCACATAGTTTTCGGAAAGAATTCTTGAAGGTAATTGAAAAATAAACTGATTTCAGAATTATCATTACTCAGATAATGGGCGCGTAAAATAGTCACTGTTCATGAAGTAGTGATTAAATCAGTAATAGAAAAGAATTACGTTATCCTCAAAAATTAGACTCGCGTTCTTTTAGGGTGGTTATCCGAATGCATAGCCTAAGCGTTTCTTTAAATATTTGTTGTGGTTCCTAATATAGGGCTCAGTCGACGCGTTCTTATTGTTCACTTATGGTTCTTTAATTGTAAATTTGGTTTTCTATCTGTTAAAACGTTATCGTCTAAAATAGCGCATGTCGTGTAGTTAAAACACTCGAAATAGTAAGGGCTTTCTTTGTTGTTAAAACAATGATGCCAAACGATAAGTGCCGGCTGATAAGAAGTAAATATTTAATAAAAAATGTTATTTTCGATGCTATTCGTCTAGTTTATCGTTATAATGTAAGCTGCGGTTCACCTTGACCGTAAATCTGTCATGACCTTTCAAGAGGCGCTTGATCGTGTTGCGACATACATTTAAGGAGTGCACTATGTTTACGATGTTTAAGACGATTGGCGATCAGTTCGCCAATTTCAAGATTATTCGGCGAATGGCGAAGTATGATGATCGGGCCACATACCAAAGCCATTACCTTGGGTTAGCGTGGGAATTTCTAAATCCACTGATTCAAATCGGAATTTATTACTTAGTATTCGGGGTCGCGTTAAAACGTGGCGATCCGATGCCGGGAATTCCGTATTTGCCATGGATGGTAGTTGGGATTGCACCATGGCTATACATGAACAAGACAACACTTGATGCGTCTTCTAGCATTTATCGTCAGGTTGGGCTAGTTTCCAAGATGAAATTCCCAGTCAACGTGTTACCGTCAATTAAGATTTACGGTAATTTATATAGCTTTTGGACGATGATTGCCTTCGGGATTTTCCTGATGTTTGTTAATGGAATTTGGCCCTCAATTGCATGGATTCAATTTATTTACTACTTTGGTTGCATGATTGTATTAATGTATTCACTTGGGATTTTTAACGCCACGGTCAGTGTTTTGATTCGTGACTGGCACATTACACTCCAATCCGTGTTACGGATGCTGTTTTACATGAGTGGGGTGCTGTTTAACTTTACAACGTCTAACTTCCCAGCTGTTTTTGTGCGCTTGCTAGAACTAAATCCGTTCTACTATGTGCTTAACGGGATGCGGGAATCATTACTTAATCGTGGTTGGATCTGGCAACAGCCCAACGTTACGCTGACAATTGTCTTTTGGCTTTTCAATCTCGTTGTGATTCTAACTGGAACGTATCTCTATAACAAGTTCCGTTCGAACTTTGTGGATTTGATTTAGGAGGCGGAACTGATGGAAAATCAATATAAGGTTGAATTGCATAATGTCACTAAAGAATATGATTTATATCGCAGTAATAATGATAAGTTAAAACACTTTTTTAACATTGGTAATGTTGATGTCCCAAGGTTCTGGTCACTTAAAGGAGTTAGCCTGAACGTTAAACCGGGCGAAGCACTAGGAATTATCGGAATCAACGGTTCCGGTAAGTCAACGATTTCGAATATTATCTCAGGAATCATTCCTCAAACGACTGGGACGGTGGATGTGCATGGTGATACGTCCATTATTTCAATCGGTGCCGGATTAAAGTGGAATTTGACCGGTGATGAAAACATTCGGTTGAAAGGACTCATGCAAGGATTGAGTATTAAAGAAATCCAAGCCGTTCGTGACGATATTGTTGACTTTGCGGACATTGGTGATTTTATTGGTCAACCAGTTAAGGATTATTCGACTGGGATGCGATCACGATTGGGTTTTGCGATTGCGGTGCATATTAATCCCGATATCATGATTATTGATGAAGCATTGTCGGTTGGTGATGATACCTTCTATCAAAAATGTGTGGATAAGATTATGGAATTCAAGAAGCAAGGGAAGACCATTATCTTTGTCAGCCATAATTTACGGCAAGTGGAATTGCTTTGTGACCGGGTCGCTTGGATGCACTTTGGGGATCTTTTAGAAGTCGGCGAGACCAAGGAAACTGTTGATCATTACCGGAAATTTTCTAAGGACTTCAAAGCGCAAACGGCGGCTTATCGTAAGAAGTATCAGGTCGGTAAGAAGAAGGAACAAGCGGACTTTGATATTGCCGCTTATGAACGACAACTAGTTGAAGAAAAGGCTAAGGATAGCGATAAAAGTAAGCAGGCGGTTAGCCGCCAAGTTCATCGGACGCTATACAAGCAAATTCTGCCAGAAAAGATGACGATTGCAACTAAGCTCGTCATGTTAGTGGCAATTGTCTTATTCCTATTCTTTGCGCTAGTTAACGTTTCAGGTCACTCGGTTACTTCAGCGATTGAGAATCCGACAGTACTGTTACATCCAGTCAATCATTATATTAAAAGTCAGTCGGTCTTATTCAATAGTAAGTGATGGCGGCAGGTTAGTGGTTGCATTAAGTTAACATTAATATCGATGGGTGATTGCGATGGCAATCACCCATTTTTTGCGTGAATTCAAGACGGCTTTGGTTGGAGTAAAGTACAACACAGCGTCGCGCGTTATTCGGACTGGGGGGACGCTGATACTGTGATTTGAGGGGACGAACTTGGGCTGACCGTACTACCGATTTGAAAGGAAAACGTCTAAACTTCAATGAACAATTTATGAGTTGATTGCGGGTTAAATGACGCTTGATTTTTTGCGGTATTTCAACAAGCAAATTATATTAATTATAATCATTAGGTTATTTTTATGGAGCATAAAAGGGGGCATATCATGGATATGCCACTATTCTTCAATGTTGTCGCCTATGTGTTATTAATATTGGTATTACAATATATCAAATTCAAATTTCCAGACAGTGCCTTTATCCGTTTCTTTCAAAAATAAGGGTGGTGGTTAATTGGGCTATGTTTTGTCGCAATACTGGTGATTTTGGCTGGGCCGCAATTTCAGAGCCCCCTTAATGCGTTAGATGTACCGGTTATTGGGGTCATGTTAGTATTCGGGTACTTCTTTATTAAAGATAAAAAATCGAAACATAAGTGACTATTAAATGAGATAGCGCCTCAAGCGATGATGTCGTCCTGGGAGGTGCTATTTTTTTGCAAAAAAATCGATTTGAGAAGCGCTGATGGTTAGTCGTCCTTTTTGGCAATTAAGCTAGCGTTGAACGTGAACTGGGTTATTCGGTAACGAATGGGCATCATTAAAAAATCAGTTTAACCCCTTGTAATATATCTAAAAGATATATATACTTAATAACGCGAAAGATTGGTGAATGTAATGTATGAATTATTTGTTTTAGGACAATTGATGGATCATCCGATGACGGGCTACCAGTTACGTAAAGCGCTGGTAAACGTAGTCGGTTCAGAATTAACCATTAGTTTTGGTGCGTTGTACCCGTTGCTAGATAAGTTGGCGGCGGCTGAGAAATTAACGCTGGCGTTTAAACGGACGACTAATAAACGACCGCAAAAATTGGCCACGATAACGGCAACTGGCCGAACTCGATTTTGGCAGTTAGTCATGACACCAGTCGCACTTAATAAGCAAACTCAGTTGACGTTTCAAATGAAGCTAAATTTTTTACATTTATTAAGTCGGGATCAGCAGCAAGTGATTTTGTTGGATTTTCAGCAATTTGCACAGGGGCAGGTTGAACGGCTGACGATGCAACACGAACGAGTGATGAATAATACCCACATGCTTGCGGCTGATATTCAAGATGCGTTGATGGTCAATACTTTACAACGGGTACGGGCCCAAGCGCAATTAGACTGGCTTACTAGCCAGTTGGGTAATAGAGGGGAAGTTAAAAGATGAAAGCAATGTCGTTTGCAACCAATCCACAAATTCAAAAGCATCGCTGGTGGATACTGGTTGCAGTCTGTTTATTTACGTTCATGTCAACGCTAGATGGGAGTATTGTGAACATTGCCTTGCCAGTAATGAGTAAGGATCTAGCGATTCCAATGAACCAGGCGGAATGGGTCGTCTCGATTTATTTGATTGTGATTTGTGCGTTATTGCTATTATTTGGTAAATTAGGTGATATTTACGGTAAAATTCGAGTGTTCAAAATTGGATCCTTACTATTCATCATTGGATCGTTATTGTCTGGATTCAGTGTTGGATTGCCATTTCTACTAGTTGCACGCAGTATTCAAGCGATTGGGGCAGCCATGACGATGAGTACAAATAATGGGATTATTACCGAAGTATTCCCGTTCAAGGAACGTGGTCGGGCGCTCGGGATGATTGGTTCATTCGTTGCTTTGGGCAGCATTGCCGGTCCGGGCATCGGTGGTCTGATTCTAGCTCATCTGAGCTGGGGGTATATTTTCTGGATCAACGTTCCAGTGGGGATTTTGGCGATGATTTTAGGCGCAATGATTTTACCGAAAGACGTTACGACAACACAACAACCATTGGATAAGACCGGGGCGGGGTTATTTGCCGTACTCATGGTTGCACTATTTGCAGGTGTGTTTATCGGGCAACAGATTGGGTTCTTGCAGCCGGTTATCTTAGCTTTATTTGCAGTGGCAATTGTGACGCTGATTATTTTTGTTCGCGTCGAGTTACGCCATGAAAACCCGCTGCTAGCGCTACAATTATTTAAGAATGCCCGTTTTAGCATTAGTATCTTATGTGCGTTATTAATTTTTATTGCGAACTTTTTCTTTAACGTGATTGCCCCGTTTTATTTAGAAAATGCTCGGGGTCTAGCGGCAAACTACGCGGGCTACGCCTTGATGGTATTCCCAATTGTACAAGTGGTGGTCGCCCCGATTGCTGGGACGATTTCTGATAAAATTGGTCCAGAACTGCTGACGTTCGTCGGGTTGGTCTTGATCTCAATCAGTCAAGTGGGCTACATGGTCGTTGGGTTAGCCACGCCGCTTTGGTTCTTCCTGCTATTCGTCGGCTTGGTTGGATTTGGTAATGGAATCTTCATGGCACCTAATAATTCGATTGTTATGAGTTCAGTGGCAGTTAAGGAGTTAGGCGTTGCTGGTGGGATTAACGCGTTAGCCCGTGAATTAGGCATGATTGTTGGAATTTCGGTTGCGACGACCGTGCTGTATTCGGCAATGAGTCAATCAGCGGGATATAAAGTCACGTCATACCTGCCGGCGCACCCGGAGATCTTCATTAATGGCATGCACATTGCGTTTATGGTCTCATTAGGGATTTGTTTAGTTGCGACTGTTATTACCGGTGTTCGGTTGTTAAAGCGCCGACGTACAATACTTGCTAAGTAAAAATTAGCGAGTTGAAAAAACGTGTTGCGAGAGATCTGAAATGATTTCTCGCAACACGTTTTTGCGTTACCTGTTACCGCGCACCTGCTGTTGTTGATTGGTGGAATCAGATATGGTTGAATTGGGCTTGTTTAAAAAAAGCAAGACGGCCAGTTTAAGCTTACTGTAAAAAATCGGATTAGCGACGTTATGACACCAAACTCGCCGCTTAAAGCCCTAGCTAGACAATCCTTAGTTTCGCTCCGTCTGAACCCCACACGCTTGTGGTGCTGCGCATTGGTAGAAACGGGAGGTCGGAGGGGACGACCAGCGCTGACGAGCAGGAATCCAACTGCTGGGTTCGCCCATGATTTCAGTTACCGGAATCGTTGTTGCTTATCTAGCAGTTGGGCTAACTGACCACGGAATTCATCACTGTGATGTTGAATGTTCGTCAAGTCGTGGCTCATTTGAACCGTGTAGTCAGCGACCTCGCCGTGTTCACCTTGATCGAGTCCGAGTTCTTCTTCTTGTTCGTCAACCCGCATTCTGATAACCCGCTTCAACAATACGATAATAACGATGCAGACGAGGGTAGTAAAGACAATGGTAAAGGCCGTTGCAAGTAGTTGTAGTCCAAATAACCTAACCCCCCCACCGTAGAAAAGACCGTTCAGAGAAATCGTATTGTTAACGGCCTTGCTTGCAAATAAACCGGTCATGATACTGCCAATCATGCCGGAAACGCCGTGGCAACCAAAGGCATCGAGTGCATCGTCAATTCCTAAGCGTGGTTTGATAAACGTAATGAAGCCATAACTAGTTAATGTGGCAATGAGGCCAATCCAAAAGGCACCAGAGATAGTCACGTAGCCGCAAGCCGGCGTAATCGCAACGAGACCACAAAGGGTTCCTGTGCAGACACCGACTAGGGTTGGCTTGCCTTTCGTTAGCATGTCAACGACCATCCACGTCATCATGGAAGTCGCGGTAGCAACGGTTGTGGTTAAGAAGGCTTGGATGGCAATGTCATTCATAGCGAGTGCCGAGCCGGCGTTGAAGCCATACCAGCCAATCCATAAAATAGCGGTACCTAGTAATACCCATAAAATGTTGTAATGTTGGGTCGCGTCTTTGCCATACTTGTGGCGAGCACCTAAGAAGGCTGACAAGACTAGGGCGGTGATACCAGCATTGATGTGGACGACGGTGCCGCCCGCAAAGTCGATAACACCGAGTTTAGCTAATAGGCCGTTATCCCAAACCATATGAACCATTGGATAATAGATGAGTAGTGACCAGAAGATGATGAAGGTTAGCAAGAACTTAAACCGAATGCGACCAACTACAGCGCCAACGAATAATGCTGGTGTGATGATAGCGAACATCATTTGAAAGATGAGATACAAACCGTTGGGGATTTTAGTCGCAGTGAGAGCGGTTAAGTCCACACCGTGCAACCAAGTAGCTTTTAGATTACCGACAATACCGCCAAGGTCGCCGGAAAAAGATAGTGAATAGCCAAATGCGAGCCATAACAGAATTGCTAGCCCACAAATCATGAAGACAGATAACATGGTGTTAACGACGTTTCGTTTGGAAACTAAACCACCGTAGAAAAAAGCTAATCCTGGTGTCATGAATAATACCAATATACTAGATAAAACTAAAAACGTTGAATTTGCAGCGTTCATACTCCCAACCCCTATCCATACCATTTGATGTTAGAAATTATAACATTGATTATTGAGTGACGCACTCTTTTTTTATATTTAGGTTAAATACCAAACTTACAATTGCCCTTTATAGCGATTGTGAAGATATTAATGTCATGTTTTGTGACGTGTGATTTGACTAATGGTGTAAGCTAGCTGATTGCGAATGATTATTAAAGTCAGTCTTGGTGTACTAATAAGGGGTATTTGCAGTCAACTGCTAACGTTAGTCAATTAGTTTGGTAATGAAAACAATTAGCAAACTAGCCGTTACTGATTAATTATCTTAAATAAAATAGGCTTGAAAGTAATGAAATTAGCGTTTTTTTCTTAACATAATAATGATATGAAAGTTGAGGCGCTTTCAGTAGTTGACCATTGTTAATACGAGCAGTAAGGTTATCATCACATAAATTAAAAGATGATGAGAATATTACATAACATCTTAATAATTAAAACGGAGGATTAGCTTATGCGAAAATATGCGATTATTGGGGTCGGACACGTTGGGGCGACCATTGCCTATACATTAGTTTGTAAAGGAATTGCGGATGAATTAGTCTTGATTGATACTAATGCGGCTAAGGCTCGTGCGGAACAATTAGATTTACAAGATGCGCAGGCACGATTAGACAGTCGCACGATTATTAAGATTAATGATTATAATGAATTAGACGATACGGATATTCTGTTTGTTACTAGTGGAAACATTCATGCGTTAGACCATGCTTCGGGTAACCGGTGGGCGGAATTTGAGTATACCAAGCAAATTGTTCAAGATATTGCTCCGAAAGTTAAAGCCACGAAGTTTAATGGGGTGGTCATCGATACGATGAATCCGTGTGATGCCATTACTCATTATTTCCAACGGGCAACAGGGTTGTCACGTCAACAGGTCTTTGGAACGGGGACTTTTTTGGATACAGCCCGCATGCAAAAAGTCGTTGCGGAAGTATTCGACTGTGATCCGAAAAATATTAGTGGTTATGTTTATGGCGAACACGGGGAATCGCAATTCAGTGCGTGGTCAACGGTTCAAGTTAATGGGATTCCAATTACATCCTTGGTTGATCAGTACCACTTAGACTTGGATGCGTTAGAAGCCGCTGCTCGTCATGGTGGTTGGGCTGTTCATTCCGGTAAGGGTTACACCAGTTTTGCCATCGCGACTTGTGCAGTTAAGTTAAGTGAGGCGGTCTTTGCGAATGCTCGCTTGGCATGTCCGGTGTCGGCGTACAGTGAGACTTTTAAAACTTACGTGGGCCAACCAGCAATCATTGGCAAAGATGGGGTTGAGAGTGTAACTACTTTGGCTCTGACTGCGGCGGAACAAGCTAAATTCCGCAATTCAGCGGATACGATTATTGAGAAGTTCCACGCCTTTGATGATGTTTTGAGTGCTCAGTCAGTACAAAAACGGCAACAAGCTTAAAAAGTGACGGTTGTTAATGGTTTCGTTTGGCATATTTCTACCAAAATGTTAAAATTTTACTAAGCAGAACGTTGACTGCATTAACTATATGGTGGGATGAATATGCGCCGACAATTAACGAACCGGCAACGGTGGCTAGTGATTGTAATTGCGACGATCCTAGGAGTAGGCTGTGCCTTGCTAGGTCAATGGGGCCAGTTATTCGGGGTCATCGCGGCAACGCTTGCACTGATGTTGTTAACCAGTGGTTGTTTGACTTTTTGTCATCGTCGCGGGTGGCAACCTGGGAGCGGAATGTTGCTAGCATTAGTCACGGCTACAGGGTATGTATTAGTTATTTTAGGAAGCTACGGCTATTTACTACACAGCTAAGCGAAACACTTTGGTCTGGGGACACCCAAACCAAAGTGTTTTTTTAGTGTCTATCAGGTGAGTGTTGGGCGAAGCAGCTGAACTGTGGTGTTAGGCTTGAAGCCTAATGCCTGGCATACGAGTGGTGTGGTGCTAAAAAAGATATTGGTAAGGTTAATGGACATTTATTTAATCAGCTCACTGGGGGTGACCATTTTTCAAAACAAGTCCAAAAACACTAAAAAAGGTCGTGATTCGTCATCGCGACCTTCCTGGGCATAACGTTGATTGTGTTAACCAAAGTGGGGTCGCTATACCCAAGGCATTAATGGCAAACCTGTATCTAAAACTTTGCCCTATAGTCGGCCGACTGGCAAACGGTAACGGATGCGGACGGCCGCACTATCAGCTGTGCTAATGCCGTTATAACGATTGTCAGCTAACATGACACTGTGGCGATCATGGCTATGCTCTAGGCCGATGGTGTGTCCTAGTTCATGCTCGGCCACATGGACTTGATCTGAATAAGAATAGTGGTAGAGCGCGAAGTTACGGGTCAACAAGTAAACCTGCGCTTTTGTGTAGTAGCCGTTGGTATAACCAGTTGAAAAAGTAATTCCTGCCAGCCGATAGTATTGACCGCGCGTAGCAGAACTAGTCCCTAGTGTTACTTGATGGTGAGCAGTGGTTCCCGGAACAAATTTGAACTGCCCGGTTGCGTTCCAAGCATGAATAGCAGCTTGATAGACGTGACGATTGTATGCCGAGGCTTGAATGACATAAGTGACTTGTGCGTGTGGCCACCGACTACGTGAAAAAGGTGTGGCAATTGTTTTAGCGTTAGCAATCGGGGTCAAAGCAATCCCGATAATGACGGTTAATATTGTCAGGCCTAACTTAACACTGCATTTATTCTTCATTGTTGTAACCCTCTTTTCCCCAAAAACGAAGGTTGCCATCAATAATTATATTTTAAAACGTTGTTAAGAAAGAAGGTGACCCACAAGCTTGAAATGATGTGAAAATATCGTTTTTTTGCTAACAATGAAGTTAGTTAAATAGGCTATCGCGTGCTATGATGAAAGCATCTTATGATGATGGAAGGAATTTGATATGACGATTAAACAGTCAATCGTACAACAAGCCTTAACATTGATTAAACCACAGATGGTTGTTGGCTTTGGTGGCGGAACAACGGTTGGTGAACTGGTCAAAGAGGCCGCTAACTACGTGAATGAGATTACGGTCGTGACCCCGTCACCAACGACTCGCCAGTTAGCAACAGTGCTGGGATATACCGTGGTTGATACTGCTTATTGTGATCGGGTTGATATTGCTTTTGACGGCTGTGATCAATTAGATCATCACGGTAATGCGCTCAAAAGTGGCGGTGGGATTCATGCCAATGAGAAGATTATTGCCAGTTTGGCGGATGAATATTGGTTACTAACGTTGCAAGACCGGTTAGTCGATCAATTTGACATTAAGACGCCGTTAGTTTTAGAGGTCTTACCAGCCGCGTTGTCATTGGTCATGCGGACGGTGAGTGATCTTGGCGGTCAGGCGACGCTGCGGACAGCTGATAATCGGGATGGCTTCACGTTAACTGATAATGGTAATTTGTTGGTTGATTGCCATTTTCCAACATATACTAAGCTCGCGGCCCTAAATGCTGAATTAGCAACTTTGGCTGGCGTTGTTGAAACGAGCTATTTTGATCACTTGGTGACGAATGCTTGGTTGGGCGATGCGGCCACGAATACGGTCAAAGCGCTATTTTAAGTGTCATCAGGGACGACGCGTTTACCCTAATGGCAAGAAAATGAATGCTGAAATCCCGTTTGACACTTCTTTAAAATAATTCTAAACTGAAGGTGGCGTATTAAAGCGTCACCATTTTTTTGAATCTAAGTTATTTTAAATATTTAAGGGGATGTCAACATGGCAAAAAAAGTCTATACTGATTATTTTTTTGATGAACCTGCTTACAATACACATGACGGTGGCTATATTCCACTAGTCACGCCAAAAGTCGATCCACAGCCATTAGCGATTCCAACGCTATTGAAGCCGGACCGCCAAACGGATACGGATGACTATTACACCGTTACGGCGCAAGAAAGCGAAACTCAGTTTTTACCTGGTAAGAAGACTAAAACGTGGGGCTATAATGCGGGCTTTCTAGGTCAAACCATCGTCTTCCGTAATGGTAAGCAGACCCATATTGACTTGGAAAATAAACTCCCAGAATTGACGACTTTCCATTGGCATGGCTTGAACGTGCCAGGGCCAATTACCGATGGTGGCTGCCACGCACCGGTCTATCCCGGTGAAACAAATCACATTGATTTTAAAGTACACCAACCAGCTGCAACGACGTGGTTACATGCTCATCCGTGCCCATCGACTGCGACGCAGGTCTGGAAAGGTCTAGCAACGATGGTGATTATTAAGGATGACGTTGAAGACCAGTTACCGTTACCACGTAATTATGGTGTGGATGATATTCCGTTGGTATTACAAGACCGTGAATTCCACGATGACAATCAATTTGATTATCGTGCGGATTATGATCCAGATGGTGTTCAAGGGCATACGGCGTTAGTTAACGGGACGGTCAACCCATATTTTGATGTGACGACGCAGCGGGTGCGGCTACGAATCTTGGATGGGTCGAACCGGCGCGAATGGCGTCTGCACTTCAATGACGATTTGGAATTTGCGCAAGTCGCTTCCGATGGTGGCATTTTGCCGACACCGGTTTATATGACCAAAGTGATGATGACCTGTGCGGAACGGGACGAAATTGTCGTTGATTTCGGTCAGTATCAACCAGGTGATGAAGTCACGCTGATGACCGATGACACGCCACTATGTCGTTTTCGGATCAAATCGTTCGTGCCAGATGATACGCAACTACCAGAGCATTTAGTTGATATTCCTGATGAAACGCCAACACCGGACTTACCTGTTCGCACAATCACGATGGACGGGATGGATGATGAAGTCGCGCTGGATGGTAAGAAATTCGATATGAGTCGCATCGACGCTCGGCAGAAAGTTGGGGATGTCGCCATTTGGGAAATTCGTAACACTAACAGTACTGAAAACGGCATGGTTCATCCATTCCACGTTCATGGGACTCAGTTTAGAGTTTTGGCACGGAATGATGGTCCGGTTTATCCTAATGAACATGGGTTGAAGGATACGGTCGGTGTCAACCCTGGCGAAACGGTGCGGATCAAGGTTAAATTTGAGCTGACAGGGGTTTACATGTATCACTGCCATATCATCGAACATGAAGATGGTGGTATGATGGCCCAGATTGAATCATATGATCCACAACACCCACAAACTTATCATTTAATGGATATGGACACCTTACGGAATGCTTTTGCGAAGGAACAAGGCATCAAGCCCGAAGATGTTTGGATGCCTGGTATGTAAGTGTAGATTAAGCTAATTTAGTAATGAGATGTGAATAAAGTCCGGTTGCAACCAGCAAGTTATCTGCTTGGTCGTAGCCGGGCTTTATCATTTAAAAGCACCTCTAAAAGCACCTCGAATTTACCATGTTTTAATCATGATTTGTGACGAATTAGCTCGTATAAAGACAAGTAAGTCTGTATTTCTACAGTTTAGGCGCAGTAACTGGTACAATTCAAGTAAGGATCGAAAAAGGAGGGGATTAGGATGCACGTTGCAGCAATGATTATGGCGATCTTGGTTGCCGTTGAACATTTATTTATTTTGTGGCTGGAAATGTTTAATGCGGATAGTGAAATGGCCGCAAAAGCGTTTGGAATTCCACGGCAAACGCTACAGTCGCCGTCAGTACAATTATTGTTTAAAAATCAAGGGTTATATAACGGTTTCTTGGCCGTCGGTATTTTATACAGCTTGTTTGTGATTCCGGCCGTCGCGAGCGCCGGTGCAACCCTGTTTTTCTTAGCCTGTGTGATGGTTGCCGCGATTTATGGTAGTATTACTGTCAGTCGCGCGATCGTCGTGATTCAAGGGCTACCGGCATTAATTGCGTTTATTCTGATGTGTTTTGCTTAGCCGGTTCTTTGAAGTAATGCCATTATATTAGTGTTAATAAAAAACGTTGCTACGTGATTCTGTAGCAACGTTTTTGGTTGTTTAAGCTATCCTGGCAGATTGGATTACACTTTGCCAATGACCGTCGTTTTAGCAGTTGCTAGCACGTGACCGGCAATGGCATCATGAAATTCGTTGAGCCAGTATCCAGGTTGGAGGTCTAACTCAGTATCAAGTGCAAATAGTTTAAATGAATAACGATGATCCTTGTCAGGCGGATACGGGCCGACGTAGTGTTGGCTAACTTTCGGATCAGTCTCGTGAACATAGGCGCCTGCTGTGGAATTATTACCTTGGACCATCGGAATAGCACCGGTCTGACTGGCATTTTCAGGGATGTGGGTCGTGGTTGCCGGTAAATTGGCGGCAATCCAATGAATCCAGGTGAAGCCACCTACCGGAATCGCATCGTGGTCAACGAAAGTGAACGCCAGTGAATGGGTGCCAGCTGGCACATCACTAATGTCAACGGGAAACGAGATGATGGGGTGGCCCTTATACGTTTGGGCAACGGCCGCTTGTTTGGAATAGGTGGCTGCAATGGCGCCATTGATGGTCGGAATTGATAGTTGCATTGCAAATCCCTCCTCGTGTAATTAGTCTTATTATAACGCTAATAGTCGCTGGCGTAGTGCTGGGTCAACCGCATAAATATAAAGCCCATAACGACCACGTTTCATCAAGACGTTGATTGAGTTAAAGATAATCTGCTGTTTAAGGGGGCGCAGATTGCCTAAGTCTGTCCGGTTTTTGAATGCTTCTTGATCTTCATAGCGTTCAGGGCGAACGACAATCTGATCATGGTCTTCATCATAGCCCACAGAAGGGCCGAGAATGACCCCCGCATAATTCAAATCAAATCCTTGAATGGTATAAATAGAACCAACTTCATTCAGTGTCTCAGGTCGTAAGGCCCAAGGATCATCAGTTAAGTTGACTTTATCCCACGGAAGCTTCAATTGTCCGGCCGTCACGTACCAAGTGCCATGATTAACGACGTACGGGAAGTCAGCGGTCGCCACCATCCGAGCGAGTCCATACTGCTGATCGCGTTGTTTGATCAGGTCGTATAAGGGTTGCCCGTCATCAAAAAAGCGTAGATCAAAGTTATCGCTAACAGGTTTTGGTTGCAATTGGCCACGGGTAAAACCATCGATCCAGTCAACAACATCGGCGCCACCAGTGACCCGGAATTGCTCATCTAAGTTGTAGGTCGCGTGCGGGTACTGGTCTAAAAATGGCTTGAGATCGTTGCTGTGCCAGTAGCTCTTTAACTTCAAGACTTGACGGGTGTCGAAGACGAGGACAACGACACGACTATGATTGATCAGTTCCGTTAACTGGTTGTGACCAGTAAAGCGATTGTAGCGGTCCGGTTGCGTGAGTAAGAGGTGTGCTTCGTCGATAAAAACAACGTCTGCTTGCCGGTGGTCTTTTGCCAACCGGTTGATCAACGGAGTGGGCTTTTGGAAGTCTTTTTTGCGCAAGACGGGATCTTCACCAGCTAAGCGCTTATAAATTTTGAGCATTTCATTGTGATTGACGACGAGATAGTTGTCAGTGGCCTGCAAATCGTTTGGTGTCATGCTACGATTGAGGGTTTGTAGCCGAGCAAACGCGGCGGCTAATACGGCACTCTTGCCAGTTCCCGCATCACCATGAATCACGAAGAGACTCGGCTGTTTTTGCTGGCGATGGGTGCGGATAAAAGTTAATAGTTGGTTCTCTAATACTTGTTGTGCCGGTGACAACGCGGCTTGATCATTTAGCTTGAACGTTGCGGCACTGATTGTAGATGACATATTTTTCACTCCCAATCATTATTATACCTGCATGTTGGTGTTAATTGAAATGTGAGTTATTACAGTTGGTGGTAGAATAGGATTATGCCAAAGTGTGGGAGGAAGTACAATGAAACTTGATTTTTCGGTGGCGGTGCATAGTATCCTGTACCTCGATGCACACCGTGATAGTAAGGTCGCTAGTCGGGAACTCGCGCAGTCACTGCATCTTAACCCGGTGATGATTCGCAATATTTTATCAGTTCTACATAAGCATGGGTATTTAACGGGGACGGTTGGTAAAAATGGGGGTTACCAATTAGACTTGGCGTTGGCCGATATGAACCTCGGCGATCTATATGATTTGACCATCCCCCCAACAATTAGCTATGCGCGCTTCATTACGGGACCATCCAAAACGGATGAACAGGCTGATCAATCTCCGATTGCGGCCAATATTAGTGAAACGTTGACGGATTTATTTACAGTAGCTGACCGTCAATATCGGGCTTACTATCATCAGTTTACAATGGCTGATTTACAAGCCGACCTGAACCATCACGGCACGTTTTTACAACACGAACAAGATTCAGAATCTTAAGTAAAAAGCGTCACTTGATTGAAAAATAAGGCGCTTTTCGTTAATAACCTTAATTTGAAACGGGTTTGCCATTCAGGATTGTCAGGGCTAATTATCGGTGCTATCTTAGATGTCATTATGAAAGTGGCATTGAGATTGAAAGGGGCCTTGGCAATGACAGCACGGTTAGTGTTAATTCATGAAGTTGGTCGTTATCGAGAATTATCGGAACAACGGTACTGGTTAGAATCCGCCGATTTTTGGGGTGTCGATGGGCGTGGGGCGACGGTCAATGAGGCCGTTGGTAACTTTTTGACCAACCTCGTGCAATATTGCCGCGACTATTACCAACGCGGCTTGTGGCAACTAGATGATCGGTTGTTACAGCTAGATCACGTTGATACAGTGTTAGCGTACGCGCAGGCAGGTAAGTCACCAGCACCATTATTTTTGTTTAAATTAGTTCCGGCGGATCATGAGTTGGCGTCTGCTTAAACGAAATATTGACGAATTCTTAAAGAAGCGTTCATACTTCCACCACACTCCTGCGCTAAACTATGCGTTATAATCAAAGCGTAAATTAATTGGAGGGTGTTGTATGGAATTAGATAAGATTTATCAGTTAATGGACAAGTTTGAACAAAGCAGTTTAACTAGTTTTGAGTATCGGGACCAAGATTTTGAAATTCAAATGGGTAAGAAGGGACACGGCAAGACGACGGTGACCCCGCAGCCGGCGCCACTTCCCAATCAGCCGGTGATTGACCCAACGCCGGTTACACCAACGCCGGTCTCAACAGTTAGTACCCCAGTTGTTGCGGAGGCGGAACCAACCCCAGTGGCGACCAGTACGGCTAGCAATCCGACGAGCGTTGTAACACCTGATCCTGAACCAGAACCAGCGCCGATTGATCCTAAAGAATGCGTGACGGCACCGGTCGTAGGAATCTATTACCCAGCGCATTCTTCAGAAGAAGCGCCATACGTTAAGTTAGGCGACCACGTTAGCGTTGGTCAACAAGTCGGCCTCATTCAAGCGATGCAGATGATGCGGCCAGTGGTTGCTAAGCAAGCGGGGACGGTCAAAGCCTTCCTAGTGAAGAATGGTGAAGAAGTCAACTTCGGTCAACCATTGATTCAATTAATCCCAGATACGCCGGATGACATTTAATCAGGTATGGTTAGTGGTTGCTGAGCGTATTAAGCACTTTGAGTAGCACCATGTCTTGATAAAAGCGTGACGCAAACTAAAAATGAACCACTTCAAGCGCACATGATAATTGTGCAAGCTGAAGTGGTTCATTTTTTTAGCTTAATTAATGACGATTGGTAGTTGCTTATTTAGGTTGGTCGATGGCTGCCACGGTTTCTAGGAACCACTTGTTGAAAGCAGCTGAATCAATATCGACACAAACGGTCGCGTTGGTTTTGCCGTCATGGTAAGCACCACGAATATCGCCAACGGTCTCACCATTAGCGGGGCCCTCCGTCTGGACATCAATCCACATCTTTTCAGTCGTAAAGGCTTCTGGATGTAGTAAGTAGAAGAGCGTATTGACATCATGCATCGCAACGCCAGTCTGGTTGCGGTCGTTGTAATGACCAAAGAGGGCGTGGAGCATTTCGCCAGTTTTACCGAGGGTCGGTAACTGTTCAATCGATTCGCGCGTTAAAAGAGCCTTCATCGTCACGTCTAAGCCGACCATGGTAATTGGAACGCCGGATTGGTACATGATTTCAGCCGCGTGCGGATCGGTAAAGACGTTGAACTCTGCGGCGCTGGTCATATTACCTTTGCCTAAGGCCCCACCCATCGCAACGATTTCTTTAATGTGTGGCATTACTTCGGGGTAGGTCTTAAATAAGAGCGCGATGTTGGTATAGGCTCCCGTTGGCACTAACGTAATCGGTTGTTCAGCAGCCATGATGTAGTCACGTAGCGCTTCAACGGCTGTTTCTGGTAATGGTTTCGCCAGGTCAGTCGGGAAGTCATAACCCGGCATTCCTGAAACACCGTGAATTCGGACGGCATCTTCAAACGGTTTGATCAGCGGTTGGGCAGCCCCACCCGCTACGGGAACGTCACTGTTAAAGAAGCGCGTGAGTTTGAGCGCATTCAGCGTCGTTTTGTCGACCGTCACATTGCCGGCGACCGTTGTAATTAATTGTAAGTCCAAGTCAGGATGATTTAACGCAAAGGTAATTGCGGCGGCATCATCAATACCAGGGTCAGTGTCCATGATAATCTTTGTTGACATGTTCATTCCTCCAATTAAATTGACGTGCTTGAAATTAGTTCTATTTTAGCATACTACGGGCAATGAATTCGATTGCAATTGTGAAGGGTTTGACGTAGCATGACAGTAAATACAGTTAACGATGGAGGAACGGATTATGAGTCAACCACGGGTCATCTTAATTACGGGTGCGTCTTCAGGCATCGGCAAGTCCACTGCTTTGAAGTTACAAGCTCAGGGGAACATTGTGTACGGAGCCGCACGGCGGATTGAAAAAATGACGGATTTAGCAGCGGCTGGAGTGCACGTTTTAAAAGTCGACGTGACGGATGAAGCGACGTTAATCGCGGCTGTCAAAACGATTCAGGTCGAACAGGGGCGCATTGATGTCCTAATCAACAATGCGGGGTATGGCTCATACGGTTCCTTGGAAGACGTTCCGGTCGCAGAAGGTGAGTACCAATTCAAGGTCAATGTCTTTGGTGTGATGCGGTTGACACAATTGGTTTTACCGTTGATGCGGGCACAACATCGTGGTCGGATCATTAATGTTTCTTCAATTGGGGGAAAGATCTATCAGCCTTTAAGTGCTTGGTATATGGGGACCAAACACGCAATTGAAGGGATGAGCGATTCGTTACGGATGGAAGTCGCACCATTTGGTATAGATGTTGTCATCGTTGAACCTGGTGGAATCAAGACTGAATGGGCTGGTATTGCGGAAAAAAAGCTGTTGGCAGTTTCCGGTGAAACAGCCTATCATGAACAAGCCGTTAAGGTCGGTGCGATGCTGTCATTGTTCGATCAGTTTGCTTCCAATCCGGGAGTGATTGCTAAACTGATGGTTCGCGCTGTCAATGATGTGAAGCCCAAGACTCGCTATCACGCAGGCATGGGCGCGGGGGTCTCATTAACGGCTCGTCAGTGGTTGAGTGACCGGCAGTTTGACCGCATGATGAACTCAGCCGTCAATGGTGCGGCTAAGCTGTCAAAGATTACGCGGCACAAGGACCGGCGAACCGGGAGCCGGCATTATCAGCATGGAAAAGGACCGGCCGAGAATAATTAATTTGAATCACAATATCTAAGAAGCGAACCTAACTATCACAATGTTGGTAGGGGTTCGCTTCTTTAGCTTGAATTTAAGTATTAATGATGCGAACAATGGTTGTAATAGTCCAAGTTTAAGTTCAAAAACAGCCGACTTAAGGCACGTATTTGAAATGATATAAGTTAGGCGTGGGCACCAATCGACGGCCATGATGGGTTTAGTAATTATCAGCCGGCTTCGGTGGCTTTAATAGGGCGACTGACGAATCACAAGTCCGGTATATTTCAGTAATTAGTTATGCTGTGTCGTCTTACGCCAGACATTATAGTTTTGTCATCACCGCTGTCAGTGTCGTCGTTGCAGTGGTCATCGTGGGATCATCTGTGGTGTGATAAGTGATAGTGAGGTCTGGAAATTCTTCAATGATTGGAATCAGCTCTTGCCATTGTGGCAGGTCTGGCTGGTCAGTTTCTGGGACTTGCCAGTTGTTTTGCTGCCAACTTAAATAACGTTGTTCGCTAATGATAGCGGCAACCGGTTCAGTTGTCGTATGAACGTGAACGGGCAAGTCGTGGCGTTTCAGAGTGGAAAGGGCAGTGATTAGTGCCCTTAACGTTAGCTGAGTTTCGGTGTGCCCGTAGCCACCATTGTTCAGCGCTTTTTGATGATCGGCATAACGCAGAATCACGACCCAAGCGGCCGGGGTAGTTGCCGTGACGTGCTCCGGCTGGTGAGGGGTACTTGCAAGATAAAGATGAATAGTAGCCATTGGTTGTGGCCTCCTTAAAAGTAATGACGTTCAAATTAGTGGTTCATCAAGTAGTTTCGTAAAAATTGAAACTGGTCATTTAAAATAAAGAATAAAATTTATTTGAAACTTCAAAAGTTACAAAAACATCAAATTTTCGGTGCGTATTACTATTATTTTTATAGGATTATGCTAGGATTAAATACATAGATAATTAAGAAGTTATTAATTAATAAAGGTGAGCAATGGGAGGTAAATATGCAGACCCTAATACAGACATTTATGGATCGACGCGGGGATTTATTGACTGCGCTATGGCAACACTTGGGTATTTCATTAGCATCATTAGTCATCGCAATGGTGATTGCAATTCCGTTGGCTATTTGGGTCGTTCGGCGACCACGGTGGGCTGAGGGATTGTTACAGCTCACGAGTGTCTTACAGACGATTCCGTCTTTGGCATTGTTAGGGTTATTGATTCCGTTAGTTGGGATTGGAACGGTGCCGGCAGTAATTGCGCTGGTGATCTACGCTTTACTGCCGATTTTTCAAAATACGTACTTGGGTATTTCAGAAATCGACGCTTCGATTGAGGAAGCCGCCGATGCTTTTGGAATGTCACGAATGCGTAAGTTGTTTAAAGTTGAACTACCCATTGCCTTACCGCAAATCATTGCTGGTATTCGGACGGCCTTGGTATTAATCATTGGGACGGCAACGTTAGCAGCTCTGATTGGGGCTGGGGGACTCGGGACTTTCATCATGCTTGGTATCGACCGCAATGATACCTCGTTACTATTAATTGGGGCCATCTCATCGGCATTGCTGGCTATTCTACTGAGTGCACTCGTACGTTGGTTTCAGACGGCCAAGCCACGGCACGCTTTAATCGTCTTTGCGGGAATTTTAATGTTACTTGGTGGCGGTGGTGCTTATAGTGTCTATGCCAATCGAGTTGAAACAATTACGATTGCAGGTAAGCTGGGCTCCGAACCGGAAATCTTAATTAATATGTATAAGCAGTTGATTGAAGCGGAAGATGACCACGTGCATGTTACCCTCAAACCGAACTTCGGGAAGACCACGTTCCTATTTAGCGCTTTAAAGCATGATCAAATTGACATTTATCCAGAATTTACGGGTTCGGTGTTGGAGACCCTTGTTAAGGGAAGCAATCCGGCAAATCAGACGGCTAGCCAGACTTATCAACTTGCTAAGCAACGGCTTGCTAAGCAGGACCAGATGACTTATTTAAAGCCGATGCAATATAACAACACATATGCCTTAGCTGTGACTAAAAAGTTCAAGCAGGCGCACCATTTGAAAACCATCAGTGATTTAACGCAGGTCGAACCTATTCTTAAACCTGGAATGACCCTAGAATTTATCGATCGTGATGATGGTTTGAAGGGGATTAAGAAGACTTATGGTTTGGACGTGACCGCTAAATCAATGGAACCGGCGTTGCGTTATGAAGCCATCAGTAAAGGCAAAATCAACTTAGTAGATGCCTATGCGACGGATAGTGAATTACGACAGTATCATTTGGCTCTGTTGAAGGATAACAAGCACTTTTTCCCAACGTATCAAGGCGCACCATTGATGAAGACGAGCTTTGCCAATAAACATCCTCAGATCGTCAAAGCATTAAATAAGCTAGCTGGAAAAATTTCAGAAACTGACATGCAAGAGATGAACTATGAAGTTAATGTTAAGAAACAGTCCGCTTCGACGGTTGCACATCGCTATCTCGTAAAGCACGGCTTGTTAAAGGAGGGACGCTAAATGACAGCAGCAATTGAATTTCAACACGTCCAGAAAGACTTTAATGGGCAGACGGTGATTCCTGACCTTAATTTAACAATTGACCAGGGCGAGTTATTTGTTCTAGTGGGAACTTCCGGGAGTGGTAAGACAACGTCACTTAAAATGATCAATTGTTTAGAACCGCTGACGGCCGGTAAAATCCTAGTTAATGGTACTGATACGACAACGATACCGGTACGACAGCTACGTTGGCAAATGGGCTATGTCTTGCAACAAATTGCTTTGTTTCCAACCATGACAGTGGCGCAAAATATTGCAGTGATTCCTGAAATGAAAGGAACGGCTAAGAAGGCCATTAATCAAACGATTGATGAGTTGTTGACGGAAGTTGGCCTTGATCCTAATGAGTATCGTGATCGGATGCCGTCAGAATTATCCGGTGGGGAGCAGCAACGGATTGGTATCTTGCGGGCAATTGCGGCACAGCCAGATATTGTCTTGATGGACGAACCATTCAGTGCGCTGGATCCAATCTCGCGGCAGCAGTTACAAGACTTAGTTTTACGATTGCACGCGCGATATCATAATACGATTGTCTTCGTAACTCATGATATGAACGAAGCTTTGAAGCTGGGGGATCGAATTGGCGTGATGCAACACGGTCAGTTGGTGCAAGTTGATACACCGACTGAACTTGCTCAACACCCAGTTAACGAGTTTGTTCGCAACTTCTTCGGTGCCAGTCGCGCCAAGAATGTCTATGATGTCTATATTGGTCGTGTGGGACTCATTCAAGGATATCTCAAGGAACAACCTAAAGTTGCTAGTGGTCGAATTCAAGCATTAGATATTCAGGCCACTTTACGAACTGCTTTCACCGCACTAACTGAACATGATTACTTAGCTGTTACGGAAGAGCAGCGAGTAATTGGCTATCTTGACCGTCAGCGAATTGTGGCTTACTTGAGTCAACATGAAGAAGTGTCATAATCGTCAATTAGAGTCAAATCGTTTAAACTATAATTGTGAAAACTGACGGTAGTTAATGAATCTAAGGGGGAATTTCGGATGACGGAACAGTACGATGTTGTTGTGATTGGTGGCGGCCCGGCCGGCACTGCTATGGCCAGTGGCTTAAAGGCCCACGGTAAGAAGGTGCTGATTGTTGAAGCGGATTTGTGGGGTGGCACTTGCCCTAACCGTGGTTGTGATCCCAAAAAAATTCTGTTAAGTGCAGTTGAAGCCCAACAATCAGCTCAACACTTGCAAGGTCAGGGTCTAACGGGTACACCTAAAATTGACTGGCCAGCGCTGATGGCACATAAACGCGGTTATACGGATGGCATCAATGATGGAACGTTGAACGGACTAAAGGGGCAAGATATTGCGACGTTACATGGTCAAGCGCATTTTCAATCCGATGGTCAGCTAGCGGTCGGAGATCAAGTGGTCAGTGCGACTGATTACGTGATTGCTACTGGTCAGCGTCCTGCAATCTTACCGATTACCGGGCACGAATATTTTAAGACGAGCACTGACTTCTTAGATTTGGACCAGATGCCAAAACGAGTGACATTCGTTGGTGGTGGCTATGTCGGCTTTGAATTGGCGACGATTGCCAATGCCGCTGGTGCCGATGTTCATGTGATTCATCATAATGACCGTCCGTTGAAAGAATTCGATGCAGATTTAGTTAGAGATTTAATGGCAGCAATGACGGCTGATGGCGTGACGTTTGATCTGAACACAGATATCCACGCCATCACCAAAACGGCGACTGGGCTGCAGCTAACGGCTGATGATTTTGAATTGACGACGGATTTAGTCATCAGTTCAGCGGGACGAATTCCAAATGCGGATCAATTGGAACTAGCCAACGTGGGTGTAACCTTTGATCGGCATGGCATTCAAGTCAATGATCACTTACAGACGGCTAATCCACATATTTACGCCATTGGTGATGTTAGTGACACGCCGGTACCGAAGTTAACTCCGGTAGCAGGTTTTGAAGCGCGTTATTTAGTTGGCGAATTGACGCAATCCGGTGCGGCTATTAAGTATCCGGTTATCCCAACGCAAGTTTTTGCGGCACCCAAGCTGGCACAAGTCGGTATTGGGGCTACTGTAGCTGCTGAGCAAACTGATAAATACCGCGTCAATACACTGGATATGACCAAATGGTTTACCTATTACCGATTCAATGCTCAGCAAGCGCAAGCCAAAGTGGTCGTTGAACAGGCCAGCGGTCAGGTCGTTGGGGCTACTTTGTTGAGTGATGTGGCTGACGAAATGATCAATTATGTCACATTACTGATTGAAAAGCACGTGACGTTAGCGGAATTGCAACGGTTAGTGTTGGCTTACCCCACCCCTGCTAGTGATTTACAATATTTATATTAATCGTGTCAGTGTATGGATGACCGATTTGTCTGTTAAGGCTGGAATCAGGCGGGACCAGATACCCAGCCTGGTTTTCAATCCAAGTAAATACCAATAATCAATAATAACGAGCGGTTTGCTTTTTGAGGCCGGTCGTTTTTTGTTCTAACTAGGTGGTCCATTTTCCACGGTTACTGTTACTAGCCAAACTGAAAATTTTCAGGACCGTTTTCTTTCAATTTTTAACTAGCGACAGTCGGATAATTCTGCCAGTAAATTAATTATTTTATGAAACTAGTAGCAAATACTTAAAGCCCTGATTGGTTGGTGTGACAACGATAAAATGTTTCATAGTGAAAACTAGTTTTAAAGTAAATTCAATTGTGCAAAATTTAATTTATGCAAATCTATTCACAAAACGGTCGCGACATGGTATGATTCAATCATCAATTATGATAGCGTTTTCATAAAACTGTTATGACTAAGGAGTGACACACCATGACCGACAAGTACATTATGGCAATTGACGAAGGGACAACCAGTACCCGCGCCATTATCTTTGACCATGCGGGCCATAAAGTGGCCGACTCACAACGGGAATTTCCACAATATTTCCCGCAGCCGGGCTGGGTCGAACATAATGCCAATGAAATCTGGAATGCTGTCTTGTCTACTATTGCGAATGCCTTCATTGAATCGGGAATCAAACCCGCTCAAATTAGTGGTATTGGGATTACGAATCAACGGGAAACAACCATCGTTTGGGACAAGCAAACTGGCTTGCCAATCTATAACGCAATCGTGTGGCAATCACGGCAAACCGCGCCGATTGCTGAGAAGCTGGTTAAAGATGGCTATGGTGATTTGATTCATCAACATACGGGACTCGTCACAGACGCTTACTTCTCGGCAACTAAAATTCGTTGGATCTTAGACCACGTGAAGGGGGCCCAAGAACGAGCTGAAAAGGGGGAATTACTCTTTGGAACGATCGATACGTGGCTCCTATGGAAACTTACCGGTGGGGCCACCCACGTGACGGATTATTCCAATGCCAGTCGGACGATGCTCTTCAATATTCATGATTTGAAGTGGGACGACCAGATTTTGCAATTATTAAATATTCCAGCGGCGATGTTGCCAGAAGTTCGCACTAATTCTGAAGTTTATGGCAAGACCAAGGACTACCATTTCTTTGGGTCGGAAGTTCCAATTAGTGGGATGGCTGGTGATCAACAAGCGGCCTTGTTTGGTCAACTGGCGTTTGAACCGGGAACCGTGAAGAATACTTACGGGACTGGGGCTTTTATCGTGATGAACACCGGTGAAAAACTCCAATTATCCGATAATAACCTATTGACCACGATCGGTTACGGCATCAACGGTAAAGTGTACTACGCCTTGGAAGGGTCAATTTTCGTTGCCGGTTCAGCGATTCAGTGGTTGCGTGATGGGATTCGCCTGGTTGAAAGCGCTCCCGATTCTGAACGGGCGGCGCGCGAATCGCATAATGAAAATGAAGTCTATGTGGTTCCGGCCTTTACTGGTTTAGGGGCACCATATTGGGACTCTGAAGCACGCGGATCAGTCTTTGGCTTGACGCGTGGCACGACTCGTGAAGATTTTATTAAAGCAACCTTGCAAGCATTGGCTTACCAAACGCGGGACGTGGTTGAAACAATGAAGAAAGATTCCGGTATTGAGATTCCAGTATTAAAAGTTGACGGTGGCGCTGCCCGTAATGACTGGTTGATGCAATTTCAGGCGGATATCTTGGATACGCAAATTATGCGGGCTGCTAATCTGGAAACGACAGCGCTTGGTGCTGCCTTCTTAGCCGGGCTTAGCGTTGGTTATTGGCAGGATTTGGAAGAATTAAAAGCGTCGTATAAGCCCGGCACGAGTTTTGACCCTGAGATGGGGCCAGCTGAACGGACGAACTTATACGAGGGATGGCAGGCAGCGGTCAAAGCGACCCAAGTCTTTAAGCACACCCCATACCACGCAGGAAAATAGAGGAGGACAACAACATGGCATTTTCAGCAACGACGCGTCAACAAAATATTGAACGCTTACAAAATGAAACGTTAGATTTACTCGTTATCGGTGGTGGGATTACCGGTGCCGGTGTCGCCATTCAATCAACTGCAATGAACATGAAGACCGGGTTGATCGATATGCAAGACTTTGCAGAAGGGACTTCATCACGGTCGACGAAACTGGTCCATGGGGGTATTCGTTACTTAAAGACGTTTGACGTGGGGGTAGTCGCCGATACCGTTAAAGAACGGGCGGTCGTCCAGGGGATTGCGCCACACATTCCTAAGCCCGACCCAATGTTATTGCCGATTTATGATGAGACGGGAGCGACCTTCGACCTCTTTTCTGTCAAAGTGGCGATGGATCTGTATGATAAGCTCGCCGAAGTTAAAGATCCTAAATTCACCAATTATACCCTTTCGCGCGAGGAAGTCTTACAACGGGAACCACAGCTGAACCCTAAACATTTAGTTGGTGGCGGTGTTTACCTTGATTTTCGGAATAATGATGCGCGCCTAGTGATTGAAAACATTAAGAAGGCTCACGAAAATGGTGGGATTATGGCAAGTCATGTGAAGGCGACCGGCCTCTTACATGATGATGATGGCCGGATCAATGGTATCACCGCTGAAGACTTATTGACTGGTGCATCGTTCGAGATTCATGCCCGAATCGTCATCAATACGACCGGTCCATGGTCAGACACGATTCGTAAGATGGACCATACTGAAAAGTATCAATCCCAGATGCGGCCAACCAAGGGTGTACATTTAGTCGTTGACGCTGAGAAACTCCCAGTGCCACAACCAACCTATTTTGATTCTGGTGATCAAGATGGCCGGATGATCTTCGTGGTGCCACGTGAAAACAAGACGTATTTCGGAACGACTGATACGGATTATCATGGTGATCTGAAACACCCGACCGTTACGCAAGAAGATGTTGATTACTTGTTGGAAATCGTCAACCGTCGCTTTCCAACTGCTAAAATCACCTTAGATGATATTGAGGCTAGTTGGGCCGGATTGCGGCCACTGATCGCCGCTAACGGTAGTTCTGATTATAACGGTGGTAATTCAGGAAAAATCAGTGATAAGAGCTTCAAGGAAGTTATCAAGGTTGTTGATCAGTTTGAAAGTCAGGAAGCCAGTCGTGAAGATGTCGAAAGTGTCCTGAATGACTTGGAAACTTCCTTGGCAGAGGACAAACTCAGTCCGTCAGCGGTTTCACGCGGTAGTTCGTTGACTAGTAGTCCAGACGGGCTGTTGACCCTTGCTGGTGGGAAGATTACTGATTACCGTAAAATGGCTGCGGGTGCCATGGCGCTGATTGCCAAGATTTTAGCAGATAAGTATGATGCCCACTTTAATGAAATCAATTCGAAGAACCTCCCCGTTTCTGGTGGCGATATTGATCCGCACAACGTGGATGCAACGATTGCATTTTATGCTAAACAAGGGACGGATAATGGTTTGACGAATGATGAAGCGTTGCGGATTGCAAATATGTACGGTTCCAATGCTGCGCGGGTCTTTAGTTTGATTGGTAAAGTTGAACCGACGCATGGTCTGAGCTTAGCCGAAACGATTAGCTTACGTTATGCTTTGGATGAAGAAATGACCCTGACGCCAGTCGACTACTTGCTGCGGCGCACTAACCACTTGTTATTCATGCGAGATACGCTGGATAGCTTAAAGGATGGCGTCATAGCGACAATGGCCGATTACCTTGGTTGGGATGCTGCAACGGTCAAAGCACAAACCGAATTATTGAATCAGACGATTGCTGAATCGGACTTAACAGCACTGAAGCAGGGCTAAGGAATGGGGTGGTCATGATGAAAGATCCATTAGCACTACAATTGTTGGGGGAATTTCTCGGGACCTTTATCTTGATTCTGTTAGGTGATGGGGTTGTAGCTGGGGTAACACTCAATAAATCCAAAGCGCAAAATGCGGGGTGGGTCGCGATTACCTTAGGTTGGGGATTTGCAGTCACGATGGGCGTCTATGCGTCCAGCTTTATGAGCCCCGCACATCTTAATCCGGCGGTCTCACTAGGAATGGCAGTGGCCGGTAAGTTCCCATGGGCCTACGTGATTCCATATAGTGCGGCTCAGATTGCTGGTGGGGTGATTGGTGGCCTCGTGGTTTGGTTGCACTACTACCCACACTGGCAAGCAACTAAGGATGCTGGCGCGATTCTCGGCATTTTTGCAACCGGTCCTGGTATCCGGCGGTATTTCTGGAACTTTATCAGTGAAGTGATTGGAACGTTCGTCCTAGTCTTTGGCTTGTTAGCCTTCACGAAAGGCCAATTTACGGCGGGATTAAACCCGATTGTTGTCGGAATTCTGATTATCGCTATCGGGCTGTCTCTGGGTGGAACGACCGGGTATGCAATTAACCCGGCCCGGGATTTAGGTCCCCGCATTGCGCACGCGGTATTGCCCATCGCCAATAAAGGAACTTCTGATTGGGCCTACAGTTGGGTGCCAATCGCTGGACCATTGGTTGGTGGTGCGTTAGGCGCAATGTTGTTTAATGTATTACCATAATTTTATGACTGATTTGATATAAACCGTGAGTTAACCGAGATGTTTGACTAGACTTTATATATAGAACGGATTTGGAAAAGCATCCTAAAACTAAAGTAAACCCGTTGTATTCTACTGTGATGTGTGCGTAGAATACAGCGGGTTTGTTTAATTAATTTAACAAGCTAGGATCAATCTGGCGGTCTTTAAAGTAGTACTGACGGTCGTGATCATTAATGTGTCGCAAGATATGGGCGGGATTCCCCACGGCGACGACGTTATCGGGTAAGTCTTTGGTCACGATGCTACCAGCGCCAACGACGACATTGTCGCCAATCGTAATACCGGGTAGTACGATGGCACCTGCGCCGAACCAACAGTTACGGCCGATATGAACTGGCATATTGTACTGATAAGCTTGTTCGCGCAATGATGGCAAAATCGGATGGCCCGCGGTTGCAATTGTCACGTTGGGGCCGAACATCGTATAGTCGCCAACGTAAATATGGGTATCATCTACCAGTGTTAGGTTAAAATTGGCGTAAACCCCCTTGCCAAAGTGGACATGGTGTCCACCAAAGTTACTGTGAAACGGTGGTTCGATGTAACACTTCGGGCCGATTTCTGCGAACATCTTGCTAAGTAGAATTTGGCGCTTGGTTAGTTCGCTGGGCCGAGTTTGGTTGAAATCATAGAGCTGATCGAGATAGCCAAATTGGCGTTTTTCAAGTTCAGGGTCGTTAGGTAAGTAGAGTTCGCCAGTATGAAGACGATCGTTATTATTGGTCATTAATTAAACTTCCTTTCGTGGATGATGGCTGCCGGTAATCAAGGCTAAGCCACCTAAAATGAGCATAATCCAAATGAGAACGTTGGCGGTGAGCGTCTGTGGCCCAAGTTGGCCGAGACTGTTCCAGACCAGTGGCGCAAAGAAAGCGCTGATAATGGTGGCAATCGTCAGGTAGCTACTCAGGACGTTGACTTGAATGGTATCCAGGCCAGTATTGCTAGTGAAGACCAAATATGGCCCGGTGTACGAGTAAATAAAGTTGAAAAATACGGCAGCGCCAATAGCCACAGTTGCATTGGATGCCAACCATAATACTAAGACTGAAATAGCTGCTCCGGCATAGCCTAAGGTTAAGGTGAACCGGTGTAAATAGCGGTATAGATAGCCAAAGGTGAGACCAGCCAGCAAGCCACCGATGTTCATGGCTGCTAAGGTTAAGTTGATAGTGGCAGCGTTACCAAAATGACGGGCGCTAAAGTAACTCGGCAGCTTTAATTGAACGCCCCAGATGAGTAGATAGGTGATAAAGGTAAGTCCTAGTAACGTCAACTGGTGCCGTGGTAGTTGTGTCTTTTCAGTGCGTGCGTGATTAGTCGTTGTTGATGGAACAGTGGGTTCCGGTACGAACCACGCCACGCCCCCAGCAACAATCACCAGTAGCCCGTATAGCCAAAAGACGGCGTGCCAGCTAAGGCCAATTAGAATGCCCGCCAATCCTAGCAATATCGCGTTACCTAGGGCTGAGAGGCCCGTCTGGTAACCTAATAGTCGGGCCCGTAAATCACCGGTAAAGCTGTGGGTCAACAAACTGATGGCATGTGGTGAAAAGAGGCCGACGCCTAATCCTAATCCGAGCCGACTGACCATGATTACGGTAAAGTTAGTCGTGATAGCGGGAATCAGTCCCATGATGGCGCTGATCAAGAGTCCACTAATCACGATTGGCCGTAATCCCCACCGGCTTGTTAATCGGGGGTTGAGTAACAAAGTAATCAATGCGCTACAGTTGGCGATGGTGACGAGCCATTCAATCAGCGTAGTCGGGACGGTGGGAAAGGTCCGTTTGAGCTGGGGAATGATTCCTGTAATAACGGTAGTGATGCCTGTTACAGTGGAGAGGCTAAGAATACTGATGGTGGTGGTCAACCGTGGCTGCATGGCTTACGCCTCCAACCAGTTTTTGATCCACTGTAAGACGCCTTGTTCTTGGTTTGTACCTGTCGTGGCGTTGGCTACGGCTGTCACGGCTGGTTGAGCATTCGCCATGGCAACGCCGCAGCCGACCTCCCGGAGCATTTCTAGGTCATTGCCCCCATCGCCAAATGCAGCCATGTCTGCGAGGTCGATTCCGAGAACCTGTCCGAGTTGCGCTAAGCCAGCCGCCTTATTCATGCCGGGTTGGATAATGTCGATGTCGCCATGACCACTGCTGGTTGGTTCGGCGATACCCGTTAGTAACTCGCGTAGTTGCGTCACGATCGCTGTGGTGCGTTCTGGTGGACATGTGATGGCGAACTTCATAATGTCATCATCAAGCTGGTCGTAACTTTCAACGACGGCTAAGTGATGATAATAATGTCGCATTTGTGCCACGTGCTCAGGATTAGTGGTCGTTAGGGTGTAGGCACTTTTGGCACCGCAAACCAGTAGCTTTAAATCCGGGATGGTTTGAATCTTATTCAGAATCGTCTGGATTGCGTCTGGCTGAAAGGCGTTAAGTGCGTAAACGTGGTCGGCATCGCGGATATAAGCCCCATTTTCAGCAAGGTAGATCATCTCAGGATAGTCCTTGAAGAAGGACTTGAGTTGGAAATATTGATTGCCGCTTGCAATCACGAACCGTACGCCCCGTAGTTGTAATTGTTGATAAAGCAGTGCAAATTGAGCTTCGTCGTAAGTCATATCGTCACGCAAAAAGCTGCCATCCATATCAGTTGCCATTAATTTAATCATGGTTAAAATCTCCCGTCGTTTAATTGATAGCCGTAGCTTACCACGAAATTCAGACCACGAAGGGACATTTTTAGAGGCAACTAGTATCAATTCGGTGATACCGGGCATAGGCTTGACGATAGTCGGTAGGCGTCATACCCTTCCAAGATTTAAAATTCCGATTGAACGTCTTACTATTCGGAAAGCCGCATTGCATGGCAATATATTCAATCTTATGGTCGGTCTCTAACAGGAGGCGACGGGCGTTCATCAATCGGATCAGTCGTAAGTATCGGTTAACGGATAGTTGAACGTTTGCATTGAATTGCTGATTCAAAGTGGTCAACGAAACGTGAAATTGCTCGGCAAGGGTATTACCATCGATGGGCTCAGCGTAATGTTGATTGATGGCAGTCATGACCGTATCCGTTAATGTCAAGTTAGGGCTGACCGTTGTTGCAGTCAGAGGAACGGTAAACGTTTGCCCCAGAGTGACAAGTAACTGGTAAAAGTGGCTGAGGATTTGTAATCTCAGTAGATCGGTCGTGGGGGTCGTCAACAGGTCGTGAATCGTGACTAATTGTTGGCGGACATCGGCGTAGGCTTGTGGGTGAGTTTTCGATGAGGCCGCGCCGTTCAATGTCAATTGCCAGTTCGCACTTGCCGGAATTTGAGTTTGTAGGAAATCGTCGTCAATGATGATGCCGAACTCTACCCAGTCAACTTCGGTGGGCCCACTAGCGCTGTGAACCACGCGTCGATTAGTAGTCCAAAGGTCACCAGGCCGATATTCATTCGTCTGTCCATCGGTGACGAACTTTAAGGTCGTACCGCTGACGAGATAATTTAACTCAATCCCTTGGTGCCAGTGTGGGGCAACGTTGATATCAGTCAATGGATCATGTTCGTAATATTTAAAGGGGAGGCGGGGAATTGTCTGGACCGTCTCGTGTAAGATTTTCATCACTAAACCTCGCTTCAAGATTTTGTAAAATCGCACCGCTTCCTTTCAAAAATCAACCTTGATGGCTGACGCGCTATGCTATATTAGAATTATAGTTCGCGATGAGCGGTGGCATGACTTAATTGTAACCGTATTCGCAGTTGAAAGGAACGAAAATCCATGACAATTAAATTAATTGCGATTGATATTGATGACACGCTTCTGGATTCAAAGGGGCAATTATTACCAAGTACGATTGCGGCAGTTAAGGAAGCCCACGACCAAGGGATTAAGGTGGTTTTGTGTACCGGCCGGCCACTTGCTGGGGCGCAACATTATTTAGATGCGTTAGGCCTTGCTGGTGATGACCAGTACGTGATTACGTATAACGGTGCTGTAATCGAGAGCATTGCTGGCCGGATCGTCGCCAAACATTTAGTGGATAATGCGCACTATCGGCAATTAACCGCGTTTGGAAAACAACATCACGTGCCCTTTAACGTGCTCGATGCGGACAGTACGATCTATACAGCTGACCGCGATGTTAACTGGGTCACAGTTGTACAGGCGTGGGAAAACAAAGCTGGGCTGCTGATTCGAGACCCTGACGATTTACCAGCTGATTTTCAAATTGCCAAGGGGGTCTTTGTAGGTGAAGGCCCGCAACTCGATGCCGTAGAAGCGCAAGTTAAGACGACTTTTGGTCGGGACCTGTACGTGGTACGTGCGGCAACTAACTTCTTGGAACTGATGCATACTGGTGTCAACAAGGGGCAGGCAGTTCAGGATTTAGCGGCAGCTCTGGAAATACAACCGGACGAAGTGATGGCACTGGGAGACGAACAGAATGATCTGCCAATGTTTGCTTTCGCCGGAACAGCTGTCGCGATGGGCAATGGCAGTGATATTGCTAAGGCACACGCTGATCACGTGACGGCTACTAATGATGCGAACGGGGTCGCAGCTGCGATTCGGCAGTGGGCATTATCGGATTAACTCGGATGATTATTTTTAGCGAAACAGTTGACAAGACTACGCAATGAGTTTATGATTGCAAATATTAAAAATAAATGAGACTAAACGTGATGATCAGGAGAGTAAAGTCAGGGTAATCTTAAGCGAGCCGCTGGATGGTGTGAAGCGGTGGTGAGCCTGGCTGGAAAGTAGCCTGAGAACTGCTAATGCGACGAGCTGGAGTGTTAGCTGGGTGCCCCCATTAACGGGCCAACGTATCGTCAGTTAACATTACTGTTTGGGGAAACCCGTCATCGGTGTTGGTAATTGGCCGTACGCGCAAAGGTGACGAGCTGCGGTTCGTGACGAATTAAGGTGGTACCACGCGTTAGCGTCCTTACAAAATCAATTGATGATTTTGTAAGGACGCTTTTTTAGTCCCATGGCAGTTGAGAGGATGGAGACAATGCGCTTAACAAGTAGTGATGGTGGTTTGTATCGAGTGCTCTTACTAGTGATTGTTCAAACTGGTTGATGAGAACGACGCTTAACGGAGGAGAGACGACGATGCAAATAACGCGAAAATTAACAATCAAACATTACATCATTATTGGATCAATGCTCTTTGGGATGTTTTTTGGGGCTGGCAACTTGATTTTCCCAATTCACTTAGGGCAGCTAGCGGGGGCCAATTGGTTGACAGCTGGTTGGGGATTCTTGCTGACAGGGACACTATTGCCACTGTTAGGAATTATCGCCATCAGTGTGACGCACAGTAGTGGGATTTATGAGCTAGCGCGGCCAATTGGTAAACGCTACGCGACGATTTTTATGGTACTGACTTGTGCGACTTTGGGACCCTTGTTCGCGACGCCGCGGACAGCCACTACGCCGTTTCAAATTGGCATCGCTAGCCATGTGAGTTCGGCACAGGCACAGTGGTATTTATTAGCTTACTCATTGATTTTCTTCAGTATCACTTACTGGGCAGCTCGTAGGCCCACCCGGATCGTCGATACGATCGGTAAATTGTTAAACCCAGCTTTTCTGATTTTGCTCGCCTTAATTTTTGGGATTGCCTTCAGCCGGCCGTTAGGGACCACGAATGCGACACCGACCGCGGCCTACCAACACGGCGCGTTCTTGAACGGCTTTTTGCAAGGGTATAATACGATGGATGCGTTAGCTGCCTTGTTGTTCGGAATTGCAGTTGTCACCACGATTCGGGGCCTTGGTCAACGGGATGCCGGAGCGATTGCTAAGACGGCCGCCAAGTCTAGTTTGTTGAGTATTAGTTTAGAAGCAGTCATTTATCTTGGCCTGATCTGGATTGGCGCGACGTCGTTATCGCAATTTAAGTTGTCTGCGGATGGTGGCATTGCCTTTGGTCAGATTGCCAATGCTTTTATGGGCACGCCGGGTGCGATTGTTTTAGCGATTATGGCGACCTTGACGTGTCTGACAACGGCAGTGGGTTTGGCGACGTCGTTTGCGGAAGCCTTGCACGCTAAATTTCCTAAAATCAGTTATCGCGCTTGGAACCGCTTGGCCTGTGGGGCCTCATTTCTCATCGCTAATATTGGGTTGGATCAAATTATTGCATGGTCGACGCCGATGCTGATGTTCCTGTATCCGTTGGCGATTACACTGATTATCTTAGCGATTGCCTCACCGCTATTTCATCGTGATCCGCTCGTTTATCGATGGACGACGGCGTTAACTTTGATTCCAGCGTTCATTGATGGTCTAGGTGCTGCACCAGCCCTGATTACTCGGTTAGGATGGGTTCAAACGATTCTTGCATGGGATCAACGCTACTTACCATTAGCTAAACTAGGATTTGATTGGGCACTTCCCGCCATTATTGGTCTACTGATCGGCTTGGGCTGGCACTATGCGCGCCGCTTCCAGAACGCCCATGCTTACAAGATGAGCCAGGACTAAAGGTGTATGATAGATGGTAAGACTTTTGATGGATGGGTGAGCACATGGATTTTTTGGGAATACTTTGTTTGTTGATTTTGGCGACAACCCTCGCTGGGCACTTTGCTCACCGTGCGGGGATTCCTGCCGTGATTGGTGAGATTCTGGTCGGGGTGATATTAGGGCCGGCACTACTTAACTGGGTCCATTTAACGACTTTAGTTCAAACGTTCTCAGATATTGGGGTCGTGGTACTGATGTTTATCGGTGGACTGGAAAGCAACTTAGCACTTTTACGTAAGTATTTACGCCCTGCCATTATCGTGGCTATTATTGGCGTGATCTTTCCAGTCGTTATTATGGGGCTTGCGAGTCGCTTCTTTCAGTTTAGCTGGTTTGAATCACTGTTTATCGGTGTCATCTTTTCAGCCACGTCGGTTTCGATTTCCGTGGAGGTACTAAAGGAATTTAAAGTGTTGGATACTAAGGAAGGAGCCACGATTCTAGGGGCAGCGGTCGCTGACGACATTATCGGGGTGATTCTGTTGAGTATCATGATTGCAATGATGGGTGGTCAGAGTGGCGTTGCCCAGACTAATCTCGGTATCGTGCTCTTGGAACAGGTTGGCTTCTTCATAGGGGTCTTCATCGTGATTAAGTGGGTTGCCCCGTATCTGATGCGCTTGAGTGATCATCTGTTGATGGCTGCCAGTCCAACTATTATGGCGATTATTATTTGTTTAGCGTTGGCATGGTTGGCAGAACTAGTGGGCTTGAGTGGTGCTATAGGTGCTTTCTTCGCCGGAGTCGCAATTGCACAAACTGATTACCAACACGTGGTGGACGTTAGTATTGAACCAGTGGGCTACACGACGTTTATTCCATTATTCTTCGTCAGTGTGGGGTTAAATATGACGTTCAAAGGGGTCTGGCAATTGCTACCGTTCATCGTGGTCATGACGGTGCTCGGTGTGTTAACTAAGTTGTGGGGTTGTGGACTGGGTGCGAAGTTAAATGGGTTCAGTCGCCACAGTAATTACTTAGTCGGTGCCGGCATGATTTCGCGTGGTGAAATGGCACTAATAACAGCACAAATTGGGTTTTCAGCGCACTTACTATCAAACGATTACTATTCGGATATTATTTTGGTCATCATTGTGGTGACGATGATTGCACCGTTCGTCTTAAAGAACGCCATTCATCGTGCTGGTCAGGTGACTGCAACACATAGCATCATAAAAGAACATTAACCACATAGATTGGGCGGAAGTTAAGAACCGCTTGGACGCCGTAGTATGGGACTACGGCGCTTTTTTAGTCTGATAGATTTGAACGAGGCGTGAGGGTGTTGTATTAGCATGTTGACTTATTGTCGTGGTGGTTGTCGACTAAACGGCTATTTTCGTGGTATCGGTGAATTATTGTACGATAATAGCTAAAAATATGACGTTTGTAAAAATATCGTTCGATAGGTCGGGTAGGTGTTATATTAAAGCTATAGAAAGCAATTAGTATTGAATTGATAAGCAATAAAAGTAAACCGAATTAAAAATAGTGTATTGATAAATTGGCTTGTAATTATAGTATTGCCTAACAATATTGAGTGATACGTAATATACGAGGGGGTGTTTGAGATGGAAAGTGAGGAATTGCATTTCAAACGTATGATATGAAATGCAAATGAATTTGTGTGAGTTGTCAGCCTCTTGATGCATGGAAAGGATATATTATGAATAACTTGAATAAATTTTCTACTCTAGGCAAGAGTAGCTTGTCTCAAATTGAGGGCGGATCAGTCCCAACTTCAGTATATACGCTTGGAATTAAAATTCTATGGTCTGCGTATAAGCATCGCAAAACGATTGAAAAAAGTTTTAATAAAGGCTTTTATCATTAAGGAGTTGGAGATACATGGATAAATTTGAAAAAATTAGTACATCTAACCTAGAAAAGATCTCTGGCGGTGATTTAACAACCAAGTTATGGAGCTCTTGGGGATATTATCTTGGCAAGAAAGCACGTTGGAATTTAAAGCACCCATATGTTCAATTTTAGGAGTGTTCAGTGTGATTAATAAATTTTTTTTGAAAGACATTAATTTTTGGGGTTGGTTGATTGTTTTTGTTTTTAGCGTAAAAGCAGCAGTGAATATTGATATGAGCAGTTTAGACTGGATTGTGCAGACTGTTTTTACAATTGTTAGTATTTTAGGCATTTGCCACGTATTGTTTCATAAGAAAAGTTTTCAAAAGTAATTTTATCCCCGGTTTATTCATAGAATCGATAAAATTAAAACATTTTAAAAATAAGGTCTGAATGAGTCTTTTGACTCACCCAGATCTTATTTTTTTGAGGCTGAACCAATCAAATGTAGATTCGGCAGCTCAGATTGAGCGCTATTCTGTCAGTTTGGGCAGACTTATCCCTTGGTTTTACAGGAAAATTTAAAAATAGGACTGCTCGTTGCGTTAAGCATCGAATTCGCGTTAGTATTGACCAATAGACCTCATCAAAAACGTTGTTACTACTTAGTTTTAGGATGTAGCGCCGGGTATGGCGCTGACAACCGCAGGGATGTGAAAGGCAATCCAACGGAGTGTTGTGAGTTGATAGTACCGTTTTTCCGTAGGTAAACCGTTTTTTTAAAGCCAGGACCATATTATAGGCGGCTGCACTAAGTAACAGTCGGAACGTATTAGCTAGGAAACTATGGCTATTAGTTTTGTCCATAAAAAAACGAGTTTAACTTCTTTAATGTTATTTTCCACCACGCCTCGTTGATGATAGGTAGTGAACAAATCGGTCGGCCCAACCGTGTTTAAATTAGTGACGACAAGCTCATGGTGGTACAGTAATTCATTACTAGGGCAAACATTCTGGGAAACGGATCGATAAGATTTAGACCAAGTTGTGACTTGGTAATCAAACTCAAATTGATGGGCTTCTATCTTTGAAAAATCTGGTTGGTCATCGTAATTGACTTGGCTTTCGGCCAGTGTAACCAGTCGGCGGTTACACTTTAAATTGATTAGAAAATGACAATGAAATTCATCGAATTAAATTCATCACACAAATCATATAATGCGGGTGTCGAAAAGCCACTATTACCGTGTACTAAAATGTCTATGTCGCAACTTAAACCACGCTAATGGCTGAGAATGGGACGTAAAAATCTATCGACGTCTTTAGAAGTATAAACGTTACCGGGTGCTGTTTAACAGCTAATAATAAGTCGGTGACACTATCAAAAACTAAGATTGGTTCGGTATCGTAATGAGCATCATAACTGACAGCTTCCTGTTGCCCGTATGTATCGGCGTGGGTCGAGTCAATATCCAGGGCTAATGTCTGTTAATTATACCAATCAAAAGCCGTATCTGGTACGTGCAACAATAGCTGATTAAACTTGTCGATGTTTTTGACCGTTAGGCTATTGATAAAACGTGAAATGGAAGGCTGTGAAGCTGGTTTAGTCGTATTTAAAATTAGTGACAATGAGAGCCTATTTTGAATTCTTTAATACTGCTTTTGATTGGACAATTCGGGAACCATTATTCTTCGTCAGTGTGGGTTTAAATATGACGTTCAAGGGGGTCTGGTAAATCTTGGTCATGACGGTGCTCCGTGTGTTAACTAAGTTGTGGGGTTGTGGACTGGGTGCGAAGTTAAATGGGTTCAGTCGCCACAGTAATTACTTAGTCGGTGCCGGCATGATCTCGCGTGGTGAAATGGCGCTAATAACGGCACAAATTGGGCTTTCAGCGCACTTACTATCAAACGATTACTATTCGGATATTATTTTGGTCATCATTGTGGTGACGATGATTGCACCGTTCGTCTTAAAGAACGCCATTCATCGTGCCGGTCAGGTGACCGCAACACATAGCATCATAGAAGAACATTAACCACATAGATTGGGCGGAAGTTAAGAACCGCTTGGACGCCGTAGTTTGAGACTACGGCGTTTTTTGAGTCTGGTAGATTTGAACGAGGCGTTAGGGTGTTGCATTAGCATGTTGACTTATTGTCGTGGTGGTTGTCGACTAAACGGCTATTTTCGTGGTATCGGTAAATTATTGTACGATAATAGCTAAAAATATGACGTTTGTAAAAATATCGTTCGATAGGTCGGGTTGGTGTTGTATTTT